>NZ_JH379456.1:40039-48007 GCF_000235885.1 Leyella stercorea DSM 18206
GAAAGGCCTAAGAAGGCTTAGTTCGGCTTAGAAAAAAAAGAGAAAACAATGATACGATTCGACACAGACCGCCTGCGTGAAATACTCGACACGCTATCTCGCAATAAATCGCGCACCTTCCTCACCGGATTCGGCGTGTTTTGGGGCGTGTTCATGCTTGTCGGACTCATCGGGGGTGGCGACGGAATGAAGGAGATAATAAACAAGAGTCTCGACGGCTTCGCCACCAACTCCGCTGTAGCATGGGCGCAACAGACCACCATTCCACACCACGGATTTCGCAAGGGACGCCAGTGGACAATGAACTACGACGACGTGAAGCGACTGAAGGCGCACGTGCCCGAACTTGATGTCGTCACACCGACCATAACACGCTGGGGAGCCAGTGCCACCCACGGCGACAAGCACGCGACGTGCATCGTGAAGGGCGTGATGCCCGACATGCAGGAGGTGGCAGCCCCGAAGATGTACTACGGACGCTACATCAACGAGATGGACATCAGCCAGGGACGCAAGGTGTGCGTCATCGGCAAGCAGGTGTACAAATCACTCTTCACCAATGGCGGCGACCCATGCGGACAAGTGATACGCATCGACTCTATATATTATAATGTAGTAGGTGTCAACTATAGCGATGGCAACATAAACATCAACGGTAGCGACGAGCAGGCTGTGATAATGCCCATCACACTCGTGCAGCAGGTGTACAACCGCGGCCATAGCATCGACCTGCTCTGCATGACGGGCAAGCCGGGCGTGAAGATGAGCGACATCACCGACCGTGTGCGCAGCGTGATAGCGCAGGCACACGACGTGAGTCCGAAGGACGACAAGGGCGTGATGATATTCAACACCGAGATGATGTTCTCGATGGTCGACAGCATGTTCCGGGGCATCAACCTCCTCATCTGGCTCGTGGGCATAGGCACGCTGCTCGCCGGAGCCATCGGTGTGTCGAACATCATGATGGTGACGGTGCGCGAGCGAACCACGGAGATAGGCATACGCCGCGCCATAGGTGCTACGCCACGCAGCATTCTCTCGCAAATCATCTCTGAGAGCATACTGCTCACCTCCATAGCTGGCATGAGCGGCATCCTCTTCGTAGTCATCATACTACAGGCACTTGAGATGGCAAACACCACCGACGGCATCATCAAGGCTCACTTCCAGATTAGCTTCTGGACAGCCGTCGGTGCCGTGGCAGTGCTATCGCTGCTCGGCGTGCTCGCCGGACTCGCCCCTGCCATGAGAGCCATGAGCATTAAACCGGTCGACGCAATGAGAGATGAGTAGCCCCTCCCAACCCTCCCCGTCGGGGAGGACTTAGTTAGCCTTAGTCCCCTCGGCTTAAAAAGGCTTAAGAAGGCTTAGTTCGGCTTATAAAATAAAGGCTTAGTTCTCAACCCTAAACAACCCTGCTTATGAAAAAATACTTCAAATACATCCTCATGGCACTTGTTGCCGTGATCTTCATCGGAACATTCGTGTTCCTTTACATCAAGTCGCAGCCTCAGCCGGAGGTCTACGACGAGTTTACACTGCAGCGAATGGACATCCGCAAGACCACCGTCGTCACTGGCAAGATTGAGCCGCGCAACGAGGTGAATGTGAAGCCGCAGATCTCGGGCATCATCACCGAGATACTCAAAGAGGCTGGCGAGACGGTTCAGGAGGGCGAGGTGATTGCCAAGGTAAAGGTAATCCCGGACATGGGGTCGCTCAGCGCAGCACAGTCGCGCCTGCGTCTTGCCGAGATAAACCGCAAGCAGGCGCAGACCGACTACGACCGCGAGAAGACACTCTTCGACAAAGGACTCGTCGCTGCCGACGAGTACGACAAGATAGCGCAGGCTTTGCGCCAGGCTCGCGAAGAGGTGGACGCAGCTCAAGACAACCTCGAAGTGGTGCGCGACGGCGTATCGAAGTCGAACGCTTCGGCTTCGTCAACGCTCATCCGCTCCACCATCACCGGCTTGATACTCGACATCCCCGTGAAGGTGGGCAATTCGGTGATTCTTGCCAACACCTTCAACGACGGAACGACCATCGCCACCGTTGCCAACATGAACGACCTCATCTTCCGTGGTAACATCGACGAGACGGAAGTGGGTCGTCTGTCTACTGGCATGACGATGAAGATCACCATCGGTGCGCTGCAGGATCTGAAGTTCGATGCCCGATTGGAGTACATCGCCCCGAAGGCTACCGACCAGAACGGTGCCAACCAGTTTGAGATAAAGGCAGCCGTAAACCTTCCGTCCAACGCCACAAACATCCGTTCGGGCTATAGTGCCAACGCGGAGATAGTATTGGCAGAGGCGAAGAACGTGCTGGCTGTTCAGGAGAGTGCCATCGAGTTCGACGGCGACGACACGTATGTGTACGTCATAAAGGGCGAAGGCGACAAGCAGACATACGAACGTCGCAAGGTGCAGACTGGCATCTCCGACGGCATAAACATCGAAATACGTAGCGGCGTGAAGCCTAACGAACGCATACGCGGACCTAAAATGATTGCTACAGAGAAGGCAGAGCCAATGGCAAAGCACGGCAAGCACTAAGTCTACTATACTTAAAAACAAAGAAAACAAAATACTAATAACAAACCAATTATGAACAAACTTTTAATTACAGCCCTTGCTCTGCTCGGCACTTGCACAACAGCAGTAGCCGAAGACAACAAGGGCGTGGAGCCTACCGCTGGAGGTACATACAACCTCTACAACGTAGGCGCAAAGCAGTTCCTCGGTACCGAGAACGGACGTTTGGTGCTTGGAGGAGAGAAAGTAAAGGTGACTCTCGAACTGATTGAGGGCACGACTACTCCCGGCTTCTACCGCATCAGTTCTGACAACAGTATGTGGGGAGCCGAATTATGGGGCACCCCCTCTGCCTACGGAGGCACATTCAACGAGTGGCGCATCGAGCCGGTGGAAGGCGCATACGCCATCTCAAGCCGCAACACGGAAGCAAGTGCATCGATGTATCTCTATCAGAACACCATCTACAACCGTCTGTCGGCTACCGCACAGATGCCTGGCAAGGAGTTCGAGACAGCCCAGTGGCTCTTCGTTGACCCGAGCACACCGGAGACAGCTATCGAGAGCGTAGAGACCAATGATGTACAGACAGAGCAAACCACCAACACCACAACCGGTGTACACAACATCGGTGGTCAGCAGTTACGCTCTACGGACAACACCGAGGGTCTGCAGGATGGCATCTACATCGTGGGCGGCAAGAAGACATTGCTAAAGAAATAACGCTCCGTAAGCATATACATTATTATATATTACAACAAACCTAAAAACATTATGTTATCAAATATCAAACAGCGCCTCGTGCTCATGCTCTCGCTGGTGTGCCTCCTCGCAGGCGGCACGCTCTCGGTGCAGGCACGCCAGTCGCTACTCACCAACTATACGCCTAACGGCAAGTCGTTCAGCTACGAGACGGCGATAAACTTCCAGAAGCAGAGTTTCAAGGCTGTGCTCGACCTCAGCACCTGCGACGACTCGAAAGCGAACGAGAACATCCTCTCTATCGGCGACGACCTTCAGGGCGCAAACGGATGGGGCGGCGTAAACGTAATACATCTGTTCTACACAAAGAGCAATAATAATTTGGAACTCGACTGCTTCGACCCAAGAAGCAGAACTCATTATGAAGTATTGAAAAACATTTCTGGCGAGCTTACTGTCGAGCTGAAGTCGGACGGTCTGTACATCAACGGCGTACAGCGTTGCGACGCTTCTGCTGTGAGCAACATCCTCGCCATGTCGTCTATCCTCTACGGCAGCACGCAGGGCAACACACGCTCGTGGGCTACGTACAAGGAAATCTCACTCGAAGACGTAGAAGGCGGCTCAACCGGCGGCGGTGGAACAACAGACCCCACCGAGCGCAAGTTCGATGCTTCGTGGATTCAGAATCAGCAGAAGGTGGGCGATTGGAAGGAGGATGCTCACGCTACGTTCATTCCCTACGCATCGGTAGAGGCTATGAAGAGCGACGCTGCGTTCAACGAGCCGTGGCTCACTCCGCAGAACGCCGAGACACAGCTGCTCAACGGCGAGTGGAAGTTCAAGTTCGTACCCGGAACACAGAATGGTCCTGGCGAAAGCGAGTTCTTCGCTGCCGACTACGACGACTCTGCTTGGGACAACATCCGCGTGCCGCTCTCTTGGGAGATGGCAGGCTACGGCAAACCGGTATATACCAACGTGGGCTATCCGTTCCAGAACAATCCGCCGAACGCCAACGTGGGCTACACCTACTACGGTGTGGAGGATCACAACGCCATAGGCTTCTACCGCCGCTCGTTCAACGTGCCCGAATCGTGGAATGGCAAACGTCTCTTCGTCCACTTCGACGGCGTGTACAGTGCTGCCGTGGTATGGGTGAACGGCAAGTACGTGGGCTACTCGCAGGACTCTAACACCGATGCCGAATTCGACATCACCGACTTCGCCAAGGTGGGCGACAACCAGCTTTCGGTACGCGTCTACCGCTGGTGCGACGGCTCTTATCTCGAAGGTCAGGACATGTGGCACCTCTCGGGCATTCACCGCGACGTATATCTCGTGGCAACTCCGAAGGTGTTCGTAGCCGACCATTATATCACTGCGCCCAACCTCAGCGAGGACGCTACAAGCGGCACGCTGAAGGTGGCACTGAAGGTGGACAACCGAGACGGCGTGGAGGCTGCGAAGAAGTTCCTCGTTGAACTGCTCGACCATGAGGGCAAGACCGTAGGCTCGGCTACTGCCGAATACAGCGGCACTGACACAAAGACCATCAACGCTACAATCAGCCAGCTCAGCGGTCTGCACGCTTGGAGCGCCGAAGACCCGTATCTCTACAGCGTTGTTGTTAAGCAGCAGACTGCCGACGGCACAGACGAGATGGTGTTCTCTACGAAGTACGGCTTCCGCAACATTGAGCAGAAGGGCAACCTCGTGTACATCAACGGCAAGCGCGTGTTCTTCAAGGGTGTGAACACTCAGGACGCTCACCCCGAATACGGACGCGCCATCGACATGGAGACTATGCTGCGCGACGTGGAGATGATGAAGCAGGCTAACGTGAACACGGTGCGCACCTCGCACTATCCGCGCCAGCCGAAGATGTACGCCATGTTCGATGCCTACGGTCTGTACACCATGGACGAGGCTAACGTGGAGTGCCACTTCAACCAGAACCTCGCCTCTAACTCTACATGGCGCACAGCCATCGACGACCGCGAGGTGCGCATGGTGATGCGCGACCGCAACCACCCGAGCGTTATCTTCTGGTCGCTGGGCAACGAGTCGGGCGGCGCAAGCAACTTCTCTTCAAGCATCAGCAAGATTCGCCAGCTCGACAACCGCCTCATCCACTACGAGGGCAACATGAGCTACTCCGACCTCGGCTCTTCAATGTACCCGACAGTGCAGAATGTGAAGAACAGCAGCAACGGCTATTCAGGCAAACCTTACTTCATCTGCGAGTATGCACACGCGATGGGTCAGGCTGTGGGCAACCTGCAGGAGTACTGGGACGTTATCGAGGCAAGCAACGGCATCCTCGGCGGCTGCATCTGGGACTGGGTTGACCAGAGTTTCTACGACCCTGCACGCCTCGTGAATGGCGAGCGCAAGAGCAAGAACGGCTTCAACTACTGGGTATCGGGCTACGACTACAACTCTACCGGTGGCGTGGGCGTAGGCTTCCAGGGCAACTTCGTAAACAACGGACTCATCACCCCCGACCGCGCATGGACGGGCAAGCTCACCGAGGTGAAGCGCGTATATCAGAACGCTGCGTTCACAGCCTTCGATGGCGGCAAGGTGACACTGAAGAACAAGAACTCATTCGTCGACCTTGAGATGTACGACCTCGTCTATCAGGTGCTGCGCGACGGACGCATCGTCGAGGAGGGTAAGGCTGAAATGCCGGCTATCGCTGCCGGTACAGAGGCTTCTATCGATATTCCGTACACCACAAGCGTCACTGACGATGCTGAGTATCTGCTCAACCTCTCGCTGCGCCTGAAGGAGGCTACGCTGTGGGCAGAGCAGGGCTACGCCGTAGCAGAACAGCAGTTCGAGATTGGCAAACGCCCGACGCTCGCCGCTCACAAGGCTGACATGGAAAACAACTCGGCACTCACCATAGAGGGTCAGACCGTCAAAGGCAAGACAGCCGACGGCGAGTTCGAGATTAAGTTCAACAACGGCAAGATGCAGTCGTGGACATACAACGGCAAGGCACTCATCGCCGAGGGTCCCGACTTCAACAGCTACCGCAAGGTGGACAACGACCGCAACTTCCGCCCGTCGTTCAGCAACTCTGCCAACGTCAGCGTGACCGGTGCACTCGCCAAGAGCGGCGACAACGCTACACTGTCCGTGCAGGGCAGAGCCGATGGCTGCCAGTACACCATCGACTACACATTCTATCCTGACGGCGTGGTCGACATGAAGACAACCTTCTCGCCAAGCGGTTCATTGGCACGCATGGGTCTGGGTATGCAGTTCGCTGCAGGCTTCGAGGACGTAGAGTACTACGCACGTGGTCCGTGGTCTAACTATGCCGACCGCAAGACCGGCTCAATGCTCGGCCGCTATCAGACTACGGTAGACGACATGGTCGACGAGATGATCCACCCACAGACCTATGGTGACCATCAGGATATGCGCTCGCTCACGCTGCGCAACAACAGCGAACTCGGCAAGCCGCTCACCCTGAACATCGAGACAGAGGGTCAGGCAGCCTTCTCGCTCGGCCACTACGACGAGACACGCTGGTGCACATGGGGCGACTCGATGTGGAACTCGCAGCTCCACTGGTACGACCTCACTCGCGACCCGCAGATCTACGCCCACTTCGACTACGCACAGCGCGGCTTGGGCAACAACTCTTGCGGTGGCGACGGCTGCCTCTCGCAGTACGAGGTTCCGTCATGGAACTCATACACATACACCCTGCGCTTCACACCAAGCAACTAACTTAGGAGGGTATGGCATCCTGCCATACCCACGCCCCCTGAAATATTCAAGAGGAGGGTGTGCATATAAACATAGAATGCACACCCTCCAACCAAATACTAATATTTTTTTTTAACTGTTCTATTATGAAAACTAAACTTTTACACCCGATTGCTCGTCTGGTACTTGCAATCTTGATGTGCCTGCCCATCTATGGTAGCCATGCATTTGCCCAAGAGGCAGAGTCGTATGCCGTGTTCGACGAAGCCACAAACACGCTGACATTCAAGCACGACACCAACAAACCCGCTGGAGCGTTTGCGCTGAATGAGGGCAAAAATGCCCCAGGTTGGTATAAATCCAATGACGATGGATCGAATGCAAATATCATCAAGAAAGTTGTCTTCGATGCTTCATTTGCTAATGCACGTCCAACAAATTGCCACTTGTGGTTCTATGGTTGTAAGAACCTTACAACCATAGAAGGCATTGAATACCTAAACACAGAAAACGTGACGAGTATGTCTCTCATGTTCAGTGGCTGTTCCGCTCTCACAACACTCAACTTATCAAATTTCGACACACAAAGTGTGACGAACATGACCGGCATGTTCAGTGACTGTCGTGCTCTCACGACACTTGATGTTTCAAACTTCAACACACAGAACGTGACGGACATGAGCTTCATGTTCTTTAACTGCTCGGCTATCACTACACTTGACATCGCAAAATTCGACACTAAGAACGTGACGGATATGAGTTTTATGTTCTGCTCCGATCCAGCTCTCACCACCATCTATGCAAGCGACAAATTCGTGACAACAGCATGTGA
This sequence comes from Leyella stercorea DSM 18206, assembly GCF_000235885.1. Lineage (GTDB taxonomy): Bacteria > Bacteroidota > Bacteroidia > Bacteroidales > Bacteroidaceae > Prevotella > Prevotella stercorea. The sequence continues at coordinate 47,843 of NZ_JH379456.1, forward strand.
AGAAGACGAGAATATGTTTGCAGAGTGCACTAACCTTGTGGGTGCCGTACCTTACGACGAAAATAAGGTGGGTAAGGAAATGGCGAACTACACCACTGGCTACTTCACAGATATAGCCTCAAAAGTCGCAGAATCGTATGCCGTGTTCGACGAAGCCACAAACAC
>NZ_JH379456.1:48152-49026 GCF_000235885.1 Leyella stercorea DSM 18206
TTCGATGCTTCATTTGCTAATGCACGTCCAACGAGTTGCTACAAATGGTTCTATGATTGCACAAACTTAACAACCATAGAGGGTATTGAATATCTGAACACAGAGAACGTGACGAATATGGGTTGGATGTTCAGTAACTGTGAGGCACTCACAATACTCGACGTTTCAAATTTCGACACAAAGAACGTGACGAACATGCGCTGTATGTTCAGTATCTGTTTTGCTCTCACGACACTCGACGTATCAAATTTTGACACTCAGAACGTGACGAACATGAGTAACATGTTCAGTGACTGTTCTGCACTCACAACACTCGACCTTTCAAACTTCGATACTAAGAACGTGACGGATATGAGTTGGATGTTCAGCTTCGATACTGCTCTCATCACCATCTATGCAAGCAACAAGTTCGTGACAACAGCATGTGAAAAAGGTCAGAATATGTTTAAAGACTGCACTAATCTTGTAGGTGCCGTACCCTACGACGAAAACAAGAGAGGCAAGGAAATGGCGAACTGCACCACTGGCTACTTCACAGATAAAGCAGCTACTGGCATTGATGCGCCGACGGTGTCGGACGACACTGCAGCGGAGTATTACGACCTGCAGGGCCGCCGTCTGAACGCACCACAAAAGGGTGTGAACATCGTGAAGCGTGGCAAGAAAACAACAAAGATGCTCGTGAAATAAACATCAGGGGGTGCATCCTCCACGCAACCAGAAAATATTTAGGAGGGTATGGCATCCTGCCATACCCTCTTTCTTTATCCCTTACCGATGGGTGCATGGAGGGCGTGTCAAAACTATATTATTTAGAAAATAGAATAGTAAACGGTTCAAATCGTAGGAGGAAGGTGTGTCAAAACTCCCTTAT
>NZ_JH379457.1:0-16597 GCF_000235885.1 Leyella stercorea DSM 18206
ATAAGGGAGTTTTGACACACCTTCCTCCTATATTTGCTGGAGTATCTTCATGTACTCGGCGTAGGGGATGATGCGACCGCCCATCGACTTGAGGTGCGGTGTCTCTATCTGACAGTCAATCATCAGTCCGCCGTTCTCCTGCATGAACTCGGCGAGGAAGATAAGCGCGAGCTTGCTTGCGCTGGGCACGAGCGAGAACATGCTCTCGCCGATGAAGCAGCGTCCAAACGTCACGCCGTAGAGTCCGCCCACGAGTCGGTCGCCCTCCCACACCTCCACGCTCTGCGCAAGGTTCTGGCGGTGCAGCTCGGTGTAGGCGTTTATTATATCCTCGCTAAGCCACGCTCCTTCCGAGTCGTAGCGTCCGTCGGCTTTCTGGCAGCCACGTATCACACCGTCGAAGTCGTCGCCGATAGACACGTCGTACTTGCCCTTGTTAATTAGCGTGCGCATCGAGTGCGACACGTGTATTTCTTCGGGGAAGATGACGAAGCGCTCCTGCGGACAGTACCATAGCGGCTCGTCGTAGTCGCGGAACGAGAACCACGGGAAGATGCCGTGACTGTATGCGAGCAGCAGGCGGTCGACGGAGAGGTCGCCGCCAATGCACAGGAGTCCGTCGGGCTCCACATCTACGGGCTGAGGGAATACCAGTTCTTTACCAATCCTGTAAATCATGATTTGAAATACTATTCGGGTTTATTTGCGAGAATTCTCACAACACTATTAAATTCATCTATTATCTCCTGAAGTTTCGGATTGCTTTTCTGCACAATTATCGCAGCAAAGTTATCAACACCTTCGGCAGTCATGCTTACAGTGTCGAAATAAAACAAATGCTTGCTTGAATACTCTTTAAACCAACGTATGAACAAGCGATTGCGTGAAGCCTGTTTACCGTCGCCCGTTTCGCACAGATACAACAAGATTGAAGGATTAGCCTTAAAGAAACCCTCGATTATACAAAACACGGTTTCCTTCAAATGCGCGTCATTTGGAGAAGTTGTGTTGTTTTCATTTACAATAAGAAACTGGTATGCGTTCTCATCCCAGATTGTATCATCGGGCATAAAGCCTATCTTATACAATGCACCATACTTTGTTCTGAAGAAGTAGTATTCGTCTACGTTCCAAACAGAGTATGGTGCATTCGTATTTATTGCGGATATATCCAGCGTATTCATAATTTCAGTTGTAAACCACGATTACGGATTTCTTCAAATTCCTTTTGGGCTTCTTCTTCCCATTCTTTCTTTCTGTCAATTGCCCTTCGGAACGCAGCGATGAGTTCCTCACGGGATTTTGCCTTAAATGTAGTCATAAGCCAAATATTATAATGTTATGCTGCTGCAAATATACATATTTTATTTGTAGCAGAGAAATATTTGTCAAACATTCTCTCTGCCACGAACATTACACAAGTTGCAATGCGCCGTCCTTTACATTGACAACGGCGTCGCCACCCTTCTTGAGCTTGCCAAACAGCATCTCCTTCATCAGCAGCGGCTTGAGCATTGAGCCGATCACGCGGTCGAGCTCTCGCGCTCCGTACTCGGGTGTGAAGCCTTTCGTGAGGAGCAGCTCGCGTGCCTCGGCACTGAGGTGCAGCGTCACGTTCTTTGCGCTGAGCTTGGTCTGCAGCTGCGCGAGCTTCTTGTCGAGTATGAGCGATGCCATCTGGCGCGACATATCGTGGAAGACGACGATGTCGGTGAGGCGGTTGATGAACTCGGGCTTGAACGTCTTCTTCACGGTGGTGAGCATGGCATCGCCGCGCGACACGCTGCCCGTGAAACCGATGCTGGCACGCGAGGCGTACTGTGCTCCGGCGTTGGAGGTCATGATGATGACAGCGTTGCGGAAGTCGGCACGCTCGCCATGGTTGTCGGTGAGCGCGGCGTAGTCCATCATCTGCAGGAAGATGTTGAAGATGTCGGGGTGCGCCTTCTCTATCTCGTCGAAGAGCAACACGCAGTTGGGCGTCTTGCGCACGGCTGCCGTGAGCAGTCCACCGTCTTCGTAGCCCACGTATCCTGCGGGCGAACCGATGAGCTTAGCCACGGCGTGCTTCTCGGCGTACTCGCTCATGTCGAAGCGCACGAGCTTCATGCCCATCCGCTCGGAGAGCACGCGCGCCACCTCGGTCTTGCCCACGCCAGTTGGACCGACGAAGAGCAGACTTGCCATCGGCTTGGTGTCGTCGGCGAGTCCGGCTTTCGACATCTGTACAGCCTCAACCACACGAGCGACGGCTTCGTCCTGACCGAATATCTCCTTCTTTATGTCGCTCTCCAGCGTGCGCAGCGCGTCGTTCGACTGCTCCTTGAGTGCTTCGGCATCAATCTTGCAGACGCGTGCGAGTATGTCGGTGACGAGTCGGCTGTCTACGGTCTGGCGCTTCTGCGTGGTGAGCGGATGCGTCTCGCGGTAGGCACCTGCCTCGTCGATGAGGTCGATGGCTTTGTCGGGCAGGAAGCGGTCGCGTATGTGCTTGGCAGCACTGCGCACGGCGAACTCAACGACGCCTGCAGCGTACTTCACGCCGTGGAACTTCTCGTAGCTCGGGCGCAGACCCTCCACGATGCGTATGGCGTCGTCTACCGACGGCTCAGCGATGTCTATCTGCTGGAAGCGGCGCACGAGCGACTTCTGCTTGGCTATGTAGCGGTTGTACTCGTCGTAGGTTGTAGAGCCGATGAAGCGTATCGCTCCGCTTTCGAGGTATGGCTTCAGCATGTTCGACGCGTCGAGCGATGCGTCGCCGTTGCGTCCGGCTCCGATGAGGTTGTGTATCTCGTCGATGCAGAGTATGGCATTGCCCTCCTGCGCGAGTCCTTCCATCACCATCTTGATGCGCTTCTCGAAGTCGCCGCGAAACTGTGTGCCTGCCACCATCGTGCCCATGTCCATCATGTAGACGTGTGCTCCGCGCAGGCGTTCGGGCACCTCGCCACGCTCTATGAGCGCGGTGAGTCCGTAGATGAGCGCTGTCTTGCCCACGCCCGGCTCGCCCACGTGCAGCGGATTGTTCTTGTCCTTGCGGCAGAGCACCTGCATGGTGCGCTCCAGTTCGGCTTCGCGACCGATGAGCGGGTTATGAGCAGCGTATGTGTCGTTGACACAGGTGACAAGCTTGCGCCATGGTGCGGGGGAGTTGGAATCGTCATCGCCCTCTGCGCCTTCGCCCGTCTCGTCTACGGCGTATGCCGACACGAGCGACTGCATAAACTCACCCTTCTCGTCGCCCGTGAACTGGTCGAGAAGATAGGCTGCCTGCGAGTCGTTGAGCATGAGCATGGCTGCCACGACGTGCGGCACGTCGAGCGTGTTTTGGTCGGAGTATTGCGCCTGCTTGATGGCGAGCGACATCATCTCTGAGAACTGCTGCGAGCCTTCGATGACGAACTTCTGCGTCTCGGGCACCACCTCCATCGAGAGGAACTCCTTCTCCAGTTGGGTGATGAGCCACGAGGCATCGTGCGGCAGCCACTCGCAGGCACTTGCGAACTGGTCCTGTGAGGCAAAGGCGTATAGCACATGCTCCGGTGTCACGAACTCGTGACGCCAGAAGTCGCAGTCTTCGATTGCCTGCTTTATTGCGTTTGCTAAATTCTTGCTGTTGTTCATATTTCATTCCGGTTTGCATTCGAGGCGCAGTGGGAAGTTCTCCTCACGCGCCATCATCGTAGCCTTTCTCACCTTCGATATCGCCATGTCGTAGCTGTATATGCCCACCACGGCACTGCCGCTCTTGTGTACGGCGAGCATAAGGGCTTCTGCCTCTTCCGCCGACTTGAAGAAGACGGAAGTGAGCACAAGCACCACGAACTCCATCGTTGTGAAGTCGTCGTTGTAGATTATCACCTTGTAGCGGCGCGGCTCGCGAAGGTTGGTGCGTGTGCGGTCGCGCACGGCGGTCTGTTCTTTTGCCATTGTTTTTTAAATTACAACTATTTGCAATGGCTACGGCAAGAATGCCGTAGCCTCCTACGATTTGAACCGTTTGCTATTCAAATTGCCCAATATTTTAGTTTTGACACCCCCTATGTTACTGCCCTCCGAGTCGGTCGAAGAACACTATTATCTCCTCCCATGTCTTGAACTCGTCGCTACCCCACTCTATCTGCGTGCCCATGAACTCGGGCTGCTCCTGCAGCGTGGGCTTCGGTTGTGCGGTGGGCGTGATAAGATAGTCGCCGTAGAGCATCTGGCGCTGGTTGGTGAACACGATGCGGCCCCATGCCGGAGCACTCAGAAACTGCTCCACCCAGCGTGTGTCGTCCACCATCTGCTGCGCATTGTCTGACGGCGACGGCGCCAGTACGTACACGTTGTAGTGCTCGATGAGCATCTCGTAAGCCTTGTGCATAGATGCCGTGGCGTTGCCGTAAGAGTCGCGCAGCGTCTCGATGTCGACGTAGACGACTGGGCGTTCGCGACCTTCCTGTCGATCGTCGATGTAGCGTATCACGGGGATGAGATAGTGCATCGCCACCTTGTCGGTCAGACGATGCTCGCCGTGGAAACCGATGGCTGTGGGATAATGCTCGTGGAAGAGGTCGTAGGTGTGCACCACGGGGTCGTTGTCGCCGAAGAGTCCGATGACACGGGTACGCTCCTCGGGGTCGGCAGCATGCTCGAAGTTGTGCGTAGTCATCTCCTGGTACTCCTTTATGAGGCCCTTCGTGACGATGAACTCCTGCACTCCGTCCTCGCGCGGGTTCTGGAATACCTGCTTGCCCGTGAACTTCGACATGGTGTCGCCCATTTCGAAGGCTGGGTTCACCAGTATGCGGTCGAATCCGGTGAGCATCTCGGTGTACATGCCGCCCATCGACGTGCCGATGATGAGGTCGGGCTGCTCCTCGGCTGCCATCGCCTTCAGCATCTGCAGACCTTCTTCGGGGTGCAGCGGAATGTCGCGCGCTACAACCGTGGCGTTGGGCATCAGCGTGCGCAGCATCTGCACCGTGCCCGACTGTGCCGACGAACCGAATCCGTGTACATACATGATTTTTTTGCCCCGCATAAGCTCGGGGTATTGCTTTACAAATTGATTTTCCATTGTCGCTTGTCTTACAAACATTTGTGATGGGGTGCGCTTGTCTTATATAAAGATATGTGCAAAGTTACAAAAACACAGGTTTACGACAAAATATACCATATTATATTCTGAAGTTTTCTGCGATTTGCGCATAAAACAAATAGGAGTGTGGAATGTGTGGAAACCGGTCCACACACTCCACACTCCTCATTTATAGAAGTTCGGATATGTATTTTAATACTTTGCGCTGAATGTAGCTACAGACAACGTGCGGAAGAGAACATTGTGCTCAGTGTCCATGAAGTCGCCGTAGATGCGCATCTGCTTGCCATCGAAGCGCACTGTCACGTCGGCGAAGTCGTCGTCGTCATCATCATCGTCGTCATCGTCCCTGTCGAACGCCTCCCAGCAGCGCAATGCGCCGTTGTTGGTGTCAGTCCACTCCCATGTTCCGATTTCAACATCGCCGTCGATGTAGAAGCAAACGAATGTGCCGCACGGCGAGAAGATCACGCGGTAGCAGTAGTCGTCCTTGTCGTCAATGAGGTCGTCCTTGTCGAAGCCCAGGCCCTTGCCCTCAGTAGTGAGCGTTGTCTGCTGCATAACGCGGCCTTTCTCGAGCCACTGCTTGCCGTAGCCGATCTTCACGTCGCCAGCAAGCAGCCAGTTCTCTGAGCTGTCCATTCTCCACGAACGGCAGAGGTTGCGTACGGCGTCGTCCTGCTTGGTGCTTGTATCGATGGTGACGGTGATTGTTATAGACATGCCGAGACTGTTGGTGTATGTCACTGTGGCTGTTCCTGTTACCTTTCCGTCCTTTATCTCGATCTTGGTATTGTTGCTCAGCTGGTATACGCCTTCCTTAACGCGAGTGTATGTACCGTAGATGTAGAGACCGCCGTCGATGACAATCGTGCCGCTGGCGTCAACGGCGCGTGTCTTTAGCGGCTGGCCGCCCGACTTCTTGAACATTGTCGAACCGTCGGCTGCGCGCGTTACGCTCATCTTGCTCTTGGGCAGCTTGCCTGCCTTCGGACTGGTGATGAGGAAGTGGCCGTCGGCGAAAAGCTCAATCGAGGCGAACTCCTGGTTGGTATTGCCCCACGACTTCACGTTCAGCTTGATGGCGTCGTCGGCATTCTTCTCCTTGTCGCAATTGCCTACTTTAAATTCTTTTGATGGCTTGGCGCTGTCTGGTACGCCCAACTGTCCATTGTTATCGTCGCTGTCGCAGGCTGTAAAACCAAAAGCTACCAGGGCGATAAGAAACGAGAAAAGAGTTTTTTTAATCATAATAATAGGTTTTTAAATTAATAGATAGAGTCAACAGATAAGTATGTGTGTTTTTGTTATCATTTCAGCTATTTTTGATGCAAAAACGAAAGACTTACACACGTTTCATATACTGATTGCAAAGATATGCGTTAAAAACATACGCAACAAGAAGTTATTCCTAAAAATCCTAAAAACGCAACAAGCGTTTAGTTAAAAAAATATTGCTGTCTGCCAAAAGTCTTCGGAAAGAAGAAGCTTTTAGCTGACAGCAATAAAATATGTACTAATTCTTTAATTTTTGTTTTATGCTTTGCCTGTTGTTTTCAAGTGCATTATTGCTCAAAGTGCATTACTTGAACAGCTGCGGGATGAACAACAGCGAGTACTGACGCCAGTTGCACCATAGATGGCCGCGTGAGCTCTCGTGGAATGTGTACTTCAGACCGTCCTTGTTCATGCGCTCCATGAGCTGCTTGTTGAACGGCATCAGTCGGTCGGCGTTGCCGCAAGCGATCCAGAAGAGTTTCGGGTTGCTCTGAGCCAGCTTAGAGAGCTTGCCGTCGAGGTTAGCGTATGCCGGAATCGCCTCCATATTAATCTGCGTGAAGTCAACGCCAGCAGAGTAGAGACCGACGTAGTTGAACATGTCAGGATAGTTGACTGCGATCATAAGCGTGTGCATACCGCCCATCGACAGACCGGCGATAGCACGGTGCTGCTTGTCGGCTATGGTGTTGAACGTAGCGTCAACATAGTTCACGATTTCGGGGAAAGCCATCTCGTAGAGTCCGTCCTTGTAGTGAGGGAGGAACTTGGTCATCATCGGCTTGTAGTTGAGGTTCTCTGCTGTCTCGCCTGCAGCAGCCTGCTTGCCGAAGTTGCCGTTAGGCATTACTACGATCATCGGTTCGCACTTGCCCTCAGCGATGAGGTTGTCCATGATACGCGAGATGTTGCCAAGCTCGAGCCATGCGTTCTCGTCGCCGCCACTGCCGTGGAGCAGGTAGAACACCGGATACTTCTTGTCTGTCTTGCCGTATCCGGCAGGCAGATATACGTTCATGCGGCGGTCGGCATTACCGGCGTTGGAGTGATACCACACAGTGCGTACCTGGCCGTGAGCTACGTTCTTCACCTGATACTCGTCGGCAGCGCCACCGCCAACATAGAAGATGCTGAACACGTTGCCCACGTCGCGACGTGTGAACGGATTGACCGGGTCGACGCTTACCACGCCGTCTACGTCGAAGCGGTATGTGAACATCTCTGAGGTGAGCTGCGGAGTGGTGTACTCCCATACGCCGTCCTTGCCCTTCTTCATAGTGCCCTGACCGTCGTTCTGTTCCCAGTCTGCCAGCACCTTCACGCTCTTGGCCTTAGGAGCCTTGACGCGGAATGTAACGGTGCGGTCGCTGTTTACCTGCGGCGAAACCAGCTTGCCTTCGCGGAACGAGATGTTCTGCTGTGCGCTCATGCTCAAAGATGCGAGCAGAGCAGCCATTGCTACAAAAATTCTTTTCATAGATTTTGCTTTTAATTAAATGGTTATTATGTATTCCTATTACTTATTTATACTACTTGTCTATACTGTCTGTTCTCCTCTGATTTTAGAAGTTGAGCTTTGCGCCGAACTCCACCGTGAACGGGCGGATATAGTTGCCTGCCATGATGGTGCCTGCATACTGCGAGCCGTCGGTGATGAGTTCAGAGCCAGGGATAGTGCCCTGAGCGCCGCGCTGGTTGAGGAAGTTGACGACGTTCACGTTGAATGTAAGCATCTTGCTTGCCTTGTAGCTTGCGCCGGCGAATGTCTCCCAGCGTCCGTTGAAGTATACCGAGTTGCCTACGTTAGCATACTGCTTGCCGTAATAGCGGAACGAAGCCCAGATATTGAAGCGGTCGTATGTGTAGTTGGGGTCGAGCTCAACGATAAGCTTCGACTGCTTTGTAACGGTCTTGCCGCTGAAGTCGTAAGTCTTGTTGAATGCCTCGAACTTGTAACCTGTGTATTTCGGGCTCTGCAATGTGACCATAGCGTGGAATGTGAAGCCCTTGAACGGTGTGAACATAGCGTCGGTGGTCCATCCCATTGTCTCAATACCGCTTGATGCGCCTACCATTACGGGGTCTTCGTTCGGGTTCTCGCTCATCACGGTCAGACGGCTGTAGTCGTTGGTGCGGCGTGCGTATGTGAATGCCGAAACGAGGTTCACGAACGAGCTGTTGAAGAAGATGCCGGCACGTCCGAGGATGAACGGACGGTTGTTGTAGTAAGGCAGCGAGATGCCTGAGTAAGCCTCCAGGTGACGATACTGTCTGAGGAAGTTGATCTCGCCGGTGAGTCCGAAGTTGTGCGTGATGTTATATGTAGGCGAAACAGATACGGCGTAGTTCAAGCCGGTGTTTGTGTGGTGGGTAATGCCTACGGTCTTCTTGTTGCCTTCTGCATCGGTATAGTTGGCGCCGATATGGAAGTCGCCGAAGCGCTTGTCGCCGATATAGTCTACGCCGAGGTTGAACAGCTCGACACGTGCGCCATAGCCCATACGGAAGTTGCGCGAAACGCGCCATGTGTCGTTTACGTATGCAGCGAGCTTGTTCTCGAAGCCCTTGTCGTACTCTGTAGAACCGTTGAGGTTGGCATACTCAGCGCCGTTATAGATGAGCTTGCGCGGATTTGGCGCCACTTCATGATAATACTGTGTGGTGCTGCGTGCATAGTCGATGTTGCTGTACAGCTCGTTGATACCGAAAGCCCAGTCGTGGCTGGCGGTCTTCTTCTGCAGTTCGGCTACGAGCATAGCGTCCTTCACGCAGAAAGCGTTAATCTGCGAGAGTCGGCGCTGGATGGTGCCGTGGAACGCATCGCCGTTGTCGGCATACGTAGCGTCGGCATCCTCGTAGAATCCCATTGTGAGCTGGTCGCCGCTGTGTCCCTTAGAGTGAGAGAACTTACCCTTTACAGCCAGCGAGAGGTTGTTGCCCAGATCGTAGTCGAGAAGGGCTGTTGCCTCGTGTGTGCGTGTCTTGATAATGTCGTAGAGGTTGTCGGTTACGAGCTTGCCGGTCTTCACGTCGCGGTATTGCATCATGCCGTCTACGGGCAGATACGAGTCGCGGCCCATGCGGAAGTTCTTAAGCTCCGACACCTTGCCGTCGCCGTCGTATGTGAACGGAGCGTAGTTGGCAAGCGCTGTAAGCGGATGGGTCTCGTTATACTTGTAGAACACGCTGAAGCGTCCGCGGTCGTCGTTGAAGAGATGTGTGAGTCCGGCTGTGTAGAACTGTGCACGGTCGATATAGTTAGTGAACTTCAGGTTCATGCTGCCCGGGTCGAAGTTCTGGTAGGTGCTAAGTGTGAAGTAGGTCTTCTTGGCGAGTTTGCCAGAGAGGTTGAGGTCGAAGTTCTGTGCGCCGAATGTGTTGGTCTGATACTTCAGCTTGCCCTTGAACTTCTCGCCGCCACGCTCCATATACGAGTCGACACCATAGCCGATTTCGCCGAACTTGATGGCTGTCGTGGCGATGTTCTGCAAGCCCTGACGTGCCAGCAACTGCTCGCCGCGCCAGTGGTTGCTGGTGGTATTCGGCCAATAATAGTATACGGCAGGCAAGCCGTCTACAGATACTGCGGTATAGCTCATAGGCAGACCTATCTCTACCTGACGAGGCTCGGTAGCATCCTTTGCGTTGAGCATTACGCCGTGGTCGTTGCTTGCGGTTTTGGTGGTGTCCTCCAATGCAATGACCGACTTATTCAAAGTGTCGGCATTTGCAGACAATGCGGGGAAAATAGAAGCCACTGCCAGAAGCGATGGTAACAATAACTTTCTGCGATTCATAATAATTTAAGTTTTTACGGTTTAACGTTGCAAGTTTCGGTTTCGGTTGAATCAGCTTGCGTCTGAATCCGATTGTGTCTGAATCAGGTTGCGTCTGATTTCGGTTGCAAAATTAGCTTCCCGTTCAAACGTTTGCAAAAAATATACGGTATATACCCACCATGTGGTATATACCGTTATTGATTATCAGCAAGTTATGTTTTTGTTGTATACTTCAGAATATACTTTTTCAAACGAGAAAAATACACTGTCTGCGATAACAACAAACAAGAAAAAGGAGCAATGCGATAAAAAATATCACTTAAAAATGCTCCTTCCACTCGGTTTTAAGCCATAAGGCGTTTGTAGAATTCGTCTTTTTCATATAGCGAGGCGTTGAGCACGCGTGTCTTGTAGCTCTTTATGGTGTTGACCGAATAGTTGAGCGAGCGAGCAAGGTCGTCGTTCTTGGTTATTCCGAGGCGGATGAGGGCGAAGATGCGCATCTCTGTCGTGAAGCGTTCGTCGCTTCGCGGCGTCACGCGGTTCTCCTCATGCAGCAGACTGTTGAACTTCTCGGGGAAGTCGGGGTAGAGCATCAGCAGCATGTTGTCGAGCGAATAGAGCGTATCGAATGCTTCGCCGCGCTGCTGGTCGAACACGGCACGCAGTCCGTCGTAGTCCTTGATGGTGAGACGGCGCAACACCTCCTTGCGCAGCTTCTCTATAGCCGACTGGTGGTTGGCGCTTGCCACAATGAGCTGTCCGAGTACCGCCTCCTTGATGTGTCCTGCCTCAAGCAGACGGGCGTTGATGTCTTCTATCTGGCGGCTCTTGTCGGAAAGGCTCTCCACCTGATGCTCGATGAGCGACTTCTGGCGATGAAGTTTTCTCGACTGGCGCACCACTTTCAATATGGCGCCGCACAACAGCATCACTACAACAGCCAAAGCACCGAAGCCTACGAGCAGACGCATGCGCTGCTTCTGCACAAAGGCATACATGTCGCTGTCTATCTTCGGATAGCTTACGGCTATCTCCGAGTAGCGGTAGCGCGAGTGGAACACCTCGGCGTTATGCATAGCCACATTGATGAGCATGTACGAGCGTGTGACGTCGCCCGTGATGTACGCCACCTCGGCTATCTTGCGTGCGGCGGCATACCCCTTCGAACCGCGCCGTATCTCTTCTATGCCCGACAGCGATATGTATTTTGCAGCAAGTGCATATTCGCACATTCCCATATAGTTGTAGCCGAGGTTGCCCAATGCGTTCGGATAATAGTCGGACGTGGGCGAGAGCTTCTTGAGCAGACGCTTGCTCCACTTCACCGCCTCAGCGTAGCGGCTGAGGTGGAAGTTGAGCTTCACGTTCATGTCGTCGAGTATCCACGAGTCTTTCGGCAACATCTTGCACGCCTGGAGGTAATATGCCTGCATGCGCTGATAGTAGACGTTGGGGGTTGACATACGGCGGGGGAAGTAGAAGCCGTTTTCAAACTCAAGATTGAAGGCTGCCACGAGATAGTTTATTCTTACGGGCTGCGTACAGCGTTCTTCGTCGATGGTAGCAAGCGCTTCTGATGCCTCACGGAAGAAGCCACAGTTGGTGTATATTTCCACCTTATATAATATAGCCTGCGCTACCAGACTATAGTTGCCGGTCTGAAGGGCTGCAGCCTCGCATTGCTGCGCAGCATCAAGCGCCGGCTTTAAGGACAGACGTGCGTATTCGTCGAAGAGCATTGTCCACAGCTCGTACTTCTGCTGCGGCGAAGAGGCTTGCGCCATTCTGCTCTCCAGCTTGTCTATGCGTGCCTTGGCTTGAGCGTCATATATGGCTGTGCTGTCTAACACGCTGCATATAGCGTCGATATATGGGCGCACCTCGCTGCTCATCTTGCGGCACACGTCCGCACCGCGCTTGTTGAACGCCGCCTTCATCTTGACTATAGGCATTTTTGTGAGCGTACTGATTGTGTCGGGGGCGGCAGCCATAGCCGGTGTGGCTATAGTAAGCAGCAGGATAAAGACGAGGAATGAACTTGTTCTGCGCAACGCTCTGTCGAGTATGGCGGAAACTATTGATTTACAATACTGCATAGATTGTTTGTTTATAGATTGCTAACAACTACCTTCACTACTTTCTTGCCGTTATAGGTGTTAAGGGTAAGTTCTACGGTGTCGGCTTCCTCAAGCAATTGCGTGGGGATGCTGACATATTGCTGCACGGTGTAATACGCGGGCACGCCGCCCTGGTCGTGATAGAGTGTGAGGTGGAGCGTGCGGCGTCGGTCGGCGTCGGTTGTCGTGCCGTGGCTAACGATGCCAAGGGCGTGCATGGCGTCGTCGGCTTCTGTCTTGCCGCTCTTAAGGAGCAGCGAGAGGTTGATGTAGCTCTTGTTCTTCGACAGCCAAAGGCTCTCGAAGCCCACGGGGTCGGTGCGCAGCGTTTCCATATCCTCAGCCTCAACGGGGCGAAGCACTGAAACGGGGCGGACGGAGCGCGCGCGAACAATAGACGTAGCCGTAGGATTGGAGGCTGCAGCGTCAGAAGCGGCTACCGTCTTGTCGTAATAGAGCAGGGCGCGGTAGACAGAGTCGGGGCGTGTGAGCCAGTCCTGCGCGAACGGGTTGGAGAACTGCAGCGTGGTGCCATCGTCGAGCAGAGCCGAATGCACCGACTTGTCTTGCGAAGTGTGCAGCAGCACGAGGTCGGCGGTGAGATAGCTGTTCGGTCCGTCGCCGGCGTCGTAGCTCTCGGAGGTGCAGGCTGTGAGGGTTATCAGAAAAGCTATAACCGCAAGGCTCTGCTTGATATGTTCGCGGAATATGTAGGACATTGGCATGAGGGTTTTTGGGTAAAAAAGAGGGTTTAAAAAAAGTAGCGGAGGTCTCCAGCCTCCGCAGCACCAAGTCGAACACTAATATCGCCGGTTGCTGCGGAGGCCGGAGACCTCCGCTACTATATTTAAATCACGCTGAGCTGATTGACAGCCGGGTTGGCGTACATGGTGAGTATGCGCTCGCGCAGGAACGCCCAGTCGGGGTTGGGCAGCTGTATCTTCTTGAGCTGTGCGTCGAGATAAGCCTCAAAGCGCTGGCGGTCTTCAGCCGTGTAGCGGTCGGCGTGCTCGTCGGTGCCGCGCAGAAGGTCGAGCGCCACGAAGTTGGACGGGTACAAGCGGTAGCCGCGCCATATCTCGTGGTCGAGATGCTCGGCAACAGCAACGTAGAACTCGTTCTTCGGCATGTCGTCGGGCAGTGCACGCAGCCACTCGTCGATGCACGGCGCAGCCTGATAGTGGATGTGTCCCTTGTAGCCCATTATGCCGGTCTGCATGCTCACGACATCGTCCATCGGACCCTTCTTCCAGTCTGCCACATCGCGGCGCAGCTGGAACTCCTGTGCCTTAAGGAAGTCGCACGGGTCGTACTCGTATGATATGGCGAGTGGCACGAGGTGGAGCGAGAGTAGGCGTTCCTTTATAGAACCCTCGCCGCCCATGGTCATCATCTTGAGTATAGCCTCTGCGGTGCGGTCGTTGGAGTCCTTGGCGCGGCCTTCGCGCTGCGCAATCCATACGTTGTCGTTCTTCTCGGCAATGACGAAGTGCATATACTCGGCGAGCAGCTTTGAGGCTGCGAGCATCTGTCGCATAGGCAGCGAGCGCTGCACGATGAACGACTTGTTGAGGCGCACGATGTCCTTCACCCAAGGCAGCTTGAGGAGGTTGTCTCCGATGGCTATCTCGGTGGTTGTATCGCAGCCGGCGTCGAAGAGCATCACGTGGAGCAGCGCAGAGTCGAGCACGATGTCGCGGTGGTTGCTGATGAAGGTGTAGCGATTGCGGAGGTCGAGGTTGGAGAAGTCAGCGTCGCAGCCGAGCGATGCCTTGGCAAGCAGGTTCTTCAAGAAGCCATAGCAGAAGGCTTTCTGAAACTCGAGGTTGGTCTTGCACTGGTGCATCTTCTGCCGTATAGCCTCAACGGGCACACCGGGATAGAGGTATGCCAGCACTTGACAGAACTGTTCGTTCTGCACCAAACGGTCGAATACTTCGGGGAGCTCTTCCGGCTCAAACGGGCGGATAGAGTCGTATTTGTGGAGTTGTTCAGGTGTCATAGGGGAATTTTGAGTTCAACACTTGAATTGGTTCTCTACGATGTCGGTCAGCACTTCCTTGATGTCGAGACCTGCGGCGCGCACCTGCTGCGGAATGAAGCTGGTGGCAGTCATGCCCGGCGTAGTG
This sequence comes from Leyella stercorea DSM 18206, assembly GCF_000235885.1. Taxonomy (GTDB): domain Bacteria; phylum Bacteroidota; class Bacteroidia; order Bacteroidales; family Bacteroidaceae; genus Prevotella; species Prevotella stercorea. The sequence continues at coordinate 14,393 of NZ_JH379457.1, forward strand.
TTCACCTCAATCATGTTTATCTTGTCGTTGCCGTCTGCATCCTTAGAGATGATGAAGTCGATGCGGATGATGCCGTTGCAGTGGAGGATGTCGTAGATGCGGCTCACCTCCTCAGCCACGCGCTTTGCAGTCTCGGGAGAGATGCGCGCCGGAGTTATCTCCTGCACCTGTCCGTTGTACTTTGCGTCGTAGTCGAAGAACTCGTTGCTTGTAACGACCTCGGTTGCAGGGAACACAACCGACTTCTCGCGTGTCTTGTAGCAGCCGATTGAGATCTCGGTGCCTTGCAGGAAGCTCTCTATCATCACCTCGTCGCTCTCCATGAAAGCCACGCGCAGAGCCGGCGCAAGCTGGTCTACGTTCTTCACCTTCGACACGCCGAAGCTCGATCCGTCGGCAGCCGGCTTCACGAAGCAAGGCATACCAATCTCCTTCTCGATGAACTCGTCAGAGTATCTCGACTCTTCGCCACGGCGCACGAGGATGCTCTTCGCCACGTTCACGCCCCAACCGCGCAGATAGTTGTTGAGCACGTACTTGTCGAAGGTCATAGCCTCGACGAGCACGCCACTTGTGCTGTACGGGATGTGTAGCAGTTCGAAGTAGCCCTGCATCACGCCGTTCTCGCCCGGTGTGCCGTGGATAGTGATGTAGGCGTAGTCTAACACTACAGCCTTGCCGTCGAGCACGAACGAGAAGTCGTTCTTGTCGATTGGCGCTGTTGTGCCGTTGGGCAGGTTGACATGCCAGTCCTGACCCTTCACGTCAACGATATAAATGTTATAATGCTCCTTGTCGAAGAAGGAGTACAAACCCTGAGCAGAACGTATTGATACGTCGTGCTCAGAAGAGTCGCCACCGCAGACGATGGCAATGTTGCGTTTTAATGTATCCATAGTGATTATTGTTTTAGGGGTGAGTATTCTTTTTACTAAACTAAGCCGAGCTAAGCCTCTTTAAGCCTTTCTAAGCCTTTGATTGAAATATTACTGCTGTGCAGTGCTGAATGTGTCGCGGGTTGTGCCCTTCATGTATCCGCGCCACTTCTCTATGAGCTGCGCGAAGTCGTCGGGCCACTCGGATGTGAAGTCCATCTGCTGCTTTGTCTTCGGATGGACAAAGCCGAGCGTACGGGCGTGCAGCGCCTGGCGTGAGCAGGCTTTGAAGCAGTTGTTGATGAACGCCTTGTATGTAGCCGAGCGCTCACCGCGCAGAATCTCCATGCCGCCATAGCGTTCGTCGCCGAAGAGCGGATGACCGATGTGCTTCATGTGGGCACGTATCTGGTGTGTGCGTCCGGTCTCAAGGCGACACTCGACGAGCGTCACGTAGCCGAAGCGCTCAAGCACACGCCAGTGGGTCACGGCTTCCTTGCCGATGCCCGAGTCGGGCGACATCACGGTCATGCGCAGACGGTCTTTCGGGTCGCGTGCGATGTTACCTTCGATGCGTCCTTCGTCTTCGGTGAGGTTGCCCCATACGAGAGCGTTGTACGAGCGGTGGGTGGTCTTGTTGAAGAACTGCAAGCCGAGCGATGTCTTCGCCTGCGGAGTCTTCGCCACGACGAGCAGACCCGATGTGTCTTTGTCGATGCGATGCACGAGTCCCACTTCGGGGTCGTTGGGGTCGTAGCTCTTCAGGTCGCGCAGATGCCAAGCGATGGCGTTGACGAGCGTGCCTGTGAAGTTGCCGGCTCCTGGATGAACAACCATGCCCGCCTCCTTGTTTATCACCATCACCTCCGAGTCTTCGTACACTACGTTGAGCGGCAGATCTTCTGCCACGATGCTTGTGTCGTGGCGCGGACGGTCGAGCATGAGCGTCACCACATCGTTTGGGCGCACCTTGTAGTTGCTCTTCACGGGGCGCTCGTTGACGTGTACAAAGCCTGCGTCGGCAGCCTTCTGTATGCGGTTGCGCGACGAATGTGGCAACTTCTCGCACATGAACTTGTCGACGCGCTGCGGCTCCTGACCAGGGTCGGCTACAAAGCGGAAGTGCTCGTAGAGCTGACCGGTCTCGTCGTCGTCTTCGATTGGGGGTGTGAGGATATCTTCTTCTATCATATTCTTGTTTTTAGGCTGAGCCTGTCTAAGGTGGCGTTTAAGCCGAACTAAGCCTTTTTAGGCCTTACTAAGCCCTACCCGACGGGGAGGGTTGGGAGGGGCTTTTCTGGCTGCGTGGTATGGGCAAGATGCCCATACC
>NZ_JH379457.1:16607-41750 GCF_000235885.1 Leyella stercorea DSM 18206
TACTCTTTTACTTTTTTACTCTTTTACTTTTTAAGGTACTTCCTGGAACTCATCGACATCGCCCGACTCGTAGAACTCGTCTTCCGATGCGTCCTCTATCGGTGCGTCGGTGTAGTTGATGTCCATGTCGGCATCGCGTTGTCCGCTTCCCACCTCAATAGTGATGTAGTCGTTCACCGACACCTTCTCGCCTGCCACCACATGGCGACCCTTCACTCTCAAGCCATACACCCAGTCCTTCTCACCGTCAACAAACGCAGGCTGAGTGAGTTTGAAGCCCATAGCCGAGAGCTTCGCCATCGCCTCGCGCAACGAGCAGTTGTCGATGACATCAGGTACGGTGATGGTCGGCGTATGCGAGGTGTTGACGGTGAGGTATATGACATGACCCGTCTTCACGCGCTCTCCAGGAGCGGGCGACTGCTCAAGAATACAGTCGGGCTTGATGCCTGGCACGTATCCCGTATCGCTCACCACCACTTGCAAGCCGCTCTGTTTGAGCAGATACTCGGCATCGCTAAAGGTTTTGTGGCGCACGTTGGGTATCGACACCACTTCGCCATGATGGGTATATATATCAAGACCGTACTTCACCCCGAGGCACACAACGAACACCACTGCAACCATTGCAGCGAGATTGCCCCAGAGATAACGGCTCTTGAATTTGCTGAAAAACTCTGATGTGTTCATACTCTTTCGTATATATAAATATGTACAAAGATACGACTATCATCGCAATTCACAAAATATATGCAAAAAAAAGCGACAACATATTGATATATTTTGTAAATTCGCATAAAATTAAACAAAGCTGAAAACACTATGAAAGATACATACAAGAAAGCTATGTGCATAGCAGCCTGCGTGCTCGGCGTTTCTTTAGTTTCGTGGACAACATGGCGACTTCTCCCCTCCTCTGCTGACGAGATGCGGCGGTGTGCCGTGGTCGTGAGTGCCACGTCGTGGTACGAGGTGACGGTAGATGGGAAACCGCTGCTCTACTTCGCCGAGAGCGATGCCGACTCGGCGGTGTACAACGTCACAACCGATCGCAAAAAGGCTCTGCACCGCAGTTTCTCAACGGGTGTATGGACGAACGACTGGCTACTGCTGCCATCGTGCAAGGGCAGACTCGTAACCATCAGTCACGCACCGAGCGACGTGCTACGTGGCAGCGCCGACTCGACGATAATACGTCTGTGCCGCGAAGCGGTGACAGCCCGACTGCGCGATATCAACAAACAGAAGTCGGAGCTCAACTACTATATGCGTGTGCACAACGTGCAGGACTACGGCTATCAGGAAGTGGCAGCGTTGGACACTCGCGTAAATCGCGCCTATGCCGAGGCGGAGCGTGTGCTGCAACTGATTGACAGTATCACCGACGGCAATCACGGCGTGTTCGTGAAGACTCACCACGAGTACACGGCGATATACCGCTCTGCGGAGGGCAAGCTCGTGCGCACACCACTCCGGCTCGTCGGCTCCGTCGACGGCATGACACTGCTGCAGACCGCCGACGGCAAGACACCGGAGGGCGTAGCGGCTGTGAGTCTGCTGCCGTGGAACATAGACGACAACTGCGAAGCACGCGCCGTGGGTTTCCCCACTATCGGCGAGGAGGGCATGGAGTGCGACACGGTGTCGGCACAAATTCTGCCAACGCAGGTGGAGCAAGGCAGAAAGCACCGCCTGCCACGAATGTTAGGCAGCGACGGCACACCGGTGTTCAGCACTAAGGGCAGGTTCATCGGCATGGTGTGTGGCGACACGATAGCCACAAGAAGAGCGATTAAAAGGATTTTGAACTTTGAATGGTAGAAGGAGGAGGGGCCATTATACAACGTAAAACTTCACGTAGTATCATCCGCGTCGACCGATACGGACATCTGCGCCGACCGATGCGGATGTCTGCGCCGACCGATGCGTACGTCTGCGTCGACCGATGCGGACATCTGCGCCGACCGATGCGGACGTCTGCGCCGACCGATGCGTATGGCACAACTACCCCCTATAGTTAAAAACAACACAACAATGAAGATAACAAAATACACACTTGCGCTGGGCTTCGCCCTACTTTGTCTCTGCGGTTGCAAGGACATTGCACACGACGGACAGACCATACTGGTACAGGGCGCAACAACATATTACGGCGGAACCAAACAGGGCAAGTACGATGGTTACGGCGTGCTCTCCGTGGGCGACAGCGTGGTGTATGCCGGCGAATGGCGCATGGGCAAACGCTGGGGCAAGGGCATCGGCAGCGATTCAACAGGCAGACGCATCGTGGGCACATGGCGTGCCGACACACTTGTCAGCGGCACATGGCGCGACTCAACGGGCACATATACCGGAACACTCAACCGCGACGGCATAGCCGACGGACACGGCACCTTCGTCAACCGTCAAGAGCTATACCAAGGCGAATGGGCTGACGGCAAGCGATCGGGCTTCGGCGTGGCAATCAATGCTGGCAAGCATCTGCAGCTGGGCGAGTGGAAGAACAACCGCTTCTTGGGCGAACGCATCGAATATCGCGCCGACCGCATCTACGGCATCGACATCTCACGCTTCCAGCACGAGAAGGGGCGCAAACGCTACGCCATCAACTGGAAGCAGATGCGCATCGTCAATCTCGGCAAACTATCGCGCAAGCGCATCGCCGGAACGGTAGACTACCCCGTATCGTTCTGCTACATCAAGTCGACCGAGGGCACCACCGTGCGAAACCGCTACTATCGCGCCGACTATGCAGCAGCACGCGCACACGGCATCAAGTGCGGCGCGTACCACTTCTTCTCGACACGCACGCCCGGCGCAAAGCAGGCGCGTCACTTCCTGAAGTACAGCACGTTCCGCAAGGGCGACTTGCCGCCGGTGCTCGACATCGAACCGACGTGTGCTCAGATACGCGCCATGGGCGGAGCGGAGGCGATGTTTCGCAACGTGCGCGAATGGATAAACGTGGTGAAGAGGGCAACGGGCGCACGCCCCATACTGTACATATCACAGTCGTTCGTGAACCGCTACCTGCCGCTCGCGCCCGACCTGAAGCGCAACTACATAGTGTGGATAGCACGCTACGGCGAGTACAAGCCCGACGTGCGACTCGCCTACTGGCAGCTAAGCCCCGACGGACACGTGCGCGGCATAACACCCGAGGTGGACATCAACGTGTTCAACGGCTACCGCGACGAGTACGAGGACTTCCTGCAAAACGAATGTATCAAGTAGCGGTATCAACAACGCACAAAAAAAGGCTGCAACGCAAACCGAATTGCGATGCAGCCTTATCTGTATTAACCTATGTATTCTTCAGCTATTAGAAGTCGTTGTTGTGGTCGAGCGAGTCGTTGAAGTCACGTGGCTCACGATGCTCGCGGTTCTCACGACGACCGTCGCGGCGCTCACCACCCTCACGACGTGGACGACGCTCACCGCGGTCGCCACGCTCGCCACGCGGACGGCGCTCACGCTCTACATATCCCTCCGGCTTCTCGAGAAGCACGCGGTGTGAGAGCTTGTACTTGCCAGTCTTCGGGTCGATTTCCATGAGCTTCACCTTGATCTTGTCGCCTTCCTTGATGCCAGCCTCTTCAACTGTCTCAAGACGCTTCCAGTCGATCTCAGAGATGTGGAGCAATCCGTCCTTGCCCGGCATAATCTCTACGAAGCAGCCGTAAGGCATGATTGAACGAACTGTGCCCTCGTACACCTCGCCTACCTCTGGGATAGCCACGATAGCCTTGATCTTGCCGAGCGCAGCGTCGATAGCGTCCTTGTTAGGAGCCGATACCTGCACCTTGCCTACGCCGTCAGCCTCGTCGATAGTGATAGTAGCGCCGGTGTCCTCCTGCATCTGCTGGATGATCTTGCCACCAGGGCCAATCACAGCGCCGATGAACTCCTTCGGTATCTCGATCTGAACGATGCGCGGTACCTGCGGCTTCAGCTCCTTGCGCGGCTCAGAGATAGTCTCCATCATGCATTTGAGGATGTGCTCGCGGCCTTCCTTAGCCTGCATAAGAGCCTTCTCGAGAATCTCGAAGCTCAGACCGTCGCACTTGATATCCATCTGTGTAGCTGTCAAGCCGTTGGGTGTACCGGTTGTCTTGAAGTCCATATCGCCGAGGTGGTCCTCGTCGCCGAGGATATCGCTAAGCACAGCGTACTTCTCCTCGCCCGGGTTCTTGATAAGACCCATTGCGATGCCTGATACCGGAGCCTTCATCGGAACACCTGCGTCCATAAGGGCGAGTGTGCCGGCACATACTGTAGCCATTGAAGACGAACCGTTCGACTCGAGAATCTGGCTCACGAGGCGCACTGTGTAAGGGAAGTCCTCAGGAATCTGACCCTTCAGACCGCGCCATGCCAAGTGGCCGTGACCAATCTCGCGACGACCTACACCGCGCTGAGCCTTAGCCTCGCCTGTGCAGAACGGCGGGAAGTTATAGTGGAGGAGGAAACGCTGGTAGCCACGCTCAAGAACGTCGTCAACCAACTTTTCGTCCATCTTTGTACCGAGTGTACATGTAGAGAGCGACTGTGTCTCGCCACGTGTGAAGATAGAGCTTCCGTGAGGCATCGGCAGCGGAGAAACCTCGCACCAGATAGGACGGATGTCTGTAGTCTTACGACCATCGAGACGCTTGCCCTCGTCGAGGATGCAACGGCGCATAGAGTCGCGCATAACGTCGGCGTAGTAGCGCACCATCTCTGCGTGCTTCTCGTCGAGCTCCTCAGCGGTGAGGTCTGTGTGAGCTGCGTCGTAAGCCTCCTGGAAGTCAGAGAGGATCTTGTCGAAAGCCTCCTCGCGCGACTTCTTATCGTGGTCGCCCGACTCTGCGATAGCATAGCACTTGTCGTAGGTCTCCTTGCGGAGCTGCTCGCGGAGTTCCTCGTCGTTCACCTCGTGGCAGTACTCGCGCTTAACGTCTGTGCCAAGTTCCTTAGAGAGTTCTGTCTGAAGCTCGCACATCGGCTTGATAGCTGCCATAGCAGCCTTCAATGCGCCAATCATGTCCTGCTCCGACACTTCCTTCATTTCGCCCTCTACCATCATGATGTTCTCGGCAGAAGCACCTACCATGATATCCATGTCGGCATCCTTCATCTGCTCGAAGGTAGGGTTGATAACGTACTCGCCATTGATGCGTGCTACACGCACCTCTGAAATCGGGCACTCGAAAGGTATATCTGAACAAGCCATAGCGGCTGAAGCTGCAAATCCTGCGAGAGCATCTGGCTGGTCAACGCCGTCGGCGCTGAGAAGCATAATCTGCACATATACCTCTGCGTGGTAGTTAGACGGGAAGAGCGGACGGAGCACACGGTCTACGAGACGCGATGTGAGGATCTCGTTGTCGCCCGACTTGCCTTCACGCTTTGTGAAGCCGCCAGGGAAACGGCCTGCTGCTGAGTACTGCTCTTTGTAGTCTACCTGCAAAGGCATGAAATCTGTTCCGGGAACTGCATCTTTTGCGGCACAAACAGTGGCGAGAAGTACGGTGTTGCCCATACGCAGTACAACACTTCCGTCGGTCTGCTTTGCCACTTTCCCGGTCTCAATGCTGATGGTTCTGCCATCAGGCAATGATACTGTCTTTGTAATTACGTTCATCTAAATCTTAATTTACATCAAAAAAATTGTAATATGTGAGCAAAGTTAGTCAATTTCAATGGGATAAACGAACAATCGCCGATTATTTTTGTTTTTTTGTATAATTTTCCACAGCAACATCTGCAATCATAGGAGGTACGCTCCTCAGAGCCACGCAAGCCCCGTTTGTTATTCAGAACTTGAAACTCAGCCCTACACCCAATGTTCTTCTGTTTGCCAGATTATCATTGAGCATACTGACGTTGGCAGAAAGCGCCAATTTCTTTTGATGATGGGCTGCTATAAGGAATGACGTGGTCCATATCACACTTGCTCCGAATGAGGCGGCTAATCCGATGGCAAATGGATTAACTCCGGGGCCGTTTTCTTGAAAAGATGCAACGTATGCCGTTCCTAATAAGCAATATAAGCTGGCTAAAAAGAAGACACTGCCACCCACCCAAGCTGTCCACTTGAATATTCTTGCCTTCTTCAACCGCTTGGCGGAAGTGTCTTTAGCGATACTTTTCAGCAATTCGGCGTCCGACACAAGTGTGTCGTTGTGTTGCAGCAAAGTGAAGTTCTCTGACTTAACATCTGTGCCATAATTTTCCCCTACCATTACCGTCGAAGTAGCGGTTGGGTTGGCGTCATTGGCGATGGCGTCTTGAGCGTTGACAGCGAGTGAGCATATCACGACTGCCATCAACATAAAGAATCGTAGACTTCTCATCATTTCTTATGTTGTTATGCCAACATATAATCTGGCATAGGGTTAGATATAAGCAAATTTAGCGAATTACCTCGAATTGACAAACAATAAAAAAGAAATAATTGTGGTTATTCGTTTATTATGCGTACATTTGCATAAACGGGAGCCGCTGCGCTCTACCACCGCTTGTGCGGTTTCAATCCATGCGGCGTGTACACCCCCAATAAATAGCACATTAACCTATAACCTTAAAGAAAAAGCTAAAGATATGGACAAGAAAAATGAATTTATGCGCCGTGCCATCGAGCTCTCCGAGGAGAGTGTGCGCACTGGCGGCGGACCGTTCGGAGCGGTCATCGTGCGTGGCGACGAAATCATCGCCGAGGCTTCTAACAGCGTTACTATCGACAACGACCCTACGGCGCACGCCGAGGTGAACTGCATACGCAAGGCTACGCGCCGCTTAGGCACGTTCGACCTCGCGGGCTGCGACATCTACACCTCATGCGAGCCGTGCCCTATGTGCTTGGGCGCCATCTATTGGGCGCATCTCGACCGCATCTTCTACGGCAACGACCGCAAGGATGCTGCCGCCATCGGCTTCGACGACGACTTCATTTACCAGGAGATGCCGCTCAAGCCAGAGCAGCGCCACAAGACGATGCAGCGTCTGATGGGTATGGAGGCACTCAAGGCGTTCCGCATGTGGGAAGAGAGCGCCGACAAGACCGAATATTGATAGGACGGTTAGGTACAACTAATAAATTTCGGGCATGTCTTGCGGAGGTCAACCTGCGCAAGACATGCTTTTTATTTTTCCGGCGAGATAAGCCTTAAACTCCTCGCAGCCAATCACTTCTATATCCTCGTAGAGTCCGAGCACGAAGCGGCCTATGCCGAGGAACGACACCACTTCGCCTTCGAATATCCAGGCGGTGTCACCATCGGCAGTGAAGCATTTCGCCGACTGCGGATACTCCTCCACCATTAGATTGTAGGAGAGTAGCCCCATGCGCATTTTCACCGTGTAGCGTTGCTCGCCGGCGAACATGAACATGTCGGTGTACATCTGCTTGTGGCGATCGTCGAAGGTCCAGGGCACGTCGATTATCTCCACCGACTCCATACGCGAGAGGCGGAACGTCTTGTTCTCGTGCGAGCGTATCTCGTGGCAGCGCACGTCGCGCTCGTCATTCATCAACTGATAGGGTTCGACGATACGGTCGGTGACGGTGTTGCTGTGTGGCGAGGCGTACTTGTGCAGCACCACCATCTTGCGCGTAGCCATCGCCTCGCGCAGCTTCGCCACACAGTCGTTCATGCGACGCTGCAGTTCGGGATTGACGGCATCGGGCAGGTTGAACGAGCGTGCGAGTTTCTGGCGTATGTTCACAGCGGTGTGGTCGCGTGTGTCGTCGGAGTCGAGGCGACGGCAAATATACGCTGCTTCGTATTCGGAGAGCGAGATCTGCTCGTGCAGACGACGGAAGAACGACGACGAACGGTCGAGACGGTATGTGGTGCCGGTCTTCTGCAGATTGAAGCCACAATCACGCAGATAGTCGAAATAATAGTAGAGGTTGCGGCGCGTGATGCCGAGACGGTCGGCTATCTGCTGTGCCGTATAACTTGCATTCTCTGTAAGTATGAGTATTAGGTCGAGTTCACGACCGTATTTATCCATTCGCATTGTTGTCGATTTTAGTAGATTTGGGTTTTAGGTTTGTTTTTATCGGCTTGCTTTCTCTATAGGTTAGTAGTTTTACTTTTAAAAATATGCTTTTGTGGGTGCGTGGTATGGGCAAGATGCCCATACCTCCTACTTTTTACTTTTTTACTTTTAATCCTCTTCCTCAAACTTCAGTTCGAGTTGTCCTCCGCCAAGCAGGTTGTAGCTCATGCGGTGATATGGCGTGGTGCCGTGCAGGCGTATGCCCTCGCGGTGCGCCTTCGTGGGATAGCCCTTGTTCTTCTGCCAGTCGTAGTAGGGATACTCCTCGGCGAGACGATCCATATATTCGTCGCGAAATGTCTTGGCGAGGATGCTCGCTGCGGCTATCGACTGATACTTACCGTCGCCCTTCACTATCGTTGTGTAGGGCAGGTCGCGGTATGGTGTGAAGCGATTGCCATCGACGATGACCGCCTCGGGGCGCACGGTGAGCTGGTCGAGCGCACGGTGCATGGCGAGGAAGCTGGCGTTGAGGATGTTTATGCGGTCGATCTCCTCGGGCGTAACCACGCCCACAGCCCACGCCACGGCGTCGCGCACTATCTGGTCGCGCAGCGTGCGGCGTGCCTTCTCGCTGAGTTTCTTCGAGTCGTTGAGCAGAGCGTTGTCGTAGTCGGGCGGCAGAATGACGGCAGCAGCGTACACGCTTCCAGCAAGACAACCGCGACCGGCTTCGTCGCAGCCAGCCTCAACGAGGTCGGTATAGTAATGGGGCAGCAAACGGGTATTGCTTTCTTGTTTTTTCATCTGTTGTTCATTTCAATGTGCATAGAAAACAAGCGCAACTGTAGGCTGCTTATTTTCCATATGCAAAGTTAGCTTTTATAATACAAACCACAAAGCATTCGTAAGAATTCTTTAACAAAGAAATACTTGAAGTGAAGTATTATTTCCATAAAGCCAACTAATTTTGCAAGCGAAGATAAGAAACAACATGTATCACCTTATATAATATATAGATTATGGAGAAAAACATCACCATTCAGCAGAACAACATCCGAGTGTTTAACACTAAGCTGATGCAGTCCACACCAATGCTTGACACAATAAAAAAAGCCGCAACCAACCCTATAGAGTGGTTACGGCAGTATTATTCGAGCGTGCTTGAGCGCGAGGTGACTACGAGTCAGACTCTGCGCTACGTCCACGCACAGTTGGCATTCTTGATGGGCGTGTTCCCTGCATACGACTCGCTGCTGGTGCATCTCGGCGTATGTGCATGGGCGTTGTGGGCGATACTGCGCTGCATCAGAACATCTGACTCACGCGCTTCACGCCAGCCACAAGAGCGTCCACTTCTTCCTTAGTGTTGTAGAGACCGAACGACGCACGCACCATACCCTGGATGCCGAAGCGGTCCATCACGGGCTGCGCACAGTGGTGACCGGTGCGTACGGCGATGCCGAGGCGGTCGAGCAGTGTGCCCATGTCCAGGTGGTGTATGTCGCCCACGAGGAACGACACCACGGCATCCTTTCCCTCGGTGGTGCCGAAGAGGCGCATACCGTCAATCTCCGCAAGGCGTGTCATGCAGTAGTCGGTGAGCTCGCGCTCGTGTGCGGCGATGTTGTCCATGCCAAGTGCCGACACGTAGTTGAGCGCCGTAGCCAGTCCATGCGTAGCCACATAGTCGGGCGTTCCGGCTTCGAACTTGAACGGCAGCTTCTCGAAGGTAGTCTTCTCGAAGCTCACGCTCTCTATCATCTCGCCGCCACCCTGATAGGGCGGCATACGGTCGAGCCATTCTTCCTTGCCGTAGAGCACACCGATGCCCGTCGGTCCGTATATCTTATGTCCGCTGAAGGCGAAGAAGTCGCAGTCGATTGACTGCACGTCTACAGCGAAGTGGGGTGTCGACTGTGCTCCGTCTACGAGCACCGGCACACCATGCTCATGCGCTATGCGCACAATCTCCTTCACTGGGTTCACTGTTCCGAGCGTATTGCTCACGTGAGCCACACTTACTATCTTCGTTCGCTCAGAGAACAGCTGCTCGTATGCCTTCATGTCGAGCTTTCCGCTGTCGTCCATCGGTATCACCTTCAGCGCGATGCCGCGCTTCGCTGCCTGCAACTGCCACGGAACGATGTTCGAGTGGTGCTCCATTACGGACACTATCACCTCATCGCCTTCCGCCATGAACGCTTCGCAGAACGACGCAGCCACGAGATTGATGCTCTCGGTGGTACCGCGCGTGAAGATTATCTCTTCTGTCTTCGGCGCGTTGATGAACTGGCGCACGGTCTCGCGTGCAGCTTCGTGCAGGTCGGTGGCGCGCTGCGAGAGATAGTGCACGCCACGATGCACATTGGCGTTGGCGTTGAGATACTCTTCGCGCATGGCATCGAGCACGCACAACGGCTTCTGCGTCGTTGCTCCGTTGTCGAGATAGACGAGCGGACGGTCGTAGACGGTGCGCGAAAGGATTGGGAAATCGGCGCGAACCTTATTTATATCGTACATGATGTTTTTAAGTTGAGATGGTGATGGGGTGAGATGGTGATGGGGTAAGAATTCTCTACTAATTACTTGCAGAGTTTGCAGCCCTCACACTTGCTCAGTTCGCCGCGGAAGCGCTTCTCTACGAGATAGTGAAGGCGGTCGCGCAGCGGTTCGAGCTGTATCTTGTCGATAACCTCGTTGATGAATGCGAACTCGAGGAGCAGCTTTGCCTCCTTCTCGCTGATGCCGCGCTGACGCATGTAGAACAGAGCCGCATCGTTGAGCTGACCCACGGTCGATCCGTGCGAGCACTTCACGTCGTCGGCGTATATCTCGAGCATCGGCTGCGTGTACATACGCGCTGTCTTCGTGGCGCAAAGGTTCTGGTTCACCTCCTCCGACACGGTATGCTGTGCGCCGTGACGCACGAGCACTCTGCCTGCAAAGGCTCCCGTCGCCTTGTCGTTGAGCACGTACTTGTAGAGCTCGTGACTCGTGCAGTGCGACACCTGATGATCTATCAGCGTGTTGTTGTCCACGTGCTGCGTCTTGTCGGCAATCACGCAGCCGTTGCACCAGCACTCTGCACCCTCGCCCTTGAGTTGCACGTCGAGGCGGTTGCGCGTCACGCCGTTGTGCAGCGTGATGACGTTGTGGTTGAAGCGCGAGTCGCGCTGCTGCTCCACGTACACGTTCGAGATGCGTGTGTTCTTGTAGTGGGTTTCCTCCATGCAGTAGAGGTCGAGCGATGCGTTTGCTCCGACGTAAGCCTCAATCACCTGCGTAGTGAGGAACTGCTGGTCGTCGGCTGCATGGTCGCAGAAGAGGAACTTGGCGTTGGCACCCTCCTCCATCACTATGAGCACGCGGCGGTTCACCATCATAGCCACGTCCGAGCGCAGTATGTTTATCACCTGCACGGTTTTGTCCACCACGACGTTGCGCTTCACGTGCACGAGCAGTCCGTCCTGCGCCAGCATAGTGTTGAGCGCGGTGATGCCGTCCTCGTCGCTCTTCGCCAGGCGTGCGTAGTGCTGAGCCACGAACTCGGGGTGCGCCTTCGCGTATTCGGCAAGCGATGTCACCTCGATGCCTTCGGGCAGATTCTCCTTGGGCTGCAGCGACTGGCGGAACTGGTCGTTGACGATGAAGTAGAGCGACGTGCTGAGGTTGGGCACATCGCAGCGGAACGCCTTGTACGGGTCGACCGGCACTTCAAGACGGTTGATGTTCAGTCCGTAGTTGGGCTCGAAGAGCTTGTCTATCGTAGTGTATTTATATCGCTCCACCTTTCGCGAAGGGAAGCCGAGACGCTCGAAGCTGTTGAAGGCTTCGTCGCGCACAGCGTTCAGCACGTCGGTGCTGTGGGCGCAAATCTGCTCACGACATTCGCGGTAGAGGTCGATGTATTGTTGTTCTGAAGTCATTTTTCTGAGTTTTATTCTTCTTCAAGCTCTGCTTTTATCCAATCGTATCCTCGCTGTTCTATCTCCTTTGCGAGTTCCGGTCCGGCGGTCTTCACGATGCGTCCCTTGTAGAGCACGTGTACGACGTCGGGCTTTATCATGTCGAGGAGTCGCTCGTAGTGGGTGATGACGATGGCTGATGTCTCCGGCGTGTGCATCTTGTTGACACCGTCGGCTACGATGCGCATTGCGTCCACGTCGAGTCCGGAGTCGGTCTCGTCGAGTATGGCGAGCTTCGGTTCGAGCATTGCCATCTGGAATATCTCATTGCGTTTTTTCTCGCCGCCCGAGAATCCTTCGTTAACAGAGCGGCGTGTGAACTTGGAGTCGAGTTCCACGACCTTGCGCTTCTCGTTCATCAGCTTGAGGAAGTCGCCCGCCTTCAGTTCGGGCTGTCCCTGATACTTGCGTTTCTCGTTGACAGCTGCCTTCAGGAAGTTGGTCATCGACACGCCCGGTATCTCCACCGGATACTGGAACGAGAGGAACAGACCTTCGTGCGCACGGTCTTCGGGCTTCATCTCAAGGATGTTCTTGCCGTTGAACCATGCCTCGCCTGCTGTCACCTCATAGAGCGGATTGCCTGTGAGCACGGCGCTGAGTGTAGACTTTCCGGAACCGTTCGGTCCCATGATGGCGTGTATCTCGCCATCGTTTATAGTGAGGTTGATGCCTCTCAGTATTTCCTTGCCAGCGATAGTGGCATGGAGGTTTTTTACTTCTAACATATCGAGTTTTGAGTTTTTATATTAATACGAATCGAGCACGCGGCCGAGCTTCATCCTGCGTCGTTCCTTCTTTGTTTCTCGTTTGGGTTCGTCGGCTGGGTCGTATATGCCGAGCGCCATTTCGATGAGCGTGAAGAGATTGTTGCCGTCGGCTGATGTGAAGCGGAACGGGAACGTGGCTTTCAAGCCTATCTGTATGTTGTGGCGGTGCATGTTGGAGCGCATCCGATATACGTCGGGGCTGCCGTTGCACGTGGTTGCTACGTGCGCCTTGCCGTCGATGGCGAGCGGGAAGCCGTACTGGAACTCGAGCGCGAGCGACGAGAAGATGTAGCAGTCGAGTCCCACCGTCGGTGCTATGCTCACACGCGGAAGTCGCAGCGTGCAGTCGCGCCCGTAGCCGTCGCCTCCATTCCATGCGCTCATGCTATGCTGCTCGTGACGCTGTGCCACGTTGGTGTAGGTCATCAGCGCAGCGTAGGGCTGGAGGGCGAAACGCTTGCTTAGGGGATAGTAGCGTGCGCCGAGCACTATGTTCTGCATTGTGGCATCCACTTTGCTGCCGAACCACTGCACGGTCTCGGCGTTGTAGCCGCCCACGAGCGAGAAGTGCTGCTGCGGCAGATAGTATTCTACCAGTACGTTGCACTGCGGTGAGGCGAACGCTGCGATGTTGCCTGCGTCGCGTGGCGAACGTTCTACGCTTGCCGTCGTGGGGCACGAGAGGTTCATACCTGCTATCACTGCCCAGCGGCGCGACACGTCGTCGTCGCCTGCGAAGGCGGTGGCGGCACAGGCTGCGAGAGCTGCTGTGGCGATCATTATCCTGCGGAGCATATATTGAGTTTTGAATTTTGAATTTTGAATTTTGAGTTGTCGGCTGCGCCGATTGTGAATTAAATAGTTGTGAATTGTGAGTTGTGAGTTGTGAGTTTTTTGTAATTCAAAATTGAGCAATTCAAAATTGCGGTGCAACCGCAATAATTCAAAACTCAAAATTCAAAATTCAAAATTCAAAACTCCTCCTATCCCACAGTTCCCTCAAGCGACACACTAAGCAGCTTCTGCGCCTCGACAGCGAACTCCATAGGCAGCTTGTTGAGCACGTCCTTGGCGTATCCGTTGACGATGAGACCCACGGCTTGCTCGGTGGGTATGCCGCGCTGGTTGCAGTAGAAGAGCTGGTCTTCCGAAATCTTCGATGTCGTAGCCTCGTGCTCCACGATAGCCGTGTCGTTGTGTATGTCCATGTAGGGGAAGGTGTGCGCTCCGCAGTCGGAACCGAGCAGCAGCGAGTCGCACGACGAGTAGTTGCGTGCGTTGTCGGCGTTGCTTGTGGCGCGCACCAGTCCGCGGTACGAGTTCTGGCTGTGTCCGGCTGAGATGCCCTTCGATATGATTGTCGACTTGGTGTTCTTGCCCATGTGTATCATCTTCGTGCCGGTATCTGCCTCCTGGTAGTTGTTGGTGACGGCTACGGAGTAGAACTCCGCCTGCGAACCGTCGCCGCGCAGCACGCACGAGGGGTACTTCCATGTGATGGCAGAGCCGGTCTCCACCTGTGTCCACGAGAGTTTGGAGTTGACACCGCGCAGGTCGCCGCGCTTCGTCACGAGGTTGAGCACGCCGCCCTTTCCGTTCTCGTCGCCCGGATACCAGTTCTGCACGGTTGAGTATTTCACTTCGGCGTTGTCCTTCACGATGATCTCAACGATTGCGGCGTGCAGCTGGTTCTCGTCGCGCATGGGCGCGGTGCAGCCTTCGAGATAGCTGACGTATGCGTCGTCGTCGGCAATGATGAGCGTGCGCTCAAACTGACCCGTGTTGCGTGCGTTGATGCGGAAGTAGGAGCTTAGCTCCATCGGGCAGCGCACGCCCTTGGGGATGTAGACGAACGAGCCGTCGGAAAAGACGGCACTGTTGAGTGCTGCGAAGAAGTTGTCGCGGTAGGGCACCACGCTTCCCAAGTACTCACGCACGAGGTCGGGATGATTCTTTATGGCGTCGCCGATGGAGCAGAAGATGATGCCTTTCTCGGCAAGGTGCTGCGAGAAGGTGGTCTTCACGCTGACGGAGTCCATGATGGCATCTACCGCCACACCGCTCAGCGCAAGGCGTTCCTCGAGCGGTATGCCGAGCTTGTCGAATGTCTTCATCAGCTCGGGGTCTATCTCCTTATTCTCGTTCTTCTTGGCGAGCGGGTCGGCGTAGTACGAAATCGCCTGATAGTCGATGTCGGGCACGTGCACGTGTCCCCACTTCGGTTCCTTCATCGTCTGCCAGTGGCGGAATGCCTGCAGACGGAACTCGAGCATCCAGTCGGGTTCGCCCTTCTTGCTTGAGATGAGTCGCACAACGTCCTCGTTGAGTCCTTTCTCTATGATGTCTGTATGCACGTCGGTGGTGAAGCCGTACTCGTACTTCTGCTCTGCCACCTGGCGTACATAGGCGTTTTTTGTATCTTTAGTTTCCATTTTTCAGTATAAAAGTAGAGGGGAGAATGTCGTGCTGCGTTCGCCACCTGATCGGATTGCGTTCGCCGTCCGATCGGATTGCGTCCGCCACCTGATCGGGTTGCGTTCGGTGCACGATGACACAACCTGCACTTTCAGGTTGCGAAACATCTGCATACAATCTCCTTAATAAATGCAAAATTACGAATAATGCGTTGATTATTCGAAGAAAACGCTGCTTTTTTGAACCTAAAGGTTCATTTCCTTCGATAGTATGTTCTCCAGTTTCTCTGCCGAGAGCCTCAACTGGAACTCGCCGTTGATGGCTACGCTGATGCCGCCCGTCTCCTCCGAGACGACGATGGCGATGCTGTCGGAGTCTTGCGAGATGCCGAGCGCAGCGCGGTGGCGCAGACCGAGTTCCTTCGGTATGTCGTGGCTGTGCGACACGGGCAGGATGCAGCCGGCAGCGCGTATGCGCTTACCGACGATAATCATGGCTCCGTCGTGCAAGGGCGAGTTCTTGAAGAAGATGTTCTCGATGAGTCGCTGGTTGATACGTGCGTCGATCACGTCGCCCGTGTCGACAATATCGTCGAGGCGTATGCCGCGCTCTATGACGATGAGCGCGCCCACCTTGCCGCGCGAGAGGTCGATGCACGCCATGACGATGGGCATGATGGTCTCCTTGTCGACCACCTTCTCCTTGCTGCCCACGAAGAAGCGGGCGAAAGCACGGAAACGCTGGTGCGCACCGAGCGAGTAGAGGAAGCGGCGTATCTCTTCCTGGAAGAGCACGATGATGCCGATTACACCCACCGACACCAGCTTGTCGAGAATGGCTCCGAGCAGGCGCATCTCGAGCACCTGACTCACAAAGAGCCACACGAGCACGAACACGATGATGCCGATGAAGACATTGAGCGAACGGCTCTCCTTCATCAGACGATAGATGTAGTAGAGTATCAATGCGACAAGAAATATGTCGATGATGTCTTTTATTCCGAAGTCGAACATGTTGTAAGTTTTGAATGTTGAGTGTTATCCTAATTGCTGCACAATTCGGATGGCTTCAAAGGCTTCCTTCACGTCGTGCACACGCAGTATCGAAGCACCTTTCTGCAGCGACACGGTGTGCAGCACGGTGGTGCCGTTGAGTGCCGTCGTGGGGTCGCCACCGATAAGCTTGTATATCATGCTCTTGCGCGACACGCCGACGAGCACGGGCAGGTCGAGTTCGAGCAGGCGCTCCGCCCTGTTCATTATCTCGTAGTTCTGTGCGAGTGTCTTGCCAAAGCCGTAGCCGGGGTCGAGGATTATGTCTTTCGCACCGAGGTCGCGCAGACGCTGCACCTCCGCCGCGAAGTTCTGCATCATCTTCTCCAATGTGGGCTGCACCGACATGAGTATGTAGGGCACGCCGAGCTGCGCCACGGTCTGGAACATGTCGCCTTCCTCGTGTATCTCCTTGCCCACGATGCCCGTTATGCCGCCCTCCGACACATCGTTGATGATGTCTGCACCGAACTCCTCCACGCATCTGCGAGCCACGAGCGGGCGATAGGTGTCTACCGACACGATGGCGTCGGGCTGCTCGCGGCGCACTATCTCGAGGGCACGCTTCAGACGCTCCGTCTCCTCCTCAAGGCTCACCTCGTCGGCACCGGGGCGTGTGGAGAACGCTCCCACGTCGATGATGCGTCCGCCTTCGGCTACTATCTGGTTGGCACGGTCGGCTATCTCTGCCTCCGTCTGCTTGCGCGAACCGCTGTAGAACGAGTCGGGCGTGGCGTTCAGTATGCCCATCACCAAGGGCTGTGAGAGGTCGAGCAGTCTGCCTCGCACATTTATTGTATATTGCATATATGCTTGATAATTTGTTAATAACAAAACACAAAATACGCAATAAATATCCGAATAGCCAAACATTTTTAACAAAAAGAGTTGGAAGTTTGGATTATTTAGTGTAATTTTGCCACTATACTTTAACCAAAACTAACACAAACAATTATGAAAAAGTTATTATTAACACTCGCTTGTGCGATGACAAGCTTGTTCGCATCAGCGCAGGCAAAGACTGCTGCGGTCGGTCTTAACCTTAACTATGGTACAGAAATCGAGTCTCTCGGCCTTGGTGTCAAGGGTTCTTACTGCTTCACAGACCACATTCGTGGCGAGGCTTCGTTCAACTACTTCTTCCCGAAAGATCACTTCACAATGTGGGAAATCAACGCTAACGCTCACTACCTGTTCAACATTGGTGACAAGTTCAAAGTATATCCGCTCGTAGGTCTTACCTATGTACATGGACACTGGAGCAACAAATACAGCGTAGGTGGCGGTGGCGATTGGGGCTGGGGTGCTCCTATGAGAAAGGCAAACGGCGAGGTAACCGTTAAAGAAAGTTACAATACTGGCAAGTTTGGCGTGAACCTCGGTGGCGGTGCCCAGTACGACCTGACAGACAACCTCATGCTCAACTTCGAGGTGAAGTACAGTCTCGTGAGCGACTTGGACCAGTGCGTCATCAGTCTCGGCGCTGCATACAAGTTCTAAACGAATACACACATAATCATAAACGAAAGAGGGGCACACGCTCCTCTTTTTTAATACACCTACCCTCCCACAAGCTGCACCTCAACAATAAAAAACAGCAAGCTTATTTTGCATTGTCTTCGGTTTGCATTACCTTTGCACCGATAAATGCATCTATAAAAGCAAGAAGCAAAATGGAAATATCCGAACTTTACGAAATCTTTAAGCAACACCCCGTTGTGACAACCGACAGCCGCGACTGCCCTGCCGGTTCGCTGTTCTTCGCTCTGAAGGGCGCATCGTTCAACGGCAACAAGTTTGCTGCAGCAGCCTTGGAGAAGGGCTGCGCCTACGCCGTGGTTGACGAAGCGGAGTATGCCGTTGAGGGCGACGACCGCTTCATCCTCGTCGACGACTGCCTGCACACGCTGCAGCAGCTGGCACGCTACCACCGCCGTGCGCTCGGCACACCGATAATCGGCATCACCGGCACCAACGGCAAGACAACGACAAAGGAACTGACGGCTGCGGTGTTGCTGCAGAAATATAACGTGCTCTACACCGAGGGCAACTTCAACAACGACATCGGCGTGCCGAAGACGTTGCTGCGTCTGAACGCCGAGCACGACATCGCGGTCGTGGAGATGGGCGCATCGCACCCTGGCGACATCAAGACGCTGGTGGAGATTGTCGAGCCCGACTATGCGCTCATCACAAACGTGGGACGTGCGCATCTGCAGGGCTTCGGCTCGTTCGAGGGCGTGATACGTACCAAGGGCGAGCTGTACGACTTCGTGCGCTCAGCTGCCGCAGACGAGAACGACGCTTACGCCATTCGCGAGGTGAAACGCCCGCGCTGCGTGTTCATCGACAACGATAACCCGCACCTCAACGGCATCGCTACGGGGCTGAACCTCGTGCGCTACGGCATCAACGCTGCCGACAACCTGTACGTTACAGCCGCAGACGTGAAGAGCGAGCCGATGCTCAGCTTCACGTGGAAAGCGGAGGGAAAGGCTGCGCACCACGTGGAGAGCCAACTCATCGGTGCGTACAACATCACGAACATGCTCGCTGCCATCGCCATCGGCACATACTTCGGCGTGGAGGCAGAGCGCATCGACACAGCACTGACGAACTATGCGCCGAGCAACAATCGCTCGCAGTTTGAGCAGACTGCCGACAACCGTCTCATCGTCGACGCTTATAACGCCAACCCGACGAGTATGGCTGCGGCACTCAACAACTTCGAGGCTATCAATGCCGACCATAAGATGGCTATCATCGGCGACATGAAAGAACTGGGCAGCGTGAGCCACGACGAGCATCAGCGCATCGTAGACCAGCTCAGCCGCATGACACTCGAGGAGGTGTGGCTCGTGGGTTCGGAGTTTGAGCATACAACAACTCCTGCCACGTTCCGCAAGTTCGAGAACGTAGCAGGAGTGAAGGAAGCAATTGCTTCAGAGAAGCCGCACGACCGCTACATCCTCATCAAGGGCAGTAACGGCACACGCCTGTTCGAGCTTCCAGAGTTATTATAGAAGGTATGGGCATTCTTGCCCATACCCACACCCCTACATTTTATACTTTCCGCCGGTTATTGTCTCCAGGTCGAACGCCTTATACACAAGTTCGCAACCGTCGTAGTTGTGTTCGCCCTCGCCCTGCGGAAAACTTGTGCAGACGGGATTGGGCTTCGTGCCCCATTTAGTAAGCGTCTCCTCATAGAAGAAGGCTATTCTGCCATCGGCTTGCAGATCCATACTACTGTAGAGCGATACCGTGGTACTCACCTGATAGCAGCCGTCCCAACCCTCGGCTAAGGCTTTCACGTTGCACATATCCGCTTCATCAGCCAGTTCCTTATAGAATATGCTCACGTTGTTGCGCCCCGTGCCTGTTGGCACCGACTGCAACACAACGTGCAGCTGTCTGCCGTCGCTGCTGCGCACGGCTGGCACAATGAGCATCTCGCCGTTCGTAGGGTTGGTGCTCGGCGCGAGAGCCAATCCGCTCATCGTAGCCTTTGTCTGTTCCTCCCACGAGCCTTCACCCGTAGTTGCGTTGCTATAGGTGTATATGTTAAGCAGTCTGCAGCCAGAGGCGCGGCTTGTTATGATGACACGACCGTCGGGCAACTCCTCACACTTCGGTTCGTCGCCGTCGGGCACGGGCAGAGCAGCCGCGCCACCGAGAGCGTGCCATGTGCGTCCGAAGTCGTCGGAATAGATCACGCGATTGCCGTTGGGACGCGCTGCGAGTGCAGCGTAGATGCGATAGTAGTCGCCTACCTTCACCACCCTACTCTGGAATATCTTTCCGCCACCGATGAAAGCAGCATCCAGCGGATTGCCCCCGTCGAACAAGCCATATATCGCTTCGGTCTGATCGATGGGCTTCTGCCATGTCAAGCCACCGTCCGTGCTGCGTATTGCAGCAATGAGGTTAGGGTTTCGGCGGTTGGTGCTCGCCTTGCCGTACACCGTGCAGCCGGCAACAGCCATGATGAGCACTTCGTTGCGCTCGCGATCCATCACGATAGCAGGGTCGCCATAGGCAGCAGCCATCGGTGTCTTGACGTTGTTGATGAGCGATGCGTCGCCACAAGCCACGTCAATCTCACGCTCGCTCCACGTTCTGCCGTTGTCGTCACTCAGCTTTACCACGCAGTCGACACGTCCGTAACCTGGGTCGGTGCCGCAGACGAGGCGTGCCGCACTCGCTATGAGTCTGCCGCCATTGCCGCAGGTGATACCCGGAATGCGATAAGGCGGAACATCGATGCCGCCATTCGCCGTACTGAACAGCACAGTGCCATCAGCGTAGGCTGCAACGGTGAGTAACAACATGCCGAGAGAGAATAGAACGTTCTTCATTGTAGTTTGCTTTACTCTTTTACCTTTTTACCCTTTTACTTTTAAAATATATGCTTTTGTGGGTGCGTGGTATGGGCAAGATGCCCATACCTCCTACTTTTTACTCTTTTACCTTTTTACTTTTAAAAGTTATGTTCTCCTCCTTGAATTTATCCTTCGGCTGCGGATGCTCCGCCGGATAGCCGATAACCACCATGTTAAGCGGAATGAGATTATCTGGCAGTGAGAGCGTTGCGCCAATCGCCTTGCAGCGATCCTCGGAAGGATAGGCACCCGTCCATACGGCACCGAGCCCCATAGCGTGAGCCGCAAGCAGAAGATTCTCCGTTGCTGCCGACGCATCCTGAATCCAGAAGTCGCGTCCGCCGCCTTCAATCGTCTTGTCCATATCGCCGCAGACAACGATAGCGAGCGGAGCCTTGAGCAGCATCTTTGCATAAGGATTAGCACCTGCAAGACTGTCTAGCACGCTGCGCTGATCGACAACCACGAAGTGCCACGGCTGCTTGTTCATAGCCGTAGGTGCAGCCATAGCCGCACGCAGCATCTTCTCCACCTTCTCCTTCTCTACGGGGCGCGCCTCATAGTCGCGTATGCTGGTACGCGTAGCAATATTGTTGAGCACTACCTGCTCTTGCGTTTGCGACTCGACGCTGCCCTCCACGCCCGACACCAAGCGCACACCAAGCACAACGACGACTATAGCGAGCACTACGTTCAAAACGATTGACTTATTCTGTAAATTCATAATTTAAAAATCTTAATTCAAAACTCAACAACCCACAATGCGCGCAACGCATAATTCAAAACTCAAAACTCAACATTAAACACTCTTCATAAGCGCTCCCGTTGGGCACACGAAGCGGCAATATGGTCGCGGCACCCACACCGACAGCACAAGGAACAGCACTGCAAGCACTATCACCCACACCGATGCCGACGAATAGATGAACGCCGTGAACAGCTCGTAGTCGATCCATGCGGTGCATGTACCGGTGAGCAGCAGTGCCATCAGTACGCCCCAGAGCAGATTGCGCAAAGCGGTGAGCACGCGGAGCATACGCGGCGTGATGCGCAGCTTGCGTCGGCTGAGTTTTCCAGCAAGCTCCTGTGCCGAACCGAACGGGCAGACATGAGCGCAGTAGTGGCCCGACCTACCAGCCAACGGATAGAGCAGTGCCACAATCAGCATCAACAGCGGAGCGGCGAGCGTACCTATCGCCGACAGACTCACGCCTCCGGCAAAGAGTCGAAGGAAGAGCGTGTAGGAGACAAACGTGCCTGTCCACAGACCAAGCACCACGACGTTCACCACGAGCTGCACAAGATGCAGACGGCGGTTGTTGGTGAAGAGCGGAACGACGGCTCCGAGCAGTACGGCGATCAACGCCACTATGCTGCCGAGAGTCCAGCCGGTAGCTACGGTGTGCTCTGCACTCTCCTCCTGTGCGCCCTTACCGCCATCAGCCAGTCCGTGCTGCTTGGCATAAGCCAGTCCGCGCTGCACATTCCTTATTATCGCCTTCGACGAGAACGTAGCCCCCGACACTGCATCCACGTCCTCCGCCATCGCCTCGTCAATGGTCTTGCCTTGCCAACGGCTGAACAGCTCCTTCGCACGGTCGAAGAAGCTCGGCGACTCGGCGTTTGGCTCAGCCTCAATGGCGGTCAGTCTTCCGTCCTTATCTATATGTATCTTCAACGGCACCGGTCCGCCGTAGCCTTGCACGTCCTTCGCGAGCACGCGGGTGTTCATCACAAACGTTCCATCAGGCTGCACCTCCAATGTATCGCTGCCCTGCGCTACTGATGCCACCGCAGCATGAGTCTGGCGCAAGTCGTGCCCGAATATCCTGCCGTCACGCAGTATCGCAGCAGCTGACAAAACCAGCATCACCACAACGAGCGACAACAGTCGAATCATAATACCCTTTCTTTGTCTTTTTACCATATACTTATTTTTATTACTACATGCAAAGATTTAATTTATTGGTTACATTAACAAATGCTTATTGCAAGTTATTGCAAAACGATACCAAGTACTGACACAGAAGTTCAAAAGAACGTAAAAAGCGGTATAGAAATGTTGTACAACTCCTATACCGCTTATATTCAACGCTTCAAGCTATACTGTATAGCTGTTTGAGCGATTAATATTCGTCCTCGTTGAAGAGGAAGTCCTCTTTTGTAGGGTAGTCGGGCCATAAGTCCTCGATGCTTTCATAAACATCACCCTCATCCTCAATCTCCTGCAGGTTCTCAAGCACCTCGAGCGGAGCGCCAGAACGCATAGCATAGTCGATGAGCTCGTCTTTAGTTGCTGGCCAAGGGGCATCTTCCAGCTTGGAAGCCAATTCAAGTGTCCAATACATAGTTTTAAGTTTTAAATGTCGTACTTTAATATGTTTTCTTTAAGAGCCGCGAGGCACTGTTCTTCATGGATTGCCCTCCTGCTCTAACCAAATGCAAAAATAGTAAATTCTGAGTTATTTACAAGTGATATATAGTTTTTTTTCGTCTATAGATGTAATAAAGTTTAAATTGAGAGCCAAAACGAAGAAATAATCGGATAAGCGATTGATAAATTGCAAGATAAGTGGTTCGACACGATATTCGTGCGACATGGCTACAATGCTGCGCTCTGCACGACGTGCCACGGTGCGACACACATGCGACTCGGCGGCTGCGGTGCATCCACCAGGCAGGACAAAGGTTTCTGGCTCCGGAGTTTCTTTCTGCAGCGTGTCAACGCATTGCTCAAGCTGGGCGATATCAGCAGCGGTCAGGTGCGACGGCATAGCGAAGTCGGGGTTCGACAGTTCGCCACCGATATGGAACAGCTGCTGCTGAACTCTGATGAGCACGTTCAATTCGCGCTCTGGAACACCGAACGATAGGAGCATACCGATATGTGCATTCAGTTCGTCAAGGTCGCCACACACGGCGATACGTATGTCGTCCTTCATCACGCGCTTACCTCCTACGAGGGTGGTCTGCCCCGTATCGCCATGCCTTGTATATAGTTTCATAGGTTTAATATTAACAGATAAATTAGATAGACTTAATTAAAAGTTCACTACGTAATTCGTTTTATGACGGTCGGTATCGAAGAAAGCGATGCCACAGTAATAGAGGTCGTAACTCACACTCACCTTCTCGCTCTCCACAAGTTGCTGCCACATACGGTGAGCCACTCCATCCGAACAGATATCCTCAATGACGAATACCGACGACTGGTCCGACTCAGCTAAAGCCTTCTCCAAAAACGCTTCACACCCAGTAATGGGACAGATTCGCACTAATCGCATAACCACATCATCAAGCGAATCATCAACTGTATCACCCCCCGACAATTCGCAAACAACGTTACGCACCCTCGTCATCTTGCAACCATGCGCAACATAATCAGCAAGCAGACTGCTGTCCTTGCTGTAGTCAACCATCAGCTTCGTTCTGCAGAAGTTTGACATACGAAAGTAAAGCTCCATGCGCTTGCGCGTCAGCCAATTGAGCGTAGGGTACTTCTTTCGCAGGTCTGCGTAGGCATAATACGGATAGTGTTCGCTGATGACATAACGTATGAAACGATATGCCGACGGCGATTGCACTCCGAAGCCACGACTATACGACATGCGACGAAGCCAGATGATATAACGCTTGATTGGATTCATTGATTGTATTCTACTTAGTAATTACAAAGGTAAAGATTTATTATCGAATAGCTTTTGTTTATACGCGATTATGTTGTATTTTTGTAAGAAATAATTCGATGAACTATGGAACAGATATCCGAACGACAAGAAAAGGTTCTCAACTACCTTAAAGAACACAACATTCCATTCAGCTGCTACAACCATCCCGAAGGCAAAACCATAGAGGAGGCAAAACGCTGGTGGAAAGACGATGGCAGCGTGCACTGCAAGAACCTCTTCTTCCGCAACCACAAGGGCAACCGCCATTATCTCGTATGCTTCAACTGCGACCACGACCTCGCCATCCACGACCTCGAGCACCTGCTGAAAGAGTCGCTGGTGAGCAAAGGACTGCCCTCATGCGGCAAACTCTCGTTCGCATCACCCGAACGTATGATGAGGTTTCTTGGGCTGGAACCTGGCAGCGTATCGCCGTTCGGACTCATCAACGACACCGACAACCACGTACATCTATTTCTCGATGCTAATCTTCAGCAAGCCGATACACTATCATTCCACCCTAACGACTGCCGTGGCACTGTAGTCATCTCTCGACACGCCTTCGAGAATTATCTCTCGATAGTTGGCAACACATACGAATACATAAAACTATACTAAAAATCTGCAAAACAAATAGGTTGCAGAAAATATCTACCATATCTTCCATTTTCAGCGTAGCGCGTTGCGTATCAAAGGGATAAGGGCTGGAAGATGCAGGTTGCATCTACCAGGATTTGAGCGCATCTTCCATCAAATGCAAGAACTGCACCAACAAAACTATTGGTACGACTGCTTGGTTGGTGCTCGCAAGGGGGTGCAGTTGTCTCAACTGCACCAACAAAAATATTGGTACTACTGCTTGGTTGGTGCACTGCTTGGTTGGTGCACTTGAGACAAGTGCA
>NZ_JH379458.1 GCF_000235885.1 Leyella stercorea DSM 18206
TTTGGAGACCTTTTTTTGTTTAGGAGGGTATGGCATCATGCCATACCCACGCCGCCTCCTATGGTTTGTGATAGCGTGGGTATAGCAAGATGCTATACCCTCCTAAGGTTTGTGTTTGCGTGTAAAGTCAAAACTCAATTAATGCGAGCTGCGCTCGGCTTTGCCGCTTGCCAGAGCAAAAAAGCCCAACATCACATAGCCCAGGGCAGCGCCCTGGGTATTGAGTGTATATATTGAGTACGCAAGATCTAATTTTGTTGTATATCTATACGATATTTTATTCATTAGTTTATTCTTTATTGTAATTATATACGCTTTTATGGTGTAGAATGTTGTATATATGCAGAAAACACAGTAACTTTGCATGTAATAATAGTAAATAGTGATGTATAAATATACACAATGTTTCAGGATGAATACAATGGAGAATCACAAGGAAGGAAGAAAAAGTGGACAAGTAACCGCTAAACACGCAGCAACTGCGCATTTGAAGAAGCGTCCGTCGGCGTTGCTGTCATTCACACCGATTGCGTTGCTCGTGGTAATGCTCGTTGCGACGATACGAGCGTTCGGCAGCGACTCGCTGGCAGGAGCGTCGCAGGTGACATTGATAGCCGTATCGGCGTTCTGCGTTCTCATCGGCATGGACTATCTGAATGTGCCGTGGTCAAGTTTTGAGAAAGCTATCACGAAGAACGTGTCGAGCGTGTCGAGTGCGTTGATAATACTGCTGCTCATCGGAGCTTTGGGCGGCGCATGGATGGTGAGCGGTGTAGTGCCCACCTTAATATATTATGGTATGCACATCATCCATCCGTCGGTCTTCCTGGCGTCCACCTGCCTTATCTGCGCCCTTGTCAGTCTGATGACCGGTTCATCGTGGACCACCATCGCCACCATCGGCATTGCGCTCATGGGAATTGGCAGAGCGCAAGGCTTCGCCGACGGTTGGGTGGCAGGAGCGATAATCTCCGGCGCTTATTTCGGCGACAAAATCTCGCCACTCTCCGAGACAACCACCCTCGCCTCGGGCAGTCTGGGCGTGCAGCTATTCAGACATATACGCTACATGCTGCTCACCACCGTGCCCTCGATAACCCTCGCGCTGATAATCTTCGCGGTGGCAGGACTCACTATCGACACCACGGAGACGCAGGAATTAGCCTCGTTCATGGCAGCCCTCGACGGACGCTTCAACATAACGCCGTGGCTGCTCATAGTGCCCGTAGCCACTGGCGTGCTCATCGCGCGCAAGACCCCGCCAATCGTCACTATCTTCTTATCGACACTTCTCGCTGTGGCTTGCGGACTCATCTTCCAGCGCGAGGCGTTGGCAGAAATCGACCCGTCGATGTTCAAGGCGGCGATGATGAGCGTATACGGCGAGACGACGCTGAGCACATCGAACCAGATGCTCACCGAGCTCGTGTCTACGCGCGGCATGGCAGGTATGACCGACACCATCTGGCTCATCATCTGCGCCATGTGTTTCGGCGGAACGATGGCAGCAAGCGGAATGGTGGGTGGTATCACCCGACTGTTCATCCACATGGTGAAGGGTCGCACGTCGCTCGTGGCGTCTACAGCCACCACCGGCGTGATGCTCAACGTAGCCATCGCCGACCAGTATCTGTGCATCCTGCTCACCGGCAACATGTTCCGCGACGTTTACGACCGCGAGAACTACGAGCGCCGCCTGCTGAGCCGCACGACAGAGGACGCCGTGACCGTGACCTCAGTGCTTGTGCCGTGGAACACCTGCGGCATGACGCAGAGCACCGTGCTCGGCGTGGCGACGACCACCTACCTGCCCTATTGCTTCTTCAATATCATCTCGCCGATAATGAGCGTCGTTGTGGCGGCAATCGGCTACAAAATGTCTTTTTTTAAATAAGGTTGACACCC
>NZ_JH379459.1 GCF_000235885.1 Leyella stercorea DSM 18206
TTTTTAGAATAAGGGAGTTTTGACACACCTTCTCTTATTGTTCGGTCATCGTTCACCGAACGCAATCCGATCAGACGGCGAACGCAATCCATGCAGACGGCGAACGCAATCCGATCAGATTGCGTTCGCCGTCCGATGACTTAAACGCCAAGTGCACCGACATATATTAGGGGGTACACTTGTCTCAAGTGTACCAACAAAACACGAGGTGTACCAACAAAACATAAGGTGCACTGCTACTACGTTGGTGCACTTGAGACAAGTGCACCCCCTGAAAGATTACTGCATGTAGAGCTTGAGCGTCGTGGTATCATCGCCAACGTCCACGGTCTGCGTCTGCATTTCGCCCTTGCCGTTCACAAACTTCACGACGTACTGCTGGTTCTTCTCCACATTGAACGTAAGCACATCGTTCATGTCCTGCGTAGCGCCCGTGCTGCGACCGCCGTAGAGCTGCTTATCGCCCTTGAACACATCGAGATTGGTAGCCACGCGGTCGCCCGAAGCCTCGGCGTGGTCCTTGTCCTTGAACACCATCACGCGCAGAGCCACGTGGCTGCCGTCGGCAGGCATGGCAGAGAGCTGCGCACGGTAGAGACTCGTATAGCGGTCGGTGACGTTCTCGGCGTGAACGTAGCGTATGTTCTCATCCCAAACCAACGGGAAGTAACAGCCTGTCGGTTTGAACGAAGCCGCATATATTGCCTTTCTTACGTCCTCCTTTATAGCCTTGCCGGCATCGGTTAGGAACCACGACTGGTCGAGGTCGTCGGAAGGATAGTACTCCGTGAAGCGCCACTGACCGTCGATCCACACCTCGTTCCAGTTGTGGTTGCCGCGGTCGTCGTGCCAAGCCGGAGTGCCAGCCACGCGCGACGGAATGCCTACGGCGCGGAACGCATCGGTAAGCAGGATTGAGAGACCCGAGCACGAAGCCATGTGCTGGCGCATCGACTCGTAAGGAGCCTGGTCGGGCTTCTCGCGCTTCGTGTTGTAGTCGACGAGCAGCTCGTCGCGCACGTTCTTGTTCACCGAGTCGATAGCCTCGCGCATCGTCTTGCACGGAGCCACGTACTTCTTGAAGCGTTCGTAGAAGTCCTTACGCCAACTTTCGCGGTTCTCGTTCAGATTAGCGTAAGCCACCACGTCGTTCAGGAACACGCTGTCGGGCACCTCCTTAGCCCACGGAAACTCGGTGCGAGCCTTGTAGGCGTACTGCACATTCTCCAAGAGGAAGTCTGCAGAGAGCGACTTCGCGTCGCGCTCCGGCATGTACGAAATGAGGAACGCCATGCCCTCGCGTTCGTTGCGGGGCACTTCCTTCAATGCCTTCTTCAACTCCTTGGCATTGTCGCCTGCCGTGACAATCGTCCGATCAATCAACGCATGATACTCTTTCGGCACACCGGCATATCTGCCACTGCTACAGGCAGACAGGCCGAACGCCAAAAGCACAAGTACACTTTTTATATTCATAATACCCAATTCTTTATTACATTATATTATTATCGGCATCTGCTTATGCGCAGATGCCGATGCTTAGTAAGCACTACCCTGCATCATGCGTGCGAAGAAGTCGAAGTTGTCCTTCACAATCTTCTTGCCCTCCTCCTCACCGCCGAAGCAGTTGATACGCGCCTCGGGCAGCATATCGTGCTCGTGGAGGTAGCGGAGCATGTCGCCCGGCAGCATGAAGATGTTGCCGAAGGTGTTCGCCTTGGCATACTCGGCATCGTAGAGCGGGTTGCGTGGGTCGCAGATGAGTCGCGCCACGTTGGGGAAGTAGACCACGTTAAAGTCCGACTCGCGCACAAAGACGGTGAAGTCCATCTCCTCCTGTGGCAGCGTGAGCTGCGACACAGTCTTCTTCGGAAGTCCTACACGCTCGGTGAGGAACAGGCGCAGCATGTCGGCATTGTTGAAGTAGAACAACGGCGAGCCACTGTTCTCCTCAATGAGCTTGCGACGGTTGTCGATGCAGAGCGTTGTGTTCTGCTTGCGTGTCTTCTTCTCTGCGTCGAACGCCTCGGTGTTGTTCGACCAAGAGCCCTGCGAGCCGATGTAGAACTCGCCACCGTACTCCACGAAGAACGCCATTGCCGACTTGCTGTCGTAACACTCCGGCTGCGGATGGCTCAAACCGTGGTCGCTGAGCGTGAACTTCTCGCCACGCAGCGACTCGAACGTCA
This sequence comes from Leyella stercorea DSM 18206, assembly GCF_000235885.1. GTDB lineage: Bacteria > Bacteroidota > Bacteroidia > Bacteroidales > Bacteroidaceae > Prevotella > Prevotella stercorea. The sequence goes on from NZ_JH379459.1 coordinate 2,190, forward strand.
TGCTCTCGCCCTTCACGGCATCGGTGATGAGATAGAAATCGAACGGCAGATAGCGCTGCGAAGCGATCTTGTCGGCAGCCTCAGCATTGCCGTTGTTGCGCACGATGCGTGCCAGCCAGTCCTGCGGGCGCATAGCGAGCGGTTGCAGGCGGTTCTCGAACATGGCGATGCTCTCAGCCACGTTCACGGCGATGGGCGGCGGACAGTTGAGCGAGAACGAGAGACGCTGCGCCTGCTGGCGTATGAGCATCGGCGCATTCTCGTTGCACGAAGCGTAGCAAGCGAAGTACGACCACTTCATAAGGTCGAGCTGCGCGTAGAAGTTCTGCGCAAACTCAGCCTTTGTAAAGAACTCTTTCAACTCCTCGTTCACGGGCATATCCTCGAAGCGTTTGTCCATGAGCGAGCACGCTGTGCGGGCAGCAGCCTCAAGAGCCGGCGTGTCGGGCGACACCACAGCCGACGGCTCGGTGCGCGTCATGAGCAGCCAGATGAGGAAGCGTATGTCCTCTACGTTCGGCTCGTTGCGATAGTAGTTCTGCATGTCTACATCGTAGAAAGGCAGCTGACGACCGTACAACTCCTGGAAGCTATCGGTGAGCGCGTTCCAAATGCCGAGGTCGGAAATCATATCCTCATAATACATCGTGAGCACGATAGCGAGCTCACGCAGATTGTCGCCTTTAAATTCTTCAATGTTCAGTTTCTCCATCAGCTCTGCCAAGTCTGAGGCAAAGCGTGCGTATGCAGCATCGGTCGTTCCCTTCAAGAAAAGCGGGTGACGACGCGCGATGTCCATTGCCGGAATGCGGATTTTTGTCATATCTTTTGGTTTTTATGGTTATTATTTTTCTTTTTTATGGGGGTAGCTTTAAGCCGAAACAAGGCAGCGTTTAAGCCGAACTAAGCCTCTTTAGGCCTTTCTAAGCCTTTGCTAACTAAGCCTTTGCTAACTAAGCCGAGATAAGCCATAGCTAACTAAGCCCTCCCCGACGGGGAGGGTTGGGAGGGGCTACCCGAACAGTTCCCTCAGCACCGCGAGCGACTTCATATCGGGGAAGTCGGGCTGGTGCAGGCGGTAGTAGGCGAGCACTACGTCGACACAACGGTTGCGCTCCTCGCGTGTGAGGCGCAACAAGCGCATCGTGGCGTAGCTTAGGCGCAGCAGCAAACCAATCTTCTCAGCCTCGTGCGGAGGTAGAAAGTCGGTATGAGGAGGTGCCACAGACACAAAACAACCCTCGCGCATATCGAAACAGCAAGCGCTGGTGGCATCCTCCACGTTAGGATAGAAGCCTAAGAAGCGCGTGAGGTGCAACATATATATAATGTGGAAATTGGCGAAACTGCCGTCACAGGCATCCAACCACCGCACACTATGCTCAATGAAGGCATACAGGGCAGGGTCGGCTTGCTCAGAGCGCGTGACGTAAATGGTGAACTCAGCCGCAAACAGGGCTATCGACAGCTTAGCCATATCGAAGGGCAACGAGCGAAACGGGAAAGCCACCGCAGCCGAGCGCAACTTATGCAAGCGCTGCGTAGCACGGTAGTCGAACTCGATGTCGAGGATGGTAAGCGGTTGGAAGTACTGCTTCTTTATGCCCGCACGCCCCTGACGCGGTATGCGCTGTATGAAAGAGAGACGACCACGCCCTTCGGTGTACATATCCACAATCATTTGCGACTCGCCGTATTTCAATGAGTTAAGCACTATTGCGCGCGTTTTTTCCAGCATTTTTTGATTGTTTTGGTCTATTTAAGGGCAAAATTAATGAAAAAAGCACTATTTAAAGAAAAAAGAACAAAGAAAATTTGGTGGGTTTAAAATAAAGCAGTACCTTTGCATCCGCAAAAATGCAAGTAGTGTTGGTCCCTTCGTCTATCGGTTAGGACGAGAGATTTTCATTCTCTAAAGAGGAGTTCGACTCTCCTAGGGACTACAATAAAAAAAATAAAAACTGAAAAAACAAGATGGCAAACCACAAATCATCACTTAAGAGAATCCGTCAGGACAAGGTTAAGGCTTTGCACAACAGATACTACGCAAAGACTATGCGTAATGCAGTTCGCAAGCTGCGCGCAATGACGGACAAGGAAGAGGCAGTAAAGCTCTATCCTTCTGTTCAGAAAATGCTGGACAAGTTGGCAAAGACTAACATTATCCACAAGAACAAAGCTGCAAACTTGAAGTCAAGTTTGTGTCTGCATATCAGCAAGCTCGGCTAAGAGCGTGTTGACAGAACCCCATACTAAGGTCATACTTCAAACGAAGTGTGACCTTTTTTTTGTTTGCGCATTTTTAAGCCTTAATATTTCCGTAAGTCACGGAAAATTAGTACTTTTGTAGTCCAAACATAGATAATCGAAAATGGCAGAAATACAAAACACCGAGAACAACTACTCGGCAAGTAACATACAAGTTCTGGAAGGACTTGAGGCCGTGCGCAAGCGTCCGGCAATGTACATCGGCGACATCAGCGAAAAGGGTCTGCATCACCTCGTGAACGAGACCGTTGACAACTCTATTGACGAGGCAATGGCAGGCTATTGCACTGACATCGAGGTAACAATCAACGAAGACGAATCAATCACCGTTCAGGACAACGGTCGAGGCATCCCCGTAGACATGCACGCCAAGCTGCACAAGTCGGCTCTGGAGGTCGTAATGACAGTGCTCCACGCCGGCGGTAAGTTCGACAAGGGTTCATACAAGGTCAGCGGTGGTCTGCACGGTGTGGGTGTGAGCTGCGTCAACGCACTCTCGACACGCATGAAGTCGCAGGTGTTCCGCGACGGAAAGATATACCAGCAGGAATACGAGAAGGGCAAGCCGCTCTACCCCGTGAAGGTAGTAGGCGAGACCGACAAGCGCGGTACACGCCAGCAGTTCTGGCCCGACCCAACAGTGTTCACCACAACCCACTACCAGTGGGACATCATAGCACGCCGTATGCGCGAGCTTGCGTTCCTCAACGCCGGCATCCGCATCACCCTGCGCGACATGCGCCCCAACGAAGAGGGCAAGACACGCGAAGAGGTGTTCCACGCTAAGGACGGACTCAAGGAGTTCGTGCGCTACGTAGACCGCCACCGCACACACCTCTTCGACGACGTAATCTATCTGAAGACAGAGAAGCAGGGCATACCTATCGAAGTGGCAGTGATGTACAACACCGACTACTCGGAGAACATCCACTCGTACGTAAACAACATCAACACCATAGAGGGCGGTACACACCTCACCGGTTTCCGCGCAGCCCTCACACGCACCCTGAAGACTTACGCCGACAACGACCCTGCTATCTCGAAGCAGATTGAGAAGGCGAAGATAGAAATTGCAGGCGAAGACTTCCGCGAAGGACTCACAGCCGTAATCTCGATCAAGGTGGCAGAGCCGCAGTTCGAGGGTCAGACAAAGACCAAGCTCGGCAACAGCGAGGTGGCAGGTGCCGTGCAGCAGGCTGTAGGCGAGGCTCTCACCAACTATCTTGAGGAGAACCCGAAGGAGGCGAAGATGATATGCGACAAGGTTATCCTTGCAGCAACAGCGCGTATCGCAGCACGTAAGGCTCGCGAGAGCGTACAGCGCAAGAACCCGATGACCGGCGGCGGACTCCCCGGCAAGCTCGCCGACTGCTCTAACCGCGACCCGAAGAAGTGCGAGATATTCCTCGTCGAGGGTGACTCTGCGGGTGGCTCTGCAAAGCAGGGACGCGACCGCTACACACAGGCCATACTGCCGTTGCGCGGTAAGATTCTGAACGTAGAGAAGGTGATGTGGCATAAGGTGTTCGAGTCGGAGTCGGTGATGAACATCATCCAGAGCATCGGCGTACGCTTCGGTGTAGAGGGTGAGGACGACAAGGAAGCAAACATCGACAAGCTGCGCTACGACAAGATTATCATCATGACCGATGCCGACGTCGATGGCTCGCACATCGACACACTCATCATGACACTCTTCTACCGCTTCATGCCGAAGGTTATCCAGGAGGGACACCTCTACATCGCCAACCCACCGCTCTACCTCTGCACCTACAAGAACAAGGTGAAGGAGTACTGCTACACAGATCAGCAGCGCCAGGCATTCCTCGACAAGTACGCAGGTGGCGTAGACGACGGCAAGTCGATACACACACAGCGTTACAAGGGTCTCGGTGAGATGAACGCAGAGCAGCTTTGGGAGACAACCATGGACCCGAAGACACGTTTGCTGCGCCAGGTGACTATCGAGAACGCTGCTGAGGCAGACGAGATATTCTCAATGCTCATGGGCGACGACGTAGAACCACGCCGTAAGTTCATCGAAGAGCACGCAACATACGCTAACATTGACGCTTAAACACGTCAACACACATAAAGGCTTGTACCATGAATCTTCAAGGAGTTTCGGGTACAAGCCTTTCCTTTTGAACAACAAGTAGAGGATTATAGTTTCGACACGCCCTCCACAACTAACAAGACACATAAATGCTCCGCTTAATAAATATCCTCATACTCTTCATCGCATCAGCCGCCACAGCCGCAGCCTCAACCGCCACGGCTGGCGACTTCGGTTGTCGTTGGATGTCGCACCCTGCGCCCGACGACACATCGCACGTGTGGTTTCGCCGCACGCTTGTGATAGAAGAGCAGGATATGCCACGCACAGCATACATACACGTCGCCACGACGGGGCGGTTCGTGCTCTACGTGAACGGGCGCAACGTGTCGACAGCCCTCTTCACACCCGACCGCACACCGAACGACACCACTGTCATGGCTATCAGCTACGACGTGCGCCGTTTTCTGCGCCCCGATAGCAACGCCATCGCCCTACTCTACTGCCCTTCAACACGCACACGCCGACAAGTGAGCGTCAGCTTCTACGGCATCGCTGCCGACAGTTCGCACTTCGCAACGAACGATACCGACGGCTGGCTTTGTCGACATGCCGACACTTGGCAGACGCACGACGGCGGCGAAGCAATGAACCGCAACACCTACCCCTATCGCTGGACAGACACAGATCAGCCGTTAGCATTGTGGCAGGCAGTAGAGCAAATCTCAACATCTCAACACCTCAACACCACACCACCTCAACACCACACCACAACACCACCTCAACATCTCAACACTACACCACCTCAACATCTCAACACTACACCATCTCAACATAACACCACCTCAACCCCTATATCCGCCGAGGACATCTGTGGCTACTCGCCCGTGCGCATCAATCCACTCGTTGACAACGCTGCCCACATGCGCCGCATCTACACCCCACTCTTCACCGAACAGAGTACCGACACACTCATAGTGCACCTCGTGCCCAACGAGCGCCACCTCATCCGCGTAACCCTACGTGGCTGTCGGCGTGGCGAGCGCATCAGCATCGGCAACCTTCACTACGTCTGTACGGGCGAGATAGATGAGCAAGCATTCGCACGCTTCACGCCCACCAGCTCCAATACAATCATCATCACCGGCGACAGCCATTTTCGGAGCGAGCAAGTGCAGGAGGTAGAAAGCATCTGTTTGTGAAGAAGCGCCACGATACGTATTCATAGCAGCTAAGGAAACGCCCCGATACGGGGCAATCGCTTTTTAATAAAACATAATTTTCCATATATAATAATGTGTATATAGAAAAATATGCTTACTTTTGCGCCCAAATTAAAGAACAATATAGAAAATGCAAGAAAACTTAGTTATCGTCGAGAGCCCCGCAAAGGCTAAGACAATTGAGAAATTCTTGGGCGACGACTTCAAGGTGATGTCGTCATACGGTCATATCCGCGACCTTAAGAAGAAAGAACTCAGCATAGACAAAGACACGCTGCAGCCAGCTTACGTCATACCGAAGGACAAGGAGGAACTTGTGAAACGCCTCCGCGAGAATGCAAAGAAAGCCGACAAGGTATGGCTCGCATCCGATGAGGACCGCGAAGGAGAAGCCATCTCATGGCACCTTTGCGAAGTGCTCGGACTGGACGAAGCGTCTACGAACCGCATCGTATTCCACGAAATTACAAAACCGGCAATTCTCGCAGCTATCGAGAACCCACGCCATCTGGACATGAACCTCGTTAATGCGCAGCAGGCACGCCGCGTATTGGACCGCATCGTGGGCTTCAAACTCTCGCCAGTGTTGTGGCGTAAGGTGAAGCCGGCACTCTCAGCAGGCCGTGTGCAGTCGGTAGCCGTGCGTCTCATCGTAGAGCGCGAACGCGAGATACAGCAGTTCAAGAGCGAACCCTACTACCGCATCAACGCCATATTCGCCATCACAAACGCCGACGGATCGCAGTCGGAGGTGAAGACAGAACTCGACAAGCGCTTCACGACACACGAGGAGGCAATCGCATTCTTGGAGAAGTGTAAGGACGCAGAGTTCAGCGTAGTCAATGTGACGAAGAAACCACTGAAGCGTATGCCCGCTCCGCCGTTCACAACCTCTACGCTGCAGCAGGAAGCAGCCCGCAAGCTCGGCTTCTCAGTGTCGCAGACCATGATGGTGGCACAGCGTCTGTACGAAAGCGGTCTCATCACATACATGCGTACTGACAGCGTGAACCTCTCCAACCTGTGCATCGGTGCAGCGAAGGAGGAGATAATAAAGCTCTACGGTGAAGAATACAGCTCGCCACGCAACTTCCACACTCACTCGAAGGGAGCGCAGGAGGCTCACGAGGCAATCCGCCCGACATACATGGCGAACACCACCATCGAAGGAACAGCGCAGGAGCGTCGACTCTACGACCTCATCTGGAAGCGTACCGCAGCAAGCCAGATGGCAGAGGCGCAGATTGAGAAGACTACTGTGAGCATCTCATGTGCACCAACCAATAATGATCTTTTATCAGTATGTCCTGAGAAGTTCGACGAGCGCTTCATCGCTAACGGTGAAGTAGTGAAGTTCGACGGTTTCATCAAGGTATATCGCGAGTCGACCGACGACGACGCTGACCAGCAGGACGAGTTCGCCCACAACCTGCCGCCTATCAAGGAGGGCGACGTGCTCACACGCCGCGAAATTTCGTCAACAGAACGCTACTCGCAGGGCCCCACACGCTACACCGAAGCAAGCCTCGTACACAAGCTGGAGGAATTGGGCATCGGTCGTCCGTCAACATACGCACCGACAATCTCTACCATTCAGCAGCGCGAATACGTCATCAAGGGCGACAAGAAGGGCGAGGAGCGTCCGTACGTCATCGACACCCTGCGCGGCATCAAGATAACACCGACACGCAAGATGGAGCTGACCGGCAACGAGAAGGGCAAGCTCCTGCCTACCGACATAGGCATCGTGGTGAACGACTTCCTCATGGAGAACTTCCCTGCTATCATGGACTACAACTTCACAGCAAAGGTGGAGCAGCAGTTCGACCAGATCGCCGACGGCAAGGAGGAGTGGACCGACATGATGAAGCACTTCGACCAGGAGTTTGAGCCCACCGTAGACAAGGTGATGAACGCCCGCTCGGAGCACAAGGCTGGCGAACGCCAGTTGGGCACCGACCCCGTAAGCGGACACCCTGTGTTCGTGAAGATAGGCCGCTACGGTCCAGTGGTGCAGATAGGCACAGCCGATGACGACGAGAAGCCACGCTTCGCGCAGATGCCTGCCGACAAGAGCATGGAGACCATCACGCTGGAGGAGGCACTCGAACTGTTCAAACTGCCACGCACCATCGGCGAATACGAGGGCAAGACCGTCACCATAGGCGCAGGACGCTTCGGTCCGTACGTGCTGCACAACAAGAAGTACGTATCGCTGCCTAAGGACGAGGACCCGATGACCGTAACACTCGACACAGCTATCAGCCTCATCGAGGAGAAGCGCAAGGCAGAGGAGCAGCGCCACCTGAAGAAGTTCGACGAAGACCCGAAGCTCGAGGTGCTCAACGGTCGCTACGGCCCGTACATAGCCTACGACGGAGCCAACTACCGCATACCGCGCGACTTGCACGAGAAGGCTGCCGAACTGACCTACGAGCAGTGCATGGACATCATCAAGAACCCACCGGCACCGAAGAAGCGCACCACAGTCAAGAAGAAATAATGACAAGAATAATCCTCATCGGCTATATGGGAGCTGGCAAGACAACCATCGGCAAGGCTCTCGCGCAGGAACTCGGCGTGCCGTTCTACGACCTCGACTGGTACATAGAGACACGTATGCGCCGCACCATAAAGCAGATATTCGACGAGAAAGGCGAGGAAGGATTTCGCCGCATCGAGCACAACATGCTGCACGAAGTGGCGGAGTTTGAAAACGTAGTCGTCTCATGCGGTGGCGGCACACCCTGCTTCTACGACAACATCGACTACATGAACTCGCAGGCGCAGGTGGTGTACCTGAAGGCATCGCCCGAAGTGCTCTACGAGCATCTGCAGATGGGACGCCGCGTGCGCCCGCTGCTGCTCGGTAAGTCGCCCGACGAGGTGAGGACGTTCATCGTGGAGCAACTCGCACAGCGCGAGCCGTTCTACTCAAAAGCTAATTATACATTAAACGTCGACTTGCTCGACAACTTCACGAAAATACAAACAACAATAGAAAACCTGAGAAAAATACTCGAGAGATGAAGAAATGGACCATTGATGATTCACGCGAACTCTACAACATTAACGGTTGGGGCACATCCTACTTTGGTGTGAACGACAAGGGCGATATGTACGTAACACCCTGCAAGGACAACGTACAAATCGACCTGCGCGATGTGATGGACGAACTGCAGCTGCGCGACGTGACACCGCCAGTGCTGCTGCGCTTTCCAGACATTCTCGACAACCGCATCGAGAAGACATCGAGCTGCTTCAAGAAGGCAGCTGAGGAGTACAACTACAAGGGCGAGAACTTCATCGTCTACCCTATCAAGGTGAACCAAATGCAGCCCGTCGTAGAGGAGATTATCTCGCACGGACGCAAGTTCAACCTCGGACTGGAGTGTGGCTCAAAGCCAGAGCTGCACGCCGTAATCGCTGTGCAGTGTCAGAGCGACTCCATCATCGTCTGCAACGGCTACAAGGACCAGAGCTACATCGAGCTGGCGCTGCTCGCGCAGAAGATGGGCAAACGCATCTTCATCGTCGTTGAGAAGATGAACGAGATAGGCCTCATCGCCACTGCCGCAAAGAAACTCGGCGTACGTCCAAACATCGGCATACGCATCAAGTTGGCTTCATCAGGCTCGGGCAAGTGGCAGGAGAGCGGCGGCGACGCATCGAAGTTCGGTCTGCGCTCGTCGGAGCTGCTGCAAGCACTGCAGATACTCGACGAGAAGGGCTTGCACGACTGCGTGCGACTCATCCACTTCCACATCGGCTCGCAGATAACAAAGATACGACGCATACAGACCGCACTGCGCGAGGCTGCCAACTTCTACGTGCAGCTGCACAAGTTAGGCTACAACATCGACTTCGTCGACTGCGGTGGCGGACTCGGTGTCGACTACGACGGCACACGCTCGTCGAGCTCAGAGAGTTCGGTGAACTACTCTATCCAGGAGTACGTGAACGACTGCGTGTACACCTTCGTTGACGCATCGGACAAGAACGAGATACCGCACCCGAACCTCATCACCGAAAGCGGACGCTCACTGTCTGCCCACCACTCGGTGCTCATCATCGACGTGCTTGAGACCACTTCGCTGCCACAGATGCGCGAGGAGTTTGAGCCTACAGACAGCGACCACCAGCTCGTGAAGGACCTCTACGAGATATGGGACAACCTCAGTCCGCGCACGATGCTCGAGAACTGGCACGATGCCGAGCAGATACGCGAGGAAGCACTCGACCTCTTCTCGCACGGCATCGTCGACCTGCGCACCCGCGCCGAGATCGAGAGCATGTACTGGAGCATCTGCCGCGAGGTGAACAGCATGGCGAAGACGATGAAGCACATGCCCGACGAGCTGCGCGGACTCGACAAGATGCTTGCCGACAAGTACTTCTGCAACTTCTCGCTCTTCCAGTCGCTGCCCGACGCATGGGCTATCGACCAGCTCTTCCCTATCGTGCCCATTCAGCGTCTCGACGAGCGCCCTACGCGCAACGCCACGCTGCAGGACATCACCTGCGACTCGGACGGCAAGATAGCCAACTTCGTGACCAACCGACAGGCATCGCACGTGCTGCCCGTACACTCGATAAAGAAGAACGAGGAGTACTATCTGGGCGTGTTCCTCGTGGGCGCATACCAGGAGATATTGGGCGATATGCACAACCTCTTCGGCGACACCAACGCCGTACACATCTCGGTGAAGGACGACACGTATCACATCGACCAAATCTTCGACGGTGAGACCGTAGAGGAGGTGCTCGACTACGTACAGTACAACCCGAAGAAACTCGTGCGCCAGCTCGAGATATGGGTGACGAAGAGCGTCAAGGCGGGCAAGATCTCGCTCGAAGAGGGCAAAGAGTTCCTCAGCAACTATCGCTCAGGACTGTACGGCTACACTTATCTGGAGTAGAAAAAACAAATAGCACAAATATATGGACAGAACAGAATGTAAAGAACAATTGTCTCCTGTGTTGTTTTGGGATGTAGATATATCACAAACCGACATGGACAAGTACCCTTCGTTCTTTGTACAAAGAGTGTTGGAATACGGTAAATGGAGCGATTGGAACATATTGGTAAACTACTACGGAAAAGAAAAGATCGTAAATATCTGTATGAATTTACGGTCTTTAGACCCCGTCTGCCTATCCTATATTTGTGCTATTTCAAATACTAAAAAGGAGGACTATAGATGTTATCGTATTGCACAGTCGAACCCAACACACTGGAACTCTTAAAAGCGTTAATGCAAGAACCTGACTTCTCTAAAATGAGATTGGTAGGCGGAACCGCTTTAGCTTTACAGTATGGTCATCGCAAATCAATAGACTTGGACTTCTTTGGAGACTTGGAATGTGAACAGGAAGATACATTTGCAATACTCTCCAAATATGGTAAGGTTGAGACAATCAAAGAAACGAAGACAATCAGAATATATGCCGTTAATGGAATAAAGGTTGACTTCGTGCACTATAGTTGCTATCCGTGGATAGACACCCCAGTTTCAGAAGACGGCATACGACTGGCTTCTACAAAAGACATCGCAGCAATGAAAATAAACGCCATTGAAGGACGAGGAACACGAAAGGATTTTGTGGATGTCTATTTCCTTCTAAAGCACTACACATTGCCCGAACTCCTTGATTTCTACAAAGACAAATACCCCGATCACAGCTTCTTCAGAGCCCTTATGAGCCTGACTTATTTTGAGGATGCAGAAATGCAACCAATGCCAAAGATGTTGTGCAACGAATCATGGGAAGACATGAAGAAGACAATAATAGAAGAGGTTAGAAAAATATAAAGGCTATAACCATCCGCATCGACCGACGCAGACATACGTAACGACCGACGCAGACATACGCAACGACCGACGCGTATGTCTGCGTCGGTCGTTGCGTATCTGTAAGTATCAAGCACGGGGCGCTTATTCACCTAAAGCTGCGAGCGCATCTTCTACAATCTGAGCGTCGAGCAGGCGGTTGTCGGAGAGCAACTGCTCGACGTCGAAGCGGTCGTAGAGACCTTTCTTCACGCCGCATACGAGCACTTTCATATCGGAAGTGCCGTAGTAGGCGGCGATGCGCTCGCCGAATCCGCCGTCCTTGCAGCCGTCTTCGAGCGTCACCACGAGCTGATGGTCGGGCTTCAGCGCATCGAGCGTAGCAGCGTCAACGTCGTTAAGGTAGCGCGGGTTGATGAGCGTTGCGTCGATGCCCTTCTCGGCGAGCAGACCGACGACGCTCTCGCCCTTCTGATAGAACGAACCGGCTGCAACTACAGCCACCTTCGAGCCTCTGTGCGCCACCTTGTACTGCGGCTCGCAGGCGTACTCGGCATCAACCTGCTCAGTAGTGTGCACCACTTCGCCCGTCGGAACACGCAGCGCAACGGGCGTCTTCTCCTGCTTTATAGCCCAACGGAGCATGGCGAAATACTCCTCACAGGTAGTGGGCGCAAGATAGACAAGACCGGGGATACTGCAGAGCATCGGTATGTCGAACAGGCAGATGTGCGTGATGTCGTTCATGGAGCGCACGCCGCCGCCCACAACGTTGATGACAGCCGGATTGGCGTTGATGCAGAGGTCCTGCGCTATCTGGTCGTAGGTGCGCTGTATGAAGGTGCTGTATACAGTCCACACGGGATGCAGTCCGCCCTTCGCCATGCCCGATATCATTGCTACAGCCTGCTCCTCGGCTATACCCATGTCTATATGCTGCGAACCCGCCTCCTTGCGCTTTGCGGCTGTGAAACCGCCGGCGGCAGGCGTGCCTGCCGTGACGGCGATGAGCGTCGGGTCGAGCTTCATCTCGCGCAGCATCCAATCGCTGAACAGCACGGCGTAGTCCTCCGCAGGCACGACGTCGGGCATAGAGCCGTCGGCATTGCGCACGGGGCGCGAGCCGTCGTCGAGATTGAAGGGCAGCCCCCAGTGCCACGCCTCCTTGTTCTGCACGGCGGGCGCATAGCCGTGACCCTTCTCCGTGTGTATGTGCACCACTGTGGGGCGGTCGGTGTCCTTCACGCTGCGGAACACGTCAATGAGCTTCGCTATGTCGTTGCCCTCCTCAAGATACGTGTACTCGAAGCCCCACGCCTTGAACCAGTTGTGCTCGCACGCTCCGTTGCTCTCGCGCAGCGCACGCAGATTCTTGTATATTCCACCGTGGTTCTCGGCGATAGACATCTCGTTGTCGTTCACCACGATGATGATGCCTGTGCCAAGCTCCGACGCCTCGTCGAGACCCTCGAACGCCTCACCGCCCGAGAGCGAGCCGTCGCCGATGACGGCTATGATGTTCTCGTGCGTGCCCTTCACGTCGCGCGCCTTCTGCAGACCGGTGGCAAGACTCACGGATGTGGAGGTGTGTCCCACCTCGAAGTTGTCGTACTCGGGGCATTCCGACGGCGACGAGTAGCCCGATATGGCGTTCATGTCGTCGACATCGCCGAGGAAACCTGCGGCGCGACCTGTAAGCACCTTGTGTGGGTAGCACTGGTGGCTGACGTCGAACACGAACTTGTCCACCGGCGCATTGAACACGTAGTGCAGAGCCACGGTGGCCTCAACGAAGCCGAGGTTCGGACCTACGTGCCCGCCGTGCTTGCTCACGCGGTTGAGCACCGCCCTGCGTGTCTCGTCTGCCACAATGTTAAGCGCCTCTATGTCCAGCCCTTTCAAGTCGGCTGGCGACTTTATCTTCTCTATGTACATGCTTGTTTTATGTTTTACGTTTTTCAGATTGCAAAGTTACGCATAATGTTCCGTACGGCGCATACCGCCAATACGGCAGAACTTACCAATATTGCGTTTATTCAACCCGACATGCGTTTCCCTCAACGACAAAGAACTCGTTTCTAGAGAACAACAAAGGGCAATATCAAGTCATCATGTAACGATGTCTTGATATTGCCCTTAGTAGTGTTTGTACACGTAGTGTTATGTTTTTTGCTGCCCTTAAAGCAGTGCCTCTGTTCAGCTCTATTAGAACGTTATGGTGCGCACAACGCCCTCATCAGCCTTCTGCTTCACCACTTCGCGTTCGTCGGTCAGACGGCGGCGCAACTCCTTCACTTGCTGCTGTGTGCGCTTGTATGTCGGAGTGTTCTCGATAGCCAGGATAACCTCTTCGTTGTCGAGGTCGTCAGACTGGAAGCGGAAGATGTGCGGACGACGCTTCACAACGAACTTGCCGTTGCCGTCGGGGTAGTACATACCCATACGTATGCCTTTCTGTATCTCTTCCTCTGTTGCCTTCTCGTCCTTCTCCTGCACAATCTTCTTGATGTGCGAGTCCATGCCGTCAACGTCTCTGATACCGAAGCCGGTAGCGAGGATGGTCACCTTCACCTTATTGCCGAGGTCGGGGTCGAGTCCGATACCCCACTTTATCTCGAAGTCTGAACCGAACTGCTCCATGAAGTCGTTCACCTCGTTCATCTCCTCCATCATCAAACCGCCTGCTGCAGGGTTGTCCTTGTTGCTGTCCTTCGAGAAGTTGATGCTAAGAAGAATCTTCTTCGAGTTGAAGATGTCGTTGTCGTTGAGCAGTGGCGAGTTGAGTGCGTCCTGTATGGCCTGCTTAACACGTCCTTCGCCCTCGCCGTAACCTGTAGACATGATTGCCACGCCGCCGTCCTTTAGCACCGTCTTCACATCGTTGAAATCGAGGTTGATGAGTCCGTGGTTGGTGATAATCTCAGCGATTGACTTCGCTGCCACGCTGAGCGTGTCGTCAGCCTTTCCGAATGCATCGAGCACGGTGAGCTCAGGATAGATCTTGCGCAGACGCTCGTTGTTGATAACGAGAAGTGCATCGACGTGCTTCGCCATCTCCTCCACGCCGTCGAGAGCCTGGTTGATTTTCTTCTTTCCCTCGAAGCGGAACGGAATGGTTACGATACCTACTGTGAGGATGTCGAGTTCTTTCGACACACGTGCGATTACTGGCGCAGCACCCGTACCTGTTCCACCACCCATTCCGGCGGTGATAAAGGTCATCTTCGTGCCATCGCTAAGCATTGCTGTGATGTCGTTGATGCTCTCCTCGGCTGCCTGGCGTGCCTTTTCAGGCTTATTGCCTGCACCCAGACCCTCCTTACCGAGCTGCAACTTCATAGGCACTGGTGAGTCGTTGAGTGCCTGAATATCGGTGTTGCTGACTACGAACGACACATCGTGTATGCCCTCGCGGTACATGTGGTTGACAGCGTTGCCGCCACCTCCACCTACACCGATTACTTTAATGATTGTATTCTCTTTTTCTGGTGCACCGAAGTCCACCATTGGATTGATATTGTCTGACATAGTAATAATCGTATTAATGGTTATTCATTGACATCGGGCTCAACGAGCGAGCGTCCGAACTTCTTGAGCGAGCCAAACCAGCGGCTTATTTTTGTGTCCTTCGGACGTTCTGGCTCCTTCTCGTCCTCCTCTTCTTCCTTCTCCTCTACGACTGTTGTTGTGCCAGTAGTGGCGGTCTGTGTAGCGGCAGGTGCAGGTCCTGTGGTTGTGACCTGACTGGCTACTGATGTACCAGTAGTAGCATTCGGATCGAGCGTTATGGTGGTGGTATGCTCGCCGTTCTCATCCTCTTCGCCGAAGAGTGTGTCACTGATTGCGCGTCCGGCGCAGTTCATGTCGCCCTTTGCGAGCAAGCCGAGGATGGTGTTTGTTGTGCCGTCTTCAGCAAGGATAACGTCTGAGTCTTTCTTGTTGATATTAAGTGTGGTGGTCTTTGCGATACGTACCTTGTCAACCTTGTCCATGCCGAACACTTCACGGAAGAGTTTCTCGATGTTCTTCATATTGCTACCACCACCCGTGAGCACGATTCCGCCGAGCAACTTGTCGGTGAGTTCGTTCGGGATGAGATACTTCACATTCTCTACTATCTCGAGTATGCGTGCCTCCACCACTTCTATGAACAGACGGCTCGACACTGTTCTACCGTCGCCGATGGGCAGTGTGGCGTTGACATCGATATCTTCTTCGTTGGTCATAGCCGAAGAGTACTTCAACTTCATTGCCTCTGCGTTAGCCTCGTCCATCTGCAACGACTCAAGGTCTTTTGTGATGTTCGAGCTACCGAGTGGCAGCACGGCGATGTTGCGCAGCTTGTCGCGGTAGTAGACCGATACGGTTGTGGTCTCGGCACCAAGGTCGACGAGCACGCAACCTGCACGCTTCTCTGCTTCGGTGAGCACGCTATCAGCCATTGCAAGCGGCGCAAGATACATCTCTGCCACCTTAATGCCAGCGTTGTCAAGACTCTTGTTGATGTTGCGATAGAACGAGCGACGCCACAACACATTGAGAAAGTTGCCCTCAAGATGCTCTGCCTGAATGCCGATAGGGTCGTCCTGAAAGAGTGCGCCCACCTTGTATTCCTCGGTTATGGCATCCAGAATTTCGTAGTCGGGATACACCATGCTGCGATTGGTGTCCATGAGTTCGTTCACCATCTCTTGCGACACGATTGTGTCCTGTGGCAATTCCTTTATTACGGGGTTCTTCACGCTATGTATGCTCTGACCTCCGATGCCTACATACACCTGCGCTATTTCTGTTTTAAGAGTATTCTTTAGTTTGTTTACTATATTGCTCAGTCCCTGTGCGGTACGTTCAATATTATATGCTACGCCCTTGCGTATGTACTGGGTGGAGTCTTCTTTTGCGACAGCAAGAATAGAAATGCTGCCATCGGGGTTTTTTCTTCCGGCAATTCCGGTCATCTTAGACGACCCGAGCTCAATAGCTACTATTAAATCCTTTGCCATACGTTTATCTTGTTGAGTGTTATATTATCGTTTGTTACTTGATTTCTTCTTTTGTGGTTTATCGTCTTTCGACTTCTTATCTGACTTAGCCGACTTCTTATCAGTCTTGTCAGATTTCTTTTCTGTCTTATCAGACTTCTTTTCTGCCTTGTCTGGCTTCTTCTCTACTTCTTTAGCCGCAGATTTCGTGGTTTCCTTCTTACCCTGCGTCGGTTCGGTAGTAGACTGCGTCGGTGTAGCGTTAGGTTGTGCCTGTTCGGCGGTGGGTTGTGCCTGTTCGGCGGTTTGTTGCACAGCAACAGGCATCGCTACCGGTGCTACATATGCATGTTTCGACGACTTCTTTCGACAGATGATTTGGTTGTCGAACTCGATGTCGATGTACGAGTATTTGTTCCATCCCACAGTAGAAAGTCCGTACTTATAGAACTTCGATAGGCGTGTCATCTTCACATCCATAAACTTCTTTATTGCAGCGAAACGCTCTGTGCGATTCTTGCAGTCGGGCAGTCTGCCAATGTGCACGATGTGGTCGCCGATGCGTGGCACAATCTCGATGCTGTAGTTGGGTAGTACATTGATTTGCTCAATGAGGTTTTTCCACATTTCGTTTGCCATAATCACTCTGCCTAAGGGCGAGAGATAGTTGGTGGCATACCAGCGATTTATGTTACCCGTGGCTATGATTAAGTCGCTGGTGTAGTGGGTTGTCGGCATCACGCAGTCGTTATCGTCTACATAGTAGTCGTCGCCGTTTTCGGCTTTTATCCTTATCACAGGCATACGCTGCGTGACGCTGATATATACGTGTCCGCCTTCTGTCTTATAACAATTGGCGGTTTGCACGAACGGGCTTTTGCTGAGCATCTCCTCAATGTGGCGTGTGTCTATCTTGCACATTTCTTTGCCTATTGGGTAGATGCCGTTCTTCTGCAGTCTGTCCTTTATTATCTTCGTATCGATAAATCCGCTTGTTACGTTGTCGGCGATGTCGATGCTCACCTTATTGCACGGGGTGTGGTTTCCGCCTTTCTTATCGAAAGAGCAGAAGGCAACGAGCAGGTAAACGGCTATCAGCACATCACTTACAACGAAGAAGATTTTGCTACGGGACAGTTTCACTTCTTATTCTCTATTATCTTAGTTATTTGTGGCATATAGTTGTCGAGATCGCCGGCTCCGAGTATCACGAGCACGTCGAAGTCGCGCTTGCTTACGAGGTCGAGCACATCGTCTTTGCGTATGATGCTCTTCTCCATCCCTGGGCGCAGGTTGTCGTAGATGAGCTGCGACGTTACGCCTTCGATAGGTTGCTCGCGTGCGGGGTAAATCTCGGTGAGTATCACCTCGTCGAGCTGACTAAGTGCGTCAGCGAAGTCGCGATAGAAGTCGCGTGTGCGAGTGTAGAGGTGTGGCTGGAATATCGCTGTGATATGTCGTCCGCGATACAGCTCGCGTATGCTCTTTGCGCTTTGGTATATCTCCTTCGGATGGTGTGCGTAGTCGGAGAGCAACACATGTCGGCTGTCGTTTATCTTAAAGTCGAAGCGACGGTCTACGCCATGGTATGTCTTCATACCATACTTAAGTTCTTCTGCGTTGCATCCAGCGAGCTGTGCCATCGCCATAGCTGCGATACCGTTGTCGATGTTGATTGGCACGGGTTGTCCGAGCTTCACTCCCTTCACGTTCTCTATTGGCGAGATGAAGTCGAAGGTGATTGTTCCGTTGTCGATGACGATATTCTCGGCATGGAAGTCGCCCTCATGGCGGCTATAGTCGTACACCTTCACACCTTCCTGCACCGCCTGTTTCATCTCCAAGTCGCGATGTATGATGAGTGCGCCACCTGGCTGAATGAGTGTTGTATAGTGGCGGAAACTCTCAAGGTATGCTTCTTTTGTGCCGTAGATGTCGAGGTGGTCAGGGTCGGTTGCTGTGATGACACTCATCCACGGGCGAAGCCAATGGAAAGAGCGGTCGAACTCGTCGGCTTCTATCACTACATAGTCGCTTTCGTCCGAGATTATGTAGTTGGAACCGTAGTTCTTCGATATGCCTCCGAGGAATGCGTTGCAGTCGATATGACTCTGGTGCATGATGTGTGCACACATGGTTGATGTTGATGTCTTGCCGTGTGTGCCAGCCACACAGAGTCCTTTATGTGTGCGTGTTAGTGTGCCGAGCACCTGTGCGCGCTTCTCCACGGTGAAACCATTCTCGCGGAAGTATTGCAACTCCTTATGGTCGGCTGGTATCGCCGGTGTATAGATGACGAGGCACGACTTCGGGTCGCGACAAGCGTGTGGTATATCGTCTATGTTCTCCTCATAGTGGAGGAGTGCGCCTTCGCGCTCGAGCTGCTTTGTCAGTTCAGACGGTGTCTTGTCGTAGCCTGCCACTACCAAGCCCTTGCGAATGAAATAGCGTGCAATGGCGCTCATGCCGATGCCACCTGCGCCTACGAAATATACGGCTTTAATATCTTTGAGTTCCATTTTTGTCTTTTTACTGTTTATTGGCGAGTTTCAGTACCTCGTCGGCTATTACGTCGGCAGAGTTGTGCTTGCCGAGTTTTTTAATGTTCGCTGTGAGTTGTGCGAGCTGTTCTGCGTCGTTCACGGTATCAATAGCGAGGCGGAGCAGTGTTGCCGGTGCTTCGGCATCCTTCACGTAGAGGGCTGCGTCTTTATTGACGAGTGCCAAAGCGTTCTTTGTTTGATGATCCTCAGCCACGTTTGGCGAAGGCACGAGGATTACGGGTTTGCCTATCAAGCAGAACTCACTGACGGAGCTTGCTCCTGCACGACTTATCACGAGGTCGGCAGCTTTGTATGCGGCTCCCATATCGCTGATGAAGTCCATCACCTTCAGCATAGGCAGCGGTTTGTGCGCCTTGAGCTGCGCTGCCACTGCTGCACTGTAGTATTTGCCTGTTTGCCATACAAACTGCACACCGCTATGCTCTACGAGGTCGAGGTGCTGCAGCACGCTTTCGTTGATGGTGCGAGCTCCAAGGCTACCACCTACGAGAAGTATTGTCTTCTTTGCGGGGTCGAGCCCGAGACTAAGCACTGCCTCCTCGCGCGAGATGGTTGTCTCGATGAGGTTCTGGCGCACTGGATTGCCTGTGTTGATTATCTTCTCGGCTGGGAAGAAGCGTTCCATGCCGTCGTATGCCACACATATCTTGCGTGCCTTGGCAGCGAGGTGCTTGTTAGTCACGCCAGCGTATGAGTTCTGTTCCTGTATAAGTGTCGGGATACCCATAGCACTGGCAGCATCGAGCGTAGCGGCACTGGCATATCCGCCTACGCCTACCACCACATCCGGGGCAAACTCGCGGATTGTCTTGCGCACCATTCGCTTGCTGCGGAGGAAGTCGAGCGCAACACCGATGTTACGAGGCGACCACAGCGGACGGATAAATCCTCTCACCGGCAGACCTACTATCTCGTAACCTGCGTCGGGCACACGCTGCATCTCCATACGTCCGAGGGCTCCAACGAAGAGTATCTTCGCGTTGGGGCATTTCGACTTTATTGCATTGGCTATCGACACGGCTGGAAAGATGTGTCCACCGGTGCCACCGCCACTAACAATGACTCTTATTTCTTGTTCCATTTACTCACATTTCTTTCAAAATACAAAATTAATAATTTTTTCTGATATTTCAGATTATTACGTTTTTTTCTTACGCTTTTTTTTATTAATACACAGACGTTTGCAACTTCTACTCTATGTATGTCTGTATCCGATGCGTTGAATGTAGTTTTATATCTCGCAAATGTGGTTTTTACATCTCGCAAAAACAAGAAAATTCCCGTAGCACCGGAACATTGTTCCGGTTGCGCTGGAGGGTTGTTCCCGTAGCACCGGAATAATGTTCCCGCGCTGCGGGAATAATATAGAGTGAATTTAACGTTTTTAGTTGTGTGTAGTTTAACGCTTTTAGTTGACTACTTTCA
>NZ_JH379460.1:0-756 GCF_000235885.1 Leyella stercorea DSM 18206
CATTGTAAAATATTTTTACCAGCAAGCTTGAGTTTAAGCCTTACTAGGCCTTTCTAAGCCTTCCTACGCTTTCGCGAGGAATTCAAGCTGCTGCTTGTTTGTATCTGTTCAGAACGAGCTTCCATTTTTAAGTTTAAAGTCAAACAAACTTGACGGTTCGTTTTTCTTCTACCCAAGAACGATTGTTCATCGTTCTCGCTTCTTGTACTACTTCTGTCTTATGTAAATCTTTTCAAAGAACTCTTGTTTCTGTTCGCTTCCTGTTTCGCTCCGCATCTCTCACGTTTGCTTGAGACACCGTTGCTGTTCGAAAGCGGATGCAAAGGTATAGCTTTTTTGTAAACCACCAAAACTTTTGCAGGGAAAAGTTGAAAATTCATGCTCGTTTTAACAGTTATTTACAATTAAAACACCGTATTGTGGACGCACACATTATATTATTATAGGCGCGAGAGACTGTTTTAAGGACTGCAACCAGAGGATGCACACAACAGAAAAGCACCGCTGATCGAGGAAAACGGGGGAAGATATTGCAAGAAAAAGAGGGAGGGAGATATGGAAAGGGAGGTCTTGAACCGCAAAAGCAATGGTTTGGCAGCACAAAAGTAAAGGTTTGACACTGCGAAACATCAACAAAAGTCATCCGCGTCGGTCGTTACGAGCATCCGCGCCGACCGTTACGAGCATCTGCGTCGACCGATACGAGCATCCGCGCCGACCGTTACGAGCATCCGCGTCGGTCGATGCGGATGACAA
>NZ_JH379460.1:766-26073 GCF_000235885.1 Leyella stercorea DSM 18206
GATGCGGATGACAAAAGTAGGGAGTATGAAGAAGAAAAGAGATGGGGTGAATGAGGGAAAAGAAGAGCGTGAAGCGAAAGAAAGAGAGGTGCAAGCGTGGGGAAAGAAGGGTGCGTGGGTATGGCATCCCTGCCATACTCTCCTAATACTACCCTCCTAATACTATGTATAAATAACTGAACTTTCGCAAGTTCAATAAATAACAAGGCGGAAAGATATATTTTTAGGTAGAACGATGGCTACACGGATAAAAATCAGTACTTTTGTAGCAGAATAAAAGCAAGACGAATATATTGGTCTACTACAGAATAAGAACAGAACAAATATACCCGTCAACTGTAAAAGCAAAACTCAATAGATATAAAAGCAGAACTCAATAGAAATGAATCTTCCACAAGACTTCGAACAATCAATACGCCCACTATTCGGCGACGACCTCTACGATCGTTTGGCGGAAGCACTTGATGCTGACGACACGCCGACAAGTGTGAGGCTTAACCCGTTCAAACAGAATGGGGGTGACGTGGCTGACGAGCTGAAGGACTGCTGCGTGCCGTGGTGCCCGACGACAGGACGCTACCTGAAGAGCAGACCGAACTTCACGTTCGACCCTCTGCTGCACACTGGTACGTACTACGTGCAGGAGGCTTCGTCGATGTTCGTCGACCACGTGGTGCGCCATCTCATACACGAACCCGTGCGTATGCTCGACCTCTGCGCAGCCCCGGGCGGCAAGTCGACGGCACTGCGTGCGGCACTACCCGAAGGGTCGCTGCTCTTCTCAAACGAGCCTATGCGCACACGAGCGCAGATTCTGAGCGAGAACCTGCAAAAGTTCGGTCACGAGGACGTGGTCGTAACCAACAACTACCCACGCGACTACCGCAAGGCGCACATACAGTTCGACGCTATTCTTGCCGATGTGCCCTGCTCTGGCGAGGGAATGTTCCGCAAGGACGAGGGCGCACGCGAGGAGTGGAGCCTGCAGAACGTAGAGAACTGCTGGCGACTGCAGCGCGAGATAATCAGCGACATATGGGGCTGCCTACGCCCTGGCGGTCTGCTCGTCTACTCTACCTGCACATTCAATGCGCATGAGGACGAGGAGAACGTGGCATGGATAGCCGAGGAATTAGGTGCCGACTTCGTGGACGTGCCTGTAGAGACGGACTGGAACATAACACGTGCGCTGACGGGCGATGCTCCTGTGTATCGTTTCCTACCGGGCGTGAGCAGAGGCGAGGGATTGTTCCTTGCCGTGCTGCGCAAGTATGGCGAGGCGGAGGGTTGTCTGTCTGCGACGGGCGGTGCCGACCGGAAGGCGGAGAAGCCGAAGAAGGAAAAGCGCCGCGGCAACAAGAGCGCAAAGGCGGGCGCCAAGCAGCCGGGCAACGTAGCCGTGCCGCTCAATGCGCCGGAGAGCTACGTGGTGAGACGCCGTACGGATGCGCTGTTCGCCGTTCCGGAACGCTGGGCTGACACGTACGACGCTGCCGACGCGGAGCTGAAGATAATGCACGCCGGTGTGTGTCTCGGCACGGAGAAGGGCAAGGACATCATCCCCGACCAGTCGCTCGCCCTCTCAAGACAACTCGCAGCCGATGCATACCCTCGAGTGGAAGTAGGTTACGCTGACGCGATCAACTTCCTGCGCAAGGAGGCGGTCACGCTGCCCGAGGACACGCCGCGCGGCTTCGTTCTGCTCACATACCGCGGCAGACCGATAGGTTTCGAGAAGAACATAGGCAACCGCGCCAACAATCTGTATCCGCAGGAGTGGCGAATCAAAAGCAGTCATGTGCCGGCGGAAGAATTAATAATTAATAATTAAAAATTAAGAATTAATAATTTCATGCAACAATATCTCAACCTCCTAAACCGCATCCTCACCGAGGGTGCGACCAAGACCGACCGCACGGGCACGGGCACGATGAGCGTGTTCGGCAACCAGATGCGCTTCGACATGGCAAACGGTTTTCCGCTGCTCACTACGAAGAAGCTACACCTCAAGTCGATAATCTACGAACTGCTGTGGTTCTTGCGCGGCGACACCAACGTGCGCTATCTGCAGGAGCACGGCGTGCGCATTTGGAACGAATGGGCAGACGAGAACGGTGACCTCGGACCCGTCTATGGTCATCAGTGGCGCTCATGGCCCGACTACAAGGGCGGCACCATCGACCAGATACAGAACGTGCTCGACCAACTACGCAACCACCCCGACTCACGCCGCATGATCGTGTCGGCATGGAACCCGGCTGAGGTGGACGATATGGCACTGCCTCCGTGCCACTGCCTGTTCCAGTTCTACGTGGCAGACGGCAAACTCTCGCTGCAGCTCTACCAACGCTCGGCTGACACCTTCCTTGGCGTGCCGTTCAACATAGCGTCGTACGCTCTGTTGCTGCAGATGATGGCACAGGTGACGGGCTTCGAAGTGGGAGAATTCATACACACAACGGGCGACACTCACCTCTATCTCAACCACCTCGACCAGGCACGGCTGCAGCTCACACGCACACCGCGACCGCTGCCGCGCATGAAGATAAACCCAGACGTGAAGGATCTCTTCTCGTTCCGCTACGAAGACTTCGAACTGGAGGGCTACAACCCGTGGCCACACATCGCAGCCACTGTAAGCGTGTAGCAGGCCGTCGTCGAGACGACGGAATGTTGAATGTTGAATGTTGAATTGTTGCGCTCGGCTTTGCCGCTTGCCAAAGCAAGAATTAAGAATTCAAAACTCAATTAATAATTAATAATTACCAATTAATAATTATCAAAATGATAACAATTATTGCCGCCGTTGCCGCCAACCGCGCCATCGGTTTCGAGAATAAACTACTCTATTGGTTGCCCAACGACCTGAAGCGTTTCAAGGCGCTCACCACGGGCCACACCATCATCATGGGACGCCGCACATTCGAGTCGCTCCCCAAGGGTGCCCTGCCCAACCGCCGCAACGTAGTGCTCAGTCGCACAGCCACCGAGTTAGAAGGTTGCGACTGCTACACATCGCTCCAAGAAGCACTCGCTCACTGCGCCAAGGACGAGGACATATATATAATAGGTGGCGCAAGCGTCTACGAGCAGGCACTCCCCATAGCCGACCGACTCTGCCTTACCGAGATTCACGACACGCCTGCCAACGCCGATGCCTTCTTCCCCGAGTACGACGGATGGAAGGAAACGGCACGCGAGGAACACACTACGGACGAAAAGCATCACCAAGCATATGCCTTCGTCGACTATGTAAGAGAATAACAATCACTTCTTTACAAGATAGCAAGAGGTCTGTAAAAGGACACAACGAAAAAACTCGTTGCACATCCTTATCGGGATATGCAACGAGTTTTTTCGCTATTCTTCTATTTGTTTTGCAGTATGTGTTATTCGCCCTCTTCAAACACTTCTTCTGCATCATCTTTGTCCTCAACAGGCAGTTCGCTGATTGGCAACTGTCGGTCGATGATAGCATTGAACGAGATAATCGTCTCGGAGCGTGAGAGTCCGAGCGGCTGCAACTTATCGTGGATGACGTTAAGCAAATGGTGGTTGTTGCGAGCATATAGCTTTATGAACATATCGAAGCCACCCGTAGTATAATGACATTCCACCACCTCAGGTATCTTCTTCAACTCCTCAACCACATCGTCGAACGTAGCAGGGTTCTGCAGATAGAGTCCGATGTAAGCGCACGTCTCGTAACCAAGCATCTCTGGGTCGATGATAAACTGCGACCCTTTGAGCACACCGAGATTGGTGAGCTTCTGTATGCGCTGATGAATAGCTGCACCACTCACGTTGCACAAGCGTGCTACTTCAAGAAATGGTATGCGAGCGTCTTTAGCTATCAACTTTAATATCTTCTTATCTAAAGAGTCTAAATTATAATGTGCCATTCTAATTACAGTTTATATTGTTGTGCAAAGATAGTGCTAATAAATTTATTCTGCAACATTTTTACATTAAAAACTCACTAATTGTAAGTTTTAAGTAATTGTTACCAACGTTCCGTTAATCATTTCTTCTGCTCTGCCGAGTAGCTCATGCGTCGCACATCAGCCTTGCGCAACGCCAACTTCACCTCACTGATTAGTGCCATCGGCGTACTGCGGTCAGCCTTTACGGATACTATCTGTTGCTCCTGATCCTCATCCGACATTGCCTTACGTTCGGCACTTACATATGCCGTCACCTCATCGGGCGTAGCATACTTGTCGTTGAGCTGAATAGTCACCCCCTTGTACGACGGAATCCCCCCTGTCGTAGTCTCCGACGGCGTGCCTATATACACATACGATACGGCACTCTTCTTCGTGAGGCGCGTCAGCTCTGTGCCCTGCGGTACACGGAAGCGCACCTTCAGCGTCACCTGTCGCATGTGCGTTACGACCATGAAGAAGAACAGCACGGTGAAGATAAGGTCGGGCAGCGACGACGTGTTCAGCGTCGGCACGCTGCGGTCAATGCGTTGGCGTATCATTCTGCGGTTCCTCCTTTCTTCGTATCGGCTTGCGATGTGGGCTCAGCAGTATTGTAAGTTTCTGATAAATGCTGCGGATATATATCGCGCACCTTCTTGCGCTCTTCCTCAGTGCAGCTGGCATAGTCGCGGTGGAAGCGGCGCTTAGCCTCAGCATTGCGCACTTCAGCATAAGCCGCCACTATTTCGTTCTCAAGATTGAAGTAAGTGTTATAGTCGGAAGCAGGGTCAGCATCCACAATTATCAGATGCTGTGCTCCACGCAAGCGCACGAAGTCGGCTATACGCCTACGTACATCAGTAGCAGCGATTGGCTCATCGTTGAGTATCACTTTGTTCTGCGCCGTGATGCGAAATGCGAGCGTGTTCTCCTTCGCCACATCCTTCGTCCTGTCCGTCTGCTCTTCCTTGTCGAGCGGTGGCAGTTGGCGCACAAGTCCGCGGTCCACATCCATCGACGAGGTGACGAGGAAGAATGTGAGCAGCATGAAAGAAATGTCGGCTGTGGATGTCGTGTTAAGCGACGGTACCGAGTGTTTTCTGCGTTTTATCAGCATCTTGTGATAATGTTTTATAAGCCGAACTAAGCCTTTTTAAGCCTCTTTAAGCCGTGGGTATAACAGGTGGCGTTTAAGCCGAACTAAGCCTCTTTAAGCATTCTAAGCCCTCCCCGACGGGGAGGGTTGGGAGGGGCTTTTACCTAATGTAGCGTGTGGCTCCAAACACAACTGCGCCCACAGCCACAACGATGAGCAGCAGCGATGTGCCGATGAACATGCCGGCAGTGCGCAGCCAGAAGGTGTCGGTGAAGCGTTCGCCGTTCACCAGGAGCGCATCGGTGCTCGAGAAAGCGTAGGTGAGCACAAGCAGCAACGCCGTACCGAGGATGACCGACACAGAGATGCGGCGTGCCGGCACATTGTTCACCACTACATTCTCGCCTTTATTCTTGCGCATACCATTGACAGCACCGAAGACAGCTAAGCCGAACGTAGAGAACGTCAGCACAATCATGAACCATATCAGCGCATCAGTAAGCAGTGGCGCGCTATAGTCGGGATTATCGTCGTACGGCATGTCGTAGCCGATAATCCAGAACAGTGCGAACAGCACCACTATCACACCTATTAATATATAGAATATGCGGCTCGACAGCTGCATCGCCGTCAAGTGGCGCAAGTTTATATTTACTTTCATTGTTGTTTGTTGTTTATACTTAATAGGCCGAACTAAGCCTTACTAAGGGAGCGTTTAAGCAGAACTAAGCCTTTTTAGGACTTTCTAAGCCTTACTATAATTTGCTGAGAAATCTCAACACATCACCATCTCAACTTCTCAACACATCACCATCTCACCATCTCAACATCCTTTCTTATACTTGAGCAACGCATCGAGCAGCGTGATAGCACTCTCCTCCATTTGCCCTGTGAGGTGGTCTACCTTAGAGAGCACATAGTTGTAGAACAGCTGCAGGATGAGTGCCACGATGATACCGAAGATAGTGGTGATGAGCGCCACCTTCATGCCCGCAGCCACGATTGTAGGGTTGATGTCGCCCGCAATCTGGATCTGCTCGAACGCCATCACCATACCAATCACCGTGCCCAAGAAGCCGAGCGATGGTGCCATAGCGATGAAGAGCGTAATCCACGAGCAGCCCTTCTCCAGGTTAGCCGCCTGCACAGTGCCGTAGGCAGCCACCGAGCGTTCGATGTCCTCAATAGACGTGTCGACGCGCAACAGGCCCTGGTAACAGATAGATGCCACTGGTCCGCGCGTGTTGCGGCACTGCGTCTTGGCACCCTCAATGTCGCCAGCATCAATCTTAGCATCAATCTCGCGCATGAACTTCTTGGCATTTATCTCCGACAGACTGAGGTAGATAATGCGTTCTATACAGAACGCCAAACCCAGCACAAGAGCCAAGGCAACGAGCGACATGAACGACGCATTACCCTCAATGAACTTGTTCTTCAGCACATTTTTCAAGCCTCCACCCGAGTTCTCCACGCCCTCAGCAATCTCCACTGGCACAACGGCAGCCGAATCGGCAGCCACCTGAGCAGTAGGCACAGCAGCCTCAGCCACCACCTGAGCAGTATCAATAGGCGCAGCATACGCTGCAGCACTCAACATAGTGAACAACATCAATGCAGTGATGCACAACGCGGTAAGGGGATGGCATCTAACAAATATTCTCATAGTTCTTGTAATTTTACTTATCAACTGCAAGCAAAACCTCACTTACAGCATTAATATCGGTGCAAAAGTAGTTATTATTTTTCGATTGGCGCAGTATTTAGCATATTTTATGTAACTTTGCAGAAAATAGCACTTGCATATTTTGCAGGAGATAAGAATAGAAAACAATATAAAAACATGACAATAAGAAATCTGTCTTTAGCCCTCATAACGCTGATGGGCATCGCGCTGCCCGCCAATGCGCAGTACGCCTGGCAGGGGTACGATGAGCGTGTGCCGTCGAAGCAGCGACTGGACAACAACATAGGCTACAAGGTGGAGATGCAATCTTCGTTCTCTAAGGACAAGACTCCGCTCTGGCTCAATGCCAACAAGCACGGCCTCAGCTCGCTCGACGAGTTCAACGGCTACGTGCGCGGTGCCGTGATGCGCCCTCTCTCCACCGACTCGGCACGCCGCTGGGCGATAGGCTACGGTGTGGACGTGGCTGTGCCGGTGAACTACACGTCGAACGTCGTAGTGCAGCAGGCTTTCGCCGAGGCACGATGGCTGCACGGCGTGCTCTCCGTGGGCGCCAAGGAATACCCAATGGAGCTGAAGAGCCAGACGCTGAGCAGCGGTTCGCAAACATTCGGCATCAACGCCCGACCAGTGCCGCAGGTGCGCATCGCCCTGCCCGAATACTGGACCATCCCCTGGACAAAGCGCTGGCTACACCTTAAGGGCCACATAGCCTACGGCATGATGACCGACGACGGCTGGCAGCACGACTTCACGAACAAGCGACAGAAATACGCCGACCACGTGCTCTACCACTCCAAGGCGGGCTACCTAAAGATAGGCAACGAGGACTCGTTCTTCCCGATCAGCCTCGAACTGGGACTGGAGATGGCGTGCGAGTTCGGCGGCAAGCCCTATCGTCTCGACGGCCACGGCAACATGAAGCGTATACCTACCAGCACGGGCGTAAAGGACTTCTGGAACGCCTTCATACCGGGCGGCAGCGATGCTACCGATGGACTCTACACCAACCGCGCCGGCAACCAGTTGGGCAGTTGGGTAGCGCGTCTGAACTTTGACACCGATCTGTGGCGCTTCTCGGTATACGCCGACCACTTCTTCGAAGACCACAGCCAGATGTTCCTGCTCGACTACAACGGCTACGGCGAGGGCGAACAGTGGAACACATGGCAGAAGCGCCGCTACTTCATGTACAGTCTGAAGGACATGATGCTCGGTGCCGAGTTCGACATGAAGTACGGCAGATGGCTGCGCAGCCTCGTCTTCGAGTATATCTACACAAAGTATCAGAGCGGCCCCTACAACCACGACCGCACCCAGAACATCGGCGACCACATAGCAGGCATGGACGACTATTACAACCATAGCATCTACACCGGCTGGCAGCACTGGGGACAGGTGATAGGCAACCCACTCTACCGCTCGCCGATATACAACACCGACAACAGCATCGACGTGCGCAACAACCGCTTCTATGCCCTACACCTCGGCGTGGAAGGCTCGCCTACGGAACGCCTCGACTACCGCGTGCTCACCACCTATCAGAAAGGTTGGGGCACATACAACAACCCGTTCACTAAGGCGTACAAAGACTTCAGTTTCCTCGTCGAAGCAAAGTACAAGTTCAACCACGACTGGACGGTGAAAGGCGGCTACGCGATGGACTTCGGCAGCGAGAAAATGTACGGACACAATGCAGGTTTCCAACTCACCGTGACAAAGAGCGGACTGCTCACGAAAAAAAAGTAGAGCAACCCCATCACCATCTCAACATCACAACACCACAACACCCCACCATCACCACACCCCCACCACCCCATCACCATCTCACCATCTCAACACCACAACATCACAACACCACACACATGACAGCAAAACGACTATTCAACACGATATTGGCTACAATCGCCCTCACCACCCTCGCCTCCTGCGAGATAGAGACCAGCGACAACGGCGATTTCGACGGCTTCTGGCACTTAGAACGCGTAGACACACTGGCTACGGGCGGAACTCTCGACCTCTCGAAGAAGCGCGTGTTCTGGGGCGTGCAGTACAAGCTCATCAGCGTGCGCGACGTCGACAAGGACAAGCAGCACGGCTACTATCTGCGCTTCAAGCAGACAAGCGACAAGATTGTGACGCACACGCCCTACAAGGACAACTGGCACCAGGACAAGGGCGACAACGGCGGCGACCACCCCATCGACGACCCGAAGCAACTGGCTCCGTACGGCATAAACAACCTTGAGGAGGAGTTCGTAAAGGAGAAACTCAACGGTGGACAGATGATACTGCGCTCGAAGACGCTGCGCTTGAAGTTCAAGCGATTCTAAACGCTACACAGAGGTAAACCCAGAACTACAACATAACGAATAAAGCCATAGATTTAGAGACCCTAAACCTATGGCTTTATTCATTTATACCTATTAATACGCGATTGAATACCGCTATCTGTTTCATTTTTTTGCTCACACTATCCGACCGTTCGCGTCCGCCGTCCAATCAGATTCCGTCCGCCACCCGATTGGATTCCGTCCGCCACCCGATCAGATTCCGTCCGCCGTCCGATTGGATTGCGTCCGCCGTCCGATTGGATTGCGTCCGCCGTCCGATCAGGTTCCGTTCGCAGAACGATGACTTTTGCTAAGCTTTTGCGGTGCCAACCGCTGCGTCCAATGCCTCATACACAGAGTTGTTGCTCTTGAATTCGGGCACAATCTCCTTCATCTTCTTCACGGTGAGCATGTCGTCGTACTGCTTGCTCACCTCTATAAGTTCCTCTATGTCGCGCTCCACCTCGCTGTAGTCGTACTCGCGCACGTTAGCGATGCGAATTTTCTCATGGAACGACGGCTTGGTCGACTCCTTGTCGTTGAGCACCTCCTCGTAGAGTTTCTCGCCGGCACGAAGACCCGTGTACTTTATCTCGACGTTCTTCGCACCGCTCAGATTTATCATGCGCTGTGCGAGGTCGGCAATCTTCACGGGCTTGCCCATATCGAAGACAAATATCTCGCCGCCGTTGCCCTTTACGCCAGCCTCGAGCACCAGCTCGCACGCCTCGGGTATGAGCATGAAGTAGCGTATGATGTTCGGGTCGGTCACGGTGACCGGTCCGCCTGCCTTAATCTGCTGCTTGAAGAGCGGAATGACCGAACCGTTTGAACCGAGCACATTGCCGAAACGCGTGGTGACGAACTGGG
This sequence comes from Leyella stercorea DSM 18206, assembly GCF_000235885.1. Classification (GTDB taxonomy): domain Bacteria; phylum Bacteroidota; class Bacteroidia; order Bacteroidales; family Bacteroidaceae; genus Prevotella; species Prevotella stercorea. The sequence goes on from NZ_JH379460.1 coordinate 10,679, forward strand.
TGCAACCCTCCACCTTTCCGCTTCGCACGGCGTTGTTAAGGCTCTGCACGTACATCTCGCAGATACGCTTCGAGCATCCCATGACGTTGGTGGGGTTTACCGCCTTGTCCGTGGAAATCATCACAAACTTCTTCACGCCGTACTTCACAGCCATGTCTGCAAGCACCTTCGTGCCGTAGATGTTGTTCTCAACGCTCTCCGTCGGATTGTTCTCCATCATCGGCACATGCTTGTATGCAGCGGCATGGAACACGTAGTCGGGACGGAAACGGCGGAAGATGTTCTCCATGCGCAGCTGTCCGGTGATAGACGTAACGATGGTTTCCGCCTTGATGTGCGGATAGCGCTTCGCCATCATCAGGCGTATGTCGTGCTGCGGTGTCTCGGCACTGTCGATGAGCACCAGTTCGCGCGGATTGAACTGGCAGAGTTGCTTCACAATCTCGCTACCAATACTGCCCGCCGAACCCGTCACGAGGATACACTTGCCATGCAGCGTGTCGGCTACGCTCTTAAGATCGATGCTTATTTCGTCACGCGGCAGCAGATCTTCGATGCTCACCTCCTTCAGCGTGGCATCGGGCGAAGCCGGATTCCACTCCTCATTAGTACGTGGCATAAAAATATGCACACCATTAGCAATGAGCAAATCCTGCAAAGTTTTGTCATTACGAAACACCCCCACAGAACTCTGCGAAACAAGCAGGCATTCCATTTTCTTCTGATGTATGAGTCGCTCTACATCATCATAGCTGTAAACATGCAAGCCCATAAGCACTTTATGGCGAACCTCATTACCGTTAGACATAAAGCCGAAAAGGCGCATACGCAGCGACTTGTCATTGCGCACGAGCTTAGCCAGTCCCATGCCACACTCGTCAACGCCAAAAATGATTGCAGGACGAGCGTTAAACGTGTCGATTGACACGTCGTAAACCGTCTTCACCAACACACGCACTGCCCACAGAAGCAGCACGCAGATAATCGAAGCCAACGCTATCTCGCGTCCGCCTACGTACACATTCTGGAAATAGTTGAACTGCAGCAAAAAGAAATGTCCCAAGTATGAAAGCACACAACCTATGAGCGAAGCAAAGCCCACACGCTGCAGATCGACGAACGAGGAGTAGCGCAGAATGCCGTCGTATGTATGGAACATCTTGAAGCCTACAGCGTAGAATATGCCATAAATAGCACACATTGAGCACAACTGCCACAATACGCTAAGTGTTTTTGCTCCACCATAAGTCTGCTGATAGACCAGCAGGAACGAGAAGAAGACAATGGCACAATCGAACAGGAAGACGCACCAGTAAGGCAGCGACTTCTTGTTGAAGTACCAGTTTATGAGTTTATGAAAAAATTGCATCTCTATCTTGATTGATAAATACACCTAATAATACTAATGCAGAATAGCACGTTTTATTACGTCTACGATATACGTAACATCCTCATCCGAAACGCATGGACCGCTCGGAAGACATAGTCCGCACTTGAAGAGCGACTCGCTTACGCCATTCGCGTAACACGGACAATCGCTGTATACAGGCTGTCTATGCATCGGTTTCCATAACGGACGTGCTTCTACATTAGCCTTGTCGAGAGCTATACGCATAGCCTCCACATTGCGGTTAGGCTCAAGCTTTGTATGGGCTGACTTTGCCGCGTGTGTTACACCTGCAGCACCACCTACCGCACCGCTCACAACTTCCGCATAAACATCTTCTTCACCCTCTACATGTAGATGTTCGTCAAGTAGGATAGTGCAAAGCCAGAAGTTGGAATTGATGTCAGACGTAGCATTATCATGCACAGTGATACCTTCAACATCGGCAAACAACTGCTTGTACAACTCATGCACATGGCGATGATGAGCAATATGCTCGCTTACGACAGTCATCTGTCCGCGTCCGATACCTGCACAAACATTGCTCAATCGATAGTTGTAGCCTATATGCTCGTGCTGATAATAAGGATATGACTCACGAGCCTGTGTAGCAAGGAACATTATTTCGTTCCACGCCTTGTCGTCAGGACAGATTAGAGCACCACCACCACTCGTTGTTATCATTTTGTTACCATTAAAACTAAGCACGCCGTATCTACCGAATGTGCCACAGATTTGCCCCTTATAGGACGATCCAAAACCTTCTGCTGCATCCTCAATGACGGGGATATTCCACTTATCAGCTACAGCAAGCAATTCGGAAATCTTTGCCGGCATACCATACAGATACACGACAATGATGGCTTTGGGCTTACGTCCGGTCTTAGCCACACGATCAGCGATAGCCTCATCCAACAATTGCGGATCCATATTCCAAGTATCACGCTCGCTGTCCACAAAGACCGGTATCGCACCAAGATATTTCACTGGATTACTTGAGGCACAGAACGTAAAGGACTGTACCATCACCTCGTCGCCTGCACCTACTCCGCAAGCGATCAAAGACAGATGAACCGCTGACGTTCCCGAACTTAAAGCAACAACACGCTTTTCTTCGCCTACAAACTCTTCAAGGTCTTTCTCAAAGCCGTTTACATTCGGTCCCAATGGCACAACCCAATTAGTGTCGAAAGCTTCTTTTATATAATCCATCTCCTTGCCACTCATGTGGGCAAGGCATAAATATACTCGTTTTCTTTCCATACTCAATTAAAATCTAAATTATCTCATTATTGTATTCTATCCGCTTTCCAAGAACTGTTGCGATAATCATCTTGATATCAGCCACGAAACTGTAATGATCAAGATAATAAAGGTTTATACGCACCTTGTCAGGATAGATGACCTTATCATTAAACTCCTGTGGATTGGCTTGAGCAGCAAGCAGAACCTCCTCATCACGATATTTCAAGCTCGCCGGACCAGTTATGCCTGGACGCAACTGTAACACACGTCGGTCGTCACCTTCAAGTTTGTCGGCATATCCAGGCACGTCAGGACGCGGACCAACAAAACTCATATCCCCAATGAACACATTCCACAACTCAGGAAGTTCATCGAGCTTGTATCTACGTAGTTTGGCACCAAGCGGAGTGATTCGGCTTTCGCCTGCCACCGATACAGTGGAGCCACTATGATGTGCGCTCATGGAGCGAAACTTATACATGGTAAATAGTCTTCCACCTTTACCGACACGCTTCTGAGTGAAAACAGCCGGTCCGTCAGGCATTTTTATGCGGATAAGTATCCATACCACGAAGAGTATTGGACTCAAAACAACGAGTCCGACAAACGCCATAATGCGATCGAAAAGATATTTTGCTATCATTATTTACCTTGTATTTTCAATCCTACAACTTTGAATATCCCCATCAACGACCCCCAACCATACGAAAGATGCAGCGTAAGGAACGACATGAGTAGATAGAATACATTAAGCCTTTTGGTCTTCCATATAGTAAAGCTTACACCGCCCAAAGTCACCAGATATGCACCCAAAGACATCAACGACAACACTCCAAACCATAAATTAAGAGGCATCAGCACTACTGGCAATAATAGCGATAGTACAAATGCTAACGGAATAAAATGTCGAACAGACAAAGAGCTGAAATACTTTGTATAATATACTGTCAGTATATTCCATTTACCATTGCCATAATTATTCTTTGCCAATGCCTTGAACGTCTCACGTGCTAAATACGTGCACGAAATATCAGGGATTATGAAGATATGTCCGCCACCACGCTTAATGCGCTTGTTCAGTTCTATATCTTGATTACGCACAAGACGCTTGTCGTAGAATCCGTATTTCTGAAACACCTCACGACGCCAACATCCGAAAGGCACAGTATCAACCTCGCATGCTGAAGTCACTCCTGTTCTAAACGACGAATTACCAACACCAAATCTGTTGCTCAAAACCTCACGTATAGCAAGAGTCTTGGGAGTTTTATTGAGGACGTCGGTATTGAGGACACAACCGATATTGTCAGCATTAAGCTGGTACAAACGGGTGACAAGCGTAGAGAAATAGTTGAATGGATACAGGGCATGTGCGTCCAAGCGTATGATGACTTCCCCCTTAGCCTCCTTTATGCCGACGTTCATCGCACATGGAGCCGTGCGCTCCGGATTGTCAAGAAGACGAAGGAAGGGATACTTGGCTATGTATTGCGAAATTACCTGACGCGTCCTGTCCCGACTCATTCCGTCTACCAGCAGCACCTCCATGTCGTCATGACTGAAGTCCTGCTGCAGAACCGAATCGAGAAACGGAACGATGTATTTCTCTTCGTTATATATAGGACAGATAACAGACAGTTTCATGCTTTTAATCAAACTGCTTATAATGATTAATTATTTTATAATCTGCCGTCTATGATATCGCGCGACAATACGCCCTTAACGTCATAAAGCACGCTATTATTAGCACGGATAGCAGAGAAATCAATGTCGCTAAACTCATTATGAGCAACGGCAAGGATTACAGCGTCATACTTCTCATCAGGAAGTTGCGTCTTGATACTGATACCATATTCGTGCTCAACTCTTTCGGCGTTAGCCCACGGATCATAAACGTCGATGTTATTGGTATATTCGCTAAGAGTGTGATAGATGTCCACCACCTTAGTGTTGCGCACATCCGGACAGTTCTCCTTGAACGTGATACCAAGGATGAGTATCTTGGCATCCTTTACAACGATGCCTTTCTTATTCATACACTTGATAACCTGATTGGCAGCATAGTCGCCCATGCCGTCATTCAGTCGACGTGCTGCAAACATCACACGCGGAAGAACGCCATACACTTGAGCTTTCTGAATGAGATAATAAGGGTCGACACTGATACAGTGTCCGCCTACCAAACCAGGCTTTAGCTTAATGAAGTTCCATTTGGAAGCCGCTGCCTCAATGACGTCGTTGGTGTCGATGCCCATAGCATTGAATATCTTTGCCAGCTCGTTCATAAAGGCGATATTGACATCGCGCTGCGAATTTTCAATTATCTTAGAAGCTTCAGCAACGCGGATGCTCGGTGCTTTATGCGTACCATTGATGAGCACTGAGTTATAGACGCTATCTACGATATCAGCCACTTCGGGCGTAGAACCAGAGGTCACCTTCTTTATCTTCTCCACGGTGTGAAGCTTGTCACCCGGATTGATACGCTCGGGACTGTAGCCTGCAAAGAAATCCTCGTTATACTTCAGTCCGCTTACACGCTCCACTACAGGCAGACATTCTTCCTCTGTAACACCAGGATAAACGGTCGACTCGTACACGACGATGTCGCCCTTCTTGATAACCTTGCCCACTGTCTCGCTGGCACCCCAAAGCGGCTTGAGGTCGGGATGATTGTTATTGTCAACGGGTGTTGGCACGGCTACAACGTAGAAATTGCAGTTGCGTATATCGTCAAGATTGGTGGAACAAACGAAGTTATGGTTATGTATAGCGTCGCCAAGCAATTCATCAGACACTTCCAGTGTGGAATCATGACCCTGCATAAGCTCGTCTACACGATGCTGGTTCATGTCGAAACCAACAGTCGGATACTTTGTTGAGAAAAGACGAGCTAACGGCAAGCCCACATATCCAAGTCCGATAACAGCAATTTTTATTTCCATTTACATTATATATTTAAAAATTCGTACAAAGTTAACATATTTATTTGAAATGGAGGACCATTTATAACAAAACAATAGCAATAGATATGGCTAAGCCAATTCTGCAGCTATTATCTTGATGACAAATGGGGGAAGATAAGCCTGTGCCGAATGTATACAGTTGAGTTTCATTGGAACAAGGCTATCTTGGCATTTATAAATGTCAAGGATTATCTCAGCAAGGCGATTAACGTCATGCGTAGGAAAGACAAAACCATTCTTTCCATCGGTAATGATGTTTGCGTTGTCGTGCCAATCGCTCGCTACGACGGGCAGACCTGCAGCGAAAGCGTCGATGACAGTGCCGGCGAGTCCTTCGCCAGGATAGTACGTTGGGAAGAGCAACGCGGTGTATTCTTTCAGAGTGTATACGCTTTTGTCGAACGCTACCTTTCCGCAATATTTCACAAAGTTTGGAATCTTGGTTTGAAGAGTTTCAAACCAAGCGCGGTCTGCTTCTTCCACATTACCATAGAGGTCAAGCGTAGCGATGGTGCTGCCAGCCTTCTCGTTAGCAAGACTCACGGCTTGCACTGCATCGTCAATGCCTTTCGTTGGTGTGATACGCGAGAATATACAAAAACGCATAGGACGTAGATTACAGCCCGCGAGTTCGTCGGCAGACAGAATGTGCAGCGGCTTACAGTTGGGCATCACCTTAACGCGATGCAAGCCCAATGCGGCAAGCGCAGTCTTCATGTTCTGTGTCTCGGGGTATATCATGTGCAGACGCTTGGCGAAAGGCAGCAGCCAGCGGTTGCGCTGCAGCAGTTCGGCGAGCCATCCGCCTATCACTACATAATGGATGCGGCGACGGAACAGCAGGTTATATATCACGACAAGCGGCAGAATCACCTTTATGCCGTTCTGCGCGGGCAAGATAATCACATTGCGGCTGCGTACCACGCAACCGAACAATTGGAAAAGAAGGCGCAGTACAACGCTCTTGCCGCCGGCTGTGTCGATGCGCTTTATCTCTGACGCCCCGTATAACGACTCGAGTTCATCGGCTACGATGCGCGTCTTGATGGTCTGCCCGTTATAACTGTTGTTCTTTATATCAAAATTGCCAATGATGCTTATCTTTCTCATATTCGCTTGTTTTAGGTTAACAGTTGTTACTTTCCGAAGAAATTTGATAGATGCTCACGCAAAAGATAGTATGCCTTCATTATCACAAAGCATGTGAATGACATGTGCGTCAGTGAGACTGTGGAGAGATGCTGCTCGTGGGTCTTCGCCATCAGTTCGCTTATCATGCTCAACTGATTCATCAGACTGCGGGTTTTCTTGGCTCCGACGACGTTATTCTCGTGCTGACGGTATAGCATAAGCGGCTCGGGGTCGGCTACGACGAAGCCCTTGTTCCACAGAACGGCGATGGCGAACCACGCATCGTGCATCACTATCTTCTCAGAATAAGGGAAGCAGACCGCCTTTGCCTCACGGTTGAGCATCATCGTGCAGCCCGGCATGTTGTTGTAGAACAGATGATAGTACTTGTCGTTGAAGACAGACATGGGATAGTGGCGGAACTTCCAGTAAGACTCGGCGAAGACGTTAAGCTTGGCATCCACCAGCTTCAGGTTGGTGCAGGCGATGACCGGACTGCCGCTATGCTCAGCCTCGGCTTCTTGCATGCGCTTCAGCGTCAGCTCCACTTTCTTAGGGAGCCACACATCGTCGTGGTCGCAGAACATATAATAGTCTGCTTCCACATTGCGCAGCATCCACATGAACGACTCCTTCGCTCCGAGGTTGCCGCTGGAGGATACGTTAATGATGCGTGGGTCGGTGTCGGCGAGTCGCTTGATGAGAGCCACCGTCGCATCGGTAGAAGCATCGTCGCGTATGTATAGTTTCCAGTCGGTGTAGGTCTGCGCAATGATAGAGTCTACCTGCTCCTCCAGATAGTTCATACCGTTGTATGTAGAGAGTAGTATTGCTAATTTCATCGTGTTTTGTTAATGTTTCTGTGTCTCAATAAGTGAGTTTATTATGGCAGTCTTTTTCTTGCGCCAACGTGCTTCGCGCAAGAGGTATGCCGCCACGGGCAACTGGCGTGCGAGACGTGCAGGCAACAATTTCTGTAACAATAGCGTTAGACGTATCTGCAGTTTAAGCAGACGACTGTGGTACGGGCACCGCTTACTCACGCTGTCAGCGAGTGCTTCAGCAAGCGAGAGGTTTATACCCTTGCCCGTCATACCAGAGTTGTATATGCGCAGCATACCATCGTAGAGTGAGTTATCGTAGCGCTTGCCTCCGATGCGGCGCACCGTGTCGTACATGCGGCTGTTTGCACGCACATGGCTGTCTACGTGCGCCTGTGTGTTTATTTTCTTTGAAATAGAAGACGTAGTGATGATGCGGTAGCCGTAGTCTTGCGGAGCCTCTGCATAGTCGTAGCGCAGTCCGGCGGCGATGGCTGATATGTTGAAGTCGGCGTCCTGCAAGGACAGCAGGTTGACATCCCACGTGAGGTTGTGGCGGCGCAGCGACTCGGTGCGGTAGATATTGTTCCAGACGATGAACGGCAGACGACGACTGGCGAACAGCGCCACATCGTCCTCAGCCACGCGGAATCCGAAGGCGTAAGGATGCGACTCGGTGACGAAACGCTCGTCTACAAACACGCCCGAAGGGAACACGAGGAAGTCGAGGTCGGGGCGCTTCTGCAGCATCTCCACCCGCTGTCGCAGGCAATAGGGTGCTGTATAGTCGTCGGAATCGAAGACGATGACGAACTCTCCACGCGCCATCTCCAAACCTATGTTGCGGCAGGTCTGCGCACCCTTCGGCTGTCGGCTGCGCTTCACGACGCGTATGCGGATGTCGGCTGCAGCGTAACTTTCGAGCAGCTGCAGCGTATCTTCGCCCGAACCATCGTCTACAGCGAGAAGTTCCCACGCGTTGAAGTCGTTGGCGAGTATGCTGTCAATCATCGTACGTACTTCGTCACGATGATTGAACACGGGCATTATTATGGAGAGAGATGTTCTGAGCGATTCCATTATAGACTTTTAAGTATTGCGAATTATATAATATAAACGCCCGATACAGAACTATATTGTATCGGACGTTATAATAATACTATTTTATTGATCTTGCATCAATGTTTACGAAGCAATTTGTTTCGTACAAGAGAATTCACGTAGTAGCGCTCATTCTTGCGCAGTCCGATGGTGTAAAGCAATATGACGAAATAAGCATAAGCCACAACCACGCTTAGCATCTGACCCATTATCTGTTTCAAATACAGCGTCGGGAGGAAGAGAAGCGTTATCAGGAGCACAGGAACGTACGAACAGCGCACAAGAGCCCACACGTCAAACTTCGTGATGCGGATAATGATGAAAGGACGCACCAGAAAGACCATGAACGAGAAGGCTATGTAGACATAGAAAAGATATTCAGGCGGCATGCCCCGGCGCATCGCCAAGTATCCTACGACAATCGAACTTACAAGCAACGTGTTGACAATAATCTGATAGAGCTTTATCTTTCCTGTGGCAAACACGAAGTCGTTGACGCCTGCATTGATGGAGAATATCAGAATGTCGACAATGAGCAGATGAGTGAACGTTATTGCATACGGCGGCACTTCCTTCAGCCACAAACCGAAAATCACTTCAGGCGCAAGGATGAAGGGAATGGAGACGAAGAACATCGAGAGATAAGTGGCTTTGGAAGCCAGACAGACAAGGGATGTGCAACGGTCGAGATTGCCCGCAGCATAATTCTTCACAATCTGTGGCGAGATTGGTTTTTGTGCATTGTTGGCAAAGTTCTGCAATATAGAACTAACAGAATTGGCTACTGCAAGTCCGGCGTTCATCGTGGTGCTGAAGAACATGTTGATAATGAGCGCACCACCCTGAGCCTTGCCGATTGTGGCTATGGCTCCGATGCCTATACCTATGGAGAAATTAAGTACATCATAGTATTTGCGCCACTGGCGCACAAAGACAAAACGCGTGATGGCTGCAAACTGCCTGCGGCAATAGGCAAAGAACACCACCGTAGGGAAGGCGGTCATGAATGCCATTACGCAGGTATAGATGATGAGCTTATGCTCGAAATGGTCAATAAGAAGATAAGTGAAGAATAACTTAAAAAGACTCATTGCCACATCCGTTAAACAGAAAACAAAGAAGCGCTCACGCGCAATGAGCAGTCCATTATAGGGCACACCTATGAATGACATTGTAGCCGCAATGATAGACACATTGAAAATGGTATGCACCGTGTGCATGTCACCGTCGTACGTCACATGATGCACTATGTACCAATGCCCCAAAGGCAGAGCGACAACTATAGTGAGCAGTGCTATGAGCATATGTATCACAAGGTTCACATTGAACTGACGGCACACCTCCTCCTGGTCGTTCTTGCCGATGGCAATGGCGATGAAACGGTTGGAGGTGGTCACCATAATTGTGTTGATGATGCTTATGAAGGTGATGATGCAGGCAATGACCGAATATAATCCGTAGTCGCTTATACCCAATGCCTGCAGACTGAAACGCGTATAGAGCAGTCCGCTAACGGATATAATGGCGAGGCGGATGTAAAGTATCAGCGAGTTTACCGCTATCGATTTGTTTGTATTTTCTTGCATTCTTAAGTAATTGTTGTACACACTCTCATTCTGCCATCAAAGTACACTTATCCGCATCATCATAAACATAATGGGAATAGTAAAGCAATGCGAGAGGATATAACATAAAGTAATAAGGGTACATCTCAAAAAGAGACATAATCCAAAGGCAAGCAACAGAAAGCAATAACAACTGTATGTTTTTTTCCTTCAGATACGGCAGAACGTTCTTGAAAACCTTACCACATATAATTATATATATACTCAGCAATATCACTCCACCATGAATAAGTATGGCAAGAATGAAGTTGTGAGGACCGATAGCGAACGAAGACATATTTGACTTGTACCAATCGGCATCGGCAAAGCCCCACCCCCAAATAGGCGATTCTTCTATAATCTTTAAGGCACTCTCCCACATGTGTGTACGATACGTAAATGTAAGATCTTTCTTTAACACGTCCTCAACAAGATATGCCGCAAGTTCATTGTTCTCAAGACCACGCCCATTGAACACCACAAATACCTGAAAGAGTAGGAAAACTGCAAATAAGCCACATATTGCAGATAGTCGTAACTTCGATGTTGGTAACAGACAGCAAACAAGGAAAACAACAATCATAGAAAGCGAGGTCATCGAACCGACCATCAACAAAGAGACTATAATTACCACAGCCATTATGATGAAGTTGAAGAGCCATATACGCGAATAGCGTATGCACATCAGGTTGGCTGCCAATGCCACTATCATACGACAACCCATTTGGTTATAGTTGTCGCCAAGCAAATAGCCAATACCGTCCTTATGGTCTTCTACAAGCCAAAGCAACGGGTGAGTAACGAGATGAAAAAGGTTGAGCCACATACACACCGTAAATGCTATGGTGAAACACTTCAAAATCATATTCATACGATGGCGATAATAACGCATGAGGAGCAGTAAGAGACCTATAGCAATACTATTATAAATATCGTTTTTTATATCGTTGACATTAACTAATGTCATTGCGAAAAGAAACAACAAGAAAAGAAAATGCATAAAGCCATAACGAGAAATCTCCTTATCATGCATCACTAACGCCAACATAAACAAGAAACTCACAATAACCATTGCAAGCACCGCATACGACAACAGTTGCATCTCCAAAGCAGACAGCGAGAGTGTCATGTTTATCACAAGAAAGAATATCATGACAGCAGGCAGGAACGTCATATCATGCAGATTGACGCGGGCAGAAATCTTATCGAAATACAGTGGTATTCGTTTGAACGTGAACAACGACATTATGGTTCTTCCTTTTATAAATAAATGGGAAGGCGACAATACGCCTCCCCGTATGTTTATGCTTTTGTAAAGAGCTGCTTGCGTGCAAGCCACAAGGCTGTGATGAATGTGGCAAGGAAGCACATACCCAAGATGAAGATGATGCGCTTCGGACCTGCGGGCTTCACCGGCACTGTGGCACACTGCAACGTTGTGAACGCTGGAGTCTTCTCCTGAAGTTTGGCGCGCATGGCTTCAAGCTGTGTGCGCATGGCGCTATATGTGTTAAACTTCAGCTGCATCTCGTTCTCCAGTTCGTCGCGCTTCGAGAGAAACGACTGCAATGTCACGTCCTGGTTGGCATCGCAGTAGGCACTGTATATCTGTGCGCAGTATTCGTACTCCTTCTTCGACTTTACGGCGAGCTTCTCGTAGTGCTCAACGTCTATGCGGGCTTTGTTGGTGCGATAGCGTGTGATGAAGTCCTGAAGATGCACACGAACCGAGTCGGCCATTGTAGCGCAGATAAGTGGGTCCTGGTCTTCTACCTTTATGGTTATCACCTCCGTCTTCTTGTCTACGTCGCAACTGATATTACTTTTTATTTCATCAAGCAATTTTGAGTCTCTCTCCGACATACGGAACGGATCCATCTGCGCACCCGTACGCAAGCCTTTCGTGTTTTCATTCTTCTTGAAGCAAGAAGTGACCTTGCGCATCACATACTTGAACGGAGCCGTTATCGGATTCTTCTCCTGATGCTTGCGCATATATGTGTAGTAGTCGGTGCTCAGACTCTTGTCCAGCTTTGTCACCTTGATGCCAAGCAGATCGATGACAAACTCGTTCGACTCAACAAGCTCCGGATAGAGCAACGGATAGATGGCATCCTGCGATGCTCCACCAAGGTTTACGCCAAACTGAGAAGCAAGAGACGAGAGTCCGCCAGCCACATTCTCACCAGTAGCCTCTGGTGCCAACGTCACGCTGCAACGATAGTAGCGTGGTTGTGGAAAGATATATAGGCACGACAACACAAACACTATCGGCAGCACGATGAAGAAGACTTTCTTCTTCGTTTTAAGTAACTTGAACACCTCAACGAGGTCAATCACGTCTTTCTTTTGTTCGCTCATTGTTATATATTATTCTATACAATCGGTTTGTATAATTCTCTGTACACTCTGTTTGTTTATGTTCTGAGAATCCACGTCAGGGTTCTCAGAACTTATGTTTTTATCAAACCTTACTTCGTAATGATGTTACTAATTGTTGCGATCATCGCAGCGATTGACGACATGCTCGATCCCATACTCATCATCTCGGCAGCTGTCATCTTGCGCTTCAGCTTAGCAGGCACTACAATCTCGCAGCCCGGCTGCACCTTCGCTCCATGACTCAGCTTCGACACCTTGCCGTTCATATATATAATGTATGCACGGCCCTTAACGGCGTCTGAAGCATAGCCTCCTGCCTGGTCGATGTAGTAGCCGGCACGCTTTCCGCGCTCGTAAGCCACGGTGTTGGCATACATCACGGCTCCGTTCACCTTCACCGTTCCGTTATACTGCGGCACAATAAGACGGTCGCCGTCGCGCAATACGAGGTCGGCGTCAGAGCCCGGATTCTTCATAGCCTCTGCGAGGTCGATACCTACAGGGTACTCATCAGGCACCTGGAACTTCTCAATGTTGGCCTTTGTAGCATCCTGGGCTGTAGTCTGCAGAGCTGCGGCGTTGTTGGCACTTGCCGAGAGCTGCAAAAGGTTTTTCTTCTGCTCCTCCTGCTGCATCTTCAGTACAGCCTCCATACGCGCCTTCTCAGTTTCGTTAGCCCTACGCATGAGTCGTGCGCCCTTTATGTAGGCGAGTCCGTTCGAACCGCCCGACTTTTTGAAGAGGTCGCTCAAGCGTGTGTTGTTGCGCTCCAGGGCGTAGGTTCCGGCGAAGAGCACCTCGCCCTCTACCGACACGTTCTGCTGCTCAGTATAGCCAGGCGAGCGCATTACGTACACTTCGTCGAAAGGCATGAGCGTCAGCGTGCGGTCGCCGTCAACAGCAAAGTTGTCTTTCAGCGCCACGTTGAATGTCTTTGCGATGACGCTATCTGGACGCAACGCCTTCGGGTCGCTCACACGTCGGCTGATGCTCACGTTCATAAGCGATGCTTTGTCGGTGAGACCGCCAGCCTGTATGATGAAGTCCTCAACAGTCTCGTTGTCGGCGTACTTGTATACACCGGGGTACTGCACCTCGCCACGTATCGTGAGCGTTCGGTCGGACATCTTCTCTGTCTTGGTAGCCACAAAGAGTACGTCGTTCTCTTTCAATGGGATGTCGGCTACACGACCGCTCATAATGCCCTCGATGTCTACGCTGACAACCTCAAGCGTGCGGTCTGCCTTCATGCGGTGCATCACGGCACGCGAAGTGATAGCATCTTCTGTAACACAGTCGGCGTGCTCGATGAGCGAACGTACGCTGTTCACCTGCTCGCCGAGGTTATACATACCCGGACGGAACACGGCTCCCTTCACTTCAACGGTGTTGGCGTAGCGTGCCATGATAGAGTCGACAGACACAGAGTCGCCGTCGGCTACATGGAAGCTCGCAAAGTCGAACTCCTCAACGTTATATGCCGAGTATTCCTTTCCGTTCTTGCGGTTCACACGCACAGCCTTCTTGTAAGCGTCACCAGTGAAGCCGCCCGTGTATTTCAGCAACGAAGCGATCGACTCGTTTGGTTTCATCTCGTAGAACATCGGACGCTTCACCTTACCCGTCACTTTCACAAGACAGTCGTACGGGCCTACAACAACCACGTCGTTGTCGGCGAGGCGCACATTGCCCGTGAGCTTTCCGTTGAGGATATAGTCGTAGATATCGACGGTTGTTATAAGACGGTTGTTGCGATATACCTTGATGTTACGGAGCGTACCGATGTCGTTTGTGCCGCCAGCCATGTAGAGAGCGTGGAAGACGGTAGCGAAAGCCGAGAGTGTGTATGTGCCAGGTGTCTTCACCTCGCCCATCACGTTAACAATGATAGTACGTGTCTGACCTACCGACAGCTTTACCTTCGAACTGCTATAGCGTGCGCCAAGCGTAGAGCGAAGGCGTCTGTTAGCCTGATTTACTGTAAGTCCGCCAACATGTACGGGGCCGAAGCCTTCGATTGTGATTTCACCCTCGGGCGACACGGTACACTGCTCCGACTTCTGCGAAGCACCGTAGATATCTACGAAGACGGCATCGCCCGGACCGAGAACGTAGCTCTGCGGTGTAGCGATGTTCATGTTCGGCTCGAACGAGAGTTCCTGGTTGTTGAAGATGTCGCGTCCGAACACTTTTTTCTTCAGAGCGTCGCGCTCAGCAAGCAGCTGCTCAAGCATCTGTGCTGTATCTGGCACCAGCTCGAACATCTCACGCTGATAGTCCATAAACTCCTCGTCGGTCTCATCGTAGGTGTTCTTATACTTGCGGTCGCGTTCTGCCTTCAGGCGCATATTCGAATACTGCGAAGCCTTCTGCGTAGCCTCCTTACCATAGTCGTCGCGCTTTGTCAGTTCGCGCGGATTGCCGTTGTTGGTACGCAGACGCGATTCGTCCTTGCCCGTTGTGTTGTCCGACACATTACCTAATCCGCCCTGCTTCATCTGGCGTTCATACTTGTTGCGCACGCGGCGAATCTGCGAGATGTCCACACCACGCTGCATAAGCTTGGTCACAATCTCCGACTGCGACTTACCAGAGTTGTGTTCCTTCACGATGTACTGCATCACCTGCTGGTCGGTCATCGACGACTGTGCCATGGCAGCCAACGGCAGGAACATGAACAGAAACAGATAAATAACGTATTTCTTCATTGTTTTATAATTGTTTTCTTTACCTGTTGGCGGAATTAAAAAACCGCCTG
>NZ_JH379461.1:0-2085 GCF_000235885.1 Leyella stercorea DSM 18206
AGGCGGTTTTTTAATTCCGCCAACAGGTTGAATACAATATCTTCTTCATGTTGATTGATTGTTTTTCTGTGTTGATACAAATAAAAGTATTACTCCCAAACGCCGTCGCCGTCACCGCTTGTCAGCTCCTCGCTCTCTCTGTCTAAGCTGAAGCTCTGTTTGTTCGGTACAGAATCTTGTTTGCCACTGCCTGCAAGTATGGCTGTGGTCTCTACCTCGTAGATAGTGATGCGAGGCTGCTCATAGCTACCTTTCTTCATAGTCTCTTTTAAAAAAATCAGTAATATTATTATGCAGTTTATATTTAAAAATAAGAAGTCATCCAACGTATGCCGTAATGTCCTACGGCTCTATGTAATTATGTAACAGTCGGCAAAGTTAAAGATAAAAATTGAAATAATAACAAATTATTCATCAAAATGTTACTTTTTACACATTTATTGACATAAATATAGTATCTTTGCACCTATATACACACATTTTTTCAAGTGAAATATCTCAACCGCATACTTATGCTCCTGCGTTCGAAACACATAACGCTCAGTGCGTTGCAACGCTTCCGGCTCGGTGCTTGCGCCGTGCTGTGCGTGTGGCTGCTCGCCGCCTGTTCGTTAGAGCCTGCCGACGACACGCCCACTGACAGCAAGCCGACCGCCAACGCCGACCGCCTGCTGATACTCTGCGAGGGTCTGTGGGGCATGAACAACGCGTCGCTCTCGCTGCTCGACCACGGCGTGCTCACCAACCACTGGTTCAGACAGCAGAACCCTGGCGAGCGACTCGGCGACACGGCTAACGACATACTGCAGGTGAACGACACGCTGATAGCCATCTCCGTAAACTGGTCGAACATAGTGCAGTATATACGCCCCGACGGCACCGCCATCGCTGCCACGGAGAACATACCCAACAACCGGCGCTTGGCTACTGACCACCGTGGCTACCTCTACGTCACGTCGTACGCCGACCACGGATATGTGGCGAAGATAGACCTCACGACGAAGCTCGTGGTAGACACCTGCCACGTGGGCTACGAGCCGGAGGGCATCGCCTGCTACGACGGACGCCTCTACGTAGCCAACACGGGCGGCTACTCCACACAGACGCAGGACCACGGCTACGAGCAGACCATATCGGTGGTCGACGCGCAGACCATGCGCGAGCTGCGACGCATCGACACGGGCTGCAAGAACCTGTACGGCAAGGTGGCGCAGTGGCGCGAGTGGCTCTGCATCAATGCTGCCGGCGACATGTACAACACGCCGCCGCACACCGTGGTGCTGAACATGGCGTCGGAGGAGTTCCGCGTCTTCGACTTCCCGTCGACGTACTGCTGCGCTGCGCAGGGCAGGTTCTACTGTCTCGGCTCTGCCTACTCGCACCTCACGGGCGAGTACGCCTTCTCCACGCACACCATCGCCCTGCCGTCGCTCTCTGCCTCCGAGGGGCTTGCCGGCTACGCTGCTGCCGACTCCGTGATAGCTGCCATGCAGTCGCCCTACGCTCTGTACATCTCACCCCGCTCCGCCCACATGTACGCATCGGATGCCCGCGCCTACGCCACCAACGGCTATGTCTACGAGTTCAGCCCCACCGGCACACTGCTCAACCGCTACCTGCTGCGCGGCGTGAACCCCTCTGCCTTCGTAGCACTGTAGGAGGGTATGGCATCCCTGCCATACCCACGCCGCAAGAATAATTCTCCCACAGATGGCACAGATTCTCACAGATTCACTGGGTGCGTGGGAGGTCCCACAGAATCCACGGAATTCACGGAACAAACTGGCAGAGAAGGTCTCCCACAGATTGCACAGATTCTCACAGATTCACTGGGAGCGTGGGAGGTCCCACAGAACACACGGAATTCACAGAACTACAAACACAAACCATCTGTGAGAATCTGTGAAATCTGTGGGAGAACATCTCTGCAAGTCTATTCTGTGAATTCTGTGAATTCTGTGGGAGAACACCCTCTGCCAGTCTATTCTGTAGGAGGGTAGAAAATAATCCTCCCACAGATTACACAGATTTACACAGATTCACTGGGGGCGTAGGAGGTCCCACAGAACACACAGAATTCACAGA
>NZ_JH379461.1:2095-14942 GCF_000235885.1 Leyella stercorea DSM 18206
CCATCTGTGTAAATCTGTGAAATCTGTGGGAGGACATCCTCTACCAGTCTGTTCTGTGAATTCCGTGAATTCTGTGGGAGGACACCCTCTGCCAGTCTATTCTGTGAATTCCGTGAATTCTGTGGGAGGACACCCTCTGCCAGTCTATTCTGTGAATTCTGTGGGAGAACATCCTCTGCAAGTCTGTTTTGTAGGAGGGTAGACCCCACGCAACCAAAACAATCCTCCCACAGATTGCACAGATTTTCACAGATCCACTGGGGGCGTGGGAGGTCCCACAGAATACACAGAATTCACAGAACTCCAAACACACACCATCTGTGTAAATCTGTGAAATCTGTGGGAGAACATACGAAGAAGACATCCGTGGGAGAAGAACAAAACAAGAATATGAAAGCAACAATGATACTCCTCGCCGCGCCCTTGCTGGCAGCGGCACAGACAACACAACACGTGAAGGTGCTCGAATACTGCCCTGCACCAGGTCAGTTCGTGGGCAAGCTGCCCGCCATCGACGCCACGATGAGCGAAGCCGACCGACTGCAGGCGTGCGAAGCACAACTCGCTGACCAGCTGCCCGTATCGCTCGGAGCCTTCGGCGGCTACATCACCTTCGGCTTCACAGAGCCGATAGCCAACACACGCGGCTCCGACCTAAGCATCCTCGGCAACGCCTATTACGCTGCCGCCGACCCCGTGTACGGCGCAGCCACCATCGGCGGATCGATAGAGCCGGGCATCGTGTACGCCGGCGTGGGCACATCGCCCGAAACAGCCGAGTGGTACGAGCTGGCAGGGTCGGAGTACTACACCACCGCCACGCCAAACGTCACCATCACCTACCAGCGACCCGATGCCGAGCAGGGCGAGCACACACAGCCCTACTCCGTGTACGACCGCTACATACCGTTCCGCGCCGAGTGGACCGACCGCAACGGTGCGGAGTGCGACACCGTGGGCTACATGATGAAGCTGACGTTCCACACACAGTCGTACTACCCCACGTGGATAGATGCCGACAGGCTAACGTTCCGTGGCTCGCGACTGCCCGACAACACCATCAACCGCGGCGGCGACGGAACGGACAGCGACAATCCGCAGAACTGGATCAGCTACCGCTACGCTGCCGATGCGTATGGCTACGCCGATGCGGCACCAACGGACGACAAGACGTACAACACGTTCGACCTCGACTGGGCGGTAGACGGCAACGGCAATCCGGTGAAGCTGACACACGCCGACTTCATACGTGTGCAGACTGGTGTGCTGCAGATGTGCGGATGGATTGGTGAGCAGTCGACAGAGGTGTGCTCGGTAGAGAACCTCCACCTGCGCGAGGGCTACGACGACAACCCCATCGTCATCACACCACGACAACGCCCTACTGCCATCAACGGCACAACCGCAGACGGCAACCGCCACGAGGTGGCACGCTACACCGCCGACGGACAACGCATCTCGACACCAAAGAAGGGCGTGAACATCGTGCGCTACTCGGACGGAACAGTCAAAAAAGTAGTGGTACTATAGGGGGTGCACTTGTCTCAAGTGCACCAACAGAGTAGAAATGCACCGTTTACTTGGTTGGTGCAGCAGAGACTGCTGCACCCCCTGGAGATATGCACTATATATCAAAATTTTAAGACGCAAACACACATATATATAAAGTAAAAGTCGTAACTTTGCATAAAAACAGTATAAAAACAATGGAATATAACTTCAGAGAAATAGAAAAGAGATGGCAGAGCCAGTGGGTGAAGGACAAGACTTACCACACCACCGAGGACTCTGCAAAGGAGAAGTTCTACGTACTCAACATGTTCCCATACCCGTCGGGAGCCGGTCTGCACGTAGGCCATCCGCTTGGCTATATCGCATCGGACATCTACGCACGCTACAAGCGTTTGAAGGGCTTCAACGTGCTCAACCCTATGGGCTACGATGCCTACGGACTGCCGGCTGAGCAGTATGCCATACAGACCGGTCAGCACCCTGAGGTGACCACCGTGGCTAACATCGCACGCTATCGTCAGCAGCTCGACAACATCGGCTTCTCGTTCGACTGGGACCGCGAGATACGCACCTGCGATCCAAAGTACTACCACTGGACTCAGTGGGCGTTCGAGAAGATGTTCGGCTCGTTCTTCTGCAACTCTTGCCAGAAGGCAGAGCCGATAGAGAAGCTCGTAGAGCACTTCAACGAGAAGGGCACCGAGGGTCTGGACGTTGCCGAGAGCGAGCATCTGGAGTTCACAGCCGACGAATGGCGTGCCATGAGCGACGTGGAGAAGCAGAAGACGCTGATGAACTACCGCATCGCCTACCTCGGCGAGACGATGGTGAACTGGTGCGCCGGCTTAGGCACCGTGCTTGCCAACGACGAGGTGGTGAACGGCGTGAGCGAGCGTGGCGGCTTCCCCGTAGTGCAGAAGAAGATGCAGCAGTGGTGTCTGCGCACATCGGCTTACTCGCAGCGACTTCTCGACGGACTCGACACCGTCGACTGGAGCGACTCTATCAAGGAGACACAGAAGAACTGGATAGGCAGAAGCGAGGGCACGGAGATGCAGTTCAAGGTGGCTGGTCAGGACTTCGACTTCACTATCTTCACCACTCGCGCCGACACTATCTTCGGCGTTACGTTCATGGTGCTGGCACCAGAGAGCGAACTCGTGGCGCAGCTCACCACCGCAGAGCATAAGGCTGAGGTGGACGAGTACTTAGCGTACGTGAAGAAGCGCACAGAGCTCGACCGCATGGCAAACCGCAACGTGACGGGCGTGTTCAGCGGCTCGTATGCCGTGAACCCGTTCACCGGCGAGAACATTCCTATCTGGATCTCAGAATACGTGCTTGCAGGCTACGGCACGGGAGCCATCATGGCTGTTCCGGCGCACGACTCGCGCGACTATGCCTTCGCCAAGCACTTCAACCTGCCTATCACGCCGCTCATCGAGGGCGCTGACGTGTCGGAGGAGAGCTTCGACGCCAAGGAGGGCATCGTCTGCAACTCGCCTGCAGCTGGCAAGGAGACATTGGACGGCTTCTCGCTCAACGGACTGAGCGTAAAGGAGGCTATAGCAAAGACAAAGCAGTTCGTGACGGAGAAGGGCATGGGCCGCGTGAAGGTGAACTACCGTCTGCGCGACGCTATCTTCTCGCGCCAACGCTACTGGGGCGAGCCGTTCCCTGTTTACTACAAGGACGGTATGCCGCAGATGGTGCCGGAGGACTGCCTGCCGCTGCTGCTGCCCGAGATTGAGACATACAAGCCTACAGAAACCGGCGAGCCGCCATTGGGACGCGCCAAGATGTGGGCGTGGGACGTGGAGAAACGCCAGGTGGTAGACAAGGCACTCGTGGACAACAAGACCGTCTTCCCACTCGAGCTGAACACCATGCCGGGCTTCGCAGGCTCGTCGGCTTACTATCTGCGCTACATGGATCCGCACAACGACACATGCCTCGTGGGCAAGGATGCCGACAGCTACTGGCAGAACGTAGACCTCTACGTAGGAGGTTGCGAGCACGCTACGGGCCACCTCATCTACTCGCGCTTCTGGAACAAGTTCCTCTTCGACCTCGGCGTGTCGTGCAAGGAGGAACCGTATCAGAAGCTCGTCAACCAGGGCATGATTCAGGGTCGCTCCAACTTCGTGTACAGAATAAACCGCACAGCCCCCTCTAACTCCCCCCAGGGGGAGGACGGAGTTACCTCTACATCTAACGGCTCCCTCTCCTCGGAGAGGGCGGGGGGAGAGGCTGCCCCCGTCTTCGTATCGTACAACCTGCGCAAGGACTACGACGTGACACCGATACACGTAGACGTGAACATCGTGAGTGCCGACGTGCTCGACATAGAGGCGTTCAAGGCATGGCGACCGGAGTATGCTAATGCCGAGTTCGTGCTCGAGGACGGCAAGTACATCTGCGGCTGGGCTGTAGAGAAGATGTCGAAGTCGATGTTCAACGTCGTTAACCCCGACATGATTGTGGAGAAGTACGGCGCCGATACGCTGCGTCTGTACGAGATGTTCCTCGGTCCGGTGGAGGCAAGCAAGCCTTGGGACACCAACGGCATCGACGGCTGCTTCCGCTTCCTTAAGAAGTTCTGGGCACTGTTCTACGAGAACCGCACCGACGAGTTCCTGCCGACAGACGCAGAGCCGACAGCCGACAACCTCAAGAGCCTGCACAAGCTCATAAAGAAGGTGACTGAGGACATCGAACACTTCTCTTACAACACCTCTATCTCAGCGTTTATGATTGCCGTGAGCGAGCTGGCACAGCAGAAGTGCCGCTCAAAGCAGGTGCTCGAGCAGCTCGTTGTGCTCATCGCACCGTTCGCTCCGCACATCGCAGAGGAACTATGGCACGCCTTAGGCAACGAGTCGACCGTATGCGACGCACAGTGGCCAGTGTTCAACCCGCAGTATCTCGTGGAGAGCGAGGTGCAGCTCACCGTGTCGTTCAACGGCAAGGCACGCTTCCAGAAGAAGTTCGCTGCCGACGCCACCAACGACGAGATTCAGGCTGCAGTGCTCGCCGACGAGCAGAGCGCGAAATACCTCGACGGCAAACAAGTCGTTAAGGTGATTGTCGTACCTAAGAAGATCGTGAATGTCGTTATAAAGTAATACGGACGACTCCTTTTTCTTATATACATTAAAAATAATAATGTAATAACTGTAACTCCTATGATGATCGACCGCAAAATTATCTGGCAAGAAGCGAAGGACTATTTTAACATCACTCTCGGGTTAATGTTGTACACCTTCGGGTTCACCGTATTCCTGCTGCCTTACGAAATCGTAACCGGAGGCATCGCAGGTATCGGAGCCATCGTATTCTATGCCACAAAATTTCCAGTTCAATGGACATTTTTCATAATTAATGCTGTGCTCATCGTGGCAGCACTGAAGGAGCTTGGAATAAAATTCCTTGCCAAAACCATCTATGCCACGATAGTCATAACCGTGATGCTCGACCTCGCACAGAAGATAGTAGAGATGCCCGACGGCACCTTCTATAAGCTTATGGGCGAAGGCAACGACTTCATGTCGCTCATCATCGGATGTATGCTCACCGGCACGTCACTGGCAATAGTGTTCTTGAACAACGGCAGCACGGGTGGAACAGACATCATCGCTGCCGTAGTGAACAAATACTATAATGTGTCGCTCGGCAAGGGTCTTATCATGGTCGACCTCGTCATCATAGGCAGCTGTCTCACCATCGACTCCTTCGGTCTGTTCCCACAACGCTGTCAGATGGTAGTGTTCGGTTTATGCACGATGTTCATCGAATGTACCATGCTCGACTACGTGATGAGCGTCCAACGCCAATCGGTGCAGTTCTTCATATTCTCGCACAAGTACAACGAGATAGCAAGTGCCATAACGAAGAAGACCGACCACACGCTGACCATTCTCGACGGTCACGGCTGGTACACGGGCAAGGAGATGAAGGTGATCTGTCTGCTCGCCAAGAAGAGCGAGTCGGTGCTCATCTTCCGCCTCATCAAGATGATTGACCCACGCGCCTTCGTGTCGCAGAGCAGTGTCATCGGCGTGTACGGCGAGGGATTCGACCAGATAAAGGTTAAGGTAAAGAAAGAAAAGGAAAGCCCCTCCCAACCCTCCCCGTCGGGGAGGGCTCAGTTAGTAGTCAACAATGGCTTAGGAAGGCCTAAGAAGGCTTAGAAAGGCTTAAACGCAGCCAGAAAGAAGGCTTAGTTCGGCTTATTAAAAAAAACAACAATGAACAATCCACAGCAATCATACACCCTCCCCGACGGGGAGGGACGGGGTGGGGCTATCGTCTTCGCCACCAACAACAAGCACAAGCTCTCGGAGATACGCGCCATACTCGGCGACCGCTTCGAGGTGCTCTCGCTCGAAGACATCAACTGCCACGCCGACATACCCGAGACTGCAAACACGCTTGAGGGTAATGCCATACAGAAGGCACGCTACGTAGTGGACAACTACGGTTACGACTGCTTTGCCGACGACACGGGGCTCGAAGTGCCCGAGCTTGGAGGCGAACCGGGCGTCCACTCCGCACGCTACGCCGAGGGCACCGACCACAACTCGGAAGCCAACATGCAGAAACTGCTCGCACGCTTGGGCGACAGCGATGACCGCCGTGCGCAGTTCCGCACCGTGATAGCTCTCGCACGCCGCAACAACGTAGCCGACTACACGCTCTTCGAGGGCATCGTGCACGGCACCATATCGCGCGAGAAGCAGGGCACAGAGGGCTTCGGCTACGACCCCATCTTCGTGCCGGAGGGCTACAACGAGTCGTTCGCACAGCTCGGCATGGACATCAAGAACGGCATATCGCACCGCGCACGCGCCGTTACAAAACTCGCTGAGTACCTCAAGTAATTTCTACTGACACAACAGCTTGGTTGGTGAGCGGTCTCCGCTGCACAAACCAAGCTGTTATACTATTACCTCGATTGATGCTATCCACAGAGAAGAGTCTCACACTGATAGCACATAACCTTTTTAGCGTTACATTTGTAACAAACAACACAAAAATACCATACTATTTGATATTTATATCAGAAATTTACTTTACATATCTAAAAAAATAGTATATTTGCAAAAAATTGATTTAAAAATCAGATATACTATAATAAAAACACTAAACATTCAATGACATGAAACAGCTCTATTCCTTTAAGACATGGCATTCATTGATTTCAATGCTATTCGTAATGATGTGCTGTCTACCCGAGACGGTTGCAGCGCAAGTCAGTTTCAGTGACGACTTCAACTATCCGGCAGGCAACCTTCACGAGCAAGGAGGCTGGGTGCGCTATGGCAAGAATGCTGAAGACCCCATCCAGGTGCTCGACAAGCAACTCACATACGCCGGCTACAACGACAACGCACCGGCTAAGTGTGTGAAGATAGGATCTGCAAAACAGGGCGAGGACCTCATGGTGAAGTTCACCGACAACGCCGACGGCGTGAAGAGTGGCAACCTCTACTTCTCTGCCCTCATCAACGTGGAGGCTCAACCGAAGGGCAACGTTTATGTTATGTCGTTCGTGCCCAGAACAAAGGCATCAGAGATAGCCGGAGGTATTGCGCCTACCGAGCTGGGACGACTGTACATTGGCGAAGGCGACAACGCCGACGAGGTGAAGGTGGGCATAGAGCGCGGAGCAAACAACCCTGTGTTCGCAACCTCTCCGCTGAAGCTCAACCAGACCTATCTCGTTGTGCTGCGATACGAGATAAACGCAGCCAACCCGAGACAGGACAACATCTATCTGTACGTGAACCCTACCGACTTCAAGCAGGAGCCTAAGCTGAACATGGCAAGTGCCGTCATCGACGGCGTGAACAAGACCGGCAGCGGACTGGGCAGTTATGGTCTGCAGGGCCTCGAACTGCGCCAGGGAACAACCTCCTCTGTCACTTCGCCGGAGATGTACGTGGCTTCGGTGCGCGTCTCAGACACATACGCCGGACTGTTCGGTGAGGCTGGCATTGACACTACGCCGAAGCTGGGCGTATCGAAGAAGACTTTCGTGCTGGGCGAGGTGTACAGTGGCGACACACACGAGGAGACGGTAAAGGTGACGGGCGAGAACCTCACGGGCGACATCACCGTAGAGTCGTCTTCGGAGGCTGTGAGCGTAGAGCCTGCCACTATCGCGGCTGACGACGCGATGAGTGCCGGTGGTGCCGAACTGAAGATAAAGGTGACATATACCGACGGCGAGCAGCACGCCACTCTGATACTCAAGAGCGAGGGAGCGGAGGATGTGCAGATTAAACTCTCGTGGACGGGCAACTCTATTCCGGAGATAGCCTCTATCAAGGCACTTTACAGTGAAGACCCCGAGGCAGGAATGACGTACAAATATACGGGCGAGGCTACGGTTACGTTCGTAGACCGTGGCGGAAGCCAACCGGTGTTCTACCTGCAGGACAAGACGGCTGCTATAGCTCTGAGCGACGACTACGAGATGCTCACCAAGACCGACTACGAGGTGGGCGACAAGATAACGGGCACCATACTCGGTGTGCAGAGCGCATTCGGCACGACCAGCGCTATGGCTCTCGGTGCTGACCTCGGCACAGTAGTGTCAAAGGGCAACACCGTGACCCCGGTAGAGGCAACACTCGCACAGCTGAAAGCCAACCCGACAAGTTACATACAGCAGCTCGTGAAGGTGAAGAACCTGAAGTTCAAGGACGTGGCAGAAGGTGCTATCTTCGCTGAAGGCATGGCACAACCGGTAGTAACGGACGGTGCTGAGGAGGCGAAGGTGCGCATCTTCAAGGGCACAACGCTCATCGGCAAGAGCATTCCTGCAGCCGACATCACACTCACCGGTCTGTTCACATCGAGCAAGACACTCATCATCGGTCCGCGCGGCATAGAGGACATCGCCGAGCAGCAGCCGGTAGGAGAGCCAGCCATAACAATCAGCCCTGAGAAGATAGAGCAGACTGCAGGCAAGCTGGGACAGACCGTGGAGGTGGCTACGCTGCACGTGTCGGCGAAGAACATGACCCAGCCTACCTTCTTCGAGTTGGCAGGTAAGAACGCTGACCAGTTCGCGCTCTCAAAGACAAAGATAGAGAAGGGATCTACAGAGACCGACATCGTCATCACGTACACGCCGACAGAGGTGGCTGTACACAGAGCATACGTACTCGTTACCTGCCCAAGCATAGAGGACTACGACAAGTCTATCGCCTTCAGCGCATACGCCATCGACGAGCAGAACCCGCCGACGATAACGCTCAACCCGCAGAAGCTGGAGAAGTTCGAAGCGAAGATTAACGAAAAGAGCGAGCAGACCATAGAGGTGACAACGGCAAACATGCCCGACTACACCTACGTAAAGGTGAAGGATGCAGGAGCGTTCGTGCTCAACAACACCATGCTCATACGCAACATGAAGAACACGCTGAAGGTGACGTTCCAGCCTAAGAAGGAGGGCACATACTCTACAGCACTCGTCTTCTCAGCACTCGGAATGGAGGATGTAGAGGTTGCCATAGAGGGCGTTGCGACCGGCGAAACGCCCGAAGAACAGAAGGAAGGCGTAGACCTCGTGCTCAGCGAGGAGAATGCGCTCAGCGTGCTCGACGAGAAGTTCGACAACATAGAGCGCAACAAGCCGCTCGACATCGAAGGCTGGACAAACTCGGCACTGAAGGGAACACGTGCATGGTGGGGATTCTCGTTCCTCAACTACGATGCGGAGTCGCCTAACGAGAAGGTGGCTAAGGTGACACCGTACGACTCGAAGATGGAGGCTGGCACGGGCACACCGGCACAGATGATGCTCGTAACGCCGCCGCTCGACTTCAAGAACTCCACTACAAAGGTATTCACGTTCAAGGTGCGTGGCGACTATCTGAAGGACAACCAGCCCGACCTGCTCGAACTCTGCTACATCGACATCGCTGAAGGCTCTCTCTACGTGCAGCCGCTCGCAGAATGCAAGATGCCATGCACAAAGGACGAGAGCGGAAAGTGGTTCCCGTACAGCATCGACCTCACAGGACAGCAGATTGCAGACGTGTTCTTCATGGGATTCCGATTCACCAGCACACGCGGATGCGACAACACTGCCACATACTACATCGACGA
This sequence comes from Leyella stercorea DSM 18206, assembly GCF_000235885.1. Lineage (GTDB taxonomy): Bacteria > Bacteroidota > Bacteroidia > Bacteroidales > Bacteroidaceae > Prevotella > Prevotella stercorea. The sequence continues at coordinate 11,726 of NZ_JH379461.1, forward strand.
CGTGACATACGGTATCGAAACGACGGCTATACAAACCGTTACTACAGCAGAGAAGGCTCGTCTGATGGTGTACAACCTCGCAGGAAGCAAGGTTGCGGAGAAGAGCGGCTCGTCGGTTGAAGATGCTCTGCGCGGACTGCCTCACGGCATATACATCGTGAAAGCGGTGTCTGCCGACGGCGTTCATACAAGCAAAGTGCAGGTGCGGTAATCGCATTACATAAACTAAAAAGGAGGCATTTGAGCCTCCTTTTTAGTTGTCTTAGGCGGATTCGAACCACCACAATTTTTCCTTTATCGGGATTGCGCAAGCTATCTTGTAGCAATATAAACAAAAACGGAGACTCGAAAGAGCCTCCGTTTAAGTTGTCCTAGGCGGATTCGAACCACCACAAACAGAACCAAAACCTGTTGTGCTACCATTACACCATAGGACAATGCGACTGCAAAGATACGCATTTTTGTAAAAACAGCCAAACGAATTGGCTGTTTTTTTAATAATGCTGTGTGCTAATAGCAAATGGTGATAGGTCAAGCAAAGGTGGTGGTAGTGTAAAGTCTGCTAAGTTTACACTACCGACAATTGAGAATTGTAGCCAATAATAATAACTTTTTCGAAAAATGGGGTGAGATGTACCCTATAGTTATCAAATCCTGGCGCGACAACTGGGAGCGTCTTACGGAATATTTCCAGTATACCCCTGCAATCCGCAAGCTTATCTACACAACCAATATGGTTTAGTGTTATCATCGTCAGGTGCGTAAAGTAACGAAAAACAAGGGTGTGTTCCCGTCAGACACCGACTTGAAAAGCTTGTGTATCTTGCTTATCGAGACATTAGTGAGAAATGGACTATGCCCCTGTCTAATTGGGTATTGATATCACAACAACTTGCCATAAAATTTGGTGATAGGTTCAAGATTATGTAACTTTGCCTGTGAAAGGCTCCTCTTATTTGTATGCAGATATGAAATCTGCACACAAATAAGAGGGAAAGAATAAAAATCAGAGCCGTGACACAGTTCAGTTTACATTACCTTCTATGAGGATAAAATCCTGAACTTCTTTGACGGACGTAAGACAAACGCCTCAGCAGAATCACTGAACTCAAATGCTTCCGCGCACAGGTGAAAGGAGTCAAAGACATACAATTCTTCATGTATCGTTTGGCAACAGTTTTGGGTTAGCATCTGCTTAGCTCCCCACAGGGTTTATCGGGTGCGCCCGGATCTTCTTATTTGTTTCTTGATGGATCTTTGCTCATTCCAAGAATAATACCTGCATTAGAAAACCTTTTGAGCTGTTCAGATATTTTCTTGGCAAAATATTTATTATCATCTATAGGGATACGGAAAATAACTCTATCACCATTATATTTGGTAGATTCAAAGATAAGAAAATAGTCTGTCAATCCCTTCATGTTTGCGATAATACTTATACTTTTTTTCTCATTGTAAACAAGCAAGCAAAAGTTATCAATGTCTTGATCATAACCAATTGATGATATTCCCCAATATGAGCCTTTCCCAAAGCCATACCCCTCCCCTGCTGTACCATCCATAATCATGAAATTCATTTTGTATAACTCGCCAGTGTAATAATCAACAACAGATTCAATTTCTATCGTCTTGTTAGTGGGTATAAAGTCTTTACCATTATATTGCAATATGTTATTTGCCTTAATTAAATTATCTACTTTATATTGAGCTGAAATCTTTTGTGGCATCAGCAAACTAATGACACTAACTAACATCACTAAGGATGCCTTGAAAAATGATGAATGTTTCATTGTTAAATCCCTTGTATGTGTCGGGCGCAACTATAAAGCACTTAGATTGTACGATAGTTAATAAAAAATGGATATTATATCCCTTTATTTTTCAAGTGAAGTCTACTAAATTAAAGACGTCCTGAACCGTGGCAAGTTCCACATCTTCCTGTTCCTCTACAAATAGGACAGTCTATTAACTTTTCTGTTGAATGACCTGTGTATTGTCCGACTTCTTGCCAATATCGTTTCTTGCCACCACAGCCACTGCAATCACCTGTACCTCCGCAGCTTGAGCATTTCCTTGAGGAAGAACCGTAACTGCTACTGCTATTATTTCCCAAAGAACTGCCTCCGAATACGTTTGACACAGCAGCATTTGTTATAGATTGTACGTTGACAATGTGGTTGATAATAATATTTCTGAATCCTTGTCGATTGGTTGAATTAGCTTCCCAATATCCATATTTGGAGATTCTTTGAAGGGCTTGTTTACAGTTTTCGTCACCCATTTTTACGCCTGCGTTGTAAACTCTTTTTGCATATTCTTGATTAACATCAGTTCCCATTCCTAATTCACTCATTGCCCCAAGTATAAATAGTGCATTCTTATTGCCAAAACAGATAAAAGATCTTTCTATTTTTTCATATCCCTTTGTGTCGTCCCCATCAGCAATTGCTTTCATTCCATCAGCCAAAAGCTGTACTGGATCATTATTAGCTCTTTCTTCTGCTTCTTTTCTCATTTTCTCTCCCATCTGGCGTCCACGTTCATAAGCTTGTTGATTAAGATAGTTAGGATCTGTCATATAACCAGTACCACCACACATCATACATGGCATAAATCCTGCCATTGTATTCATTCCACCATATCCTGCACATCCTGTACATGGAACTTTAGGGACACTTTGTGCCGCTAATGTAATTACATTAAACAGTGTTATAATTATAAATGCAATTTTCTTCATTTCTTGATATAAAAAAAGAGCGTGTAACCGTTCGTTACTTGTTTACAACTTTGGTTACCGCCAAGTGACCTATACGCACAACAGGCAGAATGAAAGTCCACGCCCATGAGCGTGAACTTTCATTCTGCCTGTCCTCGTGCGTTGAAAATTGGCGGTATTCAGTTGTAGAGAACAAGAGCATAAAAGCTCAATATCCAAAAAGTATAGAACGGAAACGCTTAGTTAAAGATTTTGAGGCAAGCCTCAGTTTTAAGTCTCATTGTGGAAAGCAAGTTCTTTGAACTGCTTGTTCCTTAGCGTTTCATTCTTGTATTTCTATCTGTTTTTTCGTAAAAATTTAAAAAGTTATACAATGTGTTCTTGTAATTAAACAATAGAGTTTGTCTGTTTGTCATGCATTACCTTGCAAAAATAATAAAATTTTGAGAAACAAAGAAACTATATAAAAAATTATTGCTGTCCGCTAAAACTTTTTAAGCA
>NZ_JH379461.1:14952-29237 GCF_000235885.1 Leyella stercorea DSM 18206
ATTGCTGTCCGCTAAAACTTTTTAAGCATAAACAAAAGGGCTGATACCATATAAGTATCAGCCCTTTTATTTGTATCATTTCTATCGTTATAAGCAGTTCAACACAGTTACTTCACTGTGATGAGGTAATAGTTCTTCTTGCCACGCTGCACGAGCAGATACTTGCCGTCGATGAGGTCGTCGGCAGTAACCACCTGGTCGAACGCGCCGAGCTTCTCCTTGTTGAGCGATACACCGCCACCCTGCACGAGCTTGCGCATCTCGCCCTTAGAGTTGAAGATCTTCACGTCGTCGCGTGTGAAGAGGTCTACAGCCGGCTGTCCGAGCTGATCCTTCGGCAGCTGGAAGTGGGGCACGCCTTCGAAGATAGAGAGCAGTGTAGCCTCATCAAACTTCTGAAGAGTCTCCTTTGTGCCCTTGCCGAAGAGGATGTTAGAAGCCTCCTGAGCGGTCTCGAGGTCCTCACGTGAGTGAACCATTGTTGTCACCTCCTCAGCCAGACGCTTCTGCAGCACGCGGCGACCCGGATCCTCATTGTGCTCGGCTACGAGCGCGTCGATGGTCTCCTTGTCGAGGTCGGTGAATATCTTGATGTACTTCTCAGCCTCTGCATCGCTGACGTTGAGCCAGAACTGATAGAAAGCGTACGGAGTGGTGCGAGCCGGGTCGAGCCAGATGTTTCCGCTCTCGGTCTTGCCGAACTTCTTGCCGTCGCTCTTGGTGATGAGTGGGCAGGTGAGGCAGTAGCATTCTGCGTCGTTGCCGAGTGTGCGGTGGATAAGCTCTGTACCGGTGGTCATGTTGCCCCACTGGTCGTTGCCACCGAGCTGCAGGCGCACGCCGTACTTCTGATACTGGTAGAGGAAGTCGTAGCCCTGGAGCAGTTGGTATGTGAACTCTGTGAACGAAAGGCCGTCGCGAGCCTCGCCGTTGAGACGCTTCTGCACGCTGTCCTTAGCCATCATGTAGTTGACGGTGATGTGCTTGCCCACCTCGCGAGCGAAGTCGAGGAAGGTGAAGTCCTTCATCCAGTCGTAGTTGTTGACGAGCTCAGCCTTGTTAGGCTCTGTGCCGTCGAAGTCGAGGAACTTAGAAACCTGCTTCTTGATAGCCTCCTGGTTGTGGTAGAGGGTAGCAGCGTCGAGCAGGTTGCGCTCCTGGCTCTTGCCAGAGGGGTCGCCAATCATACCAGTAGCACCGCCCACAAGCAGGTAGGGCTTGTGACCGCAACGCTGCAGGTGGCGCAGCATCATGATACCACAGAGGTGACCGATGTGGAGAGAGTCGGCTGTAGGGTCGGTGCCCAGATACGCAGACACCATGTTGGCATTGAGATACTCCTCAGTGCCGGGCATAATCTGCGCGAGCATACCGCGCCAGCGCAGTTCTTCAACGAAATTCTTTGTCATTATTATTGTTGTTTTTTTTTGATGATTGCTATTTTAGGGTGGCTTTAGGGTGGCGTTTAAGCCGCCTTTAGGATGGCGTTTAAGCCGCATTTAGAGAGCGTTTAAGCCGAACTAAGCCTCTTTAAGCCTTTCTAAGTCTTGGAGGACTATTTTTAAGCCCTCCCCGACGGGGAGGGTTGGGAGGGGCTGTTGATTGGGAGGGGCTGTTGGTGGCTCTTTAGGGTACGGGGTCGTAGCCTGAGCCTCCCCACGGGTTGCAGCGGAGGATGCGCCATACGGCGAGTGCCAAGCCTTTGAAGAAGCCATGCTTCTGCAGTGCCTGACGGGCGTACTCGGAGCAGGTGGGTGTGAAACGGCACGAAGGGGGTGTGTATGGCGTGATGCACACCTGATAGAACCGTATGGGCAGGATGGCAAGCCATACTAAAGCGCGTGAAACGTAGTGGGCGCAGCGGGAGATAAAGCGTGGAAGTTTCATTGTATCTACAACTTATCAGCGTTGTCGTTATGATTTTCTGCTCTATCGGCTGCTGCCTCCTTGCCAATCTTCTCGGCTATGCGCTGCAGCAGGTTTGCTATTTTGCGCTCCACTTCCTCGTAGCTGCGCAGGTTGCCGTCGGTCCATATAAAGCATAGCGAGAGTGCCTTGCGTTGCTCTTCGGCTTCGAGGGTGTCTATTAACACCTGCTTGTTGCGACGGTATGCTTCGCGTACGAGACGCTTCACGTGGTTGCGCTTCACGGCGCGCTTGAAGTAGCGTTTGGGCACGCTCACCATCATCTTTGCGAGCGGTTCGTGTGCGTCGGCATCCTCTGTCATAAACACCACACGCAGCGGGAAGGCAGACATCGACTTGGCTCCTCCTCCTTTGAAGAGGCGGTCGATGAGCTTCTTGCTGTTTATGCGCTCACTCTTTGAGAGCTGTTGTGATGATGTCATAAGGTGGTGTTATGTTGTTGTGGTGAGGTGCTGAGATTTGATGGTGAGATGGTGTTGTGGTGAGATGGTGAGATTTGATGTTGAGGTGTTGTTGTGATGAGATGGTGAGATTTGTCTATACCTCTAAAAGGTAATGTCACCATCTCAACCCAACAACCTCCTATCACCATCTCACCATCTCAACCCAACAACCTACTTATTATTCTCAAGATAGTAGCGGAGTGCGCTTGTCATCGACGGGTGTTCCTTTGTAGGAGCCTCGAGGTCGAGTCGGTAGCCTGCGTCGGTCACAGCCTTTGCTGTGGCAGGTCCGAAGGTGGCGATGCGCACATCGTTCTGCTCGAAGCTTGGGAAGTTCTTTGTGAACGACTTGATGCCCGACGGACTGAAAAAGACGAGCATGTTGCAGTCGAACTGGGCTGCCTCCTCTTCGGTGAAGTCGTTGCTCACGGTGCGATACATTACGCACTCGGTGTGTATTAGCTTCTTCGAGTCGAGCAGTTCTTTAACGTCGCCGTTGTGTACGCTGCTCAGTGGCACAAGATACTTCTCGTTCTTGTGCTTCACCATTGTGGGGATGAGCGCATCGAGCTTGCCGGTATTGCCGAAGAACACCTTGCGTTTGCGATACTGCACATACTTCTGTATGTAGAGCGCGATTGTCTCCGTAACGCAGAAGTACTTCATATCTTCGGGGATGTTGATGCGCATCTCCTTAGCGAGTGTGAAGTAGTTGTCGATAGCGTGACGCGATGTGAACACTACGGCTGTGAAGTCGAGAAGACCGATCTTCTGCTGTCTGAATTCTTTGGGGCTGAGTCCTTCTACTTTGATGAATGGGCGAAAGACGAGTTCTACACCGAAGTCCTTTGCGATGTCGAAATATGGCGACTTCTCGCTTGATGGTTCAGGCTGTGATATCAGAATCTTCTTTATCTTTTTCATATTGAAGCTTTATATGTATATTCTTTATTCAGAGGGGTGCCGTCGCTATTGTCTTAGAAATTCACTTTCAAGCAGTTGACTATCGTTGCCAGCGTACCTAAGAGAACTGCGAGAGGTGTCAGTTCAAGCGTGCAAAAGTACAAAAAATTTTGCAGAAAACCGCCCCTATGTCTAAAAAAGATGATGTAAGACTTGTAAAGGGAGAGCAACTTGAAGAGCGTTATCACGAGGAATGTGCACACGAGTGTTGTGCGCACCGGCATCTTGAAGTAGGCATTGAGCATTACGACGGGGAAGAGGCACACGCCTTCCATAGCGAGGAAGAAGAGGTACGACTTCATCCAGAACTCGTTGTTGCGCTTGTCGAAGAACACCCATCCCACGAGCCAGTAGAGCATTGTCTTGACGAGCATATAGCCAAGCATCGTCAGCGAGAGTATGCCTATCACCTGATACTGGTCGACGAGGAACGTGTCGGCAACATAGAGTTGCGTATAGAAGAAGTAGACCAATCCTAACAGCAAGCAGCTCTGTAACACGAGGAAGAACTGGAAGCGCAACTCCTCGGAGGTCTCCGTCACGGTGGTCATATTCTCGCTCACTGGCGGGCGGAAGAACTCCTTCGCCTGGCGCAGTATGAAGCGTCGCGACTTGGTGTAGGCTATCAGTGCGATGCAGAAGCAGAATAATAGCAGAAGCGTGATGAGGTTGTCGCGTGCGATGCTGTAGGGCACGGGGTCGCCTGCCACACCGGTGCGCCCGCCGAAGAGGTCGGGGTTGAAGTAGGGTTTGCCTGTGAAGTACGACTCGCGGTAGTACTGTGGTAAGTTGATATCGCGCCAGGAGTGTCCGCGTGTGTGTCCGGGCAGATGCAGCGTGTCGGGCTGCTGACTCCATGTTATCTCCGATGGGCGTATGTGTGCCTGGATAGCGGAGTCCTGCTGGGCAGGCGTAGCGTTCTTGGGCAGCCAGCTGAGCACCTCTGCCGGCGTTGGCTGCCAGTGCTTGCGCACGGGCTGAGCGCCGACGGGCAGTCCGTCTGCTCCAAGAACTATCTCCTCTGTGTGTATGGAGTCGGTTGTTATCATGTTTTTTTGTTGAGATGTTGTTGTGGTGAGATGGTGAGATTTGATGTTGAGATGGTGTGGTGTTGAGATGGTGAGAGTTGTCTATACCTATAAAAGGTAATGTCACCATCTCACCATCTCACCACAACACCATATCACTACTCTTTAGATTCTGAACTCCTTGCGGATATCATCTACGCGGTCGAGTTTCTCCCATGTGAAGAGTTCCACCTTCATCACCTTTGTCTCGTGATAGCGCGATGTGAATGTCTTCTCCACCACCTCGCACTTGCGGCCCATGTGTCCGTAGGCAGCTGTCTCGCGATAGATAGGCTGGCGGAGCTTGAGTGTGCGCTCGATGGCTTTCGGGCGAAGGTCGAAGAGCTTCTCTATCTTCTGTGCTATCTCGCCGTCGCTCATCTGCACGCGGCTGCGACCGTATGTGTTCACGTAGATGTTCACGGGTTTAGCAACACCGATGGCGTAGCTCACCTGCACGAGCATCTCGTCGGCAACACCTGCTGCCACCATGTTCTTGGCGATGTAGCGTGCTGCGTAGGCTGCCGAGCGGTCTACCTTAGACGGGTCCTTGCCAGAGAAGGCTCCACCGCCGTGTGCGCCCTTACCGCCGTATGTGTCGACGATAATCTTGCGGCCGGTGAGACCGGTGTCGCCGTGCGGTCCGCCGATTACGAACTTGCCAGTAGGGTTTACGAAGTACTTGATGTCGTCGCCGAAGAGTGCGAGCACCTTCTCGCTGTGTATCTCTGCCTTAACGCGCGGCATGAGTATGTTGAGCACGTCGTCCTTTATCTTTGCAAGCATACGCTCGTCGTCAGAGTCGAACTCGTCATGCTGTGTAGACACTACGATGGTGTCGATGCGCTGTGGTATGCCTTCCTCAGAGTACTCTACGGTCACCTGACTCTTCGAGTCGGGGCGCAAGTATGTCATCTGCTTGCCCTCCTTGCGTATGTCAGCGAGCACGCGCATGATGAGCTGTGCGATATCGAGCGTTACGGGCATATAGTTCTCGGTCTCGTTGGTGGCATAGCCGAACATCATGCCCTGGTCGCCAGCACCCTGCTCCTCCTCGTCGGCACGCGACACACCGCGGTTGATATCGTCCGACTGCTCGTGGATGGCTGTGAGCACACCGCATGAGTTGCCGTCGAACTGATAATCCGACTTGTTATAGCCAATCTGGTTGATTGTCTTGCGTGCGATAGTCTGCAGGTCGATGTACACGTTAGAGCGCACCTCACCCATGATTACTACCTGACCGGTTGTCACGAACGACTCGATGGCGCAGTGAGCGCGGTCGTCGTAAGCGATGAACTGATCTACTAAAGCGTCTGAAATCTGGTCAGCCACCTTGTCTGGATGGCCTTCTGAAACTGATTCTGAAGAAAAAAGATAATTCATTTTTCCAATTTTTAAATTTAAATAAGTGGAAAAACACCAAATTACCGCTGTCTAACCGTCGTTATCCTTTCTACGTTTCGCGTTCTTACATTCGCGGTTAGCTTTGCAGTTTTAGCATTTTTTTGTGTGGTTGCAAGCAGCCAAATTCTTCCACAGGGTTATACATGTTTATTTTCGGGTGCAAAGGTACTGCTATTTTTTGAGAGAGCGAAATAAAAACATGTAAAGTATTCAGTTTTTGTCTTTTTTTATTGCCACGCTACGACAACATTGTTGTCCTGCTACGGCAATAAAGTTTCGGTAGCGGGACAACAATGTTGCCGTAGCGTGGCAATATCAGGGGGGTAATCCCTTCGATTATTAAAGTATTCTGCCGCGGATAGAGAACTTCATAACTGGATAGACTTTAAGCCAATCCATAACCTTTGCTATGTCGTCCTTTGTTTCTTCGTCAACAGCGTCAGTAACCTGTTTGTTCTCAAGTACGTTGTCTATATCGCCAGCATATACCTTTGGTTTGCCCTGGAACTGAGCACCCAACTCGAAGCGGAAACCAATACGACCCTTCGGGATAAGGCGACCAAAACCAAGTCCGAGGTACGGACGAACCTTCTTTACCTTTACACCGCCCTTGATATAACCATTCTCATCAAACGGAATGTTATAATCGCCGATGTTGATACCATAGTCCTTAATTGCAGGACCATATTCTTCTACCTTTTCACTATGACCCTTAATTGACATCAAATCAGAGCCACCGAACGACAGACCTGCCGTAACAAAGAAGTTTCCTCTATTGCCGAATGGATAGACATCAAACTTCAAGTCGGCATAGGTTCTGCCGAACTTAGCGTCAAGGCGTACTTTGTCTTCAATGGTCTGCTCGCCAGCATGCGGAATCTCGCCAACGTACTCCACGTCAATATCTTCGTGGAACTTGATGTTCGGGAAGATGTTTAAGCCTGCGCGCACCTGCACATATTGTGTCAATGGTATAGCTACGTCGAAGCCGAGACCCTCTGTACCATATCCTACACCTACGCCTACGCGATTTGCCAATCCAAATTTATTCTTTTTCTTTGCTGGCTCTTCCTGTGCCGAAACAGTAGTCACAGCAAACAAAGCAAGAATACCTAATGCTAATGTTTTTAGAGATAAGTTCTTCATACACTTGTTAGTTTTTTTGTTTATATGCTGCAAATGTAGTAAAATATTTCACATGATACAACTTTTATATAACTTTTTTAAACATTATGACCAATTTTCTTGTTTTTGTTAAATATCTTACATATATCGTATCTGCTGAATTGTGTATTCTTTAAAATAGTTGTAACTTCGCATTGCGATAACAACATGCTTAACAATTCAATAGGTACATACATTATTTATATATGAAATCAGACAAGAAGAAAGATGCATTACTCTCGATGATACGCCTGGGTAAGCCTATGACACTCGGCGAGCAGGCTCGATTGGTGATGTTTCTCGCCACGCCGGCTATACTTGCGCAACTCACGACGACGATGATGCAATACATCGACGCATCAATGGTGGGCAGTATGGGTGCGGAGGCATCGGCTTCTATCGGACTCATGGAGACCACGATGTGGCTGCTGGGCAGCATCTGCTCGGCTACGGCAGCCGGCTTCTACGTACAGGTGAGCCACCAGTTGGGCTCCAACGACCCTGCACGTGCTCGCAGCACGCTGCGTCAGGGCATCATGTCGGTGCTCGTGGTGAGCGCGTTGCTCGGATTAGTATCGCTGGCGGTGAGTCCGTTTCTGCCTACATGGCTCGGTGGCAACAGCCATATAACCCCCACCGCCTCAGCCTACTTCGCCATCGTGGCTACGGCACTGCCCATCTTCCAATTCTCAATATTCGGAGCCGGAATGCTCCGTAGTTCGGGCAATATGGTCGTGCCGAGCGTGATGAGCGTGGTGATGATGTCGCTCGACGTGGTGTTCAACTTCTTCCTCATCTTCCCCACCCGACCCGTGGAGTTGTTCGGCACACAGATAATGATGCCCGGCATGGGCTTAGGCGTGGTGGGCGCAGCAATAGGCACGGTGTCGGCTGAGTTGGTGGCAGCCTCCATAACGATGTACATTCTCTGTTTCCGCTCCAAAGAGCTGTCGCTGCGCATCGACACGGGACGCTTTCTGCCTACATGGGGCGTCGTGAAGCGCGCACTGCACATCAGTCTGCCGATGGGTTTGCAGCAGACCATCATGTGCTCGGCTTACGTGATGACGACTATTATCATTGCGCCGCTGGGCACCTTCGCCATAGCTGCCAACTCGTTCGGCATAATCATCGAAAGCCTCTGCTACATGCCGGGCTACGGCATCGCCGACGCTGCAACGACACTCGTCGGACAGAGCATGGGTGCCGGCAGGCACGAGCTGATGAAGCGCTTCGCATGGTTGTCTGTAGGCTTGGGCGTGACGGTAATGGCTGTGATGGGTGTGGTGATGTACGTCGGAGCACCTACAGCAATGGCGATGATGACACCTGCCGAGGAGGTGCGCCGTCTGGGCGTGGAGGTACTGCGCATAGAAGCATTCGCAGAGCCTATGTTCGCTGCTGCAATAGTAAGCTACGGTGTGTTCGTAGGTGCAGCGAAGACGCTCGTGCCGAGCATAATGAACCTCATCTCTATATGGGGCGTGCGCATATCGCTCGCTGCAATGCTTGCACCATCAATGGGACTGCGCGGTGTGTGGATAGCTATGTGCATAGAACTCTGCTTCAGAGGCTTAATCTTCTTGGTAAAACTCAAATTCTGGAACATTCAAACTTCATGCAAATATTATGGAAAAGATCAGTAATAAGGTTTTCGGCGGAGAGCGTCCGCTCTTCGAAATACACAACGTGGAGCTCGACCACGTACGTATCACTTTCGGCGAATCGGGCGTTAAAGAGTGCAGTAACATAGTATGCCGCAACTGCTACTTCGAGGGCAAATACCCTCTGTGGCACGTAAAGGGGTCGGACATACGCAACTGCTATTTCGCTCCGGGCTCGCGCTCGGCGATATGGTACTCTGACGATATGCACATGGAGGACTGCGTGATAAACGGTCCGAAGTTCTTCCGCGAGATGAAAAATCTGTCGCTTAAGAACGTAACCGTGAACGATGCCGACGAAACGTTCTGGGGCATCGACGGACTGAAGCTGGAGAACGTGGTGCTGCACGAAGGCACATACCCATTCATGCACTGCCGCAACGTGAATGTGGACGGACTGGTATCGGACGCGAAGTACGTATTCCAGTACTCGCGCGACATAGAGATTCGCAATGCGAAGATAGACACAAAAGACTCGTTCTGGGAGGTAGACAACGTGACGGTGTACGACTCGGAGCTGAACGGAGAGTTCCTCGGATGGCACTCGCGCGGACTGCGTCTCGTCAACTGCCATATATCTGGCGAGCAACCACTCTGCTACGCCAAGGACCTGGTGCTCGAGAACTGCACGTTCGACGCCGAATGTGACCGCGCGTTCGAGTATTCTACCGTGCAGGCTGACATACGCGGACACATCAAGAGCGTGAAGAACCCTGCATCCGGACACATCGTGGCTGACAGCATAGGCGAGATAATACTCGACGAGAACATCAAAAAGCCAGCCGACTGCGAGATTCTGACACGTGCATAAGCATACATAAAAAAGACGTAAGCTATGGAATACGACTTTTCAAGACCCACCGACCGACACGGCACCGACTCTTACAAATGGGATTCGACGCCAGAGGCTGACATCATTCCGCTGTGGGTGGCAGATATGGACTTCGAGACCTTCCCCGGCATCACCGAAGCCTTGCAGCGACGCGTGGCGCACGGCATCTTCGGCTACACACGTGTGCCTGAGGCGTACTACGAGGCGGTGTGCCGCTGGTTCGGTAAGCATCACGGATGGCACATCAACCGCGAGCACATCATCTACACGTCGGGCGTGGTGCCGGCTGTGTCGGCGGTTATCAAGGCGCTCACGCTGCCCGGCGACCAGGTGATAGTGCAGGGACCGGTCTACAACTGCTTCTTCTCCTCAATACGCAACAACGGATGCGAGACGGTCTCCAACTCGCTTATATATAATAAGGAGGAACTGCGCTACGAAATCGACTTCGACGACCTCGAACGCAAGCTCAAGCACGAACGCGCACGACTGATGTTGCTCTGCAACCCACACAATCCGGGCGGACGCGTATGGACTCGCGACGAACTGACACGCGTGGCGGAGCTTTGCCGCAAGTATGGCGTACGCGTGGTGTCGGACGAGATACACTGCGAACTGACGCTCTACGACAACGAGTACGTGCCGTTCGGTTCGCTGCCCGACGAGCTGAGCCACGGTTCGATAACCTGCTGCTCGCCGTCGAAGGCGTTCAACACCGCCGGACTGCAGATTGCGAACATCGTTTGCCGCGACACAGAGGTGCGCAACCGCATCGACCGCGCCATAAACATCAACGAGGTGTGCGACGTGAACCCGTTCGGAGTAATCGCCCTGCAGGCTGCTTACAGCGACGAGGGCTACGAATGGCTCACACAGCTGCGCGCATACATCTCAAGCAACTACGACTTGCTGCGCGAACGCTTCACTCGCGAACTGCCAAAGTGCAAGGTGATGCGCATGGAAGGCACGTATCTGGCGTGGATAGACTGCTCGGAACTGCATATCTCGTCGGATGAAATAGAGGAGATGCTCATGCACGAGAACAAAGTATGGGTGAATGCGGGCAGCATGTACGGCACTGAAGGCGCGGCGTTCATACGCATAAACATGGCTTGCACCAGCGAACTGCTTAACGAAGGCATAACGCGAATAGTGAACGGACTCGGCGACAAATAAAAAAACGTAGGAGCCTACGGCATTCTTGCCGTAGGCATAGCAATAAATCGTAATAATATGTACTGCATATAGTGGCTACGGCAGGAATGCCGTAGCCTCCTAATAAAACAAGCCCTATACAAACATCGTTGTATAGGGCTTGTTTTTATTGTATAAGTAACAATTATCCTACCTGCGAACCAGGCTTAACGTTGCCTGTCACGGTGGTTACGTTCAGCGTTCCGTCGAAGTTTACGGCAGAGAGAATCATACCCTGGCTCTCGATGCCCATCATCTTGCGCGGAGCGAAGTTGGCTACGAAGAGCACATCCTTACCGATGAGCTGCTCAGGCTCGTAGTAAGCTGCGATGCCTGAAAGGATTGTGCGGTCAACGCCAGAGCCGTCGTCGATGGTGAACTGCAGGAGTTTCTTCGACTTCTTCACCTTCTGGCAGTCCTTGATATGACCTACGCGAATGTCGAGTTTCTCGAATGTGTCGAAGTCTACGTTCTCCTTGATAGGTGCAGCAACGTAGTTGGCAGCCTCGTTAGCCTTCTTTGTGTCCTCCAGCTTCTTGAGCTGAGCCTCGATAGCCTCGTCCTCAATCTTCTCGAAGAGCAGTGCCGGAGCGCCAAGCTGATGACCCGGCTTGAGCAGTTCGGTAGAGCCGAGCTGTGCCCAGTCGGTATCGGTAACGTTGAGCATCTCGCGCAGACGTGCCGAGCTGAACGGCAGGAACGGCTCGAAAGCAATCTCGAGGTTAGCCACGAGCTGCAGCGAGAGGTAAAGGATAGTCTTTACGCGCTCCATGTCGGTCTTTGCCACGTGCCACGGCTCACAGTCGGTAATGTACTTATTACCGATGCGTGCGAGGTTCATAGCCTCCTTCTGTGCGTCGCGGAACTTGAATGTGTCGAGCAATGCCTCCACCTTCTGCTTCACGTCCTTGAACTCCTCGATAGTCTTGAGGTCTACCTCCTGAAGTTCGCCACACTCAGGCACAACGCCGTTGAAGTACTTCTTTGTGAGTTGCAGAGCACGGTTGACGAAGTTGCCGTAAACAGCCACTAGCTCGTTGTTGTTGCGATCCTGGAAGTCCTTCCATGTGAAGTTATTGTCCTTTGTCTCAGGCGCATTGGCTGTGAGAACATAGCGCAGAACGTCCTGCTTGCCGGGGAAGTCGACGAGATACTCGTGGAGCCATACAGCCCAGTTGCGCGATGTAGAAATCTTGTCGTTCTCGAGGTTGAGGAACTCGTTAGAGGGCACGTTGTCGGGCAGAATATAGTCGCCGTGAGCCTTCAGCATAGTCGGGAAGACGATGCAGTGGAACACGATGTTGTCCTTGCCTATGAAGTGGACGAGGCGCGATGTGGGGTCCTGCCACCATGTCTGCCACGTACCCCACTTCTCGGGCTGTGCGTCGCAAAGCTCCTTGGTGTTGGAGATGTAGCCGATAGGTGCGTCAAACCACACGTAGAGCACCTTGCCTTCTGCTCCCTCTACCGGTACGGGGATACCCCAGTCGAGGTCGCGTGTCATAGCGCGCGGCTGCAGATCCATGTCGAGCCACGACTTGCACTGTCCGTATACGTTCGGACGCCACTCCTTGTGGTCTTCCAGAATCCACTGCTTCAGCCAGTCCTGCCACTTGTTGAGCGGCAAGTACCAGTTCTTTGTGGCTTTCTTCACGAGTCCGTGACCCGGGTTATTCTTGTTTGTAGGGTTAATAAGTTCCTCGGGTGAGAGTGTTGCGCCACACTTCTCGCACTGGTCGCCGTAAGCACCCTCAGCGCCGCAGCGTGGGCATGTACCTACGATGTTGCGGTCGGTGAGGAACTCGCCGGTCACCTCGTCGCAGAACTGCTCTTCTGTCTTCTCTACAAGCTCATGCTTGTCGTAGAGCGTGCGGAAGAAGTCGCTTGCGAACTTATGGTGAATCTTCGATGTAGTACGGCTATAGATGTCGAACGAAATGCCGAAGTCTTCGAACGATTTCTTGATAAGGTTGTGATAGCGGTCTACCACCTCCTGAACCGTGATGCCTTCCTTGCGTGCGCGGATTGTCACGGGCACACCATGCTCGTCACTACCACCGATGAACATCACTTCCTGCTTCTTCAGGCGCAGATAGCGCACATAGATGTCGGCAGGCACATACACGCCAGCCAAGTGACCGATGTGTACTCCACCGTTGGCGTAGGGCAAAGCCGCGGTCACAGTGGTGCGTTTGAACTTGTTCTCTTCCATTATATTATGTGTTTTTTAATTTCATCTGCAAAGTTACTGAAAATCGAAGCAATACACGATTTTGTTGATAATAAAATCTTCCAAGCTTGCTTGTTTTTATTGTTGAGAACATTAAAAACGAATATTATAGGAGGCTACGGCAGAAGCAATAGTATTGTAGGAGGCTACGGCATTCCTGCCGTAGCCAATAATGATTAACCAACTATACTCTTGTGGCTACGGCAGGAATGCCGTAGCCTCCTGCAATATGTTATTTTTTATAAAAACACAAGAATTTTAAAAGATTTCTTTGTTTTTCATTTGCCATTCAATGCTTAATAACTACCTTTGTTATATACATTATCCTTATCTTTTTAAGCAACTCTAACCATATCTATTCTGTTTATGACTAATCCTAACAACATTTCCTATGACGTTGTACAGTTTCTTGAAAAACGAAAGCATATAGAAATATGGGGACGAAAATTGCCTCACTGGTTTCAAGAAAACAAAACAATGTTCGTTACATTTCGATTAGCTGACTCACTACCTAAGAATAAAGTGGAAGAATTCTTAGCTGACCGTGCCAATATGCTAAAGGAAGAAAAAAGAACTGCCGGTAACAATACACGTAAAGCATACGATATAATGATGATGCGTAAGATGGAGTATTGGCTAAATAACGGTTATGGAAATTGTATACTGCGACGTGAAGATGTACGTAACGTTTTAGTGGAGGCATTATACTATTATAACAACAAGGAATACTTACTTCATACCTTTGTCGTAATGCCAAATCATGTGCATATATTGTTGTCATCACTTACAAATAAACCAATAAATAATATTATTGGTAAGGTTAAGGGGTTTACTACTTTTCAACTTAGAAAGTCATTGGGAATAAATGAGGATATATGGCAGAAAGGTATATTTGACAGAATACTTAGAAATTGGGATGAGTTTGAAAAGTATGTTGATTATATTGTTAATATTATCCAAAGTATAAATGGACCCAATATTACAAATAATTCACCTAAATATTTTTTAAAAGCTTGTTTATAATTTCCTGTCTCTTGCTTATGAGAATATATTAAAAAAACAGTACTGAAAGCAAATAGGAAAAAAAATATCACAGTTATATAATCCATCCAATTAACTCTGCAGGCACGGTTTATAAGTGCACTTATAAACCAAGAGAAACCAAATAATTCATGTAGCCTTTTCATTTATAATTACTTTTTATTCATACAGTCACTAAAATCATATTTTGGTCAAAAATACAAATTAAAAACAAATACCACAAACAGTATTTTTATTTTTTATAAATTCATAAGAAAACACAACAAATTATTTATAAGCATCTCACTATCTAATAATTATAACCCTATTTGTTATTTTTTTCGTAACTTTGCTATACGAAGTTACGAAAAGAGT
>NZ_JH379462.1:0-19912 GCF_000235885.1 Leyella stercorea DSM 18206
AAACACAACAATATTATTTGATCCAAAAATATCGGTGCAGTTGAGACAACTGCACCCCCTGAGACAAAAAAAATCCCCGCAGTCCCGAAGGACCACGAGGAAACACCCCTGTGGGCGTTGACGGATTCGAACCGCCGACCCTCTGCTTGTAAGGCAGATGCTCTAAACCAGCTGAGCTAAACGCCCGATATATTGTATCGGTTGCTTTAAGTAATATTGCTTAGTTCCTTAAAGCGAGTGCAAAGGTATGGCTTTTTTGTGAAACCACCAAATGTTTCTACAAGTTTTTTCAAAAAAAGTTTGTTTTTGTTGCATTTTAGGGTGTTTTGCTGAGAAGAAACTCCCACAGATGTCACAGATTCTCACAGATGGTGCGTGTTTGGAGTGAATTCTGCGTTCTGTGGGAATACAGTTCTCCCACGGATTGCACTGATCAACACAGATGGTTGGTTGCGTTAGTGGTTGCGTGGGTACGGCAGGATGCCATACCCTCCTATATCTGTGTAAATCCGTGCTATCTGTGGGAGACCCTTCTCTACAAGAAGGTTCTGTGAATTCTGTGAATTCTGTGGGAGGAAATCACAGCAAGAAGGTTCTGTGCAGATCTGTGAAATCTGTGGGAGAGAATCACAGTAAGAAGGCTGCGTGGGTATGGCAAGGATGCCATACCCTCCTACATCTGTGTAAATCCGTGCTATCTGTGGGAGACCCTTCTCTACAAGAAGGTTCTGTGATTTCTGTGAATTCTGTGGGAGAAAATCGCAGTAAGAAGGTTCTGTGCAGATCTGTGAAATCTGTGGGAGAAAATCACAGCGAGAAGGTTCTGTGAATTCTGTGGGAGAAAATCAGCTTGGTTAGTGCAGCTGAGAGTTAGCTGCGTGGGTATGGCAAGGATGCCATACCCTCCTACATTAGTCCTTTTCGATGAGCACGGTGGCGTAGGCGGAGATGCCCTCCATACGACCGGTGAAGCCGAGCTTCTCTGTAGTTGTTGCCTTGATTGACACGTTGTCGATGTCGGTCTGCATCACGTCGGAGAGGCAGCGTTGCATCTCGGGTATGTGCGGATTGAGCTTCGGACGCTCGGCACACACCGTAGCGTCTACGTTACCGATGCGGTAGCCCTTGGTAGCGATGAGGTCGACGGTCTTGCGCAATAGTATCTTACTATCGACGTTGAGCGTCTCGGCAGCCGTATCGGGGAAGTGGTAGCCAATGTCGCGCATGTTGGCAGCACCGAGCAGTGCATCGCAAATGGCGTGGATGAGCACGTCGGCATCGCTATGTCCGAGCAAGCCGAGTTCGTAGTCGAGGCGGATGCCGCCGAGCCACAGCTCGCGACCCTCCACCAGTTTGTGGACATCATATCCTAATCCGGTTCTTATCTTCATATTATCTACGCTTGAAGAGGTCCTTTATTCCGTCCATATCGAACGACAGCGAGAAGCGCAGCGTCTGATCGAGCGGGTTCGACTTTGCGGTGGCGATGACGTAGCCAGCATCGAGCGAGAAGACGCTCATGCGGAAGCCTGCGCCCACGGTGAAGTACTTGCGATTGCCCTTGTTCTCCGACTCGTGGTGGTAGCCGGCGCGCACCGAGAACTTATCGTTGTAGACATACTCGGCACCAAGGCTCCAGCGTATCTCCTGCATCTCCTCCTTAAATCCGCCAGGTGCGTCGCCGAAGCTCTTGAACACACCACTGATTGATGAGAGGTCGTAGTAGTCCTTACGCTTGCGCTGCTCGAACTCCTCGTTTGTCTCGCCATCGTTCTTCACCGGCATGGTGGGCACGAGCGGCTTGTTGGCATCGGCAGCGATGGTGATGCGGTTGTACTCGTCGAGCGGAATCATCAGCGACGCACCGAGACGCAGGTTGGCAGGGATAAACTCCGACTCGTCGGTGCCACCGAAGTTGATCTTCGAACCGATGTTCGACATATTCAGACCAAAACCGAGCTGACACTCGCGCTGTCCGATGTTGATATAATTCTGGTAGTAGGCAGCGAGGTCTACGGCGAATGCCGAGCCTGGCGACGTGTCCGACGTATAGTCGTAGGTAAGGTCGGAGTAGATCCAGCGCACGGCTGCAGCGATAGAGAACTTCTCGCTGAGCATGATTGAGTAAGCCACGTCGAGCGACATCTCGTACGGATTGATGGTCATCGAGTTGTCGTCTGTAGCTCCCATATTGGTGTACACCTCACCGAGCGAGAAGTAGCGCAACGATGCCGATACGGCAGAGTAGTCGCCGATGCGATAGTAGCCTGCGAGATAGGCAAGATCTATGTCGCTCACGATGCGGCGCAACCACGGGGTGTAGTTGAGCGATACGCCGGCGCGTGAGATGGCGAACGGATACTTCGCTGGGTTCCAATACTGCGACACTACATCAGGGTCTGTAGCCGCACCGATGTCGCCCATACCGCCGGCGCGTGCGTCAGGTGCTATCGACTGCGAAGTCACCGACGAGGTCTCCGGTCGGAACATATCCTGCTTCTCCTGAGCGGCTGCAGGCAGTGTAATGAGTGCGGCGAAGAGTAGTGCCGCCAACTTCTGTGTTAGTTTCATCTTCTTTGTTATTATTATATTTCGGGCGTACTGCGTTGTACGTAACGACCGACGCGCCCGTTATTATAAACGCCCGAACTACTTAATTATTGCCTACAACGATAAGTTTCTTGGCTTTCGATATGCGTGTGGAGCCTTCAGAGGTGAGGTGAACGCGGTAGAGATACACTCCGGTCTGCAAGCGCGAGCCTCCATCGATGGTCAGATCCCAGGGCACGGTATAGGTACTTGTAGCACTCACACCGCTCTCCTCGTGTCGCCAGAGGAGGCGTCCGCTCACGTCGAACACGTCGATGATGACACCAAGTTCTGCGCCCGTACGGTCGTGACTGATGATGAATGTCGTCTGCTCGCGCGCAGGGTTATTGGTGCAACCTATCGAGAACGACGGCTTCTGACTCTGAACGACGTGGAACGTAAGCTCGGCTGTGGAGTAGTTGTTCAGAATGTCCCACGCACGGAACTGCAACTTGTGCGGTCCCACCTCCAGTTGCGGTATATTATAATATGTGGAGCCGGAGGTGTACGAACCGAAGTCGTACTGGAAGTTGTCGTTGAGCGAGTAGGTCATCTCCATCTTGCCGTCGATGATGAGCTGCATGTCGTGTCCGATGCCAGCTCCCGAGGCGTTAATGCCGTCCTTATCCTTCAGTTCAGCCACGAAGTAAGGCGTAGAGTTCACACGGTCGCCGTTGCTGAACGATGGCGAGTTGAGGTAGCAATAGATGGACGGACCGACGGAGTCGTTCTGTGCTATGTCGCTGCCGCCCACCATGAAACGCTCGCTGTAGCCATGCGCCGTGAGCGTGTGGTCGTCGTTGATGGCGAAGGCGTTGATGAGTCCCGACTGATTGGAGTAGTTGATATCCTTCGGCACTGCGAACGTCATTGAGAAGCGTCCGTTAGTGATGCGGTCGTCGCCCGAGAAAATTGTCTTCGTGCGGTCGGTGTACTCGAACGTCTCGTCAGCCTCCTTAGGCTGATTGAGATGGCAAGTGATTGTTTCGAGATTGTCGCGCACCGTGAGCGATACGATGCCGTTGAAGTCGTCGTTGTTCTCCACGTGTCCGGCTATGGTGACGAGCGAACCTGCCTTCATCGCCACCTCAGCGTTCGCCTTTGTCAGGTCGACCCCGTTGATAGAGTCGATAATGATGTGCGCTGTGGGCAGATGCAGACGTAGTGCAGGGTCGCCGAGCAACGAGTACTGCAGCGAGTTTTCTGCCAGACTCTTTCCGTTCATTTCGTTCTTCGCACGGCGCACAGCCTCGCCGAGGGCTATCGGTTTGCCGTCAGTCTCATAGGTGAGTACATGTTTCATAAACGCCGAGTTGAGTGTGGTGTTGTACGAAGCGTACACGGTGCGCGTGGTGCCGTAGAACGCCATTGCTCCGCCCTTAGAGTTGAGCAGTGCCGTCTCGCCGATAGTAGCCTCACCGTTGTCGAACGGCATGATATCGCACGAGGCTGTCACCCATAGTGGCATGTTCTTATTTGTGAACTCAGCGAAGTCGCTTATGCCGAGCACCTTCTCATGCGAGATAAGTATCTCGGAGCCGTGTCCTGCATAATCCATGATGAGTGCGCCCTGCTGCTGTTGCTTCTTTACGACGTTCGTCACCTCGGGATAGCTATTGCCCGCGGCACCAGCCTGCATCTTGTAGGCATCCCACATCACCTTCTTCACAACATACTGCGGATGTGCCGCTGCCACTTGGTTAGCTACAAGATTGGCATCCTTCATGTGCAGATTGCTATCGCCGTCATCGCCCATGAACATTATCGTGTTCTGCCACGAACCGCCGTTGCTATTCTCGGCGTAGTTGATGGTCTTGTCCACCATTATCTTCGCCTCCGCATCGCTCACTACGGGGAAACGTCCCACGCCGATGTCGAGTTTGTCGACATACATCGGTTTCAAACCTTCGCCGTCGTCGAGCATAGCATGGAAACTGTCATCGATGTAGCAGACACGACGGTCGTATGAGTTCTCGCTCTCGAACGCCAAGAGATAGTCGTCGGTGCTTTTACCCGTGTTGTGAGATGTAATCATGCGGTTGTCCCACAGACAGTCGCCGAAGAGCAACAAGTACTTCGGACGGTCGTTCTCACCAGTGGAACGGTCGTAGAGCATCTTCATGTAGCGGCGGTACGCCGAAGCATCGGGGGTACCACTCGAGAACTCATTATAGAGTTCGTCGGCAGGCACAAGGTTCACCGTCATCGAGTCGTGCTGCTCGTGGAACGCCTTCAGTCGCTGTGCCTGCTTCAGCAGTTTCTGCGACGTAGGTATGATAATCACCAAGTCGGCTTGTGGGTCGGCATGGTGGTTCTGGTTCATTATGTTGTACACGTAATTAGGTACGGGGAAGGTAGCAGTCTTGAGGTCGGGCAGTGGGCGCGGCTTGTTCCACGCCATCGACACCATGTCGAGGCGCATCGGATTAGAACCGCTAAGCACAGAGAGCTTCACCTTCGCCGTGCCCTTCACGGCTGGTACGCGGTAGGTGCCACGACTCTCGCAGCCGTAGATGTAACTATTGTTGGAGTTAGAGGTCTGCAACGTGCCCACGATGGAGTCGTTGTACTCCACTTGCACCTTGCAGTAGTTGCTCGACGTTACCACAACGTAGAGATTGCCCTTCGTGGCGTTTGGGTTCTCAGGGATGTCGACAGTCGTGTATGAGCCTTGCGATACCTGCTGCGCACTGAAAAAGTTGCGTCCACCCTTGTACCATGAGTAGCCATCCTGCTCATGCAGGTCGTGATAGAAGTCGGGTGAGGGGTAGAACGAAGCGACGAACGTGTCGTAGTCTACCTTCGCAGGCTCAGACGATGTGTCCTCGGTGAGGAAGTAATAGCCATAGTTGGAGTAGTAGTTGCGCGTTCGGCGGTCGGCAGTTTCGGTCTCCCACGACACTGGACCGCGAGCGTAGAAGAGTCGCTTGCCATCCACCTCGCAGATGGGCACTTCCTTCAGGTCGTCCTGCTCCACGAGGTCTTTCGCTTCGAGTGTCTCGTT
Source organism: Leyella stercorea DSM 18206 (assembly GCF_000235885.1). Taxonomy (GTDB): domain Bacteria; phylum Bacteroidota; class Bacteroidia; order Bacteroidales; family Bacteroidaceae; genus Prevotella; species Prevotella stercorea. The sequence continues at coordinate 5,594 of NZ_JH379462.1, forward strand.
GATTAGATTTCCGCCATATCCATATATCTTCACCTTATTAATGTCGGTGAAGCCCGCCTGACGCACGAGTGCCGAGGTGAGCTGATAAATGCCCGACTCTGCCACACTTATCTTCGCCCAACGTCCCTCGCGTAGTACGCTCTGCTTGGCATAGCGTTTTGCCGCAGGCAGCGTGTCCCACACGTTCACCTGAGCATCTGCACGCACGGCTCCTGCGCTCAACGCCGCCTTGCGGTGCACGTCGTCCTTGGCACGTGCCTCGCAGCGCAACATGAAACTCACGAGCTGCTTGTAGCGTCCGTCGCGGTACACCACGGGGTTGACGGTAGTGAGGAGCGACGCTCGCTTGCGGTCGTACGTCACGTGGGTCTCCACACGTGGCTCTGCGTCGGGCAGTTCGCTCTCGATGCGCTTGTAGTTCGCCACATCCGTAGCTCGCATGTCCGCATACTCAGGATAGACAACGCTGACGGTGTACACGGAGTCGCGCCACGCTTCGGGCAGAGGCGTGACGTGTGTGAACTGCGGTGCGTACAAGGTATCGACACGCAGCTCATCGGCTGTGAGGTGGAAGAACTGCTGGGCACTTGCGGGTAGCACTGCGCAGACTGTCAGCAGCATTAATATGGTATGGCGTAATTTCATGTCTTTTCTTTATTTGTTTCCACAAGTGTTAGGAACCGCGTTATCCAACGGATAGTGCCGTGTGTCCTACAAGAACGTTTATACTCCCACGGATTTCACGGATGAACACAGATATTTGGTGTAAGTACACCCACGGAATTCACGGATGAACACAGAAGTTTGGATGGCTGCGTGGGCATGGCAGGGATGCCATACCCTCATATATCTGTGTACATCTGTGACATCTGTGGGAGAATATTTTAGCAGTCCCTTCTGTGACATCTGTGGGAGAATATCTTAGCAGTCCATTCCGTGAAATCTGTGTATTCTGTGGGAGAACTTCCCCTGCAGTTCTACTTGCAGCTGAACTCCAGCACTTTGCGGTCTTCGAGGTAGCCCTCCAGCTTGTCGTCAATGTTCACCTGACCCACGCCTGCGGGTGTACCAGTGAATAGAATATCGCCGGTCTTCAGCGTGAAGAACTGCGAGATGTACGCGATCAGCTCGTCTACACGATAGAGCATGTCGCTGGTGCATCCCTCCTGCACGGTCTTGCCGTTGATGTCGAGGTGGAAATGGATTGCCTGCACGTCGCGGAACTTCTCCAACGGCACCCAGTCGCCTATCGCAGCCGAACCGTCAAAGCCCTTGCACAGTTCCCACGGCTTACCCTCGGCGCGCAACTTCTTCTGCAACTCGCGTGCGGTGAAGTCGATGCCCACCGTCACGGCATCGTAATAACGCGGAGCGAAACGCTCAGAGATAGTCTTGCCGAGGCGCGAAATGCGCACAACAAGCTCAGTCTCATAGTCGATGCGTCCGAGGTGATCGGGGATGAAGAATGGCTTGTGATCCTTCAGCAGTGCCGAGTCGGCTTTTGTAAAGATAACGGGCTCCTCTGGTTTATATAACGTACCATGCAGCTCTTTATTGTGTTCGAGGTAGTTCATACCTACAGCAAATATCTTCATAAGCGATGAAAATTAAAAAGCCGCAGAAGGCTATTCACCCTCTACGGCTCCAATATTAATTATGCGTAATTGATTTCTCTAATTACTCAGCAGCAAGAGTGAAGCGCTTGTAAGCAACGATCTTCAGATCCTTGTCCTGAGACTTGAGATAGCCAGCAACGTTCTGCTTAGCGTCGTCGCCGAACTGGAACTCCTGGTTAACGAGGCACACCTCCTTGAGGAACTTTGCAACGCGACCCTTAGCGATGTTCTCAATCATTGTCGGGTTGAGCTTAGCTGTAGCCTCAGCGCCTACAGTCTCCTTGATCTCGCGGAACTTAGCTACGTCCTCTGCTGTGATCCAGCCCTTGCCCTGGTTAGACTCGATGTGATCCTCAGAGTCGAAGTGGTTCGGGTTGAGACCAGCCTTGTGGAGAGCAGCATTCACTGCCTTCTCTACGAGCTCTTCCTTAGTCTTCTCAACAGCTACCTTGAACTCCTCTTTCTTCATCTCATCAGAGATTAAGCTTTCGTCGAGTGCGAGCGGCTTCATAGCAGCTACCTGCATAGCGATCTTGTGACCTACCTCAGCGTTCTCCTTGTTGAGCTGCACCATTGTGCAGAGAGTGTGCTTGTTCATGTGGTCGTAAACCTCTACGTTCTCACCCTCGAGTACGCAGTAGCCGTCGAGCTCCATCTTCTCGCCAGTGATACCTGAGCGTGCTGTAACAGCAGCCTGAACGTCAGACTCGCCGAGAGCCAAAGCCTTAACCTCGTCGAGAGTCTGAGCCTTAGCAGCGATAGCAGCGTCGAGGATATCAGATGTGAGCTTGATGAAGTCAGCACCGTTAGCCACGAAGTCGGTCTCACACTTGAGAGCGATGATAGCAGCGAAATTGCCTACCTTCTTAACGAGTACACAACCGTTAGATGTCTCGCGGTCTGAACGCTTTGCAGCGATAGCGAGTCCACGCTCACGGAGCAAATCCTTTGCCTTATCGAAATCACCTTCTGCCTCTGTCAGAGCCTTCTTTACGTCTGCAAGACCAGCACCTGTCATAGCGCGAAGTTTCTTGATGTCTTCAATTGAAACAGCCATTTTTCTTAAGTTATTAATTAATTATTAATTATTGATGATTGATTGCTTTTTAACCTAAAAATCGGAAATTCTCCATTCCAAAATCTTGATTTACGAATTAAAGAATTTCCGATTTATATGTATTATAGTTGCTTACTCAGCAGCCTCAGCCTCTTCCTTGCGAGCCTTGCGAGGAGCCTTGCCCTCCTTCTGCTCAGCAGCAGCCTTCTCGTCAGCCTTCTCTACCTTGCGCTCCTCAAGACCTTCTGCGATAGCACCGCAGCAAGCTGAGAGAACTACGTCGATAGAATCCTTAGCGTCGTCGTTAGCTGGGATGATGTAGTCGATGTTGCGTGGGTCAGAGTTGGTGTCGACCATAGCGAACACAGGGATACCGAGGCGGTTAGCCTCGCGCACTGCGATGTTCTCCTTCATCACGTCGACAACGAACAAAGCGCTCGGGAGGCGAGTCAAGTCAGCGATAGAACCGAGGTTCTTCTCCAGCTTAGCGCGCTGACGTGTCACCTGCAGAAGCTCACGCTTAGAGAGCTTTGAGAATGTACCGTCGTTCATGAGCTTGTCGATGTTCGCCATTTTCTTAACAGCCTTGCGGATTGTCGGGAAGTTGGTGAGCATACCGCCCGGCCAACGCTCGATAACGTAAGGCATGTTTACGCTCGCTGCTTTCTCAGCAACTACGTCCTTAGCTTGTTTTTTAGTAGCGACGAACAGGATCTTCTTGCCTGACTTTGCGATCTGCTTGAGAGCCTCTGCAGCCTCGTCAACCTTAGCTACGGTCTTGTGCAAATCGATGATATGAATACCATTGCGCTCCATGAAGATATAAGGAGCCATTGCCGGATTCCACTTACGACGGAGGTGGCCAAAGTGACAGCCTGCCTCTAACAACTGGTCAAAATTAGTTCTTGACATTTTCTTTGTTTGTTAAAATTGTTTACTTTCCTTTGAGTTGAATTGAACCAGCCCACGAGTAACGAATGTTCGGTCTCGCGAGTTTGGATGCTAAACGTTGTCCGGAGCATTCTAAGCCGCCGCATCAAGCAGCAGCATAGAAAGACACCAAGACTGTTTGATATTAACGCTTGCTGAACTGGAAGCGACGGCGTGCCTTCGGCTGACCCGGCTTCTTACGTTCAACCTCACGAGCGTCGCGTGTGAGGAAGCCCTGTACCTTGAGAGTCTTCTTGTCCTCAGCGTTAACCTTAACGAGTGCGCGAGCGATAGCGAGGCGAAGAGCCTGGCTCTGACCTGTGAAGCCGCCACCGTCGAGGTTTACCTTGATGTCATATTTCTCTTCCACACCGAGCAGGAGCAGCGGCTGCTTAACAACGTACTGCAGGATTGCTGATGGGAAATACTTTGTGAGTTCTTCCTTATTGATAGTGATCTTACCGGTGCCCTCTGTGAGATATACACGAGCTACGGCACTCTTACGGCGACCAATTGCATTAATCATTTCCATGTCTTATGCTTTATTTATACTGGTTAATATCGATAGCCTTCGGCTGCTGTGCCTCGTGCTTGTGCTCTGTACCGTCATAGATATAGAGGTTGTCGAGAAGACGACGACCGAGCGGACCCTTCGGGAGCATACCCTTCACAGCGTGACGGATAATCTTGTCCATACCGTCCGGACGCTTGCGGAGCTCTGCCGGAGTGTTGAAGCGCTGTCCACCAGGATAGCCAGTATAACGTGTGTAGACCTTGTCAGTTTCCTTCTTACCTGTGAAAACTGCCTTAGCAGCGTTGATGATAATAACGTTGTCACCGCAGTCTACGTGCGGAGTGAAAGTAGGCTTGTACTTTCCGCGGATGAGCTTTGCTACCTTAGAGCAGAGACGACCTACAACCTGGTCTGTGGCATCGATAACCACCCACTCCTTCTTAGCTGTTTCCTTGTTAACGGAAATAGTCTTGTAACTTAAAGTGTTCATTTTTTTAATTAAAATATTACTACTAAAAAACATTTATTTTTCTTGCACGAGCGATTCACTAACCACGCCGTCTGGCCTTTTCGACAAACGCTATTAACACCCTCATGCAGGGGACTCTAAGTGTATCCCCAAATAATCGGTCTGCAAAATTACACATTTTTTATTATATAGAAGTGATATGCAATAAGTAGCAACGAATATTTAGAATTATTTAACAAGCACAAAAGTTTCGTTTTCTCCAGTTTTTAGTGTACTTTTGCAGCAGTAAAGCATAAAGAGGTGTTGTTAGGGGGTGCACTTGTCTCCGCTCGGCTTTGCCGCTTGCCAGAGCAAGAAGTGCACCAACCAAGCAAGCGAAAGTAACTTAAGGGGGTGCACTTGTCTCAAGTGCACCAACCGAACAGACCAACTGAATAGAATGTGTCATTAACTTGGTTGGTGCACTTGAGACAAGTGCACCCCCTAATGTCTCCTACTAAAGTAAAAAAGACTAACAATAACATTTTAAACAAAACGACTATGAACAAACAGATTAACACAGAGAAAGCCCCAGCAGCTATCGGTCCGTACTCACAGGCTGTAGAGGCTAACGGCATGGTATTCGCATCGGGTCAGCTGCCTATCGACCCTACAACAGGTGCATTCGCAGAGGGCGGCGTAAAGGAGCAAACACGCCAGTCGCTCACCAACGCTAAGCACATCCTCGAGGAAGCAGGTACCGACCTGCAGCATGTTGTCAAGACTACTGTATTCCTCAGCGACATGGCTGACTTTGCTGCCATGAACGAGGTTTACGCCGAATTCTTCTCACAGCCGTTCCCGGCTCGCTCTGCAGTCGCAGTGAAGACTCTGCCGAAGAACGCTTTGGTCGAAGTAGAGTGCATCGCTGTTAAGTAAGCCGACCACACCACAGGGGGTGCACTTGTCTCAAGTGCACCAACCAACCAAGAACTGCACCAACCAAGAAACACACCAACCAAGAAACACACCAACCAAGAAGTGTACCAACTGCTTGGTTGGTGCAGCAGAGACTGCTGCACCCCCTATGGGCATCGCTTTATCATATAGCGGCAATCACTCCTTCACCTTTCTTTCCATCCATCATTATTCTTAGTCCTTTCTCGAAGCGCACCACGCGCACGTGTTCTGTTTCTTCTACAGTCGGCATTGCGTCGAGCGCAGCCTTGTGGAAGCAGCCATCGTTGCGGTTCTCGTCGATGGTGAAGTAGCCCACACCGAACGATGTGAGATTTTGGAAGAAGTGCGTACCTTGACTTGGGTCTACGCGGTAGTTCTTCAGCGCCACCTCCACGATGACACGCGCAGCCGAGATGTGCGGCCACTTCACGGGTATGCCCAACCACGAATCGCTCGAACCCCATCTACCCGGACCCACAAGCACGTAGTTTGTGCCGCGGTCGAGATATTCCTTGTTCAGTTTTTCTATTTCGCGTGCTATCGTCGGGTTGTTGGCAGCCGAGAAGCGGTCGTCGGTCTTCACGTACACCACGTCGGTCACGTCTTCCGTCACACCATGCCCGAGCGAGTTGTGCGAGCGCAGCAGACAGTGGTCGTCGGGTATCGCCGCAAGGTCTTCGTCGAGCATCTGCTTCTGGTCGACAATGGGACGTATCTGCAGCAGGTAGAGCGACCCTGTGCGGTCGGCGTTGAGGTTACATGCAAACTCTATCTCCACTGGTCGGCGCATAGCTTCTGCACCGAAACGCATCGACATCTGCAGCAGCTCGGGCAGTGGGAACACACCCTGCTGCAGCACTCCGGCGAACGATATCACCTTTCTGCCACCTTCGTACAGTCCGTCGCGTATCACCTGGTCGTAGGGGTCGTAGGTTGAGGCGATAAAGTTGAGCGAGTTGTCGCGCTCCGCCTCCTTCACCTTCAGATTTAGGATATTAAAACCATCGTCCACCTTGAAGTCGTTGCCCACATGCTGCGTGTCGAGAGCGTAGAAGCGTGTCTGCGTCTCGCGCAGTGCCGTCTCCAGTTCGGAGGTCTGCAACACCTGGTGCGGATGGTATGGCGACACGCGCAGCGTCTGTCCGCCGTCGACGATATACTTGCCCAAGCCCAGCGCGAGCGAGGCGATGCCATCCTCAGCACGCTCGTCGCCTATGGGGTAGTAGTTGAGCGAGCGCAGCACGCCCGATATGTTCGGATAGTAGCGTCCGTCGAACTGCTTGCCCACCACTTCCTGCAGTATCACCGCCATCTTCTCCTGGTCGATGACATTGCTCGTGGCTGTCATGTAAGCCTTCGAGTCGCGATAGTAGACCGAGGCATAGACACCTTTTATGGCGCACGCCAACATCTCAAGCATGGCATACTTGTCGTCGAGGTACGGAATCATGTACGTAGAGTAGATGCCGGCGAAGGGCTGATAGTGGGCATCTTCGAGCAGCGACGACGAGCGTATGGCTATCGGACTCTTCACTGCCTCGAAGAACGTGAAGAAGTCGGCTATGAGCGAGTCGGGCAGCTGCGCACGCAGGAAGTGGCGCAGTATGTCGTCGTCCGAGGCATCGCTGAGCGCAATCTGGTAGAGATTGTTCTGCACCATGAACTGGTCGAACACATCGGTACAGAGTACCACGGTGCGCGGTATCTGCACAGTGGCTCCCTCCAGCGAGTTGAATTCGGGATGTGTCTTGATGATGTTGTCAAGGAACGCCAAGCCTCTACCCTTTCCGCCGAGCGAGCCCTCGCCGATGCGTGCGAAGTGGGAGTAAGCATCAAACTTCATGCGGTCGAACACCGCCACTACGCCAATATTCTTCATGTGGCGGTACTGCACAATGGCGTCGAAGATAATCTCGCGGTGGGCTGTGATATCCTTCAGTCGCTCCCACGTCACGGTCTTCAGAAACATCGACACGGGGAAGATGGCACGCGCCGACAGCCAGCGGCTCATGTGGTTGCGCGAGATGTGGTAGAGCATCGAGTCGTCGGGAATCTTGAAGATATTGTCCTGCAGCTCCTTCAGCGAGTGGATGCGCATTATCTCCGCCTTTGTCTTCGGGTCGCGGAAGATGAAGTCGCCGAAGCCGAGGTGTTCCTCGAGCATCTTATGCAGGTCGAGCGACATCTTCTTCGAGTTTTTATCTACGAAGCGGAAGCCTTCTGCCTCTGCCTTTGCGCGGTTCTCCGACTCAGAGCTTTCGAGTATCAGTGGCAGGTAGGGGTCGGTCTTTCTTATCTCGCGCATCAACTTCAGCCCCGCCTCGCTGTCCTTCACGCCGTGTATGGGGAAGCGCACGTCGCTAATCACGCCGAGCACGTTGTCCGAGTAGCGTTCGTAGAGTGCCATTGCCTCCTCATAGTTGCGTGCCAACACCACTTTCGGTCTGCCACGCATACGCAGCGAAGCAGCGTGGCGGTTGAGTGCCTCGGTAGAGAAGCGTTTGCTCTGCGCGAGTATGTAGTTGTAGAGGTTGGGCAGTATGGAGCTGTAGAAGCGTATGCTGTCCTCCACCAACAATATCATCTGCACGCCACCCTCGTCGATGTCGTGCTCAAGGTTCATCTTGTCCTCTATCAGCTTGATAATGGAGAGAATGAGGTTGGTGTTGCCGAGCCAGCAGAACACGTAGTCGAAGATGGAGAGGTCTTCGTTCTCCATGCGCTTCGTGATGCCATGCGAGAAGGGCGTGAGCACTATGCAGTGCATATGTGGGAACTCCGCCTTTATGTCACGCGCCACGCTGAACGCGTCGTTGTCGGCGTTGCCCGGCATACAGATTACGAGGTCGATGTGCATTGTACGTAGTACCTGTCGCGCCTCCTCCGTGGTGCTCACCTGTGTGAACGTAGGCGGATAGCGCAGACCGAGCTCCACATACTCGTTGTATATCTTCTCCTCAACGCGTCCGTCGTCCTCGAGCATGAACGCGTCGTAGGGGTTAGCCACGATGAGCACGTTGTATATGCGACGCATCATCAGATTGACGAACGTCACGTCTTTCAAGTAGAACTTCTGATATTCCTGTGGTACCATCTTGTTTTTCTCTGTTTGTTCTTGATGCCCTGTCGGGCGTGTCCCTCTTGCCTTATTCCATGATTATTTCTTCACGCCCATGTTCCAGAGCGTGAAGCTGATGGCATCTGCAGTCTCTTCGAGTCGTTTTGCCAGCGGCTTTCCTCCGCCGTGTCCGGCGTTCACGCCGATGCTGATGAGCACCGGAGCCGTACCGCCCTGACACTCCTGCAGGCGTGCCGCGAACTTGAACGAGTGGGCTGGCACCACGCGGTCGTCGTGGTCGGCTGTGGTGACGAGCGTAGCCGGATAATGCACGCCGGGCTTCAGCGTGTGAAGCGGCGAATAGGCTCTGAGATACTCGAACATCTCCTTCGAATCCTCCGATGTGCCGTAGTCGGGTGCCCAGTTCCAGCCGATGGTGAACTTATGATAGCGCAACATATCCATAACGCCCACTGCGGGCAGGCAGACACGGAAGAGGTCGGGGCGCTGCGTCATGCAGGCTCCGACGAGCAGTCCGCCGTTGCTTCCGCCCTGTATGGCGAGATAGTCCTTCGAGGTGTAGCCCTTATCAATAAGGAATTCGGCAGCTGAGATGAAGTCGTCGAACACGTTCTGCTTCTGCAGCTTCGTGCCAGCCACGTGCCACTGCTCGCCATACTCACCGCCACCGCGCAGCACGGCGTGAACATATACGCCGCCGCGCTCCATGAACGGAATCATGTTCGACAGGAAGTGTGGTTTGTACGTCACGTTGAAACCGCCGTAGCCGTAGAGCAGCAGCGGGTTCTTGCCGTTCAGCTTCAGCCCCTTCTTGTGCGTGATGAAGAGCGGAGCGCGTGTGCCGTCCTTCGAGGTGTAGAAAAGCATCTCCGTAACGTAGTCCTGTGTGCGGAATGCGAGCTTCGGCGTAGACAGCAGCGTGCTCTTCGCCGTAGCCATATCGTAGCTGTAGATGGCACCTGGTGTGGTGTACGATGTGAACGAGTAGAACAATTCTTTCTGTCCGCGTGCACCGCTCACGGATGTTGTGCCGAATGTGGGCAGCTCAATCTCACTGAGTCGGTTGCCGTCGGTGTCGTAAACGTAAAGCTGGTTGCAGTTGTCCTTGGCGTACTGCAGTATCATGCGGTTGTCAGCGGTGAACGTAACGTCCTCGAGCACGCTCTCGCCCTCGCCCACCAGCTCCTTCCAGTCAGCGTAGCCCGGATTGCTCACGTCTGCCACCATGAGGCGGTACTTCGGTGCACCGGCGTTTGTGAGTATATACATACGGTTGCCCACGGTCTCCACAGGCGTATATATATATTGTGGGTCGGAGCACATCTGTATGAACTGCGCATCGGGCTGCCTCATGTCGCGCACATAGAGGTTGTTGCCGTTGTCCATGCCTGCCTCAGTGAGGTACATCACGGTCTCCTCCTTGTTCACGCTCACCTCGTAGAAGCGCAACGGCTGCGACGGGTTCTGATAGAACAGGCGGTCGTCGCTCTGCGGTGTACCTATGCGGTGGTAGTATATCTTCTGCACGGCGTTCTTGGCTGATGTCTCCTTGCCTTTCTCGGGCGCGTCGTAGGCACTGTAGTAGAAGCCGTCGCCCACCCATGTGGCTTTCGTGAACTTCGCCCACACGATGTGGTCGTCAAGCGTCTTGCCCGTCGCCACGTCCTTCACGTATATCTCCTCCCAGTCCGATCCGTTGCGCGAGATGACATACGCCATATACTTGCCGTCGTGCGAGAACGTGGTGCTCTTCAGCGCCACCGTGCCGTCGGTGCTCAGCGTGTTCGGGTCGAGCCACACGCGCCACTCGCTGACGGGCGCGTCGTAGCTGTCCATCTGGTAGAGCACCGCCTGATTCTGCAGTCCGTCGTTGCGGTAGGCGTACCACTTGCCGCCGCGCTCGAATGTCATGCCGCGCTTCTCGTAGTTAGCGGTCTCCTTCAGGCGCTTCAGTATCGCCTTGCGCATGGGTATGTTGTCGAGATACTTGCGACTCACGAGGTTTTCCTCTCTCACCCACTCTGCCGTGGCTGCGCTCGTGTCGTTCTCCAACCAGCGATACGGGTCGGCTACCTTCTCTCCGAAGTACTCGTCAACGGTGTTGTCCTTCGCCGTTGCCGGATATTTCAACTGTGCCATAGCGTCGGTTGTCGACAGCAAGACTGCTGCTGTAAGCGTTAGAATTACTGTTTTATTCATAGTCTTTGCTTTTTGCTTCGGGCTTGCTGAAGATGTCTTCAACATGATGCCCCTATTGATAGCTGTTCTATTAGGGTTTATTCTGCAAAACTACACTTTTGCGATGAGAAAAACAAACAAATGCGCAGTTTTGCTATGAAAAAAGGCGCAACCCGTGCGGTTGCGCCTTTCCTATTGTTGTTTTGCCTAAGCCGAACTAAGCCTTCTTAAGTCTTTCTAAGCCGAACCAAGCCTCTTTAAGCTATCCTTAGCCCTCCCCGACGGGGAGGGTTGGGAGGGGCTTTTACTTCACGAGCTTCTGCGAACGGATGATGTTGCCGTTCTGCATCTTCACGAGGTAAACGCCAGAAGCGAGCTGCTGAGCGTCGAACGATGTCGGGTTAACGAGGTACTTAACGAGTACACCGCTTGCATCGTAAACCCATGCCTTCTCTACGTTCTGGAAGTTAAACTTGCCATCAGCTGCCTCTACCTTAGAAACGCCCTGGCTTGCAGAGTTGATAGCGTCAACAACACCACCAGTGAGGTTTTCAGGCTCGTCAGCTACGCCCTGATCGTGGATGTCAGCTGCAGGTTTACGTCCTGGGTTGTTACCTGTAATCTCTACACTGAAATCCATTGAGAAGCCCTTGTTGTGGAGACCTGACGGGAGGAAGTCGCCTGCAAACCATGCGTCAGAGAATACGATGCGCAAACGGCTCGAACCTGGCTTAGCGTCTGATGGAATAGTGAATTCGCAGTCGATACCTGTTGTTTCGAATTGAGGGGTAGCTTGACGAATTGTACCAGCAAAGAACAACATCTCGCCATTAGCAGGATCTTCCTGCATAGTCTTAGGATAGAAGTTGTAGTCACCGTTGAAGTCAATCCAACCACCTGCGAAGCAGTAGCGCAAGCCATCAACTTTCTTAGAACCTTCCCATGTACTATTTGACGAATCAAAGCACTTTACATGGAGTTTCACCTTCTGACCCTGCTTAACCTTAAGCACACGAGCTGTCTGATCGTCATACTGTGAGCCGTCAGCCACCGGATGATCTGTGTGATAATCCAGATTCTGATCTGCACCCGTTGTTGTTACATCGGTCACATAACGCTGCTGACGAGCAATACCTGCACCGTCGCAGTCCGGGTTCATCTGACTGATAGGATAGCTTTCAGGATTTGCCTCTGGCAACGAAGCAATATCGCCACGTGTCACCTTCACCCACTCTACTGATGAGTAAGTCTTCAAGTCGGTAGACACTGAACGTACGCCGATGTACGGCTCATCTGTAGCTTCGAGCTGAATATCATTAACGAGCGTAGCCCAAGTTGTTGTGCGACCAACCTCAGAAACCTTACCATTCTCGCCGTTCTTATAGAGCACCTCGAAGTGATCGATGTTTGCCTCGTCGTTGTAAACGAGATCCCATGCAGCACGCTTCTGAGCCTTTGCGTCTACGCCCCAGAATACCTTTGCTGTGAGCGATGTCTTTGTCTCTTCCTTCACCTCTACAGTGAGATTCTTGATTGCAGCCGGTGTAGCCTTAACGTCGTCGTTGATTTCGAGCTTGCCTACATACATCTTGTAAGCGTTGTCGCTACCCTTAACGCGCAGACCGATGTGCTTGATGACGTCGCTCTTTGAAACGCCGTTGAGAGCCACCTTCACTTCCTGCCAGTTAGCACCTGTTACGTTGCCTACCGGTGCCTCTACCCATGAGCCGTCAGCCTTCTGAACGATTACGTAGAGCGAAGAAGCGTTTGTGCCCTCCTTGCCACTCTTAACAGCAATCTTAGCGAACGGGTTACCTGCCGATACGTTGAGGTCAGTCTTGTAGAGCACTACGTCTGTGCCTGCAGCAGTAGCCTTACCAGTGAGCAAGAGACTTGAACCACCGATATACTGGTCAGCGTGTGTGAATGTAGCGTCAATATCTGTGCTTACAGTCTGTGTGCCTGGCTTAACAACGAGCCAACGATATGTCGGAACTACGTCCTGTGTAGCCATATTGTACCATTTGCCAGCTGTTTTCTTTCCCTTGTATGCATAGCGGTCGCCATTACCAAGGCTAAAGTTTGTGCCAAACGGCAGGTTGCCGAAGATAGAAGAACGCTCCGGAATCCATGTTGCCAAGCCTGCGAAGCCCTGCAGTGGCTTATTGCTTGAGCCTCTTTCGACCTCCCAGTCGTTACCCGAGTTGCTTACTGCCGGACGCTCAAGTGGGTTGCGGTTACCACCCGACATCAAACGCTCTTGCATATATTGGTAGTTAGCCTGACGATCTTGAGGATCAAGACCAGATGTGTACGACCAGATACGGCTTGAAGCGTGCTCTCCCCAAAGACAGATGTTCATCTGCTTTGAATAGTCGTCTGCATTAAGACGATTCCAACCGCGGTTCATGGTTACGAACCACATACCTGCGTAGATGCCGTCTGTAGAACCGGTAGCGTCGATAGCCACCTTAGCAGAACTGCTGAGCTGATAAGAGAAGTCACCGCTCGAATAGTTGAGCATCAAGTCGTGTGTACGACCTTCCTTGTCGCCGAGCAGCCACTTTGCCTGCATAGCGCCTGAGATAGAGCTCTGGCTGGTGTAGATACCGCTGTGGTAGTTGTCGAAGCCGTTCTCAGCAGCCTTCTTCCAGAGAGCGCGGTGGAAGTTCACGATATCTGTCTTGTTGTAGCCAGCATCCTCCCAGTTGTAGTTGATACCGTCGAAGCCGAAGTACATCAAGCAGTTGATGATAGCGTCTACATACTTGAAGTTGCCGTTAGCGTCCTTTTCTGTACAATACTGAATCCAGCTGCCAGCTCCGTCAGGACGACCGCCTGTTGTGTCAAAGAACTTGATACCAGAGTAGATGTCAGAACCATTCTTGTGAGCTGCGTCAGTCCATGCTGCAGGTGCAGAGAAGAATCCGTGATTCCAAGAACCGAAGATGTTTGTGTAGTTCCACATCGAATAAACATCGCTATCGAAGTTCTTCGACGGTTGACCAACCGAACCATCTTTGCCAAAGCCCATCGGAATATTCATCCAAAGGTTACGCTTCTCGTAGGTGTCCTTGATAAGACGACCTGAGCGGTTGATGATGCCCTTGTTGCGAACGTGCGAACGGATGAACGCGATGTCGCTCTGCTGGATACCAGCTGCTGCGAACTCGGCAGCGGTAGGATACTTGCGACCGTCCTGATAAGCCTGATAGAACAGGTTGATGAGGTTCACGTCGTTGAAACCACTGAAGTCGTAAACTGCGCTTGCTTTGCTGTCATCAGCAGCAACAGCGTTTACACTCGGCATAGCTGACATGAACGCAGCCATAGCAAGTGTAGACAGAAGTACTTTTTTCTTCATGCTTTTTTGTTAATTTGTTTTAGTTAGTTATATTAGGATATTCTCGTGGCAAAGATACAAAAAAAATCGAAACAACAATTCCATTTAATTCCATTTTTTTATTTTCCACCCAAAGATTGTCCATCAGATGGGCAGCTATCCCCACTCGGCTTTGCCGCTTGCCAGAGCAAGAA
>NZ_JH379462.1:19922-20333 GCF_000235885.1 Leyella stercorea DSM 18206
GCACCAACATTACAATCCTCCCACAGATTGCACAGAACCCACAGAACCTTCTGGCAGATAAGAGCCTCCCACAGATTGCACAGATTTTCACAGAAGTCTTTAGGGGGTGCAGCAGTCTCTGCTGCACCAACAAAGCAATCGGGCACCAACATTACAATTCTCCCACGGAACACGCAGAACACACAGAAACGACTGGCGGAGAAGAAAAATCTGTGTACATCTGTGAAATCCGTGGGAGGCTCTTCTCCGCCAGAAGCTTCTGTGTATTCTGTGAAATCCGTGGGAGAATATCCTCCACCAGAAATTTCTGTGAATTCCGTGAATTCCGTGGGAGGACTTGCGCAAACAAACTTGGAATGGGTTCTGTGGAAGGAATTCGGAGGGCGGCGTGGGTATGGCAGGGATGCCATA
>NZ_JH379462.1:20343-20775 GCF_000235885.1 Leyella stercorea DSM 18206
CACAGATTGCACGGATGCGCACAGATTAGGAGGCAAAACGCAGCCTAAAAATCTGTGAGCATCTGTGCAATCTGTGGGAGGCTCTTATCTGCCTGAAGCTTCTGTGAATTCTGTGAATTCTGTGGGAGGTTCTTATCTGAAGCTATGTTGGTGCAGCGGAGACCGCTGCACCCCCTGGTGTTATTGCAAGCCTTTCACCTCTTCTATTGGCAAGCCTGAGCCTTGAGCAACCTGCTCAATGGTAAGTCCCATTGCAAGAAGATTTTTCGCTATAGCTTTCTTCTCTTCCGCACGACCCTCCGCACGACCTTGTTTCATGCCTTCCGCACGTCCTTCCGCACGACCTTGTTTCATGCCTTCCGCACGACCTTCCGCACGACCTTCCGCATGTCCTTCCGCATGTCCTTTCTCTCGTGCTTCGCGCTCTGCAGC
>NZ_JH379463.1 GCF_000235885.1 Leyella stercorea DSM 18206
ATGGTGAAGGGCACGAATGGCGTGGCAAGGACTACATTGCCAGTAGGTCAACACTCGTATATTGTCTTTTGTGATGGGTATGAGTCGGAAGAAGGCATGGTTAAGCTTAAAGCTTCAGCACCGAGCAATATACAAATAACGCTGACGAAAGAAGCAGTGGCAACACAACAAAATATAGTTTCTGAACCTGCAGTGGCTCAGCAGCCCGTAGTACAAGTACCTATAGCTAAAAGTGATAATATAACCATTCCCGTAAAGAATGGCATCAGCATTGATATGGTTCGTGTTGAGGCGGGAACGTTTACTATGGGAGCGACACCAAAGATAAAGGAACCGTTGTATGATGAGCTACCTACCCATCGTGTAACTCTGACCAATGACTATTACATTGGCAAATACGAGGTGACTCAGGCTTTATGGAAAGCCGTAATGGGTAATAATCCTTCTTGCTTTAAGGGTGACAACTTGCCAGTTGAGCAGGTTAGTTGGGATGACTGCCAAGAATTTATCAGCAAGCTGAACCGTATAACCGGCAAGATGTTCCGTCTTCCCACGGAAGCCGAATGGGAGTATACCGCCCGTGGCGGCAACAAGAGCCGAGGGTATCAGTATAGCGGCAGCAACAACCTTTCTGATGTTGCTTGGTATAGTGGCAATAATGGATACGTGACTCATGCCGTTGGTACAAAGCAGCCCAACGAGTTAGGTATATATGATATGATTGGCAACGTATGTGAGTGGTGTCAAGATTGGTATGGAGCATACAGTAGTTCCTCACAGGTAAATCCAACTGGTGCTAATAGTGGATCCCGCCGCGTGTACCGTGGTGGTAGCTGGCGCTACCCTGCCCCGTACTGTCGCTCGTCAGTCCGTGCCGCCGGCGAGCCTAACAGCCGCGACGACTTCCTTGGGCTCCGCTTGGTTCTCTCCGAGTAACGACTTCTTGTTTCGAGTAGTCCACTCTTATTATTAATGTCCTAAGTTTCAAAACGAGATGTTTTTAATAAGGGCTTATCCCGAGGCTCGTCCCTCGCCTCTCCTTTTAGCCCTTATTAAAAATATCGAGTAAAATTCCGGTGTATCCGGAAAAAACTAATATAAATTTTATGCGAAATATTCTTCTATCCCTTGTCTTGCTCTTTGCAGCAATATCGTCAGCTCTTGCCCAAGAGCTGACTGTAAAATCCTTCAAGCTCGCTGGAAGCGACTTGACAGCCCAAACTCAGCCACGTAAGGACCTTAACAACCGTAACTGTGCAGTTGTGAAAGTACAGTTCGTGGG
>NZ_JH379464.1:0-10898 GCF_000235885.1 Leyella stercorea DSM 18206
GTGGGTATGGCAGGATGCCATACCCTCCTATGCGTCAAAGTAGTAACCGAATCCGAGACGTGTCACGATGCACTTCGCGAAGCGACCTATCTTCTTGCGCAGGCGTGTGATGTTCACGTCCACGGTGCGGTCGAGCACCAACACGTCCTTCGGCCATACGCGGTCGATGAGTTCCTGGCGCGAGAACACGCGTCCGCGCTCGTCGAGCAGCAGGTGGAGCAGTTCGAACTCAGTCTTCGTGAATGCTATCTCCTCACCGTCGATGGCTACGGTCTTCTTGTCGAGGTTCATCACGATGCCCTGGTAGGTGATGAGGTGCGCCTCTTCCTCCTCGTTCTCAGTGGCTGTGCGGCGCAGCACGGCACGCACGCGCACCATCACCTCGCGCAGAGAGAATGGCTTCGATATATAGTCGTCGGCACCGAGGTTAAATCCCGTCACGGTGTCGTTCTCTGTGTCGCGGGCGGTGAGGAAGATGATAGGCACGCGGGCTGTCTGTGGGTCGTCCTTCAGCAGTCGGGCGAGGGCGAACCCCGACATGCCGCCCATCATCACGTCGAGCAGCAGCAGGTCGAACGATGCTATGTCGAGCGTCTGTGCCTCTTCGGCTGATGTGGCGGTCTGCACCTCGTAGCCTTCTGTTTCGAGATTGAACTTGAGGATTTCGAGCAAGTCCTGCTCGTCGTCAACAACGAGGATTTTCTGGTTTTGTTTCATAACTGCTATATCTTTGTTCTGCTTGCAAAGTTATATATAATTGTATTCACACGTACTACCAAACTGTTACAATTTCGTTACGCCAACAAAAAAGGCACACCGCTGGGTGTGCCTTTCATATCTTAAAACGCCTGCTTGTCGCCAACGATGACGTTAGCCACGGTCTTATACATTATATATATGTCGAGCCATACGCTCCAATGCTCCAAGTACCAGATGTCGCCAGCCACGCGTCCCTCCATCTGCGAGAGGTATTTTGTCTCGCCTCTGAAGCCGTTCACCTGGCTCCAACCGGTGATGCCAGGCTTGATGTAGTGGCGCACCATGTAGTTGTCGATGAGCTTCGAGTAGTCGTCGGTGTGCTTAACCATGTGTGGACGTGGACCCACGATACTCATCTGTCCTAACAGTACGTTGATAAACTGTGGCAGCTCGTCGATGTTTGTCTTGCGCATTATGTTGCCCCACTTCGTCTTTCGTGGGTCGTTCTTTGTGGCCTGCAGCGTGTCGGAGTCTTTGTTCACCTTCATGCTGCGGAACTTCAGGCAGTAGAACTCCTTGCCGTTAAGTCCGGTGCGCTTCTGTCGGAAGAACAACAGTCCTGGCATTGTTGTCTTCGTAACGATAGCCACAACGGCGAGTATGATGGGGAAGAGCGTGCAGAGGAATGTCAGCGACACCACAAAGTCGAACGTGCGCTTTACCAAGCGGTTCTCGATGAGGCTCAGTGGCTCGTTGTAGAGACTCAAGTAAGGTACGTCGCCCAGCACTTTGAGGTGCATACGATGGTGTAGATAGTTGCTGATGTTGGGCATCGAATAGAAGTGGATGAAGTGATGCTCGCAGTAGCGTATCACTTCAAGGATTTCCTCGCTGAAGCGTGAGGGCAGACAGCAGTACAATTCGTGTACGTTGCTGTGCTCCTTCAGCACCTCTGGCATATCCTGCGGTGTGCCGAGATATGTGCATAGCTCGGAGAATTTCTCGTTGGGTTGGTGGTCGAAGTAGCCCAGCACGTTGAAGCCTAAGTCGTTTGGTGTGGTCATCTGGCGAAACATGTTACGCGCGTTGCTGTTGCTTCCTACGAACACCACGTTATGGGCGTGCTTCGGCATACATCGCCATGCTGCAACAACATGACGTGTTATGATGCGGAAGATAGAAACACCGACGAATGCAGTCAGCCAAAACTCTATCATCCGGAATAACGACATGTGTTGGAAGTCGCCGATGGCGAACATGAGAATGCAACCGATTGCACCTACGAAGAAGTTCTGCATCACACGCATGATAATCTGGTGGTTGCTCACCTTGCGGTGATGCAGCACGACACCATTCTCCATTGTGCAAGCTAAATATACGATAGAGCCTACCACCATCGTTTGGCGCATTGCGTCGATGTTGGTGTCATATTTTAAAACGCAACAAAACAGCCAGTACAAAAGATTGATGATGATGATATCACCAAGCAATACTGACATCTTCAATAGTTTGTTCTCGTGTGGGCTATGTATTGTGTTACTCATTATTCTTCATTTTGGGGTTATATGAATACTAATTTATAATTACTCTCTCACTCTCTAAATATTATCGTTGTTGTAAGTATGCGTTTGATATGTCTTTGTTTTTTGTGTGTATGCATAACGCAAACGCTGCAAAGTTAGTCTAAATAGTTTAGATTATTGATACAAATGGACACAAAAGTGTTAATTAGTGTAAAAAAAAAACGCTAAAAGACCAAAATTTCTTTCGGAAGCAACGCCTCGGGCGTGCTTCCGGAGGAAATATGGCGGATCGTATCCGCTGCGTAATTGCGCAAGATATATGGAGCTTGGCGTGCGAAACTCAATAATTTTAAGTAACTTTGCACTTCGTATTTAATTTTAAAAACAGAAACAAATGATAGTCTGCATAGCCGAGAAACCAAGCGTAGCCAAGGATATAGCCCGCATATTGGGTGCCACAACCTCCCACAACGGATACATGGAGGGCAATGGCTTCCAAGTGACGTGGACCTTCGGTCACCTCTGCACGCTGAAAGAGCCCAACGACTACACCGAGAACTGGAAGCACTGGAGTCTCTCGGCGTTACCGATGATTCCGCCGCGCTTCGGTATCAAGCTCATCGACGACGACGGCATCAAGTGCCAGTTCAGTGTCATCGAGCGTCTTATGCAGGCTGCCGACTGCATCGTCAACTGTGGTGACGCCGGACAGGAGGGTGAGCTGATACAGCGTTGGGTGATGCAGAAGGCACAGGCGAAGTGTCCGGTGAAGCGTCTTTGGATATCGTCGATGACCGACGAGGCTATCCGCGAGGGTTTCAACTCGCTCAAGGATCAGAGTGAGTATCAGCCGCTGTACGTAGCCGGACTGAGCCGCGCCATCGGCGACTGGCTCCTGGGCATGAACGCCACGCGCCTCTACACGCTCAAGTACGGACAGAACCGACAGGTGCTCAGCATCGGACGCGTGCAGACGCCCACGCTCGCGCTCATCGTCAACCGCCAGAAGGAGATCGACTCGTTCGTTCCCGAGCCTTATTGGGTGCTCTCCACCATCTATCGCGACACACTCTTCACAGCTACAAAGGGCAAGTTC
This sequence comes from Leyella stercorea DSM 18206, assembly GCF_000235885.1. Lineage (GTDB taxonomy): Bacteria > Bacteroidota > Bacteroidia > Bacteroidales > Bacteroidaceae > Prevotella > Prevotella stercorea. Next base: position 3,319 of record NZ_JH379464.1, read on the forward strand.
ACGACGAAGGAGGAGGGCGAGCAGGCGTTCGCCACCATCGCCGACAAGCCGTTCGAGGTGACGGGCGTGTCGAAGAAGAACGGTAACGAGGCTCCTCCACGCCTCTTCGATCTCACCTCGCTGCAGGTGGAGTGCAACCGCAAGTTCTCATACAGTGCCGAGACAACGCTCAACCTCATACAGTCGCTCTATGAGCGCAAGCTCACCACCTATCCGCGTGTCGATACGCAGTTCCTGAGCGACGACATCTACCCGAAGTGTGCCGGTATACTCACCGGTATGCGCGGTTACGAGCAGTACATACAGCCGCTTGCCGGTAAGAAACTGCCCAAGTCGAAGCGTGTCTTCGACACATCTAAGGTGACCGACCACCACGCCATCATCCCGACCGGCGTGCCTGCGTCTGCACTCAGCGACATGGAGCGCAACGTCTACGACCTCATTGCGCGTCGCTTCATCGCCGTGTTCTATCCCGACTGCAAGTTCGCTACCACCACCGTGCTCGGCAAGGTGGAGGATGTGGAGTTCAAGGTGAGCGGAAAGGAGATATTAGAGCCTGGATGGCGCACCATCTACGCTCAACAGCAAACCTCAACACCTCAACCAAACAGCCCTCAACCCCTCAACCCACAACCGTCGTCGTCCGAAGACGACGACAAGCAGGACGAGGAGCGCACTCTGCCCACATTCGTAAAGGGCGAGAGCGGACAGCACACGCCTACACTCACCGAGAAGTGGACCACACCGCCGAAGTACTACACCGAGGCTACGCTGCTGCGTGCCATGGAGACCGCCGGCAAGTTCGTCGACGACGAGACGCTGCGTGCTGCGCTGAAGGAGAACGGCATCGGACGACCGTCTTCGCGTGCCGGCATCATCGAGACGCTCTTCAAGCGCCACTACATACGTCGCGAGCGCAAGAACCTCATCGCCACGGCTACCGGTATCGAACTGATTGATATCATCCACGAGGAACTGCTCAAGAGTTGCGAGCTGACCGGCATATGGGAGAAGAAGCTGCGCGACATAGAGCACAAGAAGTACGAGGCTGCCGACTTCATCAACGAGCTGAAGCAGCAGGTGACGGAGATTGTGTACGACGTTCTGCGCGACAACAGCAACCGCCGTGTCACCATTACTACCGACGAGGACTTGAAGAAGGCAAAAAAGAAAAAGACTGCTGCGCCGAAGAAAGCCGCAGCAAAGTCTGCTGCAACGTCGTCGACTGCATCAACAAAAAATGCTGCCGCCTCACCGCAGCCCGCAACAAGCGAGCCGTCGGCAGACGACAGCATAATCGGCACCACTTGCCCCGTTTGCGGCAAGGGTACAATCATAAAAGGTAAGACGGCTTACGGATGCAGCAACTGGAAGAACGGCTGCACCTACCGTGTCGCGTTCAAATAGTTTAGAACTTCACCACGCGCGAACCGTCTGCAGTCTCTTCGATAGTAACCTTCGTTGCGTCCTCGGGCAGCAGGTCCTCTATCAGCTCCGGCCACTCGAGGAAGCACAGCGAACCGCTGTAGAAGTAGTCCTCGTAGCCCATGTCGTACACCTCTTCGAGCTTCTTTATGCGGTAGAAGTCGAAGTGGTATATCGCGTCGCCGGTTGTGGCGGATGTGTATTCGTTCACGATGGCGAACGTGGGCGAAGTGATTACGTCGTCTACGCCCAAACACTCGCAGATAGCCTTCACGAAAGTAGTCTTGCCTGCGCCCATCTTGCCGTAGAAGGCGAACACCTTGCCGTCGCCCATATTCTCGACAAATGTTTTGGCAGCCTCGTTGATGTCTGCCAGAGAGTTAATTCTTATTTCCATAGTTTTTTCGTTTTTCTATTATAACAGTAAGCTGCTTGCAGCTTTTTTTATTTCCTTCCCTTTAGTGTTATCAGCGGTATGAGCATCTCTTCGAGCGAGATGCCGCCGTGCTGGAACGTGTCCTTGTAGTACGACACGTAGTAGTTGTAGTTGTTGGGGTAGGCGAAGAATGTGCTGCCGGTGGCGAACATGTACGACGTACTGATGTTCGGCGCAGGCAGCTGCGCCTCCTGTGGGTTCTTGATGACGAACACTTCCTTCGATTGGCAGTTGAGGTTCTTGCCCAGCTTGTAGCGCAGGTTGGTGTTCGTGTTGCGGTCGCCGATTATCTTCACCGGCTTCGACGCACGGATACTGCCGTGGTCGGTGGTGATGATGATGCGGCAGTCGATCTGCGAGAGTGCGCTGAGCAGGTCTGCCATGACCGAATGGCGGAACCACGAGAGCGTTATCGAGCGGTAAGCCGACTCGTTGTTGGCGAGTTCGCGCACCATTTTCGACTCTGTTCTTGCGTGCGAGAGCATATCGATGAAGTTGACCACGATGACGTTGAGGTCGTTCTTCGTCAGCTCGTTGAGGCGTGCAAGCAGTTTGTCGGCACCCGTCGAGTCGTTCACTTTGTGATACGAGAACGAGTCGTGGCGGCGGTAGCGTTCTATCTGCGTGCGTATGAGCGGTTCCTCGTTGAGGTTCTTGCCCTCGTCTTCGTCCTCGTCCACCCACAGCTCGGGGAACATCTTCTCAATCTGCTCGGGCATCAATCCCGAGAAGATAGCGTTGCGTGCGTACTGCGTAGCCGTCGGCAGGATGCTGGTGTACATGTCCTCCTCTATGTCGAACATGTTTCCAATCTCCTTCGACAGCACGCGCCACTGGTCGTAGCGGAAGTTGTCGATGACGATGAGGAACACCTTCTCGCCCTCGTTTATCGCAGGGAACACCTTGCGCTTGAAGATGTCCGGGCTCATCAGTGGGCGTTCGGTTACGCCCGGTGCCACCCACGACAAGTAGTGCTTCTTTATGAACTTGGCGAAGCCGTTGTTTGCTTCCTCCTTCTGCATCTGCAGCATCTCGGTCATGTTGCTGTCCGTAGAACTCAGTTCCAACTCCCAGTGCACCAGTCGGCGGTACGCATCCTTCCAGTCGTCTATCGTGTTGCAGTTCATTATCTGCATCGATATGTCCTGGAAGTTCTGCTGATAGCCCGTCTGCGTCACCTCCGACACAATCTGCTTGCGGTGTATGTTCTTCTTCAGCGTGAGCAGGATCTGGTTGGGGTTCACAGGCTTTATCAGATAGTCGGCTATCTTCGAGCCGATAGCCTGATCCATGATGTTCTCCTCCTCGCTCTTTGTCACCATCACTACGGGCGTAGCAGGCGACAGCTCCTTTATCTGTTGCAGCGTTTCGAGTCCGCTGATGCCGGGCATCATCTCGTCGAGCAGCACCAGGTCGAACTTGTGCTGCTTGCACTCTTCGATGGCATCTGTTCCGTTGCTCACGGTCACCACCTCGTATCCTTTGCTCTGAAGGAAGATGATGTGGGCGCGCAAGAGTTCAATCTCGTCGTCTACCCACAGTAAATATCCGTTGCTCATAATGCTCTTTCTTTTTTTTGTTAAAAACCGTCGAGGTCGTAATACTCATCGTCGTCGAAGTTGTCTTTCTGGGTCTTGCTGCCCTGCTTCTTCGATGTGCTCTGCTGAGGCTGCGGGTCCTCGCCGAAGTAGAAGTCGTCCTCCAACTGCTTGGGTTCTTCCTTTACTATCGGCTTGGGCTCTTTCTTAACCTCCGGCTTCGGTTCCTCTACGACAGTCGTTGCAGACTCCTCCTTAACCTCCGGCTTCTGTTCCTCTACAACAGTCGTTGCAGATTCCTCCTTGACCTCTGGCTTCGGTTCCTCAACGACAGTCGTTGCAGGCTCCTCTTTGACCTCTGGCTTCGGTTCCTCCTTAACCACAGTTTCGGTAGCAGACTCCTGAGGTTGTTCGTCCTCGATGTTCACCACGCCACCCTCAGTCGACGGCTCTTCCGTAGGTTGCGGCTCTTCGTCGAAGAAGGTGTTCGTAGTGTTCTGATTGTCGGCAGGCTCCTCCTCGAAGTCGTCGCGCTGCTTTGTCGTAGACTGCTCGTCTGGCTCAACGACTGGTTCTTCCGGAATGTCGAGCAGATCCTCCGTTGCTATCTTAAGCGGAGCGAAGTTCTTCTCGTAGAACTCGGCGTAGTCGGCGTAGCTGAACTGCTTGCCGAGCAGCGGCAGGTTCACGTCGCTGATTACTATCTGTCGACTCTTGCCCACGAGCTTCATCAGCTGCTTCTGCTTCTGTAGCTGGCGTGCGTACTGCAGTGCCTCGTCGTAGTTGCGGAAACCCTTCACGAGCATACGGTTCAGACCGTCCGCCTGCTCCACCTCTATGTCGAAGTTGCGCACCATGAACGATGTGAAGTTGTAGCGAGCCAGCTCGAAGAGCATACGGTTGGCGTCTATCGAGTCGGGTTTGTACGCTATCATGTATATGAACGCTGCGTTGCGGTCGTTAGAGAACTCGCGCACCGCCGTCGAGTCGCTTTCGTTGAGCACCTGCGAGCGTCGCTCCCAGATGTTCTCGAGGTCGAACTTGCCGCCTTGCAGCTGTCGTCCCTCGTTTACGCCCTTCACTATCATGCCTGCCATTACGGCTATAGGGCTTTGCGGATACTTCTTCACCACCGTGTTCAGGTCGTCGATGCAGCCCTCGTAGTCGCCGTCGTTCAGCTTGCCCAGACCGCCGATGAAGAGGAACTTGTCGCGGTTGGCACCCAACGGGAACCGCTGTTCGGACACGCTGACATTGCCGCGCACCTCCTTGTAGCGCGCCGCCTTGAACGCATCGTATGTAGCGGCGTACAGCGAGTCTTCGAGGTGCACGCCGAGACGCGCGTTCTCCACGAAGTTGGGGTCGGTGAGCAGTGTTGTCCACTCGCTCTCGGGGTACTCCTGCTTGAGTCGTGCCACGTACGAGTCGGCGGTCTGTCGGTCGCCCTTGCGCATATATAATAGGTAGAGGTGATAGTAAGCCTCCGCTTTCTTCTCAAAGTTGGGATAGTCGCCACCGATGAGTCGCATGAACTGCTTCTCGCTTCGCGGTAGGTTGTCGAGCTTGTCCTTGAAGATGACGCCCGAGTTGTAGAGTCCTTCGGCGATGATGTTGTTGCTCGCAGCCACCTGCTCCTCCGTGAACGGTATCTGCGCCATGTAGTACTCGCGTTTGTGCGGGTCGTTCTGTGCGCTGTCGGCGATGAGTGCGAGCGAGTCGGCTATTGCTTCCGCTTGCGCTATGGAGTCCTGCTGCTCCTCGGTGAGTTCTGGCTCGTCGGTCTGGAACGCCACCACCGTCTTGTTCACGCGCTGCCAGTCGTCCACATTCTCGCGCTTGCCCCATTGCTTCTGGAACGCCGCCTTACCCTGGCTCACCGCCATCTGGTTGTAGAAGTACCACTGCGCGTTGCGCTGGTTCTGCTGGTTCTGCATCGTCGTGTTGTTGCCGAACTGGTTGTTCTGCGCCATGTCGTTGCCGCCGTTCATCTGGTTCTGCGCGTCCTGCTCAGCCTGCAGTCGGCGTTCCTCCTTCTCCTTCTTCTTCAGTGCCTCGATGGTGCGGTCGATGGCAGCGTTGCGGTCGCTCTCGCTCATCTTGGCGAGCGACTGCAGCGAGTCCTGCAGGTGTATGGCGTCGGTGTATGGCACGAGGTCGTCCAGAATCTTCGAGCGGTTCGACAGCTCCTCGTAGTCCTTGCGCTCCTTGTCGAGCATACCGATGGCTTGACCGTAGCAGCGTTGCGCGTCGTTGTAGCGTTCCTTCTCCCAGTAGATGTCGCCCAGCTTCAGCAGCAGCACGCCCTTCTCAATGCCCGAGCGCGTGGCTTTAGCCGCTCCGCGTTCGTAGGCGTTGATGGCTTGTGCGGTGTCGCTCTGTGCGAGGTATATGTTGCCGATGGCGTAGTACACCTGGTCGAGATATTCCTTGTTCTTGTCCGAGCGTGCCATGCGCTTCAGCCTGCCAATCATCTTCTTCGATTGTCCTACGGACATCACCTCCGTCATGCTGATGCGTGCGTTGAACTCCAGCTCGTAGGGTGGGTTGAGCTTCGTCACGTGCTTGAACGCCTTCATCGCCTCCACGTTGTTGCCCAACGCTGCCTGCATCTGTCCCATGAGGAACCACTCGCGTGCGCGCTGCTTGCGTCGCATCTCGTGCTTGATGACGTTGCGCAGGTGGGGTATAGCTTTCTCGTATTCGCCCGTGTGTATGTAGTAGTCGGCGTAGGTGTAGTCCCACTCCTTGCGTGCCGACCAGTGGATGGAGTCGCGCTGCATATTGCGTATCACGTCCTCGGCATCGTAGAGCCAACCCTCCTCGATGTAGCACTTGGCGAGCCACGCTCTCGACTTGGCGTAGATGGCTGGCTGTGTCTGGTACAGTCGGCTCATGTAGTTGAACGTGGCAGCTGCCTCGTCGAACGCTCCCTTGTAGAACTGCGAACGGCCCATGAGCAACCACGCCTTCCAAAGGAACGGGTTGTACTCGCGGCGCGAGAGCCACTCCAAGTCCTTCGCCGTCTTCTTGCGCTGCTTTGTCCACTGCGGTCGGCGTTTTATGCTGTGCAGCTTGATGGTCTTCTGACACTTCTCGATGGCGCGGTCGTAGTTCGACTTGCCTATCTCTCGGCTGTTCTTGTTGCTCACGGTGTAGAGCGGAATAAGCTCGGTGAAGTTGTCCTTGTTGCCTTCCTCCTTCTCTAATGAGGCATCGATATACGCCAACGAGCCGTTATAATAAGTGTTATAACGCGCCTTGAACGAGTGCCACCAGCGTGTGCGCGCGGTGTTTTTCTGCGTAGAGCATCCTGTCGCAACCACCAATACAGCTGCGAGAAGGATGGGTATGATATGTCTTGTCTTAAATAGTTTCACGTATAAATAACTCTGTTTGTGGCGTTTTATTGCCTTAACCCTCCCTGAGCATGAATGTTTCGTCCTTTATCTGGTCGGGCAGGTTGATACCGCGCAGTGTCAGACTGCGGCACCAGTCGGCTATCTCCTCGTGGCGCATGGTGTAGAGCACCTCGCTGAACAGCTCCACCTCCTCGTCGGTGTAGCTGTCCGACGGTCGGCCACTGAACGCGTCGAGTTCCTCGTCGTCGTAGTAGACGATGTCCTTCGTGGCGGCTTCCATCATGCAGTCCTGCTCGCACTTGTCGTTAGTGCCGTTGCATGTGGCGCATGTCTCCACCACGGTTATCTTCTCCTCGCCGTCGTGCTTGCTCAGCTTGGCGATCAGTGCGGCGATGATGCCGAGCACAATTATCGAAATCACTAATATTGTCATATTCTATTCAAAGTTTTATTAGGTGTCCTCCCACAGATTCCTCCTTAGGAGGGTATGGCATCTTGCCATACCCACGCCGCTTGCTATGGGATATTCTCCCACAGAATACGCCGAATACACAGAACCTCCTACTGAGATGTCCTCCCACGGATTTCACAGATTTACACAGATACTTAGGGCGCGCTGTTCTCCCACAGAATTCACAGAATACACAGAATTTGGCAGCGTGGGTATGGCAGGGATGCCATACCCCCTAACATCTGTGCTCATCTGTGTCATCCGTGGGAGGCTCTTCTCTGCCAGAAGTTTCTGTGCGTTCCGTGCGTTCTGTGGGAATCTCTTTCCTCCCACGGATTTCTCCTTAGGAGGGTATGGCATCTTGCCATACC
>NZ_JH379464.1:11075-12655 GCF_000235885.1 Leyella stercorea DSM 18206
TGGCAGGGATGCCATACCCTCCTACATCTGTGAACATCCGTGCCGTCTGTGGGAGGCTCTTCTCTGCAAGAGGTTCTGTGTATTCGGTGCATTCCGTGGGAGCTTCTTCACCGCTTGTTTTGTTGGTGCAGCAGAGACTGCTGCACCCCCTGGCGGAATCCACGGAAGTAGTGTGCACATCTCACCACCTCACCATCTCACCACAACAACATCATTTCACCTCGAACCCAGCCTTCTGCATGTCCTCCCAGTACTGTGGGTACGACTTCGTCACCACCTGCGGCTCGTTGATGCGCAGCCCGGGGAACACAATCGCCGCCGGTGCGAACGCCATCGCCATGCGGTGGTCGTCGTAGGTGTCGATAGACTCTAATGTCGGTTCGCAGCGCGTGCCGTCCCAGACGAGCGTGTCGCCGTTCTCGTCGCGCAGCACATAACCTAACTTGCGCAGCTCGCGCTTCAGTGCCTCGATGCGGTCGGTCTCCTTGATGCGCAGCGTAGCCAACCCCGTGAAGCGGAACGGTATGCCGCGCAGAGCGCACGTCACCACCACCGGCTGCGCCAGGTCGGGCACACTGCTGAAGTCGTAGTCGAGACGCGGCAGCATGCACGGGTGACTCTTTATGCAGACCGTAGGGAACTGCTCACCCTCCTCCTGCACGAAGCGCGTCTTCACGCCCAGCAGCGAGAAGATATACTTCACGATGGAGTCGCCCTGACGCGACGCGTCCATGAGACCCTTGAAGCGCACCTCCGACTCGTCGTTCCCCTGCAGTGCCAGCATCTCGTACCAGTAAGCCGCCGCACTCCAGTCGCTCTCTATCGTGTACTCGCGACTCGCATACGGCTTCGCGTTCACCGTGATGGTGTCCGCGTCGCTCCAGTCGGCATCCGCCCCGTACTCGCGCATCATCCACAGCGTGAGGTCGATATACGGGCGCGAGATGGCACCGTCCGTGATGTGCAGTTGCAGTCCGTTCTTCAGCGTCGGCGCAATCATCAGCAGTGCCGAGATATACTGCGAGCTGATGTTGCCCGCCACCTCGATGTATCCGCCCTCCAGCGTTCGTCCCTTGATGCGCAGCGGTGGATAGCCCTCCTCGCCCAAGTATTCGATGTCGGCACCCAGGTATCGCAGTGCGTTTACGAGGATGCCTATCGGGCGTTGCTTCATGCGGTCGGTGCCCGTGAGCACGTGTTCGCCCGGTGTGGCAGCGAGGTAAGCCGTGAGGAAGCGCATCGCCGTGCCCGCCCCCTTGATGTCTATCTCGTACGGTCGGCGTTGCATCGCGTCGATAATCACCTCCGTGTCGTCGCACACCGAGAGGTTCTGCGGCAGGATGTCGCCGCACGACAGCGCGTGAATGATGAGTGCGCGGTTGCTGATGCTCTTCGATGTCGGCAGAGCGATTGTAGCGTTGATTGTCTGGGGTGCAGTTATGGTGTATTGCATGATGCTGTTTGTTTTTACTCTCAATGTTCAGAGTTTGTTTTCTCTATATGCAAAGTTACTAAAACTATTCCAAACTATTGCGTAATGCGTTGAAAAGTAAAAAAGTAAAAGAGTAAAAAGTAGGAGG
>NZ_JH379465.1:0-5385 GCF_000235885.1 Leyella stercorea DSM 18206
TTTCTAATTTAAGCCCTAATTTGAGTGCTTACCGCCTTTTTGTATTATAGTGCTTTATTTTTTCTTTTGACAAACTTGATACTTGGATAATTGAGAATAAAAAATAGGGAAAGGTAGAAAAAGAAACTCCCACCGAAGCGGGAGTATAGGTTTAACACCTTCGGCAATTACTGCCTTATTGTGATAAGATGTAGGAAATCTTATATTCTGTTGCAAATATATAATGAATAATTTGTTCGTACAAATAATTTGTAGTACTTTTATGGATTATTAATAATTAACTAAACAATTATTATATTTGCATGACAAAAATATTAGGAATTGATACTGGAACAAATAGCCTTGGATGGGCTATTGTTGATAAGACGGCAGATAATTATAATCTGCTTGACAAAGGCGTGAATATATTTCAAGAAGGAGTCAAAATAGAGAAAGGCATAGAATCTTCAAAGGCAGCAGAACGTACAGAGCATAGAGCTACACGTGTAAGATACTATCGCATAAAATTGCGCAAGATACGTTTGCTTCGCATATTAAGTGACAATCATTTGTGTCCTCCTCTTTCACAAGAAGAACTTTCAACATGGCGACTAAAGAAGGTATATCCAAAGAATGAATTGTTCATGCAATGGCAACGTACTGATGACGATACAGAAAAGACTCCGTATGCATATAGGCACAAATGTATTCATGAGAAATTGGATTTGTCTGACGTTACCGATAGGTACATTTTAGGTAGAGCTTTTTATCATATCATTCAGCGCCGTGGTTTCTTGAGTAACAGAAAAGAGCAAGGTGGAGAAGATTCTGGCAAAGTAAAGGAAGGTATCAGTACCCTTACCCATGAAATGAATGAAGCCGGTTATGAATATCTTGGTGATTATTTCTATGCTCTTTATAATAAGGGAGAGAAAATCCGCAAGCATTATACTGCACGTAATGAACATTTTCTTTCCGAGTTTAAGGCTATTTGTGAGAAGCAAGACTTGGAAAAAGAACTGGGTTCGGAGGTTGTACGTAATATTGAAAAGGCAATATTTGACCAAAGACCTTTAAAGTCGCAAAAAGGACAGGTAGGCAAATGTGTGTTTGAGAAGAACAAGACAAAATGTCCTTCTTCACATCCAATGTACGAAGAGTTTAGAATGCTCACATTCATCAATAACATTAAGATCAAAACTCCTAATGATGATGTATTACGCCCTCTTAATACTGGGGAACGTGAAAAAATAATGCCTTTATTCTTTCGCAAGTCGAAAAAACAATTTGATTTTGAGGATATAACCAAGAAGTTGGCACCAAAGAAGATGTATGGCTTCTACAAGAAAGAAGAAGATGCAGAAATGCCATTCCTGTTCAATTATCCAATGGATACATCTGTTTCTGGCTGTCCTGTTACAGCTGCCCTTAAAGATGTATTTGGGGATGATTGGATAACCGCTATTTGTGAAACATACACATTAGGTGAGGGTAAAAGTCGATTTGATATTGTAAATGACATTTGGCATGCTTTGTATTTCTATTCTGACAAAGATAAACTTGCCGAGTTTGCTATAAACCGCCTGCAATTATCCGAAGATGAAGCAAAGATATTCAGTGAGATTTCTTTGCCAGCTGATTATGCCTCATTAAGCCTTAAGGCTATCTGTAAGATTCTTCCTTATCTAAGGAGAGGGTTGATATATTCTCATGCTGTATTTTTGGGTAACTTATGCGAAGTTATGCCCAAATACGAGTGGAGCATAAAGGAAATGCGCGAGACTATTATCGACAATATCATCATGGAGATGGATAAATGTGACACCAAAGACAAACGCACTTTCGAGGTGTGCATTAAAGATTATTTGAAAGGGCAGTATAATGTTTCTGATAATAGTCTGAAGAAGTTGTATCACCCTTCTATGATTGAGACATATCCAAGAGTGCAATACACTAATGAGCATGGCGTTTATCAACTTGGTTCGCCAAGAATAGATAGTGTTCGCAATCCTATGGCGATGCGTTCTATGTTCAGATTGCGTAAATTAGTGAACCGTTTGCTTGTAGAAGGAAAGATAGATCAAAACACTGAAGTTCATATTGAGTTTGCACGTGAACTGAATGATGCCAACAAGCGAAATGCCATTGCTTTATTCGTAAAAGAGAACCAAAGTGCCAATGATGAGGCTCGAAAGCAAATAATAACTCTATTCAAGAAAGAAACCGGGACGGATATTGAACCCACAGACAAAGATATATTGAAATATGTTCTTTGGGAAGAACAGAATCACATATGTCTTTATACCGGAAAGCAGATACGTATATCTGATTTCATTGGAGCAAATCCAAAGTTTGATATTGAGCACACCATTCCTCGTAGTGTTGGTGGTGATAGTACTAAGATGAACTTGACGCTTTGTGATAGCCGTTTCAATAGAGAAGTAAAGAAAACCAAGTTGCCCGTAGAATTGCCAAACCATGACGAGATTATGGAGCGCATCAAGGAGTGGAAAAAGAATTACGAGTTGCTTGACATTCAAATACGCAAAAATAAGAAATTGTCAAAAGGTGCGACAACAAAAGAGCAGAAGGACACAATTATTCGTAAACGTCATCTGCTGGAACTTCGTCGTGATTATTGGCGCGGTAAGTACGAGCGTTTCACAATGGAAAGTGTACCTGAAGGCTTTAGTCGTCGTCAAGGCACCGACATTAGTGTGATTTCAAAGTATGCCCGTCTTTACTTGAAGTCTCTCTTCAATCGTGTCTATACCGTGAAAGGCATAGCAACTTCTGACTTCAGAAAAATATGGGGAATACAAGACATCTATAGCAAGAAAGAACGTATCAATCATGTACATCATTGCATAGATGCCATTGTAATTGCATGTATTGGCTTGGATGAATATAATAAGCTGGGTGCATACTATCATGACGAAGAAAACAACAAATGGTATGGAATGTCGAAAGCATCTTTCAAAAAGCCATGGGCTACATTTGTAGAGGACATAAAGAAGATACAAGACGAAATCTTGGTGTATCATTACACTCCCGACAACATGCCGAAGCAAGGACGCAGAAGAATTAAGATTGATGGCAAGAAGATTCTTTGCAAAGGCGATGCCGCAAGAGGTTCTTTGCATAATGACACTTATTATGGCGCTATTGAAAATGATGGGGCTGTTAAGTATGTTAAGCGTATAGACTTAGCATCGTTAGAAGAAAAAGATGTTAAGAATATTGTGGATGATACGGTTAGGAGTATTATTGAAGCTGCCATAAAGGAGAAAGGCTTTAAGGATGCAATGGCAAGTACAATATGGATGAATGAGGAAAAGCGGGTTCCGATTAAAAAGGTGAGATGCTTCACCCCCTCTATCACCAAGCCATTGAATATTCGCAAACAACGTGATGTCTCTATCAAAGAATACAAGCAGCAATATCATGTTGCTAATGATAGCAATTATTTGCTTGCTCTATATATTGGTACAGATAACAAGGGCAAGGAAAAACGAGAGTTCGAAATTGTTAATATACTCCAAGCTGCTCAATACTATAGAACAAGTAATGATAAGGAGGTGGTTGACAGACATATTGTGCCTATTAAGAGTGAGCATGATTATCCATTTGCTTATACATTAAAAATAGGAACAATGGTTCTTCTTTATGAAAAATCACCTAATGAGGTTTGGGATGCTACGATCAAGGAAAGGAATAGACGTCTTTATAAGGTGACAGGATTGTCTACAATGAGAATGAAAGGACGAAATGGTGAATATGCATATGCCACAGTAAAATTAATACACAATGAAGAAGCCCGTCCAAGTAAAGATATAAAGGCAAAAAATGGAGAATACGAGCAAGGTGAAGAATTCCGTCCTGCAATAATAATGCTTCACACGCAGCTGAATGCCCTTGTTCAAGGTTATGACTTTGAGATAAATGAACTTGGTGAAATAAGAAGGCTTAGATAATATGATAAAGCAGACATTATTCTTCTCAACTCCGGTTTGTCTTTCGCTAAAGAATTCACAACTTGTGATTTCTTGGAAAGACAGTGATGACAAGGTAACGCGCCCTATAGAAGATATAGGGTGTGTTGTCCTGGAAAGTCAAATGATAAACATTACTTTACCGTTGCTCAACGAGTTGGTGAAGAATAATGTTGCTGTCATTTTATGTGACAATAAAATGATGCCTACCGCAATGCTTCAAAGCTTAGATTCCAATACTACACAATCTGAGAATATAAAGTCTCAGATTGCTGTTAGCGAACCGATGAAAAAACAAGCATGGAAACAGATAATTGAAGCTAAGATAAAGAACCAGTCTGCAGTCTTGGATACGTTTGGTAAAAACGGTAGCAGTCTTAAACCTTTCTACGCTAACGTGAAAAGTGGTGATACCGACAATAGGGAAGGCATTGCAGCAAAAATATATTGGACCCAACTGTTCGGTAAAGACTTTAAACGTGACAGGTGCGGAGATTCGCCAAATGTACTGCTTAATTATGGATATTCAATTTTGCGTGCAGCAACAGCACGAGCGTTACTTGGTTCTGGGCTGTTGCCTAATCTTGGTATATTCCATAAAAGCAGATACAATGCCTTTCCGCTTGCTGATGATGTAATGGAGCCTTATCGTCCTTATGTGGATTCAATAGTCTTTAATCTTTATGCAGATGGCATTACGGAATTAAACAAAGATTCCAAAATGGAGATAATGCGCCTTTTAAGCTGTGACGTAAAAATAGGCAAGGTAATGCGTCCGCTACAGATTGCATTGACTTTTACGACAGCATCTCTTGTTAAGTTTTATGCTGGTGAAATTAAGAAAATATCACTTCCCTTTATCTTATGACGGAATACAGACTTAATGCATATCATATTATGTGGCTATTTGTGTTTTTCGATTTGCCGGTTTCTACCAAAAAAGAAATGAAAGCAGCTGCACTTTTCCGTAAGAATTTGGAAAAGGACGGCTTTTCCATGATGCAGTTTTCTGTTTATATACGGCATTGTGCATCAAGAGAAAGTTTGGATGTGCATGTGAGAAGAGTGAAGGCATTATTGCCAGAAACGGGAAAGGTTAGCATACTAAGTGTTACTGATAAGCAATATGGGGACATCTATAATTTTTGGGGTAAACCAAAGAGCATTAAAAAGAGTAAAATCACTCAGAAAATTTTAGGTGCCCCAATTCAATTGGAATTTTTTTAGTACTTTTGTAGCGTAATAATTCTTACACGACGATTTCTTATAACAAAGCAAGAACTATAAAATATTGGTTCTCTGACATTTAATAGTTATAGGTTGTGGTTTGATGTAGGAATCAAAAGATATACAACTTCGAAAAAAGTTAGTACCTTTGCAATGTGTTGTGGTTTGATGTAGGAATCAAAAGATA
>NZ_JH379465.1:5420-5704 GCF_000235885.1 Leyella stercorea DSM 18206
TTGATGTAGGAATCAAAAGATATACAACATAAACGTACTTTTCGGCAAATAGCTAAGGTTGTGGTTTGATGTAGGAATCAAAAGATATACAACTATTTGGTTTTTAAGCCAAATACCCGGGGCGTTGTGGTTTGATGTAGGAATCAAAAGATATACAACACAAAGAAACAAAGAAACAATGTTTCCTTAGTTGTGGTTTGATGTAGGAATCAAAAGATATACAACTGGCACTTAGACTACACCAAGTACTTAGGGTTGTGGTTTGATGTAGGAATCAAAAGATA
>NZ_JH379465.1:5714-5935 GCF_000235885.1 Leyella stercorea DSM 18206
GGTTTGATGTAGGAATCAAAAGATATACAACGAAGAGAAGAGAGATACAGAAGAAGAAGAGTTGTGGTTTGATGTAGGAATCAAAAGATATACAACGCTGCTTGGAGATACGAGCATCCGACTTCCGTTGTGGTTTGATGTAGGAATCAAAAGATATACAACAAATCCGCTTCTGCCTAAGTGCACCAAGTGTTGTGGTTTGATGTAGGAATCAAAAGATA
>NZ_JH379465.1:5945-6360 GCF_000235885.1 Leyella stercorea DSM 18206
TTGATGTAGGAATCAAAAGATATACAACATAATATTTTTTTTATTACGATGCAAAGAGTTGTGGTTTGATGTAGGAATCAAAAGATATACAACCTTGGCAGTTATGCAGGCAAGGGAGTAGGTGTTGTGGTTTGATGTAGGAATCAAAAGATATACAACTGTTTCCATATTGTATGTGTTTTGAGTGAGTTGTGGTTTGATGTAGGAATCAAAAGATATACAACTACTCTGATAAATTCATACGTGCAAGATAAGTTGTGGTTTGATGTAGGAATCAAAAGATATACAACTCGACAAACTCAACGTATTTAGAGCCGTCAGTTGTGGTTTGATGTAGGAATCAAAAGATATACAACTGAATATCGGCTTTACCATCGGTGTTGTTAGTTGTGGTTTGATGTAGGAATCAAAAGAT
>NZ_JH379465.1:6370-6655 GCF_000235885.1 Leyella stercorea DSM 18206
GGTTTGATGTAGGAATCAAAAGATATACAACCATCCAAGCACATACAAGCACGTACAAGAGTTGTGGTTTGATGTAGGAATCAAAAGATATACAACCTCACGTATCAACAGAGCATATCGTTTCAGTTGTGGTTTGATGTAGGAATCAAAAGATATACAACGTCGGGGGTTTCTATCAGCCCATTTATAAGTTGTGGTTTGATGTAGGAATCAAAAGATATACAACTGTTAATATATCATCGCCAGATACCTTGGGTTGTGGTTTGATGTAGGAATCAAAAGATA
>NZ_JH379465.1:6665-6884 GCF_000235885.1 Leyella stercorea DSM 18206
GGTTTGATGTAGGAATCAAAAGATATACAACAGACCACTCATAGGTAATACGTGTAACCTGTTGTGGTTTGATGTAGGAATCAAAAGATATACAACCTTATTTCGACCGCTCGGCTTCATGGTTGGTTGTGGTTTGATGTAGGAATCAAAAGATATACAACACCTCGAAGTTAAGTCTTTATCTCCCTTGGTTGTGGTTTGATGTAGGAATCAAAAGAT
>NZ_JH379465.1:6894-14794 GCF_000235885.1 Leyella stercorea DSM 18206
GTTTGATGTAGGAATCAAAAGATATACAACCTATTTCAGTGTACTCACCGAGCGCAAGGGTTGTGGTTTGATGTAGGATTCAAAAGACATACAACTTTTGTGGCTAATCTTGTTTGTATATTATAAATTTGTGCTAACTTTGATGGAAAATACAAATGTTGATGAAGAAATAATATTGTTTTATATGGAGCTGCGTTATAATGGTGCAACTCTTTTAATATTATGAATGATATGGATACATACCACTTGTCGCGATTTCTTGCAGCTCAGGATTCTTACTCACAATATAAGACGGCTCTTGAGGAGATTCAAAACGGGCGAAAAAGGAGCCATTGGATGTGGTTCGTTTTTCCTCAATTGAAGTGGCTGGGGCACAGTTATAATGCTGACTATTATGGTATTGCTGGTGCTGATGAGGCTCGTGCTTATTGGCTGCACCCCGTGCTCAGAGACAGATTGCAGGAGATAACGGAGGCTCTGCTTCTGTTGGACGGTTTGTCTGCAAGACAAATCTTTGGAGAAGTAGACACAATGAAACTTAGGTCGTCGATGACTTTGTTTTGGACAGCTACGGGCGAAGGGCTGTTCCGTAAGGTTCTTGATAAGTATTACGAAGGGAAAATGTGTGACAGTACTTTAGAAATGCTTAGATGATGCAACGTAGCTAACTACCGATATGATAACAAGATGCTATCTCGAAATAACTAATGTGTGTAACCTTAGCTGTGTGTTCTGCCCGAAGACGGAGAGGGCGAAGCATAGGCTGACGTTGGACGAATTCGACGCTTTGACCTCGCGACTTGAGGGCAAGGTGAAGTTTCTGTATTTCCATCTGATGGGCGAACCGTTCCTCCATCCGCTGCTGCCGCAGTTTGTGCTGATGGCTCGCCACAAAGGTTTTGTACCCATTATCACCACTAATGGCACTCTGCTCTCGCGACGTGCAGACCTTCTGGATGCTCTGCCTCATAAGATTCAGATTTCGCTCCACTCGCACGAGGGCAACGCTAAGGAGAACCTTGCTGGGTACGTCGACGAGGTGATGGCGTTCTCGTTAGAAGCTGCCCACCGTGGTTGCATCGTCGTGCTGCGCCTATGGAACGAGGGCGGACACAACCGGCAGAACGACGATATTCTCAATCTGCTTGCGCTTCATGTGCCGCGCCCGTGGACGGAGCGCCACGACGGCTGGCGACTTGCCGACAATCTGTACATCGAGAACGATAACATGTTCGAGTGGCCCGACCTTCAGCACGCCACTTACGACGAGCAGGAGGTGTTCTGCTACGCCTTGCGCAATCAGATTGGTGTGCTCGTCGACGGCACTGTTGTGCCGTGCTGTCTCGACCATAACGGCGACATCGCGCTTGGCAATCTGTTCCGTCAGAGCCTTGCCGACATCCTTGACTCGCCGCGGGCGCGTGCTCTGTACGACGGCTTCACCAGTCACAACGCTGTTGAACCGCTCTGTCAGCGCTGCGGCTATTCGGCTGTGTCGAAGAGGTTTCGCAAGTAGAAGTGCTATTATGCTTTGTTTTCAGTAGGTTGCGTGGAGGAACGTCGTACTCTCCTATAGGTTGAGTGGGTATGGCAAGGATGCCATACCCTCCTACAATTACCATAAATAATAAAGCCGTAACGGAGGAGTTCCGCTACGGCTTTTTGTTTGTACTAACAGTTTATCTTCTACTGCTTATTGTTGTCGATTTGCCTTTTTTAGCCTTTGCATCGAGTCTGTATCTGAAGCTCAGGTTCAGATAGTGGTGTATATAGTTTGTGGAGTACTCCTGACGTTGGAAGGCTGAGTATTCGCTTTCGTACCAGATGTCCTTGTTGAAGATGTCGTCGGCAAACAGGCGCAGCATACACTTGTTCTTGCAGAAGCTCCAGCTGACGGACGCCATCGACTTGAGCTTGTGTCCGTTCATAGCCGATGTAGCGTAGCCCGAACAATAGTCGTCAGACAACTGCACGAACACCTCGAACGGAGCGAGGTGCAGGTTGGCGCTTATGCCCACGCTGTTGAACAGCGGTGTGGTGTTGTACGAAGCGTCGTCGTAGCGGTAGCGGTTGCTCTCCAGGCGGTTGAAGAGTGTGAGCTGCAACTTCTCGGTCTCGTACGAGAACTCGAAGTCGTTGTTTATGCCCAGTCGCTTCTGCTTGTTCAGTTCGGGCTGCGCGTCGGCAGCGTTGTTGTCGACGATGGTGAGGAAGCCGTACGACTTAGCCGTCTCCAGTGCGAACTTGTTCATCAGTCGGAAGTAGAAGCCGATGCCCTGGTCGTAGTTGAGTCCGAACTGCCACATGTCGCCGCCCTTCACGTTCATCGGTTTCGACGTGTAGACGCCGGTAGCCGAGTTGTAGCTGTAGAGCGTAGCCTGAGGGTTGATGTCCTTGTTGTACGAAGCGGTCAAGCCCAGCACAATCTGCTTGCGCAGCCACATGCGGTGGTAGTTGTACGTAGTGGTATGACTGTGCGAGTTGCGCAGCAGCGGGTTGCCCATGTATATATGCAGCGGGTCGATGGTGTTGCGGTAGCCGAGCGTGCTCACGAGGTCGGGTACGGTGGTGTTGTATGCGAAGGCGATGTCCATGTTGCGCACGCGGCTCATCTTCCACTTCAGGAAGATAGACGGCTCGTACGTGTTGCTTGTGCGCACGGCTGTGGTGTCCAGCGGTCCGTAGTGGTAGTCGGTCTTTTCGCGACAGTAGTTCCAGCTGAACTTCGGCATTATCATCAGTGCCTTCACCGGCGTGATGGTCGACTTCACGGTCAGCTCGTTCGTCCATTTGTGCGTGAGGTTGCGCATGGAGTTCGTGGGGTCAGCCGTTGTCGGCGTGCCGCCCACTACGTTCTGCTCGTCGGTGTCGTTGAAGAAGTTGCGTGCGATGCGTGAGCGGTTTAATCTCACGTTGTCGAATATGTTGAAATACACCTTCTTGCCGAGCCAGTAGTCGAACGAAGCGCCTAACTGCGTCTCCAGTTCGTGCGCGCTGCGGTCGTAGAACTGCCACAGCGTCTCGTTGCGCTGTTCGCGCAGATACTCCACGTTGCGGTTGTTGTGTGTGTCCTCGTTCGTTCCGCTCAGGTTGGTGAAGCCCTGCAGCGTGAACGAGCCTTTCTTGCCGATGAAGTGCTTCCATGCGTACGAGATGTTCAGTCCGCGTTGCTGCAGGTCGGTCGACTCGTAGTTACGGTTGCGTGTGATGAGTCGGTCGTAGAGCGCATCGCCGGGCTTTGCGTCGAGCGCCTCCTTAAGCGAGTGGTAGGCAAACTGGTCGGGCTGGTAGCCGTACGAAGCCGATTTCTCCTCGTACGATTTGCGAGCCTTCTCGTATGAGGCTTTCACCTTCACGTCGATGGTGTTCGCGGAGTCGGTGTAGGCGAAGAGTTTAGCCTCCAGCTGCGGCTTGAGGTTGTGCTTGTAGCGGTAGGCGTCTTTCACGCCGAACGTGTGCTCCTGGTTCGGGAAGAACGTCTCGGTCGACGCCTTTCCGCTGTTCCATCCGTCGCTGTGTCCCATGTTGGTGCTTATGTTGAAGCGGTTGCTTGTGTATTGCTGCGTGCCCTTCGTCTGCCAGTTGTGCTGATAGTTGTACGAGCCGTACTGGCTCTTGCCATCGCCGTCGATGTTGCGGTTCATGGAAGAGCCAATCGTCTTGTCTACATAGCGGTTGGCGTTGTTAGCCTGGGCGTATATCATGTGCGGGTCTTGGTCGCTCAGTCGGCTTGCGGTGATAGCTGCGCTGTAGCGCTTCTTGGTCTGATACTGAGCCTCGATGTCGCCGTACCACTTGTCGAGGAAGCCCGGCTTCACCTGGATGTCGAGCACATGGTCCTCATCGCCATCGTCGTTGCCCGTGTGGCGTGCCAGCTCCGACTTGCGGTCGTACACCTTCAGTTTGTCAGCCACGTCAGCCGGCAGTTGCTCTAAGATTTGGTCACCGCCGAACATGTCCTTGCCGTTCATCATCAGGCGTATGGGTTTGTCGTTCCAGTATAGCTTGCCGTCGCGACGCTGCACGCCCGGCAGCTTCTTGATAAGCTCGTCGAGGCGCGCGCCCTCCTTCAGCTGGAACGCCTCGGGGTTGAACACGATGGTGTCGCCACGCATGGTGATGCGCGGCACCTTCGCCTTCACCTCCACCTCCCGCAGCATGAGCGCCGTGGGCTGCAGCCTGATGGTGCCCAGGTCGGTGGTGTCTTTCACCTCAGATCCGTACGCATAGTCCACCTTGCGCGAGTTCTTGTAGCCGATCATGCTGAACGTGATCATGATGCGTCCCTCCCATTCGGAGTCGAGCGTGAAGCAGCCCGTGCTGTCGGTCTCCGTCGAGTTCTGCATCGACCAACCCGGCTCTGGGTTTATCTCGCTGCGCACCGTTGCTCCGATGAGAATTTCGCCCGTCTCGGCGTTCACAATCTTTCCCTTGAACGTGTCGGCTGTGCAAACGGTCGTTTGCACGAGGCAGAGCAGCACGGCGACAAACATTTTCTTCAGTACATTTTTCATAAGCTGGTTATTTAAAGTATTGCGAGTGCAAATGTATAGATTTTGTTCGAACAAGCAAAGTCTTTGTTTTGAAAAATCTATGGCATACAGTTTGCACAGGTACGATATTTGTCATTTTTACCGCTCAGGAGTGCCCGAAAAATGAAAAAGAAAACCTTTGGTCGGTTTTTCGCGAGTTTTGAGAGGTAAAAAGTGTGCAGCGGTAAGCGGTTGATATTTAGTTTGTTGAGGCTGCGCGTGCGAAAGTGTGCAGCTTTTGTGCCACTTCCGCTGAGTACTACCGCTGCAAAACTGGAGTACTACCCCCACGAGTACTGGGTAGAAGTGGCACTTTCGCCGTGTGAAAGTGCCACTTACGCTGTGCAAAAGTGCCGCTTGCGCTGTGAAAACCATCGGATTTTGTATTTTTGAAGCAAAATTTTGGTGCAAAAGAGCGGAATATGGTGCGTCAGAGTCTCCAGAATGTGAGTTTCGGTCGGAGGTGTCTGAACAATATTTGTATACAGTCATACCCCCTTGACCTCCCACAAAAGCAATGGGAGGTTTTTGTTCGTATGTTTAAAAAATATTAGTAGTTGTCGCCGAAAATGCTTTTCAGTTGACGGTCGAAGTCTGACATTATTTCGCGGTCTTGAATGATGCGGAATTTGTCGTATTCTGTTAGTGCCTTTTCTACGGCTTGTTCGTGTGTCACACGTCCTGTATTTGGGAGCACTGGACGGTTGTTGAGGTCCATGTATTTTTGCAAGAGGTCGAACCAATCAGCCATAGTCATTAGTATATGGTCTTCTGCTCGTTGCTCGGCAATGTCGATGAAGGCATTGCTCAGTCGGTTAAGTGCATCGACCTCCTTTTCGCTCAAATAGTTCTTGGCTATGGTGACATCCGACTTTATCACCCTACCTTCTGGTGCATTCTTCCATGTTGTTAGCCCCATGTGTGGGCGCTCAGCATCGGCGCGGTCGTAGATGATTTCTGCAGCCGTCTGTTTTGTTACGGCGTAGTGCATCATGTTCTGCACCATCTTGAAGAACTTGCGTGTCTCTTCCGCATCCTTACTATAGTCGACACTACATTCGCTGTATATATCTGTTATTTTTTGATAATAACGACGTTCGCTGATGCGTATCTCTCGGATACGGTCAAGCAAGTCGTCGAAGTAGTCGGCTCCGAAAACATTCTTGCCTTTTAGCCGCTCATCATCCAGCGCAAACCCTTTAGTGAGATACTCTTTCAATACGCTCGTTGCCCATATGCGGAACTGTGTAGCTTCGTAACTGTTCACACGATAGCCTACGGCAATCACCACATCGAGGTTGTACATCATCACTTCGTTGGAACATTTGTCCGAGGGTATTCTAATTTTTCTAATTGTATCGGGCAAATGTATTTCTCCGCTTTGATTTATCTGAGTAAGATGGTAATTGATTGTCGGTACAGTTACTCCGAACAGTTCTGCCATTCTCTGTTGCGAAAGCCAAAACGTATTGGTGTCGAAAACAACCTGCACCTGCACTTTTCCTCGTCCGCCTCTATACATTAGTATTGACGACTCCATGCTTTTTGCCATTACATCAGAAGCCATTGTTGAACTGAAGTATTGCTGGGCAGCTTTCACCATCTCCTTTTTCTTATCGGCATTCATAACCACAGCCATACATGCGGTGTGTGAGAGCATGATGCTTGTCACTTCTCTTACTGCGCCATTGCCGAGTTCTGCCATCTCAATAGTTTCTACGAAGTGTTCGCCGAGGTGATAACCCTTTTGCGAAGTCCATGCCTGCGCTTTAGCTATAACACGTTCGAAGTTCCAGTATTTGCCATAACCCATCACTCGTGCCAATTTGCGTGAGTTCCACCATTCCTTACCATCCGCATCCAGCTCTCGTAGCTGTTCGAAGGGCGATTGAAGTTCGGGTATGTTGTTTGTGTCTTGCATATTCTTTGGTTTTGTTATATTTGAGGCTGCGTGGGTATGGCAGGATGCCATACCCTCCTACGATTACTTTCGGGCGTTAACCAGCAGCTCCGTCTTGCCCTCGTCCACGAGCTTGATGATGAGTTCGCCGAAGAGCGTGTTCTGCCATGCGAACCACTCGCGCGTGAACTTCTGCGCATCGTCCACGTTGAACGACTCGTGGATGAACCCCGTGCCGGCGTCAGTGCGCTGCAACATACGCAGACACTCCGCTATCTCGGCATCGTCGGTGCTCGTGAAGGCGCGCATCATTATGGACATAGGCCACGCCATGTTGTAGCCCACGTGCGGACCGCCGATGCCCTCGCCAGCCTTGCCGCGGAAGAAGTAGGGATTGTCGTCGCTCCAGACGAAGCGGCGCGTGTTCTGATATACGGGGTCGTTCACGTCCACGTCGCCAAGATAGGGTAGGGCGAGCAGCGACGGCACGTTGGCGTCATCCATGAGGAAGCGGTTGCCGAAGCCGTCCACCTCGTAGGCGTATATCTTGCCGTACTTCGGATGGTCGACCACGGCGTACTCTTTCAGTGCCGCACTCACCTCGTCGGCAAGCGCCGTGCAGTCGGCAGCGAGCGTTGCGTCGGCGTTCACCTTGCTGAGTATCTCCGCCGCCTTGCGCAGCGAGCTGACCGCCATGAAGTTAGACGGCACGAGGAAGAGGAACGTCGTAGCGTCGTCGGAGGGGCGGAAGACAGAAGCGATGAGTCCGCAGGGCTTCACGGGGTTGCCCCAGCCGTGGTTGCATACGGTGTCGAGCTGGTCCTCCGTTTCGCGTTGGAAGCGATAGGTGCCGAGCCCCTGCTTGCGCTGCTGCTCGCGGAACACGCGCAGTATGTTGCGCACTGCCTGCAGCCACTCGTCGCCGAAGACAGAAACGTCGCCCGTCACCTGCCAGTAGTGGTAGGCGAGGCGTATGGGGTAGCAGAGCGAGTCGAACTCGTACTTGCGCTCGTGCAGCTCGGGCTTCATGTCGGTCATGTCGTTAGCCCACATGCCGTTCGGCTCGGGCTCGCGGTTGAACGCATTGGCGTAGGGGTCGATGTTGATGCACTTCAGCTGGCGGCGTATCACACCGCGCAGCATCTTCTGCAACTTGCGGTCGCCCTTAGCCAGCTGCACGTAGGGCCACACCTGCGCCGCCGAGTCGCGCAGCCACATGGCGTGTATGTCGCCCGTGTAGACGAATGTGTCCTCCTCGCCGTCCTCGGCATCGGTGAAGTGGACGGTGGTGTCGAGCGTGTTCGGGAAGCAGTTCTCGAACATCCACGCTAAGTAGGCGTTCTCCTTGATGCGCTTCTTTATCTCGCGAATCTTCTTCTCCACCGCGTCCGATACGAAGAGGCGTTCAGCGGGCGCAGGGCGTTGGGAGGTGAGAGTGGATGGTGAGGTGGTGAGGTGTTGAGATGGT
>NZ_JH379465.1:14804-36529 GCF_000235885.1 Leyella stercorea DSM 18206
GTGGTGAGGTGTTGAGATGGTGAGGTGGTGAGGTGGCGAGATGGTGAGGTGGTGAGGTGTTGGGATGGTGAGATGGTGAGGTGTTGAGATGGTGAGGTGTTGAGGTGTTTGGATGGTGAATTGTTAGCCGCAGCGGCATTGCTGGCAGCTAAGCAGAACGCGAAAAATGCGCTCGAAACGAGGGTTGTATGTAAGTTCATATTCATTTTATAAAGGGCGCGTGGGTATGGCAGGGATGCCATACCCTCCTATGTATTATTTAGATTTACAAGCAAATGTATTAATTATTAATCAAAATAGCAAATTTATGTAAGATTTTCCGTAACTTTGTAGTGGTAAATAAGATACGAAAGGATAATAAGATGAATATTTCAGATATACTCACCTCCGGTGGTGGCGAGAAGCACTTCTCGTTCGAGGTGTTACCACCGTTGAAAGGCACAGGAACAGAGCGTCTGTTCTCTACGATAGAGAAGTTCCGCGATTTCGATCCGGCGTACATCAATATCACCACACATCACAGCGAGTTCGTCTATCGCGAGCTCGACAACGGCCAGTACGAGCGCCTTCGTGTGCGCCGTCGTCCGGGCACGGTGGCCATAGCGGCTGCCATACAGAACAAGTTCGGTGTGCCGGTCATACCGCACATCATCTGCAGCGGCGCCACAGCCGATGCCATCGAGTACGAGCTGATCGACTTGCAGTTCCTCGGCATCGAGAACGTGCTGCTGCTGCGTGGCGACAAGGCACGCGACGATAGTCAGTTTGTGCCCACCCCTGGCGGACACGCCCACACCACCGACCTCATCGAGCAGGTGAACCGCTTCAACGAGGGCTTCTTCAACGACGGCACGCCGATAAAGAACCCCGGCAAGAAGTTCCACTACGGCGTGGCGTGCTACCCCGAGAAGCACGAGGAGGCACTGAACATAGACCTCGACCTGAAGTATCTGAAGATGAAGCAAGACATGGGTGCCGACTACGCCGTCACGCAGCTGTTCTACGATAACCGTAAGTACTTCCGCTTCGTGGAGAAGGCACGCCAGATGGGCATCACCATACCGATCGTGCCGGGCATCAAGCCGCTTGCAAAGCTCTCGCAGCTGACGGTAGTGCCGCGCGTGTTCCGCTGCGACTTCCCGCAGGAGCTGGCAGTGGAGGCACTGAAGTGCAAGACCGACGACGACGCCCGCCAACTCGGCATAGAGTGGTCGACCGAGCAGTGTCGCCAGCTCTACAAAGCCGGAGTGAACAACATACATTTCTACACCGTCTCGGCTGTCGACTCCGTAAGAGAAGTGGCAAGGAGACTGTTGTAGTTCAAAATTCAAAACTCGCAATAGCGCAAATGACATTTGAAGAAGTAATAGGTCAGGACGAGGCGAAACAGTCGCTCGTCAAACTCATAGAGGAGCACCGAGTGCCCCACGCCATGCTGTTCTGCGGTCCGATGGGCTGCGGCAAGAAAGCCCTTGCCCTTGCGTTCGCCTCGCGTCTGTTGGGCGACAGTCCGCTGCTGCGCCAGTGGCAGCACCCCGACCTCCACTTCAGCTTCCCTACGATAAAGAAGCCCACGATGGGGTCCGACCATCAGCCCGTGAGCGACGACTACGCCCAGGAGTGGCGCGAGCTGCTCAGCGACGGTGCCTACTTCAGCATAGAGCAGTGGATGGAGGCGATGGGCGCAGAGAACCAGCAAGCCATCATCACCGGAGCCGAGAGCGACCGCCTCTCGCGCCGCTTGAGCATAAAAGCGTCGCAGGGCGGATACAAGGTGTGCGTGATGTGGCTGCCCGAGCGCATGAATGTCACCTCGGCCAACAAGATACTCAAGCTGCTCGAGGAGCCACCGCAGCAGACCGTGTTCATCCTCGTCAGCGAGGAACCCGAGAAGTTGCTCGAGACAATACGCAGTCGCACACAGCGCTTCGACTTCAAACGTATCAGCGACGAAGCCATAGAGCAGGCACTCACCGAGCGTCGCGGCATCGACACCGACACGGCGCACCGCATAGCACGCATAGCCAACGGCTCGTGGACCGCAGCCCTCGACTCGCTGCGCGCCGGCAACGAGGCAAGCCTCTTCTTCGACCTCTTCGCCATGCTCATGCGCTACGCCTACAGCAAGAAGGTGAAGGAACTGAAGAAGTGGAGCGAGAGCGTAGCCGCCTTCGGACGCGAGAAGCAGAAGCGCATGATCGTCTACTTCAACCGCATGGTGCGCGAGAGTTTTATGTACAACTTCCGCAACCCCGAGCTCAACTATATGACAGCGAACGAAGAGCAGTTCTGCACACGCTTTGCACCGTTCATCAACGAGCGCAACGTGATGGAGCTGAACGAACTCTTCGAGCGTGCACTGCGCGACATATCACAGAACGCCAACGCCAAGATGGTGTTCTTCGACATAGCATTACAAACAATTATACTCATAACACGTAAACAACAAGCATAAATCGCAATGAAGGATTTCAAAGATATGCAATTCAAGATAACGCGCGACACCGACCGCGGATTGCACCATTACGCTTGCGGACGACAGAACATGCAGCTGAACACCTACGACTGGCTGTACGACGTACCGGGCAACGACGAGGACACCGACCTCGTGGAGGTGCAGTTCAAGAACACGCGCAAGGGTTACTACCACAACGTCAACAATATCGACCTGCACAAGGGCGACATCGTGGCGGTGGAGGCAAGCCCCGGTCACGACATAGGCACCGTTACGCTCACCGGCAGACTGGTGAAGCTGCAACTGAAGAAAGCCAACCTAAAGTCGGCTGACGACATCAAGCGCGTCTACCGCATAGCCAAGCCCGTGGACATCGACAAGTACAACGAAGCGAAGAGCCGCGAACACGGCACGATGATACAGAGCCGCCAGATAGCCAAGGATCTCGGTCTGCAGATGAAGATTGGCGACGTAGAGTATCAGGGCGACGGCAACAAGGCGATATTCTACTACATCGCCGACGAGCGCGTCGACTTCCGTCAGCTCATCAAGGTGCTTGCCGACACCTTCCACGTACGCATCGAGATGAAGCAGATCGGTGCGCGTCAGGAGGCAGGACGCATCGGCGGTACGGGTCCCTGCGGCAGAGAGCTCTGCTGCGCCACATGGATGAAGAACTTCGTGAGCGTCAGCACCAACGCTGCACGCATACAGGACATATCGCTCAATCCGCAGAAGCTTGCCGGCATGTGCGCCAAACTGAAGTGCTGCCTCAACTACGAGGTGGACGACTACGTGGAGGCAAGCCGTAAGATGCCGGCACGCGACATAGTGCTGCAGACTCTCGACAGCGACTACTACCTCTTCAAGTCGGACATCCTCGCCGGCACCGTGGTCTACTCAACCGACAAGGGCATAGCTGCCAACCTCGAGGAGATTACAGCCGAGCGTGCCCGTGCCATCATCGAGATGAACAAGCGCGGCGAGAAGCCCGAGTCGCTCACCGAGGACGGAACGGTGAAGCAGGACACACGCCCTCGCGACCTGCTCGCCGATGCCGACATCAGTCGCTTCGACAAGGCACGCAAGCGCAAGAAGAAACCCGCAAAGCGCCAAGGGGGCGCACCCGGCTCAACTGCACCGAAGAAAGGCGAAGGGGGTGCAGTTGTCTCAACTGCACTGAAGAGAGGTGAAGGGGGTGCAGTTGTCTCAACTGCACCGAGAAAAGGCGAAGGTCAGCGTCGTAACAATCAGCAGCGTCGTAACAACCGTCCTGAGGGCGAACCCACCCAGGGGGTGCACTTGTCTCAAGTGCACCAACCAAATGGTAACAACAACTCAGTCGGTGCAGCTGAGACAGCTGCATCCCCTAAGGTGCACCAACCAAATGGTAACACCAACAGCTCTGTTGGTGCAGCTGAGACAGCTGCACCCCCTAAAGTGCACCAACCAAAGAATAGCACCAACAGCTCAGTCGGTGCAGCTGAGACAGCTGCACCCCCTAAGGATGCTCATTAGAATTGTGGCTATGAAAAGAGCAATAAGCTTACGGATAGCCGCAATGACCCTTGCGCTGGTCGCCATGCTGCTAACGGCGTGCGACCATCGCACCATCTACGACCGATACGAGAGCACCGCCCTCTCTGGGTGGGAGAAGAACGACACCATTACGTTCGCCATCCGCCCGTTGAAGGAGGCAGCCACCTATCGCGCTCTGCTCGGTGTGCGCACTACGGATAGCTATCCGTTCACGTCGCTCACGCTGATTGTGGAGCAAGAGATAATGCCGGCGCATCGTGTCCTTGTCGACACCATATGCTGCGAGCTCACCGACGAACAAGGCAAAGTGCTCGGCGACGGCATAGGCTACAGACAGTATCAGTTTGAGGTGTGCCAACTGCAGTTGCAGGAAGGCGACTCGCTGCACGTAGTGGTGCGCCACGATATGAAGCGCGAGATACTGCCCGGTATCTGCGATGTCGGCATAAAGCTATTGAAAGAATAGAAACAACCCATAGATGAGAAAATACATATATATTATAATAATGTGTATCGTCAGCCTCGCTGCCTCAGCACAAGAGCGCACCGTGCAGAACCGTCCGTACACCGACTTGCGTCCATTCCACTTCGGCGTGGTCGTGGGTACGCACGTGCAGGACATGGAGGTGCGTATGGCTGGTCCGCAGACCATCACCACTGAGGACGGTACGCAGGAGACACTCGTCACCGCCGACCAAAGTCGCTGGGACCCCGGCATCAATGTCGGAGTGCTTGGCGAGCTACGTCTGTCCACACATTTCCAGTTGCGCGTGGCACCGATGATGTACTTCGGCACGCGCCACATAGTGTTCCAAGACCTGAAGAACCTAAGCGCGAGTGGTAAGCCCGAAGAGAAACGCCAGGACATGAAGACCGCTTACATCGCCGTGGCAGGCGACATCATCTTCGCTGCGCCACGCTTCAACAACCACCGCCCGTATCTCATGGCAGGTGTGTCGCCGATGATCAACCTCACGGGCAAGAGCACCGACGCGCTGAAGCTGAAGCGCACGTCGCTCTCGCTGGAGTTCGGCGTGGGCTGCGACTTCTATCTGCCCTACTTCAAGCTGCGCCCAGAGCTGAAGTTCGTCTACGGCTTAGGCAACGCCCTCGACACAAAGCACGCCAAGGAGCTGCGCGACAAGAGTCTGCTCAAGTACACGTATGGCGTGAAGGAGGCACGTACAAAGATGGTAGTGCTTAGCTTCTACTTCGAGTAGACAAGATACTTGATAACTCATATAGGCGATACGGTGGCAGTGAAAGTTATTTACATAGGAATGCTTAAAATGTAGTGCTAAACAACATTTTGTGCCATACAAATTTGCTTATATCCTAAAAACATACTAAATTTGTAACCAAATCTGAGTCTATCTCAGCTATTTAAACATAACATTGTCTAACTTAATATTAACAGAAACAAGAAAAAGAAAACAAACAAACTAAAACGGTAAGTGGTTAGTGGTTTAGAATCATTGCCACGACAGAGATTTAACAACTAAGGATTAATTCCTTGTATTATCAAACTCTGTGTTTCCGTTCTTTAACTTTTAAAATATTGAGCTTTTAGCTCTTGTTCTTTTGTATCGAATACCGCCAATATTCACTCTACGAGAACAAGCAGATGAAAGGTTCATGCCATAGGCGTGAACTGTCTCGTGCTTGTTGTAGAGTAGGTCACTTGGCGGTAACCAGATACAAAACAAGTTGCAGACGGTTACACGCTTTTTATTTTTTATTATGAAAAAACTCTTTAACAAGTACTTATTTTTATTGTGTGTAGCATTCGGTGCGCTTATCTTCTCGTCTTGTAGCAAAGACGATGATGCTGAAAATGATAATGGTGGCGTAGTGATCAATCCTGACAAGAACATACCTGACCCTAAGGGAACCATTACTATGAATATGATGGTAGGAGATGGTAATGACAATAGTGTCTCCGTAAGAGATTTTGGTACTATAAAAATCAATAGTGCATATAACTTTACGGGAGGTTCTTGCTCATTCGTTTCATTGGGTAAGATTAAAGGATTGGGAAATGTTACCGCTATACCACAAGATGGATGGAATTCTTCTGTTGCGGTAAATTCTGGTGATGGATATGTAGTAGGATACATGGATTATGGTCTGATTAGATATGCTCGACTATATGTTGTAAGCGAGATTGCAGGAACGTCAGGCGGTATTATTGGATATACCATAAAATGTCAGGCTCCATTTGTTCCATTTGCTCCTAAGTTCGCTGAAAGTTCTTTAGAGTTTGGGGCTAATGATAATTCTCTGCCAAAAGAACTAACACTCGTAAACCTGACATCTGCTAAAGTAAAGTCAAAGCCAGACTGGTGTTATGTGTACGGAACGGAGAATGGTTTTAGAGTGTACGTAGATAACAATCTTATGGATGCAGAAAGAAGTGGCATTATCGAATTTGAGAACGCTGAAGGCTCAACAAGCGTTTCTATTAAGCAGCAGAAGAAATCAGACAATCCTGAGTTTTAAGCTGGTAATAAAGAGGTGTCGATTATCCAAAGCTTCGCAGCCTACAAAAATAACCAACACTAAGCATTAAATAAATAGCGATATGTAAATCCAACTAATGATTTGCATATCGCTTTATTTATGATACTACTGACATTATATTTATAAATAAAATGTAACCTAAGCCTTGAGCATATTGCGCTTTGCGTCTATACTGAGGAATATGAAAAGCAGGATAGTGAAGCCCCAAAGCGACGATCCGCCGTAGCTGAAGAATGGTAGCGGGATACCGATGACAGGCGTTAAGCCTAACACCATGCCCACGTTGATGAACACGTGGAAGAGGAACACCGATGCCACACAGTAGCCGTATATGCGCCCAAAGGCGAATGGTTGTCGCTCGGCAAGCGCAAGCAGTCGGAGTATGAGGACGAGGAACAGCAGCAATACGCCTGCCGAACCGATGAAACCCTCCTCCTCGCCCACGGTGCAGAAGATGAAGTCGGTGTCTTGCTCGGGCACGAACTTCAGCTTAGTCTGCGTGCCATTGAGGAAGCCTTTGCCTTTGAGTCCGCCCGAGCCGATGGCTATCTCGCTCTGATGAACGTTGTAGCCGGCACCGGCAAGGTCTTCGTCGAGACCGAGCAACACGTTGATGCGCACACGCTGATGAGGCTCCATCACGTTGTTCAGCACGTAGTCGGCAGAGTAGAAGAACACCACCGAACCGACGGCGAACGCCAGTATGAAGAAGTATTGCGGAAGGCGCGTACGCAGTCCGTGGTAGAGGAGATAGAGGAATAGCGCAAGACACATACCGAGCTGCACCCACGTCACGTCGAACGGAATGACGTACACGTCGAAGAGAATGGCTATAGTGGTGAGCACCAGACTATAGCCGATGATTGTATTGGTGTGCTTGCGGTTGTGTACATAGTTGTACACCATGCCTGCTACGAACAGTTGTACGAGCAGCAGCACCACGAACTTGCCCACCGATGTAGGTGTGTCGAAGAGCATAATGCCCTCGTACTTAATGCCCACAACGAAGTAGAGCACCATCGCTACGCCCGTGAAGAGGATGCTGCCAGGCATTCCCTCGCGGTAGAACATGAGGAAGAATGTGAGATAGACGAGTGCAGAGCCCGTCTCACGCTGACCCACGATGCAGAGCATGGGCACGAGCACCACGGCGCAAGCCGCTGCAAAGTCTTTCCAGCGTTGTATGTTATAGCCGTAGGTGCTCATCAGCTTGGCGAGCGCAAGTGCGGTTGCAAACTTGCCGAACTCGGCAGGCTGCAAGCGTAGCGGACCGATGACGAGCCACGAGTGGGAACCCTTGATGTCGTGAGGGTTGAAGATGGTGGCAAAGAGCAGCAGGAGCAGCACACCGTAGATGATGAACGAGAACGTGTCGAAGAAGCGCGAGTCCATCATCAGTATGACAAAACCGAGACAGATACTCGTGCCAATCCATAGAATCTGCATACCCGAGCGTGTGTCGAGCGAGAACAGATCGTTGTCGCCGAAGGAGTAGCTCGCACCGCAGATGCTCAACCATCCGAAGAGCATCAGTGCTATGTACAGGCCAATGGTCAGCCAGTCGACCTGCGACCAAATGCTTTGTGGTTTGTCGTTTATCATTATTTTTAGTTTATAAGCCTTCCTAAGCCTCTTTAAGTCTTTCTAAGCCTCTTTAAGCCTTCCTAAGCCTTCCTAAGCTTTTTACTTTTTTACTCTTTTACTTTTTTACTTTTGAGAGAATCTCGGACCGTAGCCAATGCGTCGTGCCTGCATGGCATCGGCTTGCGCCTCGGCAGCAGGCGATAGCTTGCCCGTAAGATACTGTTCCATCATCAGTCCGCCGATAGGTACACCGAAGTCGGCACCCCATCCGCCGTTCTCTACGTACACGGCTATAGCTATCTTCGGGTTGTTCATCGGTGCGAAGCCCATGAACACGGAGTGGTCGCGTCCGTGGTTCTGCGCCGTACCCGTCTTGCCACATGCCTCGAACGGCAGTCGTGAGAGAGCTTTACACGTACCCTTTAAGGCTGAGGAGCGCATACCTGCTACCACGTAATCGTAGGCTCGGCGTGATGCCATTGTGTAGTGGCGGTGGGTGTACATGGTGTCGAGCGGTTCGCCTTGCACCTTGCGCACCACGTGTGGTCGGTAGTAGTAGCCGCGGTTGGCGATGGTGGCACCGAGGTTGGCTATCTGTAGCGGAGTGAGCGTCACCTCGCCCTGGCCGATAGATATAGAGATGATAGTCAGACCGTTCCACGAGCCACGATAGTTGCGGTCGTAATAATCGGCGTTCGGAATCATGCCGCGCTTCTCGCCAGGCAGGTCGATGCCCAACTTATAGCCGAAGCCCATCGACACCATATAGTCGCGCCACGTGTTCATGGCGTTATACGGAGTCTTGTATTTCGAGCGGTTGCCAATCATGTAGTAAAGACCCCAACAGAAGTAGGAGTTGCACGAGGTGCTGATGGCATCGACAAGAGCGATAGGAGCGGCATGTGAGTGGCAGCCTACGTGTAGACCGCGATAGTAGAAGCCGTGGTTGCAGGGGAATGCTGTGCCTGGCGTAATGATGCCTTCAGTCATGTACGTAAGAGCCTGCGATGTCTTGAACGTGGAGCCAGGCGGATACATACCCATTATGGAGCGGTTGAGCAGTGGTTTCCACGCATCTTTAGCCAGTGCGCGGTGGTTCTTAGCGCGTGCACGTCCCACCATGATACGTGGGTCGTAGCTCGGAGCCGACACCATACAGAGCACTTCCCCCGTACGAGGGTCGAGTGCCACGATAGAGCCTATCTTGCCCTCCATGAGACGTTCGCCCAATGCTTGTAGCTTCTCGTCAATGGCGAGCGTGAGGTCTTTGCCGGCAATCGGTTTGCGATCGTACTTGCCGTCCATGTACTTGCCTTGTATGCGTCCGCGAGCGTCGCGCAGCAGAATTTGCACTCCTTTTTCGCCACGCAACTGTTTCTCGTACGACTTCTCCACACCGAGTTTGCCGATGTAGTCGCCAGGCTGATAGTAGCTATCCTCCTCAATGTCGTAGGGCGACACCTCAGCCACGTCGCCGAGGATATGCGCGCCCACCTTCGATTGGTATTGGCGTATGCTGCGCTGCTGCACGTAGAAACCAGGGAAGCGGAATATCTTTTCTTGGAAGAAGCTGAACTCCTCCGAAGGGAGCTGACTCATAAAGAGCTGCTGCGTGAAGCGCGAGTAGCCAGGGTTCTTCGAGTAGTCCTTAATGTCGTTCATGCGCTTTATGAAGAACTCTTTCGTGATGCCAAGCGCGTGGCAAAACTCAAGCGTGTCGATGCGTCCCTTTGCTTCGTTCATCACGACCATAATGTCGTAAGCCGGCTGGTTGTACACGAGCAGTCTGCCGTTGCGGTCGTAGATGGCACCACGCGAAGGGTATTCGATTTTCTTGAGGAAGGCGTTGGAGTCGGCGTTCTTCTTGTAGTCGTCGCTAAGCAGCTGCAGCGTGAAGAGACGCACGATGTAGACAACGACAATAGCCGTTGCCACGAAAGCGATTACGTAGCGCCGTTTCTCAAGGTTATAATTGCTCATTTCCTACTACTGATGTTACCGATTACTACTAATAATGTTCTCTACTTACAGTTTCTGCTGTGCTCTATCTTTTACTTCTGAAGTACTCTATCACCAAAATCAATACAACGGTGATGATGGTGCTTGCTACGATGCAAGCAATCCATTGTCCCCAGTTGTACAGATTGAAGGCTTCGAGCGAGAAGAATGTGAAGCAATAGATGAGTACGAGGATGATGGTGTAATTGGTGTATTTGCTTGAGCCGAAGGTGAAGGGGGACGGACGGAGGTCGTCGGCACTATCGCGTGGTGCGAACAGTTCGACAACGTAAGGCTGCAAGAAGCCCACGAGCGTCATTGAGGCAGCTGCTACGCCTGGTGTATTGGTGAAGATGTCCACCAACAGCCCCATGAAGAAGCACCAAAGCAGCGTAGCCCACTTCGCTTCGCCGCGTTGCACGGTCAGTGCGAAGTAGACATAGAGTAGCGGTGTGGCGCATCCGAAGACGCTGATATGGTTGAGTAGCAGCGTCTGTGCGAGCAGCAGCACTATAATGAATACTATGTTTCTAAGGAAGTTCAGGCTCATTTGTTTCTTCTGTATGTTTATTGGCGTGCCTTGATGGAGTCTTCGGCAGCACGCAGTAATTCGAGTTTCTTGTCCATCTCGCGGTCGTTGATGACGCTCACGTCGCGCAGACGTGAGAAGTCGGTCGACAGAGCGATGTTGAGACGGTAGGAGAGTCCGTTCTCGGAGTTGTACACATGTTTGATGCGTCCGACGATGATACCCGGTGGAAACACCGAGGAGTAGCCCGATGTCACGATGAAGTCGCCCAGTCGGAAGTGTGCATGGCGTGGTATGTCCTCTACGTATGCCGTTTCGGGCGAACCACCATGCCAGCGCAGGTAGCCGAAGTAGCCACGTCCGCGTATAGTGCAGCTGATGTTCGACTGCTCATTGAGCACAGGGATAACCACCGAGTAGTGTTCGTTGCATAGATAGACGATGCCCACGATGCCCTGTCCGCACACCACACCCATGTCCTTGCGCACGCCGTCGGCACTGCCTTTATCTATGGTGATGAAGTTGTTAGCCTTGTCGAGCGACGAGCTGACGACCTTTGCCGGTATGGTCTCGTAGTCGCGCATGATGTTCTGTTGCAGTCGTTCGACGAGGGTAGTGTCGTTGTTTGACTTCTTCACCTGCTCGCGCAGCATCTCCACTTCGCGTTCGAGGTATATGTTGCGGTCGGTGAGTTGGCGGTTCACTTCGGTAAGGGCGAAGTATTGCTTCACGGACGAGTCCCATTCGTACATCTTGCCTGCTACGGCATTAGCCGATGAAAACCACACACTGCCCTGATAGCTGTTGTACTTGAACAGCAGTGTGAGGCTCACTACCTCAAGCAAGAGGAAGACGAACCAGTGGTTGTGGCGTGAAAGGAAATCTAATAGGTTGCGCATAATTGAAAAGTAAAAAAGTAAAAGAGTAAAAAAGTAAAAAGCAGAGGGCGTATAACCTTTCCTGCTCTTTTTACTCTTTTACTTTTTTACCTTCTTACCTTTAAATGTTATTTACTGTCAAGAGTGTTTTACTCTTTTGTTGTCAAGAGCTTTTTACTCTTTTACTTTTTTTACTCTTTTACTTTTATCCTATCTCATCAGGAATGAGAAGCGGTCGATGTTCTTCAGAGCCACACCCGCACCGATTGCTACGCTGTGCAACGGATCTTCGGCGATGTGGAACGGAATGTTGATCTTCTCCTGCAAACGCTTGTCGAGACCACGCAGCAGAGCGCCGCCACCACTGAGATAGATACCGTTCTTCACGATGTCGGCATAGAGTTCTGGCGGTGTGTTCTCAAGAGCAGAGAGCACAGCGTTCTCGATCTTTGCGATAGTCTTGTCGAGGCAGTGTGCTATCTCCTGATAGCATACCGGCACCTCCATAGGGAGCGCAGTGATGCGGTTCGGTCCGTGAACGATGAAGTCCTCCGGTGCATCGTCGCCAAGCTCAGTGAGAGCCGAGCCGACGTGTATCTTGATACGCTCAGCCATACGCTCCGAAACCTTCACGTTGTGCTGGCGTGACATATACTCCTGAATGTCGGCTGTGAGGTCATCGCCAGCAGTGCGAATAGAGTTGTTCGACACGATGCCGCCGAGCGAGATTACAGCAATCTCTGTTGAGCCGCCACCTATGTCTACAATCATGTTGCCCTCTGGTGCTTCCACGTCGATGCCGATGCCTATAGCAGCTGCCATAGGCTCGAAGATGAGGTACACGTCGCGTCCGTCGGCGTGCTCAGCACTGTCGCGCACGGCGCGCAACTCCACTTCGGTAGAACCTGAAGGAACGCCGATAACCATACGCAGCGACGGGGTGAAGAGTCGGCTGCCAGAGTGTACCATCTTGATGAGTCCGCGCATCATCTGTTCACATGCTGAGAAGTCGGCGATGACTCCATCGCGGAGTGGGCGAATGGTTCGGATGTTGTCGTGAGTCTTCTCATACATCATCTTTGCCTTCGAGCCGACAGCAATCATTTTGTCTGTGCGACGATCGAGTGCCACCACCGACGGCTCATCAACAACGATCTTATCGTCGCAGATGATGATGGTGTTGGCAGTGCCGAGGTCCATCGCAATTTCCTGTCTGAATGAAAAAAATCCCATTTATTGAGTTTTGAATTATGAGTTTTGAGTTTACTTTGCAAACCAAGCGTGGATGGCTGTGTCGTAATGGCTGCTTACGCCGAACGCACGCTCAGCGAACATCTTGCGCTCCTCAAGAGAGGTCTCAGCACCATTAGTGTTGAGGATGTCGAGGAGAACCTTGTATTCAGCCTTGCTCGGAACGATGACCACGTCGTTGAAGTTTTTAGCACCAGCACGGATGAGCGAGATGCCGCCTATGTCTATCTTCTCGATGATGTCGGCATCGGAAGCACCGCTTGCTACAGTCTGCTCGAATGGGTAGAGGTCGACGATGACGAGGTCGATTTCGGGGATGGCGTATTCGGCCATCTGCTGGCGGTCGCCTTCATTGTCGCGGCGAGCGAGGATGCCGCCGAAGATGCGTGGGTGCAGAGTCTTGACACGTCCACCAAGGATTGATGGGTAAGATGTTACGCTTTCTACCGACTGACATTCGTAGCCAAGCTTTTCGATGAATGCTTGTGTGCCACCAGTAGAGAGGAATTTAACACCTTCTTCGTTGAGCTTCTTCAGGAGCTCGTCGAGACCATCCTTATGAAATACGGAGATAAGCGCGGTCTTGATTTTTTTTGTTCCAGCCATGATTTCTTTTTATTATTGTTGATTATCCTTTTTGCCTTGTTGTTGTATGATGTTGTTACACGTGCGAACGTCAATATGGCTTTGCTATTCCGTCTTGCGTGTAATTTTTCAAAATCAATGCAAAGGTACTAAAAACCAATAATATAATGTGTAAATTGTAGAAAAAATGCGGAAAAAGTTGTGTTAAATATGTTTTTATTGATTTATATACAAAAAAACGAGTTAAAGACTTAATCTTTAACTCGTTCTTTGTAGCGGGACCCAGGATTGAACTGGGGACCTCATGATTATGAATCATGCGCTCTAACCAGCTGAGCTATCCCGCCATCGTTCTTGATTGCGGGTGCAAAGGTAATGCTTTTTTGTTAATCGCCAAAACTTTTTGCAAAAAAAATCACAACAAAGTGCATTTTCTTTATCTTTTTCCCTATCTTTGCAAAAAATACAGGCCTTCCTAATGGCTTAACTACTAAAACGACAACTATGGAGAAAAACAAAATCACTGTAGAACACCTCCTAAACTCAACTTCGAAGAATATCATTTGGCAGCTTATCGGTACCGATTCGGGTTTGCAGAAGTGGATAGCCGATAGCGTGACGCTCGATGGCGACCAACTCACCTGCGCATGGGGCGATGCCCACCGCCACCACGAAGTACGAATGGCAACGGTCAGCGTGATTGAGAAATACGGACGCATACGCTGGAGTTGGGACGACGAAACCGACGGGTCGTATGTAGAGATACGTATGGAGAAGTGTAGTCTGACGGGTGGATACATGCTCAGCGTTACCGATTTTACAGACGATGGCGATAAGGACTGGCTCGAGGATATATGGACGAGCAACTTCGAGCGTTTGCGTCGTAAGTGTGGCGTGTAGGGTAGGAGTGGGCTACTTCGGCAGTGTAAAAATACTAAAATCATTTAATTTCGTGGAGTATATGAAATATTTATGCTAATTTTGCAGCATAAAAAAGCATACATATACTTAACCTCTTATATGTAGTGCACTGGTGGAACAGTCTACCTATATATAATAAGGTAAAAACGCTCACGATGTTTCGTATAAAGAAATTAGATATCTTCATTGCAAAGCAGTTCGGTCTTTTGTTCATAGGAACGTTCTTCATCTGTCAATTTGTACTGATGATGCAGTTTCTGTGGAAATATGTCGACGAGCTAATCGGTAAGGGACTCTCCGTCGACGTGCTTGCCGAATTCTTTTGGCATATGGGACTCATGCTTGTGCCGCAAGCAATGCCGCTTGCCATTCTGCTTTCATCGCTTATAACATTCGGAAATCT
The DNA here is from genome assembly GCF_000235885.1 of Leyella stercorea DSM 18206. Classification (GTDB taxonomy): domain Bacteria; phylum Bacteroidota; class Bacteroidia; order Bacteroidales; family Bacteroidaceae; genus Prevotella; species Prevotella stercorea. The sequence continues at coordinate 29,468 of NZ_JH379465.1, forward strand.
CGGTGAAAGCTCAGAGCTGACGGCTATAAAAGCTGCAGGTATATCGCTCATGCAAGCGTTTCGTTCGCTCATAGCCATCAGTGTGGCTATCTGCGTGCTCTCCATTTATTTTCAGAACTCTATCGGTCCGGAAGCCAACCGCAAGCTCGCCTTGATGCTCATATCGATGAAGCAGAAGAGTCCGGAACTGGAAATACCGGAAGGCGTGTTTTACGACGGCATACCAAACTCTAACCTCTACGTGTCGAAGAAGAATATGGACACGGGTAAGCTTTACGGTATAATGATTTATCGCATGACTGGGTCGTACGAAGACCAGGCGATAATACTCGCCGACTCGGGCATGTTGCAGTCGACAGCCGAGAAGAAACACCTGCTGCTCACGCTGTGGAGTGGCGAATGGTTTGAGAATATGCAGTCGCAGGAGTTGGCAGGCAGCGCTTCGGTGCCCTATCGTCGCGAGTCGTTTGTACAGAAGCATATCGTGCTCGACTTTGATACAGACTTTAATGTGAGCGATGGTTCGTCGGTATCCAACGACGCACGTGGCAAGAGTTTCACGCAGATAGTTCACGATATGGACTCGCTGAAACAAGTGTACGATAGTATCGGCAACAACTACTACGCTGCCGATCGACTCACGTTCTATCGACTCGCTTCGGTTACGAAGAACGACTCGCTTCGCGCCCTACAACTTGCTACGACTTCAGCCTATAACGTCGATACAGCATACGCTCACCTCACGTCGCAACAGAAGCGCACCGCTATAAGTTATGCCCTGAACCGAGTAGCCTCGCGCAAGAGCGACCTCGAGTTTAAGTCGCTCATTACCAGCGATGGCGACCGCCTGATACGTCAGCACGAGATAGAATGGGTGGCAAAGATAACGCTCGCCTTGTCGTGCCTCATCTTTTTCTTTATCGGTGCGCCGCTCGGAGCCATCATACGCAAGGGCGGACTGGGTCTGCCGGTGCTCATCTCGGTGCTCGTCTTCATCCTCTACTACATACTCGACAACTCGGGCTATCGAATGGCGCGAAGCGGTATGTGGACGATATGGTTCGGCAAGAGTCTTGCTCCCGCTGTGCTCGTGCCGATGGCGGTGTTCTTTACATATAAAGCAACCAACGACTCCGTTGTGTTCAATGCCGACTTGTACGCTGACATCTTCCGTCGCTTCTTCGGTCTGCGCATCAAGCGCCCGATATATCGCAAGGAGGTGGTAATCAACGATCCGCACTACGCCGACGACTTGGCACAATTGCAGCAGATGAACAACGAGATAGTCGAGTACTCGCACACGCATCGTTTGAAACGTGCACCAAGTTGGGTGAAAGTGTTCTTCAAGTACGAGCCCGACAACGTGATGGAGCGCATTGTGCCACAGCTGGAGCAGATAATAGAAGACCTCAGCAACTCGCGCGACCGCACTATCATCAACCATCTGAGCATGTACCCCGTGATGTCGGAGCGCGCCCACACACGCCCCTTCGAACGCAAGTGGCTGAACATTGTGGCAGCCATCGTCGTACCGCTCGGCTTCGTGCTCTACATGCGAATGTGGCGCTATCGCTTGCGTCTGCAGCGCGACCTGAAGGTGGTGCAGACCGAGAACAAGATAATCATGGGCAGAATAAACGCTATACTCAATCGGTAGCGGCATACTTAATGGCGATATTTTAGAAACAATAATAGTAAGATAACGAATAATAATAACACTCATCAACAAATAAATAATATGGGAGAATTCAGACTGAGCAGCATCGAAGATGCTCTAAAAGATTTTAAAGACGGACAGTTCGTAATCGTGGTTGACGACGAAGACCGCGAGAATGAGGGCGACCTCATCATCGCCGCCGAGAAGATAACTCCTGAAAAGGTGAACTTTATGTTGAAGAACGCGCGTGGCGTGCTCTGTGCCCCCATCACCCTCTCGCGTTGTGAGGAGCTCGACCTGCCACATCAGGTGAGCGACAACACCTCAATGCTTGGCACACCGTTCACCGTTACAATCGATAAACTTGAGGGATGCACCACCGGCGTGTCAACACACGACCGTGCTGCCACCATCAAAGCACTCGCCGACCCAACGTCTACACCACAGACCTTCGGCCGCCCTGGACATATCAATCCGCTCTACGCACAGGACAACGGCGTGCTCCGCCGCTGCGGACACACCGAGGCTGCCATCGACCTCTGCCGCCTGGCAGGTCTCTATCCGGCAGGCGCACTCATGGAGATAATGAACGAAGACGGCACAATGGCACGTATGCCCGACCTGCAGAAGATGGCAGAGGAGTGGGGCTTGCGCATCATCACCATCAAGGACCTCATCGCTTACCGCCTCAAGAAGGAGTCGATAATCGAAGTGGGCGAGGAGGTAGACATGCCTACAGAGTGGGGACACTTCCGCCTCGTGCCGTTCCGTCAGCAGAGCAACGGACTGGAGCACATGGCACTCGTGAAGGGCGAGTGGCGTGAGGACGAGCCCGTGCTCGTACGTGTACACTCTTCATGCGCCACAGGCGACATCCTCGGCTCGAAGCGCTGCGACTGCGGACAGCAGCTCCACGCAGCTATGCAGATGATTGAGAAGGAAGGCAAGGGCGTAGTGGTTTATATGCAGCAGGAAGGTCGCGGTATCGGACTCATGAACAAGATTGAGGCATACAAGCTGCAGGAGGAAGGCTATGACACCGTAGATGCCAACGTGCACCTCGGCTTCAAGCCCGACGAGCGCGACTATGGTTGCGGAGCACAGATGCTGCGCCACCTCGGCGTGCACAAGATGCGCCTGCTCACCAACAACCCTACAAAGCGCGTAGGCTTAGAGTCGTACGGACTCGAAATAGTGGAGAACGTGCCCATCGAAGTGATACCCAACAAGTACAACGAGCGCTATCTGAAGACTAAGCGCGACCGTATGGGTCACACCTTGCACCTCAAGTAATAATCAAGTAGAGGGTGTGTCAAAACTATAGAATTGTGATGAATGGCTAACTGTAGGAGACTACGGCATTCTTGCCGTAGTCATTGCAAACAGTTGTATTTCAGTTACTAATGGCTACGGCAGGAATGCCGTAGCCTCCTACGATTAGAACCGTTTGCTATTCAATTTGCCAAATATTTTAGTTTTGACACACCCTCAGCCGCAAGCAATGCTAACGATAAGAGAACATGAGCTTGGGTGTATGCTATTTGTATATACCTAAACTAATGTTCTCGTCCTTTTTATAGAGTAAATGAGCCGTTTAGTAGCAAAAATAAAAAATAGCGATTATGATTAAGGTAATGATAGCGACGCTTATATCGCTTATGTCTTTTGCTCCGATAATGGCGCAGAACATTAAGGGAAAGATTGAAAATACTAAAGGAGAACCTTTGGCTTTCGTGAATGTCGTGCTTCTGACTCGTGGGGATTCGGTCTTTGTCAAGGGGGCTGTGAGTGGCGAGGATGGTAGCTTTGTTATCGATTCTCCTTGCAATGACGGAATCATTAAGGTTTCATCAATTGGTTATACTACAGTTTTCCGAGATTGTCGTGGAGACGACATGGGGGTCATCCGATTAAGCGAAGAATCCTGGATGCTTGGCGAAATCGTTGTAAGAAGCCAGTTGCCCAAGACGGTGTTGAGCGGCGAAGGAATGACGACGACGGTATCAGGTAGCGTGTTGGAGAAAACTGCCAATATGGAGCAGCTGCTTTCACGCATCCCCAGCGTGTCGGCTAAAGACGGAGATATAGAAGTGTTCGGCAGAGGAACACCAGTAATTTATATCAATGGTCGTAAGATGCAAGACCAAATGGAGTTGCAGCGTTTGCAACCAAACGACATCAAGAACATTGAGGTTATCAGCAACCCTGGTGCACGTTATGATGCCAGCGTGAAGAGCGTTATACGCATCACCACCAAGAAACCGCAAGGCGAGGGTTTCAGCTTTGACAATAGCACCAGTTTTGTCATCAATGAAGATAAGCGTATGAGTTATTACGAGTCGTTCCGGGGCAACTATCGTAAAGGTGGCTTCGACATCACCGGCTTTTTGTATGGGGCATACACTCATCAACCAGACAACAAGAGAATACAGCAGTATACCTACACCAGCAATACATGGTTACAGAATACTAAGATAACGCAAGAATATACAAATCTCAATCCGTATGCACGCTTGAGTGCCAGCTATATGTTTGACGATGAGAACTCCATCGGTGCGAGTTTCAGTTACGACCGCTATGCGAGAAAAGAAGGTAGGGGACTACAGCAAGCCATGTCATACTGCAATGATCAACTCGTGGAGACATCTCGTGGAGACTATTTCTCTCCTGGTCATACCTCGAAATATCTTGCCAATGCCTATTATGTAGGCAAGATAGGGGCACTCAAAATAGACTTCAATACCGATTACTATTGGTATGGTGACAGGGATAGGATGACTATAAAAGAGAGCGTCACCGGCGAAGACAACCAGATAAAAAACTCTCAAGCCGACTCTTACCGCAACAACCGCAACTCGTTGGTTGCTTCAAAACTTGTTCTTGGTTTTCCGCTGTTCAAGGGCGAACTGTCGGTAGGTGGCGAATACTCTTCTCTTAATCGTCGAATGTTATACACCATCGTGCCAGAAGTTACGAGTAATGAGAACGAGAAAGTGAAAGAGTCGATGACTTCGGCTTTCGTAGACTACACCCGCTCCTTCGGGGCGCTTTCTGTGCAGGCTGGTTTGCGCTACGAGTATAACTACTTTGATTATTACGCAAACGAGATTCATATCGACCTTCAGAGCAAGACATACAGCAACTGGTTTCCGTCGCTTGCCCTTTCGCTACCCGTAGGCAAGACCCAGATGCAACTGACATACGCAGCCGACATCTATCGTCCCAGCTACAACGAACTCAGAAGTGGCGTGCAGTACGACAACCAGTACACATACGAATCGGGAAATCCGTTCCTCACACCATCTATAACGCGCAATCTTACTTACGCTTTCTCATGGAAGTGGGTTAATCTGCAACTGATTTATTCACATATCTCCGATGAGGTTTGTACGATGACGCAGACCTATCAGAACAATCCGATAAAGTCGCTTGCCCGTCCGGAAAATATCAACAGCTATAACTCCTTTCAGGCAGGACTGACGCTGAATCCAACCTACGGCATTTGGCATCCAACATTAGAGGCGATGCTCTACAAACAATGGCTCAAGATGGACACGCACGTGGGCAATAAGCTCAATAATCCGGTGGCTGTTTTCTCTTTTACCAACACGTTCGACTTCAAGTGGTTGACGGCTTCGCTCGTAATGACCGCACAGACCGAAGGAAACATGGGAAACAAAAATATACGTAAGGGATATTTCAACACCGATCTCTCTCTTTACAGGGCATTACTCAAAAATCGCTTGACGTTAACCCTTGACGTATCCGACCTATTCGCCACCGGCAATCAGCACCGCACGTTCTATTCAGGCACTGCACGAACATTGTTTTACGATGCTTACTCTGTCAGTAGCATCACGCTGGGCATCCGCTATCGCTTTAATGCCACAAATAGCAAGTATAAGGGAACTGGCGCAGGACAAAGTCAGAAGAGACGAATGTAATCGGCAGATTTTGGCGTGATTTTTACGAAAAAGTTATTCAAAAACTTTGCCGTTTTCTGCAAATGGTGTATATTTGCAACCGATTTTATGATATGTATTCAATCTTGATTTAACATACAAACAATAAACTGATTATGATAAAGCTACACAAGCTATTTGCTCTCTTTGCAGCCGTTGCTGCATTTACAGCATGTTCAAACTCAGAAGAGACCAATGGTACTGACGACTCTTCGTTGGCTAATGCGCCTCAAACTGAGGTGTATATGGGCGTTGATGTCCTGAATAACTATCAGAAGGTGAACGCTGTAACACGTGCTGCCAATCCTCTGTCTCCAACCGCCAATGTCAATTATTTCAATGTAAAGGTCGACCCACGCCTTGGTTTTAATGTCGCTCCAAACAAGTACGTTGGAGTTATGAACAACGGCAAGGTGTACACCGACTGCCCATACATTACTATAAATAAGGACAAGAACTTCGACTACCTGCTCAGTACAAATGGTTCGGGCTTGCGCACCCTTATTGCAGCAGGCGACACCACCACTGCCACCATTGTAAAGAAACTCACAAGCTGGTGTGGTCGCACCAATCCGGTGTCGCCTACCGTGGTGGAAAAGAACATCCGTGTGATATGGTATCTCGCCAAGAGCATGGAGAACGGTTGGCATGTTGACGGCTTGCTCACCGACAAAGACGACATCAAGGCAGCATGTGATGCATGCAAGGACGAGGGCTTCCAAGAGATAACCTTCGGCGAGAACGATGGTAAGACGCAACTCGCCTATCAGCAGCTTGCCGACTATTATCCAACCATCTACAACATCAAACCTATCGACCCGACCCTCTTGGTTGACATCCATCAGCAGGAGCACTCTTCATGGGGCGAGATCAAGACATCCCTGCATATCAAGGAGGCTAAGGACGTGAAGGTGTTCCTCCCCGTAGGCATCGACTATACAGTAGAGGGTGTCGAGTCGGCAGCTCTTGTGCGCTACTTCGAGAAGTACTTCGAGGTGCAGGATTACGATGCAACTGTCGGTGCCAATGTTAAGCTCACCGTTGAGCGTCAGCCTGCAGGCATCACAATCAATGTCACCGGCGTGACAAAGGAACTGCTCAAGGCCCTCGAACGCCGCTACAACGACGGACTCACCATAGAGATACACTCCTATTACAAACTTTCCGACAAGAATGGCGAGAGCGACTACATCGCCCCCGTATGGAGTGCCCTCAAGAACTCTACCGTTACCTACGACGGCGACGTGAAGTATCGCATCACATCGGCTTTCAATAACGAGAGCGTTGAGAATTAATAGTGCGGTTTTGAACCCCATTATACATATTTAGTATGAAGGGTGTGCTAGAAATCAATTGATTTGGGCTTGCAGCTCATCTTGTTTGACTTCTGACATACCCTTTTTTCGTCACCGATTGCGTCCGCCGTCCGACCGGATTGCGTCC
>NZ_JH379465.1:36667-44247 GCF_000235885.1 Leyella stercorea DSM 18206
GATTGCGTCCGCCGTCCAATCTGGTTGCGTCCGCCGTCCAATCAGGTTGCGTCCGCCATCCAATCAGGTTGCGTCCGCCGTCCAATGCATACTTCCACGACTCTGGATGTTTAAAAAAGAACAAAATCTCATTGCATTTTGTAGTTTTACTTTTAATTCCTCTTTATTTTATTCGCCAAACTCAGAATTTCTTTATAATTTTGCAAGAAATTATAACTATACATATTTATAATAATGGCAGAATTATCAAATCGACTCAATCGTCTCGCTCCGTCACAGACACTTGCAATGTCGCAGAAGAGCGGCGAGATGAAGGCACAGGGCATAGACGTAATCAACATGAGTGTTGGTGAGCCCGACTTCAACACACCCGACCACATTAAAGAGGCTGCAAAGAAGGCTGTCGACGAAAACTTCTCACGCTATTCGCCAGTTCCGGGATACATGGATCTGCGTAAGGCTATCGTGGCAAAACTGAAGAACGAAAACAATCTCGACTACACAACAAGCGAGATACTCGTATCGAGCGGAGCCAAGCAGAGCGTCTGCAACACAGTGATGGCACTCGTCAACGACGGAGAAGAAGTGATAATTCCGGCTCCTTACTGGGTGAGCTATCCGCAGATGGTGAAGCTGGCAGGTGGTACGCCGGTCATTGTGAACGCAGGTTTCGAGCAGAACTTCAAGATGACTCCCGAGCAACTTGAGGCAGCTATCACACCGAAGACACGTATGCTCATACTCTGCTCGCCAAGCAACCCAACCGGCAGCGTTTATACAAAGGACGAGCTTGAAGCACTGGCAGAGGTCATCAAGCGTCACGACGACCTGTTCGTACTTGCCGACGAGATATACGAACATATCAACTACGTAGGCAAGCACGAGAGTATCGCTCAGTTCCCCGGCATGAAGGAGCGCACAATCATCGTCAACGGCGTGTCGAAAGCATACGCCATGACAGGCTGGCGTATCGGCTTCATTGCAGCACCCGAGTGGATTGTCAAAGGCTGCAACAAACTGCAGGGACAATATACAAGCGGTCCGTGCTCAGTAAGCCAGAAGGCAGCAGAAGCAGCATACACCACATCGCAGGAGTGCGTTGAGACAATGCGTAAAGCCTTTGAACGCCGCCGCGACCTCATCGTGAAGTTGGCAAAGGAGATACCCGGACTCGAGGTGAACTGCCCTCAGGGTGCATTCTATCTCTTCCCCAAGTGCTCAGGTTTCTACGGCAAGTGCTACAAGGGCAAGACCATCAACAACTCGACCGACCTTGCCATGTTCCTGCTCGAAGAAGGACACGTGGCAACAGTAGGCGGTGACGCCTTCGGCGACCCCGAATGTTTCCGCATGAGTTACGCCACCAGTGACGATAATATTCGCGAAGCAATGCGCCGTATTAAAGAGACACTGGCAAAACTCAAATAAAAAAATGTTAAAGCTATGACAATAGGGTGATTATTTGCCATTATTTGCTAACTTTGCCATGCTGATATAGCATAGAGAGTGGATATAGGCAAGAAACCACTAATACTATTTGAAATAGTGCTAACATAAAAATGAATTTTTTTATTAACCATTTAATAACTTATTAAACTTTACAAAAAATTATGGCAACTACACAAGCTAAAGCGAATCCGAAGAAGTCTTCAGGATTCCAGGGTGTTAAAAATGCGTTCTTTATCATCCTTGTATGTTTTGTACTCGCAGTGCTTTTCTTCAAGTACATCCTTGGTGCACCTGAGCACTTCGTAAACGGTGATCCGACACAGCCGGTTAAGGACGGTAACCTCATGGGTACAGTCTACAAAGGTGGTGTTGTCGTTCCTGTGATCATCACTCTTCTCTTCTCTGTAATCGCTCTCTCTATCGAGCGCTTCTTCGCTCTCCGTACAGCTTTCGGTAAGAGCTCACTCGGTAAGTTCGTTGTTTCTGTAAAGAAGGCTATCACAGCAGGTGATATGGCTAAGGCACAGGAGCTTTGCGACAAGCAGCAGGGTAGCGTAGCTAACGTTGTTGGCGCTTCTATCGCAGCTTACAAGGAGATGGAGGCAACTACAAACCTCAAGCGTGCTGCTAAGGTTTCTAAGATCCAGCAGGCTCACGAGGAGGCTACACAGCTCGAGATGCCTACACTTCAGATGAACATGCCTATCATCGCAACTATCGTTACACTCGGTACTCTTACCGCTCTTTTCGGTACTGTGGTTGGTATGATCCGTTCATTTGCTGCTCTTGCTTCAGGTGGTGGTGGTGACTCACTCCAGCTTTCTGAAGGTATCTCTGAGGCCCTCGTTAATACCGCATCTGGTATTTTGACATCATGGGTAGCCGTAGTCTCATATAACTACTATTCAAACAAGATTGACAAGCTGACATACGCTCTTGACGAAGTAGGTTACACTATTGCTAAGACATACGAAGCAAACCACGCAGACGAGGCTTAATTTTACTAACCCTTTAAAACATTTATCATTATGGGTAAAGTAAAAGTTAAGAAAGCGGATGTTTGGATAGATATGACTCCTATGTCCGACGTGATGGTCCTCTTGCTCACCTTCTTCATGTTGACATCAACATTCGTGAAGAACGAAGCAGTGAAGGTCATTACTCCGGGCTCGGTATCTGAAGTAAAGGTGCCGGAGACAAATGTCTTGACAATCCTCTGCGATAAGGACGGCCGTATCTTCGTTGGAATGGATAATCCAAAGAGAATGGGCGAACTCGTTCAGGGCATGGCAGACCAGTATGGCGTGCAGCTCACTAAGGGACAGATGGAAACTGCCCGCAGTGCTGCCTCTATCGGCGTCGAGATGCAAGACCTTGCATCTGCACTGAACTTGGAGGAAAAATTGAATGAATACCAGGCTACAAAGGGTATCCCTACTGATAGCGTGGACGGTAAGATGAGCCAGTTCCAGGATTGGGTGAAGATGGCTCGCGATAACAACGGCTCGGAAATGAAGCTCGCCATCAAGGCGGACGCAGGCACTCCGTACAAGACCATCAAGAAGATGATGTCGGAGCTCCAGGACATGAGCGAGAACCGCTACTATCTCATTACCGCGCTTAAATCTAATTCGGAGGACTAAGACATGGCAAAGAAAAAAGCAAGCAGACAGAAAAAGATGCAGACCCGCGTGGACTTCACGCCGATGGTGGACATGATGATGCTTCTTATCACGTTCTTCATGCTCTGTACATCTTTGGCTAAGCCTCAGACTATGAACTTAACCATGCCTTCGAACGACGAGAATATCTCTGATAAGGATCGTAACGCTGCTAAGGCATCACAGACTGTCACTATCTACGTGTGTGGTAACGATAAGATCTACCACGTTGACGGTCTGCCTAAGTATGATGACCCGACCTGTCTGAAGGAAACAACATGGGGTCAGAAGGGTATCCGCTCGGTGCTCTTCAACCACATCACCGAAGACGGCTCGCAGCCTGTTAAGGACATTATGATGGCTAAGGACGCTCTTGACAAGAAGAAGCTCGCTAACCCAGCTGCTTATCCAGAGGCAGTGTATGACGCTGAGCTGACTAAGATTAAGAAGGGTGAGCTCGAGACTGGCAAGGTGCCGACAATGACCATCATCATCAAGTGTACTGACGAGGCTTCATACAAGAACATGGTTGATGCTTTGGACGAAATGACTATCTGCAGTATTGGTACTTATGTCATTGACAAGATCAATGAGCAGGATGCTAAGCTTCTGAGCTCAAGAGGTGTCAAGTAAATGACTAATAATTAAAGAAAGGACGAAGAAATGTCAAAAATAGATTTGATATCCAATGAATGGACTGACCTCGTGTTTGAGGGCAGAAACCAGGCATATGGAGCCTATAAGTTGCGCAAAGGCACTGCCAAGCGTAACGTTTGGGCTTTGTTAATCGTAGGCCTTGCTGCAGCACTTCTCTATCTCGGACTTCAGCTTCAGAAAATGGCTGAGGCTAATAAGAAAGTTGAGAACACTCAAGCAGTGGAGCTCGCAAAACTTCAGACTGAAAAGAAGAAAGAGGCTAAGGTTGAGAAGAAGGAAGTAATCAGACAAGAGCCTGAAAAGGTCGTAGAGCAGGTTAAGTCTTCTGTTAAGTTCACCGCTCCTGTCATCAAGAAGGACGAAGAGGTTAAGGAAGAGGACGAGATTAAGCTCGACGAGGTACAGAAGAGCGACAAGGCTGTCGGTGCCTTCACAGTAGAGGGTAACGACGAGGTCGGTGGCGCTGTACTCAAGGCCAAGGAAGATATCGCAGCTCCGGAGCCTCCGAAGCATGTTGAGGAAACCAAGGTCTTCACAGTCGTAGAGCAGATGCCTATGTTCCCTGGTGGCGACGCTGCACTTATGAGCTACCTCGCTAACAACATCCACTATCCGACAGTAGCTGCCGAGAACGGCGTACAGGGTCGTGTTGTTGTAGGCTTCGTTGTTGAACGCGATGGTTCTATCACCGATGTACGCATATTGCGTGGTGTTGACCCGTCACTCGACCGTGAGGCTATGCGCGTGGTTAAGAGCATGCCACGCTGGACTCCTGGTAAGCAGAATGGTTCAGCTGTGCGTGTTAAGTATCAGGTGCCGGTAGCATTCCGCCTCCAGTAATCTTGACGCATACGAACATCTTACATGCTTAGACAGTAAGATTAGCAATAACAACCATCCACGTAGCTTCGGCTTTATGCCGGAACTCATGGATGGTTGTAGCTTAAATAAACATTTGTTTGTCGAACATTAGCACCTTGAATAAGCATTCCGACGCAATCGGCAATATACTTGAATCGTATTCCGATGCAATCGGCAACCAATATACCCCTAACCACCTTTGCGGCACACGTAGCCAGACACACCCCACGACCCACATGTGGTCCACTTAAAGCGAATGTTATTCTATACATTATATATATTATTGTGTTAAACTATTTGTTTATATACAACTATGAAAACGAATTTTAAGAACATCTCTATACTCGCACTGCTTGCAATGACGCTTGTAATGATGTCTTGTGGTGGCGAAAAGAAACGTAAGGACGGTAGAACCGATACCACTACGCAAGGTGAGATAAGCTTCGCGTGTGACGAGAGCTTCAGTCCGATAATCGACGAACTCGTAGAAGTCTATCACATGCAATGCCCGAACACCAAGCTCAAGCCTATCTATACCAACGAGATTGACGGCATCAACATGCTCCTCCAGCAGAAGACATGGCTCACGATCACCGCACGCAATTTCACTCCGAAGGAGTACACATACGTGAAGGACGGCTTGAATATGCTGCCCGAAGCAGTGCGTCTCGCCTACGACGGCATGGCACTCATCTGTAACAATCAGAACCTCGACTCATGTATCACCGTCAACGATATCAAGGCGATACTCTTAGGCAAGAAAACCAAGTGGAGCGAAGTGAACCCAGGCTCAAAACTCGGCGAGATTTGGGTGTGCTTCGACAATCGTAAGTCGAGTGCCGTGAACTACTGTTGCGACTCAATCCTCGGCGGAAAGCCAATCGACAGTCCGAACGTGTTCGCAGCAAAGGACAGTAAGGACGTTATCGACTACGTAGCATCCACCCCGAATGCCATCGGCGTTATCGGTAGCAACTGGCTCAACGACAAGCGCGACTCAACCAATACCACATGGAACAAGGCAATACGCGTGATGTCGGTATCGAAACTCGATAAAGCCACACCATATAACTCATGGAAACCATATCAGGCGTGGCTCCTCAACGGACGTTATCCATTCGTTCGCACAATATGGGCGTTGCTTAACGACCCGAAGCGCGGACTGCCTTGGGGCTTTGCCCACTTCATCGAGTCGCCGAAGGGTCAGCTCATCCTCTTTAAGGCAGGTCTGCTCCCCACACGTGGCGAGATAACCATACGCGACGTGCAGGTACACAACCAATAGTTGTGCTGTGCTAATTAACGTAAACGTATGCTAATACGCACCCCCACGCTTTAAACCAAGAGCGGTAGTCGTACGTCAATGAAATAAACAGAATATTAACATTCAAATTATACAGAACTATGAAAACAATGAAATACCTCGTAGCTGGACTGCTCCTCGCAGGCTTGTCAGTACCAGCAATGGCGCAGACATCACAGGCTGATATCGACGCCATCACAAAAGTGATTGTAGATGCTAAGGGCGACGCTATCGCTACTAAGGATCAGGTAAAGGCTTTCAAGAAGACTTACAAGAAGGACGCTACAGCTATCGCAGCTCTTGGTCGTGCTTTCCTTGAGGCTAAGAACTACCAGATGGCAGAAGAGATAGCTAACCTTGCAATCAAGGCTAACGGCAAGAGCGCTGAGGGCTACATCCTCCTCGGCGATATCGCTTCTGCACAGGACGACGGCGGTAAGGCTGCTGGCTACTATGAGCAGGGTACATACTATGAGCCGGCTAACCCGACATCATACGTAAGATATGCTACAGTGTACCAGAAGGTAGACCCAGACGGAGCTGTCGCTATGCTTGAGAAACTCCGCACTGTGAAGCCCGACTATCCTGTAGATGCTGCTGCAGGTCGTATGTACTCACGCAATGGTCAGTTGAAGTCGGCTATGTCTCACTACGACAAGGTGGCTGACCCGACAACCATCGAGGACTATATCCTCTTCGACTATGCTCTCACAGCGTACGCTCTTGAGGAGTACGACAAGGCAGTAAGCCTAGCGCAGAAGGGTATTCAGAAGTATCCTTACTACGGTTCATTCAACCGCGTTGTGCTCTACGCTTCTGACAAGCAGAAGAACTACCCAACAGCCGTTGAGTATGGTGACAAGCTTTTCGCTGCTACCGACACTGTTAAGTACACAGCAAACGACTACACCTACTACGCTGACGCTTTGCTGAACGTAGGTCGTATAGACGATGCTATCAAAGCTTACAAGCATATCCCAGAGGTTGCTCCTGAGAACAAGGAAGTGAACAAACTCATCTCTGATGCTTACCTCAAGGCAAAGAAGTTCGACGAGTCAGTAGCTGCTTACGAGGCATACCTCGCTGCTAAGGGTGAGGAGTGCACATACAAGGAGTACGACAACTTCGCTGACATCTATCTTGAGCAGTCAGAGGCTGCTGCCGACGAGGCTGCTAAAAAGGCTGCTTTGCAGAAGGCTGCAGACATCTATGGCACTATCGCAGAGAAGTACGACTACGCTGCTGTTTACGCTCTCTTCAAGCAGGCTAACGTGTTCCACGCTATCAACCCTGATCTGAAGGTTGGCTTGGCTATGCCTTACTACAAGAAGCTTGCTGAGAAGATCGAGTCGCTGCCGGAGAAGACAGCTGCCGACTTGAAGAAGCTTGGCACTGCTTATCAGTATCTTGCTGTTCATTACATACAGAACGACAAGGTAGCCGACGCAAAGCAGTGGGCTGCTAAGCTGCTTGAGGTACGTCCTGATGATGAGACTGCAAAGCAGATTATGGAACTGAAGTAATGCTTATTAACTTTTACAAATATAAAAAGGTGAACCAACGGTTCACCTTTTTTCATTTCGATGGCTACCAATGCAAATATTCTGCGCCGGAAGGTGGCACGTAAAAGTTAAAGCAGTTTTAGCTCT
>NZ_JH379465.1:44350-67716 GCF_000235885.1 Leyella stercorea DSM 18206
CGCCCGAAACGAATGAACGTTTCGGGCGCGCCGTGTTTATTTAGCTTTTAATACTAAGCTGCTTGATTAGCACTGAGCGAGCTTGCCGTCAGAACCGAGCACCTCAGTGATCTTGTGCTTGTACATCTGCTCCATGAGGTCGCGTGCAGGACCGCAGTACTTACGCGGGTCGAACTCACCTGGTTTGTCGTGGAATACCTTACGAACAGCAGCGGTGAATGCGAGACGAGAGTCAGAGTCGATGTTGATCTTGCAAACTGCAGAAGCAGAAGCCTTGCGGAGCTGCTCCTCAGGAATACCAACAGCGTCAGGCAACTTGCCACCGTACTCGTTGATCATGTCAACATACTCCTGTGGTACAGAAGAAGAACCGTGGAGAACGATTGGGAAACCAGGAAGCTTCACCATAATCTCGTCGAGGATGTCGAATGCCAATGGAGGAGGAACGAGCTTGCCAGTCTTCGGGTCGCGTGTGCACTGCTCCGGTGTGAACTTGTAAGCACCGTGAGAAGTACCGATAGAGATAGCGAGTGAGTCAACGCCTGTACGAGTTGTGAAGTCGATAACCTCCTCAGGCTTTGTATAGTGGCATACTTCAGAAGATACCTCATCCTCTACACCTGCCAATACACCGAGCTCGCCCTCTACAGTTACGTCGAACTGATGAGCGTAATCTACAACCTTCTTTGTAAGAGCGATGTTCTCCTCGTAAGGAAGTGAAGAACCGTCGATCATTACAGAAGAGAAGCCGAGGTCGATACAGCTCTTGCAAAGCTCGAAGCTGTCACCGTGGTCGAGGTGGAGAACGATCTCAGGATGCTCGCAGCCGAGCTCCTTAGCGTACTCTACAGCGCCCTCTGCCATGTAACGGAGAAGAGTCTCGTTAGCGTAAGCACGTGCACCCTTAGATACCTGGAGGATAACCGGTGACTTCAGCTCTGAAGAAGCCTTGATGATAGCCTGGAGCTGCTCGAGGTTGTTGAAGTTGAATGCAGGGATAGCGTAACCACCCTTGATGGCTCTTGCGAACATATCACGTGTGTTCACCAAGCCCAATTCTTTGTAGTTTACCATAATTGTTTATTGTTTTATGTATAAAAACGTTTGTTTCGTTGTCGGTCTGCCACATTATATAATAATGTATAGCTTTTTCCATTTGCAAAGTTAGCATTTTAATATGTAACGGCAAAAGTTATGCACGTTTTTTTTGCCTCGTATTGTCTTGCATCAATGCAAAAAGATGTTGCTAATCAGTCGGATTCGCTCTGTTTTTCAGTTGTTTTGATACGTAATCTTTAAAATAGCGTTTCATTATTTAAATCTTTGAAACATTTATTTGCTTGATTTTAATATTTTCCCTACATTTGCAATGAATATAAACTATTACATTTACAGCGAATAATAATCTACTGCATATATTAATTAAAACTTATTGAACATGGGAAAAGGTTTTTCTAAACAAAATTGGATGTGGGGTATCTTCGGAGTAGCCGCATGTTCCATGTTGTCGTTTTCCTCCTCGGCTTATGCAGGCACTGCTTTTGCCAATGCCACTGAGGTTCAGCAGCCGTTGCGCGGTAGCATTTCCGTACATGGTGTTGTGAAGGATCAGAACGGAGAGCCGATCATCGGAGCCTCGGTAAAACTGGTGGGCTATAAGGCTGCCACAGTAACAGATATAGATGGTAATTTTGCGCTTCAGGTGATGCCTGGAGGCACGCTTGAGATATCGTATGTAGGCTATACAACCAAGAACGTAAAGGTAGGAGCGAACAATCGCGACATCGCTGTTGTTCTCGAGGAGGACAGCAAGATGCTCAACGAAGTGGTGGCTATCGGCTACGGTACCGCTACCAAGAAGAAAGACCTCTCGGCAGCCGTTGGCGTTGTGAGCAATGTCGACGAGCTTGCAGTGCGTCCCGTCACCTCTACCGAGGGCATGTTGCAGGGTCAGCTGGCAGGCGTTACTGTGGCTGCCGATGGTGGCGACCCTACAGCCGCTCCTAACATCGTAATCCGTGGTCAAGGTTCGCAGAACGGCGACAACGTGCTGTGGGTTGTCGACGGAGTGCCGGGTGCACCGATTGCTTCGCTCAACGACATTGAGTCGATCGTAGTGTTGAAGGATGCCGCTTCGGCTGCTATCTACGGTGCGCAGTCGGGAGCAGGCGGCGTAGTGCTCGTTACCACCAAGAAGGCAAAGAAGGGTGCTACATCTGTGTCTTACGATGGTATGGTGGGTGTGCGTAACGCCACTAACCTGCCCAAACCGCTCAACGCTCAGCAAGAGATTGAGATGCGTAAGCGCTCGTTCGCAAACGCCGGACTCCCATTGCCCGACGGCTGGAACGTTGAGAAGAATCCTTGGATTGCAACAACCCGTACCAACTGGATGGACGAGGTGTTCCGCACCGCCTTCTACCAGCGCCACAATGTAGCCATTAGCACCGGTACCGACACCTTCACCAACCGCCTCTCGTTCGCTTACGACAACGACGAGGGCATCATGCGCTACACGTTCAACAAGAACCTCGCGCTGCACTATACGGGCAAGTATCAGATTAACAAGTGGGTGTCTATCAGCGAAGACTTCGTGTGGAAGAACACTGAGAGTCGCACTACCGCTACAAACGAGGGCTACACCGGACCGATTCTCTCGGCTATCTACATGCCGGCAAGTGCCACCGTTTACAGTCCGTTTACAAAGAGCGGCTTCGGCGGAACAACAACCGAGGATCCAAAGTACATCGCTACATATGGCAACAACTTCGCCGATGCCCATGGCGATGCTGTTAACCCAATCAACACCCTTTCATCGAAGAATATCTTCGACCGCACCAACGATGCCTGGTCAACCACATCGTTAGAGATAGCTAACGTAGTGCCGGGCTTGAAGTTCGTGAGCCGCTTCACATACAACCTGCAGTCGAACTTCTACAAAGGCTTCTCGCCACGTCGCGACGAAGTAGGTAAGCCCGACGGTAGCAACTCGCTCACCGAGAGCACCTACCGCACCGACCAGTGGAAGACGGAGAACACCCTTACATACGACAATACCTTCGGCAAGCACACCGTGGGCGCACTCTTCTCTACCACAGCCGACCACTTCAACGTGCGTGGTTTCGAGCTGAACGGCAAGACCTTCGCCGACGAGTCAGATTATCTGCAGTATATCGCTTACGCAGGTTCGGTGTCGGGCAAGGACTACCTCACAGGTCCTGATGCCAACGTGTCGCTCATCGGTCGTCTGGCTTACTCTTTCGACGACCGCTACTTCCTCACCGCTTCTTGGCGCCGCGACTACGCCGGTCGTCTGCCTAAGAGCAAGAACCACGGCGACTTCCCTGCAGTGACAGCCGGTTGGAAGATCTCTAACGAGGCGTTCTTCCCGAAGACCGACGTTGTGTCGCTCCTGAAGCTCCGCGCTTCTTGGGGTAGAGTAGGCAACCTCGGCTCTATCGGCTACAACTACCGCTCGGCAGTGCTCTCTAAGGACTCATGGCAGGAGCAGGCACAGTATGGCGTTGAGAAGAACCTGCTGTGGGACACATTCATCTACAACTCTATCGCTCTCAACAACAAGCTTACTTGGGAGACATCAGAACAGTTCGACCTCGGTATCGACCTCAATATGTTCAACGACCGCTTGGCTATGCAGTTCGACTGGTTCGAGAAGCGCACCTTCGACCTCATCCAGACCCAGTCGATGAACTGGCCAAGTTCTATCGGTCTCGACCCGATGCTCATCAATCAGGGCGAGGTACGCAACCGTGGTATAGAGCTTTCGCTCAACTGGAACGACCGCATCAACAAGGATTGGTCGTACTACGTTAGTGGCAACTTCGCTTGGCTCAAGAACTGGGTTAGCAATATCGGCGTGCGCGATGCCAACGGTAAGCCCGGCGTATGGACTGGCGACGGTTCGTTCCGCAATCTGCCTTACTGCTATCAGGATGCAGAGGGTCAGCCTCTCGGTTCGT
Organism: Leyella stercorea DSM 18206; assembly: GCF_000235885.1. Taxonomy (GTDB): domain Bacteria; phylum Bacteroidota; class Bacteroidia; order Bacteroidales; family Bacteroidaceae; genus Prevotella; species Prevotella stercorea. The sequence goes on from NZ_JH379465.1 coordinate 48,331, forward strand.
TCTATCTCATAAAGAACGGTGGCATCTTCCAGAGCGACGCTGAAGCTGCAGCTTATGTAGACAAGGACGGCAATCGTATTCAGCCCAACGCAAAGGCAGGCGACTTGAAGTTCATCGACTACAACAACGACGGCAAGATTACCGATGCCGACCGCCAATATTGTGGTTCAGCCACACCGAAGTACACTTTCTCGTTCTCTGCCGGCTTCACATGGAAAGACCTCACCTTCTCTGCAATGCTTCAGGGCGTGGCAGGTGCCAAGGCTATGAACGTAGCCAAGTTTATGACACTTTCTGACGTGGAGGGCAACTTCAACCGCGACTCGCGCATCCTCGACGCATGGAGTGAGACAAACCGCGATTCGGACATTCCGCGCCTCTCAAAGAACGATCCGAACGGCAACTTCTCTACACCTTCCGACTGGTATCTTGAGAACGCCTCTTACCTCCGCTTGAAGAACGTGACCGTGAGCTACGACCTCACCAACCTACTTCGCAAGAGTGCACACCTCAACTCGCGCAACAGTCGTCTGAGTGTTTACGTAAGTGGCGAGAACCTCTGCACCATCACTAACTACACTGGCATCGACCCAGAGTGTGGCGGATGGGACGCAATGAAGTATCCGGTGGCTCGCACATTCTCATTCGGTGTGAAACTTACTTACTAATACAACTAAAAAGCAATATCTATGAAAGCAAAATATATATTGGCAGCCGTTTTCTCTGCGGCACTGTTGAGCTCGTGTAGCGACTTCCTCGACGTACAGAAGGAGGGCGATCCGACGACGACGCAATATTTTACTAATGACAACCAGGCGATAGATGCTATCGATGCTCTCTATAGACCGATTCATCAGGAGGGCCTCTTCGGTCGCGAAATCTATTGGGAGCAAGGTGGTGCGTGCGACATCGTTTGGGGTCGTACGCGCAGCTACAACACCCTCGCCACGCTCCAGTATACAGGTGACGAGTCGCCTCTTAAAGGTACATACGAGCGTTTGACAGGTGTTATCTCTCGCGCCAACTGGGTTGTGGAGCAGTTGCTGAATAAGGAGCAGAAAACCGCTCTTACCGCTGTCGAGAAGCGCTCGCTTGGCGAGGCGTTCTTCATGCGTGCCTTCAGCCACTTCTATGTTGCTTACCGCTATGGTAACGACAAACAGGGCGTACCGTTTGTACGTTATGAAGACTTCGCTGGCGGCTACGACAACTCTATTCCGAAGCAGCAGGCTACTGTAATGGACAACTACAAGATGATTATCGAAGACCTCGACAATGCCATCAAGTATCTGCCTAATTTCAAGGAGTACGACATCGACAACCGCGGACGTGCTCACAAGGCAGCCGCTGTTGCTTACAAGGCTAAGGTGTATGCTTACTGGGCTGCTTTCGACAAGTCGCAGTGGTCGAACGTCATCTCTATGGTCAACTCGTTGGAACAGGACTACGGCCGCGATCTCGCACCGGAGTTCGCCGATGTCTTTTCTTCCGACTTCTCCAACTATTGGACCAAGGAGTACCTCTTCGGTATTGCAGGCACTGGTGGCGACACACCTGGCGGCTCTGAGTTCCCTGGCGTAATCCTTGAGAACAAGGGTTGGGGCATCTACAACGGTTGGGGTCAGATTAAACCCTCTTATGACATTTTCGAGGAGATGCTGAAGGACGGTGTCGGCAACGCCCGCATCACACGTTCGGTGCTCGAATACGGACAGGAGTTCCAGTTCTTCGGTGAGACACGCAAGTTCTACTCAACCTCAGACGTTGAGTCGGGCTTCATGATCAACAAGTACATGGATCCGTTCAAACACGAGAATGCAACGAAGGAATATGTAAGCTCTAACGGCGACTGGCCTACAGCGCGTGTGAATATGCCGCTCATCCGCTTTGCCGAGATGCTTCTGTTCCGTGCCGAGGCAAACCTCGCGCTCGGTCATGCCGACCTCGCTGCAAAGGATATCAACCGCGTGCGCAACCGTTCGCACCTCACTCCGCTTTCGGGCAACGCCACATGGACCGACCTCTACCACGAGCGCCGTTGCGAGCTCGCCTTCGAGTACAGCGACCACCTCTACGACCTCAAGCGTTGGTTCCACTCTGGCGATGCAGAAATCAAGGCACTTGCTCAGAAGGAGCTGAACGCTCACCCACGTGCACGCCACTATGCCGAGCGTAGCGACTGGAGTAGCACCTTCGTCGTTGGTCCCTACGCCGACTATCTGAACGAAGTTGACCCTGCTGTTAAGCCCGTTGCATACGATGACCATCTCATGGTGTTCCCGTATCCGTCAACGGAGGTTACGAAGTCGGGTGGCTTGCTTCGCCAGAACGATGGCTATTAAAGACTCATTGACCGACGGTTTCAAACACTCGTTAGCCATCGGCTACTAATATTTATTAAACAAAAAAAACTCCGCACAGCAGAATGTTTCGCTGTGCGGAGTTTTTTGCGTGATAACTTTACCTTTATTTAGCGTAAAGCATATCGTCAGGCAGTATGCGGCTACTGTTGTAGCGATCCGTAATCTTTATTTTAAGGCTCTGTCCCATGTAATCCTCGAAGTAGAGTACGCGCATCTCATGAAAACCCTCGTCGAGTGCTACCTTTCCAGCCACGAACTCCTGACTGTGCGAGCCGTCGTTGTCTATAATCTCCTTGCCATCGATGAACAGTCGTGAGCCGTCGTCGGAAGCGATGTCGAAATAATAGACACCCTTCTTCGGAATCTTTATGTACGAGCGGAAGTCGTAGCCAAAGTGGTCCTCGCTTCGAGCCTCGGTAATGATGAAGTTGTTCAGCACGCCCTCCTTCATCTTTTTACCATTGTTGAAGATGTCGGCAGTCTTCTTGAACTTACCTTCGTAGTAGGTGTAGTTCACGCCGTGCTTCTTCGGCTTCACGTTCACGGCAGGCAGGTACGGTCCCTCTTCGTCAATCGAGGTGATACCCGACGGATAATAGAAGGCGAATTCCTTGCCCTGCGGCGTAGTCACCCACGAGTCGAAACGTCTCTCGCCCTCGTACATCTCGATGACGCGACCACCGCGCACCAGTCCGCCGTAAGCATCCGTACCCGTAACACGTCCGTAGGCGAGGCAGATACCCTTCTCCAGTCCTATGAACTCGTTGTCGTGGTCGTGACCGACGAACACGCCCATCACGTCCTTACACTCGGCGAACGAAGCGAACATGCCACTATTGATGTCAGCCGAACATACCTCGCCCTCGTCGCATCTGCCCCAGGTGCCTTTGCGGTTCATCAGATTTTTGTATTCGGGCAGCGCGATGTGGAAGAACGCCAACGCAGGTAGCGGTTTGCCGCCGTTCATCGCCGTGTAGTGTTTGCTCTGGTCGCGGTACCAGGCAATCTGCTCGAAGTGAATCCAGTCGTAGTGTCCCAGTTCGTCGGTCTCCGGATAGTTGTTCGAGTCGATGCAGTAGAGCAGCGACTTCACCTTGTCCTTCTCCTTGGAGTCATACACCGGAATGACGTACTGACCGTGCCCCGGTATGCCTTTCGGTCCGTGCGAACCTACGAAGTAAGCCGACTTCAGCAGTATGTTGAATATCTCCTGCTTGCTCATAAACTGCGGTTCGGCATCATGATTGCCCAGCGTTACTGCGAACGGCATCTTCGCCTCTTCGAATATCTTTATGACAGCCTCCCAGCCCTTCTTGGCAGGATTGGCTGTGACGATATCGCCCGTCAGTATAGCGATATCGGGCTTCTCCTGGTTGAGTACAGACAGGATGGTGTTGCGTGTAGTGTCGCATCCGGGCGATGTAGGGTCCCAGTGGATGTCGGTGAACTGCACCACCTTGAACTTGCCGTCCTTGAAGTGAAACTGGTGTTGAGCGAATGTCGTTCCCACAATAAGCAAGAAGAGCAATGAGAGTAATAGATTTTTATTCATTCCCTTTTTATGTTTTAACGAATTAATTCTGAATGTCGACCAAAGTAAATCTTCAGTACACTGCAAAAATATAGAAAAAAACGCAATTATGTCTCGCAATGTTAAGAAAACTTTCCTGTTCACAAAAATAATTCTTACCTTTGTCTACGACCTGACACAGTCGTGTTTGTATAGCAATCAATGAGCAATCTATAATAGAACAATATGAAAATAAAGAAAGCATTAGTCATAGCAGCCCTCGCCCTCTGCGTGCAGAGTGCCAGCGCACAATACAACATGCCCACCCAGACCTTCACATACGACAAGCCATACGCCGTTGAGAAGATCGCGACACCGAAGGGCAAGAAGGTGAAGAATGTGATATTGATGATTGGCGACGGTATGAGCCTCATGCACGTCTACACCGCATGGACAGCCAACCGCGGCAAGTTGTGGCTTGAGAACGCCACCGCCACAGGTCTGTCGAAGACGTGGGCAGCCAACAAGCTCGTCACCGACTCCGGCTCGGGTGGCACATCGCTCGCTACGGGCGTAAAGACCAACTACCATGCCGTAGGTGTAGACACAGAAGGCAAACCAGTGCCCTCGCTCGTAGATGTGGCGAAGGAGCTCGGCAAGGATGCGGGCATCGCCGTCACATGCCGACTTTGGGACGCTACGCCATGCGACTTCTGCTGCCATAACGTCGACCGCGACAAGGAGGAAGAGCTCGTCGGCGACTATCCTACAAGTGGTGTCGACTTCGTGTTCGGTGGTGGAGCGGAGAAGTTCACCAACCGCAAGGACGGACGCAACGTCTTCAGCGAGCTTATGCAGAAAGGCTATCACGTTTCGCGTTCGCTCGACGACTTCTTCGCTTACGATAAGAACAGCCGTGTCTTCGCCGTGCCTTACGACAAGGACACTCCGCTGCCCGACGAGCGCGGCGACCTACTTGCGCGTGCGTCTATGAAGGGCATCGAACTGATGAACCGCAACAAGAAGGGCTTCTTCATGATGATCGAAGGCTCGCAGCTCGACGACTACGGCCACTTCAACCAGCTCGATATGCTGATGAAGGAGACACTCGACTTCGACCAGACCGTGGGTAAGGTGATGAAGTGGGCGGCAGAGGACGGCGAGACACTCGTCGTTGTTACAGCCGACCACGAGACTGGCGGACTCACGCTCGTCAACGGCAACAAGAACGAAGGACGCGTAGAGTGCTGCTTCTCTACACGCGACCACTCCGGCGCTATGGTTCCGGTCTACGCGTTCGGTCCGGGCGCAGAACACTTCACCGGAATCTACGAAAACACCGACGTGTTCAAGCGTATCAAGCAGTTGCTCACATACGGAGTAATCAAGTAATATAAAAATAAGATGAAGAAAGCGATATTAACCCTTACAGCCTCGCTCTTTGCGGTGCTTGCGCCGGCTCAGAACCTCATCTCTTCTGGCTCGCCGCTCTACAAGCTGCCTTACAAGAACACGTATGTAATGCAGACACTCGTGGCGGAGAACACGTTCCGCACGGCAAAGGTAGAGAAACCGAAGCCCGGCACTTTCGAACAGGCACGCAAGGTGTTGCCCTCGCCCTATTGGGAGGGACACCCGAAGGAGATAGAGATGTACTGGAAGGCGTGGCAGATAGGTCTGAAGAACGTCTGTCAGCCGCTCGACGACTCGGGTTTCGTCACCTCATACATCTCGCCCGCCTACAACGGCAACATCTTCATGTGGGACGACGCGTTCATCACGATGTTCTGCCGCTACGGCGACCGCTTTTTCCCGTTCCAGAAGACGCTCGACAACTTCTACGCCAAGCAACATCCCGACGGATTTATCTGTCGCGAGATACGCGCCGACGGCTCCGACTGCTTCGGTCGCTACGACCCCACATCTACCGGTCCGAACCTGTTGCCGTGGTCGGAGTGGCTCTACTACACGCAGTTCGGCGACGACAACCGTCTGAACAAGGTGTTCCCCGTGCTTGCCGCCTACTACAAGTGGCTCAAACTCAACCGCACCTGGCGCAACGGTACCTACTGGAGCAGCGGATGGGGCACGGGCATGGACAATATGCCACGTGTGCCCGAAGGCTACAACACTATCTATAGCAACGGTCACATGATATGGCTCGACGCCTGCCTGCAGCAGATAATGGTGGCGAACATACTGCTGAAGATGGGCTTCTATCTTGAACGCTGGCAGGAGATAGAGGAGTTTGAGGACGACATAAAGAATCTCTCGGCGTACATCAACAAAAACATGTGGAGCGAACGCGACGGCTTCCTCTACGACCAGTATGCCAACGACTCGCTCTCTGCGACGCAGGGCATCTATGCTTATTGGGCTTTGCATACCGATGTGCTGCCCAAGCAGCGCCTCGACCGCCTCGTGGAGCACCTCGACGACACCTGCAAGTTCAACCGCCCGCACCGTGTGGCGTCGCTTGCTGCCGACAACCAGAAGTATAAGGCTAACGGACGCTACTGGGAAGGTGGCGTATGGCCCGGAACCAACTATATGGTTGTGTCCGGACTTGTGGAGAAGGGCTATCGCCGACTGGCTCACGACATCGTGATGAACCATTACAACAATGTGCTGAAGGTGTACCGCAAGACGGGCACGTTCTGGGAGTATTACGCTCCGGAGGATGCTGCGCCGGGCTTCATGGCTCGCAAGGACTTTGTCGGCTGGACCGGTCTGCCGCCAATCGCTGACCTTATCGAGTACATCTTCGGCATACGTGCCGACATACAAGACTCGCACGTTACGCTCGACGTGCAGCTGCTCGATGCTTACGGCATCGACCGCTATCCGCTCGGTGCCGACGGCAATATCTCGTTCAAGGTGGCTAAGCGCAACTCTGTCAACGAGAAACCAAAAGTAACTATTAACACCAATATCCCATTCAAGCTGACGCTCATCTGGGGCGATGGCGAGAGTGTGGAGAAGGAAATCAAGGTTGGGCAGAACGCAATTTAGTTGCGTTCTGCTGTTGAGGTGTTGAGATGGTGAGATATGTAATGTTGATGTGTTGAGATGTTGACATTACTCCGCACAACTCACCACCTCAACAAATCTCACCACCTCAACAAATCTCACCACATCACCATCTCACCATAACAACATCTTATCACCACCTCAACATCTCACTATGCTTACAAAAATGATATTCGCCACTCTGCTGCTCTTCGCGCTCTCAGCCCTCAACGGCTATGCGTCTGAGAAAAAGCGAGAGGCAAACTGCACCGTTGTCATTGCAGCCGACCTGCATTTCGACCTGCCACCCGAGACCGACCAGTTTCACCATGTGCTCGCCATCAATGCGCTCGGCGACCAGCGTCGCATCGACGGAGTGATACTCGCCGGCGACCTCTTTGACAAGTCGCATCCGAAGATACTCGACCTATACCGGCAGCGTTGGGAGCGTGGACCAGGCTACCGACAGATCCACTACGACACTTATCCCACGTTCGGCAACCACGACATCTCGCCCGAAAGCGGCAGACCGGAGCAGAACCGCATTGGCATGGAGTTCAACCTCCATTACCTCGACTCTACGCTGCTCGACATGAAGCAGGCTGGACGCATCTTGAACATACACCGCTCGTCGCGTTCCTACTCGTTCGACATCGGCGGCGTTCACTTCGTGTGCGCACAACTCGCTGCCGGCGACACCACCTACTGCGAGAGCAACATGCAGTGGATTGCCGACGACCTGAAGAAGTACGCTTCCGACGGTAAGCCCGTGGTCTACGTGCAGCACTACGGCTTCGACGCGTGGGCATTGGAGTGGTGGACGGAGGAGCAGCGCACGCAGCTCTTCGACATCCTCGAACACTATAACCTCGCAGCCTTCTTCGTCGGTCACACCCACACCAAGTCGGTTCAGCACTATCGTGGCTACGACATCCATCAGGTGAATAACGCCTGGCGCGACGATGACGGCAACGCTTCGTTCGACGTGCTGCAGATAAAGGGCAAGCGTGTCACGGTGGAGACCTACGAGGTGCTCGACGGTAACGGCAACTTCAAGCGGTTGTGAGATATTGAGGTGTTGAGGTGTTGAGATGTTGAGGTGTTGAGATATGTAATGTTGATGTGTTGATGTGTTGAGATGTTGACATTACCCACATATATCACCACATATATCACCACATCACCACATCACCATCTCACCACCTCACCATCATAAAAAAGACGATATATGAAGATACTATTGATAGGCGAGGCGAGCTTTCTTCACAATACACTGAAGAAAGGACTCCTCGAGCGTGGACACCGCGTGCTCACTATGTCCGACGGCAACGGATGGCACGATGCTCCGCGCGACATTGACCTGCGCCGTAACCTGCGTTGGGGCAAGTTCGGAGGCTTGTGGGTGGTGTGGCAGTTGCTGCGCCATCTACCGCAACTGTGCGGCAACGACGTGGTGCAGATACACAACTATCAGTTCGTGCCACTCATGTATCGCTGGAACACGCTGCTGCTGCGTTTCCTCAAGCTCACCAATCGCTGCGTAGTGAAAGGCTGCTTCGGCGACGACCCGCAGATATTCCGTCGCCAGGCGCAGGGCGTACCTGCCTATTCCGACACCTTTTGGAGTGGGCAACTGCAGAACACCGACCAGCATCGCGACCGCATCGCTGAAGTTGTTGAGCACGGTGCTGAGGCTTCGTGGCGTAAGACGACAGCCATGGCTGATGCCCTCGTGCCCTGTCTCTACGAGTATTGGCTCGACTACAACGAACCGCCTTATGCTGCCAAACTCCATTACATACCGCTGCCGATGGAGTGTGAAAAGATGGTGAGATGGTGTGATGGTGAGATGGTGAAATGGTGTAATGGTGAGATGGTGAGATGGTGTAATGGTGAGATGGTGAGATGTGTTGGTAATGTCACCACCTCACCATCTCACCCCAACAACTCTCAACTTGCACCCTCTCATCCCCTCACCATCCTCATCGGTCTTCAGCCCAAGCGCGACTTCATGAAAGGTGCAATGAAGATAGCCATGTTCGTGGAGGAGGTGGCGCGTCGCCATCCCGGCAAGGTGCAGATTAAATACGTAGAAGGAGTGCCTTACGACGAGTATATGCGTCTGCTTGCTGAGGCGGACGTGCTTGTTGACCAGCTCTACAGCTACACCCCGTCGATGAACTCGCTCGCGGCAATGGCACGCGGAACGGTTGTCATAGGCGGAGGCGAAGAAGAATACTATGAGTTTATTGGCGAGAATACGCTGCGCCCGATCATCAACGTGCGCCCCGATGTGTCCGACGAGGAGAACATCGCGACGATTGAGCGCGCCCTCTTCACCGACGGAACGCTCGAAAAAATGCGGTGCGAGAGCGTGGAGTTCGTGCACAAGTATCACGACTACCGCCACGTAGCAGAGCAGTACGAACAATTATATCGCTCACTGCTTGCCAAAGGCTAAATGGTCAACAATGCCTAACCCACTATCCATTGTCGGTTGCTACGTCTCCTGCCAGTGACAAAAGGTATGTAGCGGTAGATTGTCCATGTAAGGATTGTAGAGACAATAAGTACAATAGCAAATGCTACGAACACCCTTACATGGCTATTGTTGTAATAGAAACCGACATGCGCAGCTAATTTGCTGACAAGAAGCGGCACACCACCACACAGGAAGTAATAAACGAGTGAGTGCTTTCCTATCCATTCGAGCATTCTACATGATGGAAGATTACGGAATAGTCCGAACATAGCGAGGCAACCAATTACTACGTTTGCTGCGAATACTACGTAGTTGCTGATGTTGATGTGCCATATAGTCAATGTTATATCTGCCCGTACTACATAAATCTTTAAAAACACAAATGCCAATAGACACACCACTATCCACTTGATGTCGTTTCTTATGTTCGGCTCGTATTTATGATAAGCATAACCGATTAATAGAAATAGCATCGCCATCAGCGCATTGTCTATCTGCCAGAAACAATAGCTTGTGACAGTCGAGAGCCAAATAGATGCTATAAATGTAGTTGTGCACACCGCAAGCATCCATTTTATGTTTCCCCTTACTATTTTCAATGTGGAGATAAACAGTATTTCAGCGACAGCAAGTGCCGCCACAAACCACGAAGCCTGACCGGTCAATATATTTGTTGTTATACCTATAAGGTCTAACTCTCTGCCATTAGCTACGGCTTTTGGGATTGCCATTGCTGTTGTGAATATGAAATATGGTATGATCAGTGTTCGTAATATCGATTTCATCTTGTGTTTTACGCAAACTTCTCCGTTAGGTTTGTAGATGAAGTATCCTGATATGATGAAGAATAGGTACAACGCATCCGTTACATACAAGTCTGTGATTATTGCATTCTTACCAATATAATATGTCTCTGTATGATCATATAGTATTGCCACCATACAGAGTCCTCGTAGGTTGTCAAGCCAATGTATTCTGTTTTGCATTTCCGTTATTTACGCTTTTGAGATAAATTCCAACAACTCTATCCACTTGCTGAACACGTTGTTTTTGAAATACTGTTTGCCCACTTCGAACGCATTCTGTCCGTACTTCTTGCGCATATCCTCCGAACTCATCATTGTGCAGAGTGCCTCACTGAACGCCTTGCGGTCGCCCTGCTCCACGATGATGCCGTTGACGCCGTTCTGCACAATGTCAGCCGCACCGAACTTAAAGTTGAACACTACAGAAGGCAGACCGCACGCCTGCGCCTCGATGAGTGTCATCGGCTGACCCTCATAGCGCGACGACATGATGTGCAGACTGTATTCGGGGTAGACATCCATTATGTTGTTGGAGCGTCCGCAGAGCGTGATATAGTCGTTCAGACATAGCTGGTCTATTTGTTCTTGCAGCTTGTCGTGAAGCGACCCCACACCGTATATGTCCAGGTGCCAGTCGGGATGCTGTTCAGACACTCGTTTCCAGCAGTCGATGAGCATGTCGAATCCCTTCTGATTCTCCAGTCTGCCCACAGCTATCGCCTTCTTCCGACTGTAGTCTGCCACGCTGCGTTTCGGCTGCTCAATGAAGTTGGGTATGAGTTGCACGTTCCTGCCGTCTCCGAAAGCGTGCATGTCGCCCTTCGTGAGGCAGATAACGGCATCGGCGCTGCGCTTCGTGAGCCAGAACAACTGCTGGTACGGATTGAACGGACGCGCAAGATGCGACTCGTACACACGCTTTGCCTTCGTGCGACAGAACGGAAGAAGCAGTGCGCCGAGCGTTGTGGTGAAGAAGATGATATCGGGGTTGAGCTGCTTCACAGCCTTGTTGAGTCGGCTTGCAGCACGTGCGAGCGTCGCCAACCTACTTGCGAGTGTCGCAATGCGTCTGTGGCTTTTCGTGGCGAACGGCACGTCGAGTCTCACGAACCCTATGCTCTTGTCAAGACTATACAGCACGGGTCGCTCGTCCTTGTACACAGACACTATCGTCACATCGTGCCCGTACTTCGTTGAAAGCTCGTTGGCCTTCAGCGAGACAATGCGTTCTACACCGCCGTTCTCGGCGAAATCCTCAACAATATATACTATCTTCATAATCTTATCGGCTTAATGTTTTGAACAAACGGCACGTCATTCGCAGACCGATTGTGTCTACGAGCAGCGCCTTCAGCGAGTCTTTCCACGTGGCGTAACCCCATATGGCAATGCGTTGAGGCTTCAGAAGTATGGTTTCTGTGCGGCGGAATGTGTATAGCTGCGCCGTCAGCATGTCCATGTACAGACGGTGCCAGCGCCGTCTGCGCGTGTCGATACCCAGCTCTCTTACGAGTGTCAGCTGTGCTTCGAGCAGCGATGTCAGTCCGTTTGCCTTGTCCTTCGCCGCTATGCCCTCCGTATTGTAGTGGTAGATGTAACGTCCGTGGTTGACGGTAGCTATGCACGGGTGCTGCTTTATCAGTAGGATGTGTGTGAGCATATCCTCAAACTTCTTTCCAATCGGGAACCTTACGTTGTCGAACAGTTCGCGCTTGAATATCTTGTTGCAAACCCAGCAGTGCTCCGTACCCTTGTAGGCGAGCCAGTCGAGCGCATCGTCGAAGACATGTTCGCCAGGACAGAACAGCGTTTCGTCGGGCAAACCAGGCTTCTGCAGCATTGTGAATTCGATGATGTCGTATTCGGCATGTTTGGCGAGCGCATCGAGCAGCGGCGCATACGTATCAGCCGCCACCTCGTCGTCGCTGTCCACGAACGTTACGTATCTGCCCACGGCATGTTGCAGTCCGAAGTTGCGTGCGTCGGAGAGTCCGCCGTTCGGTTTGTGGAAGCTGCGTATGTTGGCGTGCTTTGCCGCGTATTCGTCAGCTATTCGTCCGCTTTCGTCGGTCGAACCGTCGTCGACGAGCAGCAGTTCGCAGTCGCTGATGCGCTGCGCAAGCACGCTGTCTACGCATCGGCGCAGCGAGTCTGCCACATTATATATAGGTATTATTATGCTCAGAGTCATGGATTACGTTTTTTCTGTTGCGTATTGAGATAAGGTTATCTTATTCCGGTTTTCAGTTTGACGATATTCTTAAGCGTGTGCCAGCGGAACGAAAGTTTCTGCCAAAGCGAGTAATTGCTTCCCTTGCCGTTGCACGATGTAGCCGCGTCGTGTCGGCGGAACAGCAGCAGTCGGTCGTCGATGAAGTGCAACGAACCGCAGAACGCTGCCACGTTGCCGATCCAGATGTCGTGCATCGGGATGTCGGTAGGGAAGGGCAGTGCCTTGCTCAGCACCTCACGCTTGAACGCCATGCAACAGCCCGTATAGCCATTGCGCCAGAGAAGATTCGAGAGCCGTCCGCGCCTTACGTGCATCAGTTGGAAGAGCGACTCGCTTGTTGTGTTCAGAAGGCTGTCCGTAACCCTCGCGTCGCTCACCACGCAGTCGCACATCTGCAGTTCCTCCACGCATCTTCTCACCTTGCCATCAAGCCATACGTCGTCCTGGTCTGCAAGAAAAATGTATTCGCCTTTGGCATTGCGCAGTGCCCACTCGAAGTTGAGCGTAGGCGAGTGGCGTTGCGGTCCGTCGACGATGCGTATTCGGTGGTCGTTAAAGCTGCGCACAATGTCTAAGGTTCCGTCCGTAGACCCGTCGTCGCTCACCACCACTTCGTCCTCGGCTGAGAGTTGCTTGAGTATCGATGCCAACTGCTCGCCGATGTATCTTGCGCCGTTGTATGTAGCGATGCAAATAGAAATCATATACATCGTGAGTTAGTTGATGATGGCTATCTTGCACACAGTACCTTTGCTGCCGTCTTCTGTAGCTGTCTCCACCATGTAGATGCCGCTCGCCACGCGCTTGCCCTTCAGGTCGCATCCGTTCCAGCGGTACGAACCGCCAGTGCTTCTGCCTTGGTTGACTAGAGTGCCGTTGGTTGTGACAATCTTCACGTCGGCGTTATAGCTCAGTCCGACGATGGTTATGTCGCCTGTGTAGTCGGGCGTGACGGGGTTGGGGTAGGCATATACGTTGTCCTTGGTCATCTTCTCGTTCGGGGTGGTGGCATCGCTTTGATAAGAGCACAGACCTTTGTCGGTGGCAAAATATACTGTGCTTGAGTTAGGGTCGACAAGTACGTAGTGTACTGTGTTCGACAGCAGTGGCGAGTTGTCGGTGGTGAAGTGCTCGACCTGCGTGTTGCAGTCGTCGCTGATGAGGAACACTCCGTTAGACGTTGCTATCCACTTGCGGTTGCCGCCGTCGACGGCGATGCATCGTGTCTCTACGTTAGAGAGCAGATAGTCGGCGAGGTTCGTTCCGTCGTTGCGCGGCACCTTGTGTTGTGTCACCCAACCGCCACCATTCTTCACGTCGTTCGGCGTCATATACAGCGGTCCCGCCGATGTCGACAGCCAAATATTTTTGTTCTTGTCCTCCGTTACATGAAACAGATAGTATGGCTTCAGCGTAGTGTTGTCCTCGTTTGTGAATGTTGGTCCGCCTGCGTCGTACAGCTTGTTGTTCTTGTAGTCGTAGGCAAAGAGTTTCGTCTCCTCCCAGTAGCTGTTCACGAACCACATGTAGCCGTATGTCGGACTCAGAAACAGCTCCTTCACATCCCAAGCATTGTCCTTCGTCAATCCGATGTTGTTCATCACGCTCCACTCGCCGTCCTTGCTGAGCATTTTCAGCGGATTTGTAATCTGACTGTTCAGCACCCACAGATTGCCCGTAGGGTCGTACTTCACGCCGGTTGCCATGACATAGTTCTTGCTCTTGTCGGCTGTAGCCGACTCGAGCGGACTATTGTCGCGGTTGTAGCACTTCACGAACTTGCCGTCCTGAAACTCGTACAGTCCGCTCTTGGCACCAACCATCACGTGTCCTTCTTTCAGTGGGTCGAAGTCCATGCACAGATAGTCGACGTTCTTATGTCCGAGTTGTGCTTCTGTAGGTTGCTCGAAGTGGCTCCATGTAGTGCCGTCCCATACATGCACGTCGCCAGGCAGATTGCCGTTTGTTTCCTGACTGAAAAGTCCACCCACGGCATATATCTTTCCGTTGTGATTGTAGAGTCGGTAGAAGTTGTTCGATGCCGGACCTTCGGGCAGTACACCTTCTGTTTTGTATGTGCGTTTGCCATCGGCATCTACGGTGTAATACGTCAGTTTGCCGTCGGCAGTCTTTGTCCACCAGAGGTTTGTCTGTTTGTCTTGTACGTTTGTGCGATTCTCGCGCAGCGTCGTAAATCCGTCTTCGCGCACCCAGCGGCTCTTGTCGAGCAGGTTGTCGGTGAGCTTGCAGCGCAGTCGTCCGCGCTCCTTCGACTCGGCATACAGATAGCCGTTCTTCACGTACGTGTAGCTCACGTCGGTGTCGAGCTGATAGGTGTCCATGATGGCACCGTCGCGCGTGTTCAACTTCACCACGCCGAATGCCGTAGCGAGGTAGGCGTATGGACCGTCGAAATCGATGTGGTTGATGGTCTTGTTGTCTGTCATCGACTTTCGGTAGAGGTCGGGCACGTTGATAACGTCGCCATTGGCAGACAGCAGATCGATGTTCGAGTTTGTGTAGACCACAACCAATCGCTTTGCAACTTTCGACCATCCGATGTGGCTCACCTCTACGTCTGACATTACGCCTGCTTTGTCGTACGTTTGCACATCTCCGTCCGTGATGTTGTAGGAGAATACTGCCCCCGAGGCGAGCACAAAACAAATGTTGCCGACAGGCTCAATCTCGGTTATGTTGCTGTAACTGGGATAGATTGTCCAGCGGTCTTTTGCGCTGTCAGCCCACGCCGTGAGCGTAGCCATTAGTAATATAGCGAGCGAAATTATTGCTTTCATGTGTTTAATTGTTTATAATAAACAACGTATGTGCGCGTTGTTTATTGTGTATTTCGGCTGAAATTGCTAACTTTGCAATGACGAAGTATATTATAGACATTATCTACAATAACTAAAACAAACAAATATGAGCAAGAGAAAACTATTCCCCGCCGTGCTCGCACTCGCTTCCGTGTGTGCAGGCACTGCCAAGACCTACGAGCCGGTTGACTACGTCAGCACGCTTGTCGGATCGGAGTCGAAGCACTCGCTTTCTACGGGTAATACCTATCCGGCTGTGGCTATGCCGTGGGGTATGAACTTCTGGACTCCGCAGACAGGAAAGATGGGCGACGGCTGGACATACACCTATTCTGCCGACAAGCTGCGCGGTTTCAAGCAGACCCACCAACCGAGTCCGTGGATTAACGACTACGGTCAGTTTGCCGTTATGCCGGAGGTAGGTGCGCCCGTGTTCGATGAGGAGAAGCGTGCGTCGTGGTTCTCGCACAAGGCAGAGGTAGCTACGCCTTATTACTATCGTGCCTACCTTGCCGACTACGATGTCGTCACCGAGATTGCGCCCACGGAGCGTGCTGCCATCATGCGCGTTACGTATCCCGAAGCTGAGCAGGCGAGCTTCGTCGTTGACGCTTACGACGATGGCTCATACGTTAAGGTACTGCCCGAGCAGAACATGGTTGTGGGCTATACGACAAAGAACAGTGGCGGCGTGCCCGAAAACTTCAAGAACTACTTCGTTCTGAAGTTCGACCGCCCGTTCGCATATACATCCGTAGTTGTGAATGGTGAGATAAAGAGTGGCGAGCTGGTGAGCCAGTGCAACCACGCCGGTGCCATCGTAGGCTTCAAGACAAAGCGCGGCGAGCAGCTCAACGTGCGCATCGCCTCGTCGTTCATCTCTGAGGAGCAGGCTGTGGAGAATCTCAAGGAGCTTGGCAACGACGGTTTCGACGCTGTGAAGGCTCTCGGACGCAAGACATGGAACGACGTGCTGGGCAAGATAGAGGTGAAATCGCAGGACATCGACCACCTCCGCACGTTCTATTCGTGCCTCTACCGCTCGGTGCTCTTTCCACGCTCGTTCTACGAGAAGAATGTGCAGGGCGAAATCGTACACTATTCGCCGTACAACGGCGAGGTGCTGCCCGGATATATGTTTACCGACACCGGTTTCTGGGATACCTTCCGCTGTCTCTTCCCGCTGCTCAACGTGATGTATCCGTCGATGAACGAGAAGATGCAGGCTGGCTTGGTGAACGCATACAAGGAGAGCGGCTTCCTGCCCGAGTGGGCTTCGCCGGGTCATCGCGGCTGCATGGTGGGCAACAATTCGGCGTCTATCGTGGCTGACGCTTACCTCTGCGGACTGAAGAACTACGATGCAGAGAAGCTCTGGGAGGCTGTGGTGCATGGCACAAAGGCTGTTCACCCAACTGTGTCGTCTACCGGCCGTCTCGGCTACGAATACTACAACAAGCTGGGCTACGTGCCTTACGACGTGAAGATAAACGAGAATGTGGCTCGCACACTCGAGTACGCTTACGACGACTGGTGTATATATCAGTTCGGCAAGCAGCTGGGCAAGTCGAAGAAGGAGCTTGAGCCGTTCCGCAAGCGTGCGTTCAACTACCGCAACGTGTTCGACAAGGAGACCAACCTCATGCGCGGTCGTCTGAAGAACGGCGAGTTCCAGAAGCCGTTCTCTCCGCTGAAGTGGGGTGACGCCTTCACCGAGGGCAACGCTTGGCACTACACATGGTCGGTGTTCCACGACCCGCAGGGACTTATCGACCTTATGGGTGGCAAGCAGGTGTTCAACCAGATGCTCGACTCGGTGTTCAACGTGCCGCCATTGTTCGACGACAGCTACTACGGCGCTGTTATCCACGAGATTCGCGAGATGCAGATTATGAATATGGGCAACTACGCTCACGGCAACCAACCCGTACAGCACATGATTTATCTCTATGGCTACTCGGGCGAGCCGTGGAAGACGCAGTACTGGATTCGCCAGACTATGGATCGCATGTACAACGCCAACCCCGACGGCTACTGCGGCGACGAGGACAACGGACAGACCTCTGCGTGGTATGTGTTCTCGGCAATGGGCTTCTACCCGGTTTGCCCAGGATCGGGCGAGTATGTGCTCGGCGCACCGCGCTTCGACGAGATGACGCTCCATCTGGAGAACGGCAAGAGCGTAAGCATCAAGGCACGCAACAACGAGGACGAGAACTGCTACGTGAAGACGCTGCAGCTCAACGGCGCTCCATACACCAAGAACTACGTTACGCGCACCGACCTTATGAACGGTGCACAGTTTGTCTACGATATGGCTTCGGAGCCTAACAAGCAGCGCGGCACGGCTGAGAGCGATGCTCCGTACTCGTTCTCGAAGACACAGAAAAAGTAATTTTTTCGCTTCAATTTACGGTTGTCTGTAGAAATGTATGGTTGCTGAAAAAATCTACCATATCTTCCAGAACCGCCGTAACCTTCATATTATAAACCATTTAAAGGCTGGTAGATTTCCTCGAAAACGGGAAATCTACCAGCCTTTCTTCCATCCATCCTCCAGCCGTTTTCCTGCTTTTTCGTAATTTTCAACTCTCAACTCTCAATTCTCTTTTTGTGCTTGCTCATTTCGCCATTTTTTAGTAATTTTGCACTCCGTTTGCCGCAGTTCCTGGCAGACAGCACCCGAAAAGATTAAAGGATAACATTGTAAAGCATATATGACAAGCAGTAAAAACACACACGCCTCGTCCGCTTGGACTGAGGTCGAATACTCGACTCGCTGCATGAACCCCTACATCAGCAGTCCGATCTACGTACCCGAAGAAACATCTTATTTTCTATGTCGCGCTGATGGCACACGCCAGCAGTGCCGCCTCTCGTTTGTGGTGTTCCGCGCCGACGGAGCCGATGCCGACGATTGGGAGGACGACCCGATGGTGGGCAGTCTCGACATCTGCGTGCTTGGCGACGGCGATGAGGAGGTGCAGCCGGTAGAGGCGGTGTATCTCGGCATCTCGCCCGACCGTTTCCTCTCTGTAGTGCGCGAGGACGACCAGGAGATTGTTTTCGACTTCACATGGCGACAGGGCACCATAGAAATCGACCGTGCGCAGGAGACCGACGAGGGCTTCGTTGTGCGTAAGGACGACTTCGGCGACGACGGCATCGTCTGCCGACTCACTCCGCGCAAGGGCAATCCGTTCACGCTGCGCCTGCAGATACCATACGTAGGCTTCTCGCTCCTCGATGCCGACGGCAACAAACTCTCGGGCGACCTTGAGATAGCGCACAGCGACATCAACAACTACTCGTACGCTTTCGTGGGCGACCACTCTAACGACCGCTTCCAGATAGCACTCGACGAGGGAAAGCTCAACTATATGTGCGTGCTCAACGACGACAACCGACTCTCGGTGCGCGATATGCGCAACCGCATGGCTCTCGTGAAGGAGATCGACCTGCAAGGCTCGCTCAGCGACCTGCTCATGGGTGCTCACTCTGTGCTCGTGAAGAACAAGATGATGCGTTGGCGCATCGCTCTCACAGGCGACGAGGTGGAGGGTGCCGATGCTGTGGAACTCACAGGTGTGGCTCTCGCACGCTTCGCCTTCGAGCAGTTCAGTGCCGAGGAGAGCGTAGACGAGGACATGCTTGCGCAGCGACTCATGCACATGGAGCAGCACCTCGGTTTCCAGTGGTACTGGCTTAGTGATGCCGACTGGAGCCACGAGAACCTCGACGGACTCATTGACATGGACGGTCTCGACGCCGACCCCGAGAAGATGATGCGCCAGGCGCTGCTCTTCAATCGCTACGAGGCTTTCATGCAGCGTCTCGCAGCCTTCTCCTACATCTCGCAGAAACCAATACAGGGCGACCAGCTCCAGGCGCGCAACAACAAACGCAAGATAGCACGCTGCGTGCGCCACATACTGGCTCACCGTGCAGGCGAAGCTAACATTTGGGAACTCGACGACGAGGCTCGCCGCGAGATAATCCACTTCCACAGCACGTTCCACCGCGAGTTTGCTGCTGCCTTGGAAGCATAGAATAGCAAGACTCTGCATTTGCTGATTTCGCGTAGCCACTGGCTCGCGCACCTTTATATCTGATTATGTTATTGCCACGCTGCGTGTCTTTTTTTAAATAAGGTTGACACCCTAA
>NZ_JH379466.1:0-12734 GCF_000235885.1 Leyella stercorea DSM 18206
CCCACAGAATTCACAGAATACACAGAAGTTTATTACTGAAAAGAAACTCCCACAGAGAACTCTCAGGGGGTGCACTTGTCTCAAGTGCACCAATCAATAATAGGTTGTTAATAGGTTGTTAATAGGTTGGTGCACTTGAGACAAGTGCACCCCCAGGAAGGCGGAAGTTTATTGCTGAGAAGGAACTCCCACAGATTTCACAGATTTACACAGATGTAAGCAAAATGTTCTGTGTGTTCCGTGAATTCTGTGGGAGTAAATATCTGTGTAAATCCGTGAAATCTGTGGGAGTTCCTTCTCAACAATAAACTTCTGTGTATTCTGTGAATTCTGTGGGAGAACATTGCTGTAGCAGGCTGCGTGGGTATGGCAGGGATGCCATACCCCCTAATGTGGGGACAGGTGCCCCCATTAAAACTTCTTCAGCAGGAACGACGGCTTTACGCGCAGATAGATGCCAGCCGCAAGACTCACCTTATTATTATTGTTATACACCTTGTCGCCAACGACGAAGTCGTCTGTGGGCAGCGTGTTGAACACATCAGCCTGCACGCCCCATGAGAACCCCTTACCGAGTTCTTGTGCATAGCTCAGTTGAGCACAGACGGTGCGGTTGCGCTGCATCTGGAAGTCGCGGTTGTGTATACCCACCGAGCCGTAGAGAGGGTTGCCGAAGATAGAGATGAACTTCGAGCTGTCCCAGTAGGCACCGCGCAGACAGAAGCGCCAGATGTCAGCCTCCGCTTTCAGATATAGTCCTTTGCCATTGTCGAAGGGTAGGAGAGCACCCGTCATCTGTCGATAGTAAGCCACGTCAGCCTCTGCATTCAGGCGCGTAAGAATAGAGTTGTCGGTGTGTATCGTTACGCCGACACCTGCCGCTGCGTTCATCCATGTCTTCACCTGCCGCTGTTCGGCGTCAGGGTTTATCTCGCCACCGCGGTGCTGCATCACCACCTGCAAGGGGAAGTAGACATGCGTACGTCGCTCTGGACGGTTTGCCTTGAAGCGTGTTGACAGTCCGAAGGTGAACGCCTCCTGATGCGTGTCCTTGTCGAAGATGAAGCTCTCCCAGTTCACCCACACGTCGAAGTCGAGCGGTTTCGTCTGCCACTGCATCTGCACGCCCATCTCGGGGTCGGCCGAGAGAGCGTTCTCCTGATTGTAGAGCGGTTCGATGAGTCGGTGGTTCGCCCCACCATATATATTACCGAGTATGAGGTTGAAGTTTCGGCTCACAGCCAGTTGCACGTTGAAGAACGGTAGCAGATGGAAGCCCGTCTGCGTTTGGTCGCCCTTCCATGTTGCTATGTCGCTATAGTTGAGGTTAGGATATTTGTTTGCACCCCAATAGTGGAGCATACTAACGCCCACCTCCACGCGCAAGTTCTTCAGTGGCTGATAGCTCACCGTGGGCTGCAGGCGGTAGCCTGGCAGCGTGTATCCCTTCGAGAGGCATCCCTTATACTCATTGTCGCGGAAGAAGCACAGAGCGTCGAAGTTGAGTCGCAGCTCACCGCACGAGGCAGAGTCGATGCGGTGGCTGTTCTCGAATAGTAGCGAGTCGATATGTACGCTGACCTGTGCCTTAGCGTTAGCGGTCGTTAGCAGCAAAAGTGCCGCGGTAAGAAGTGTCGGTAAACGTTTCATTAGTTTCTTGTTACTACTTTCTAAGTTTCTTGTTTAGCTGTTCGATTGTGAGGTTTGTAGCCGTCACCTTTCCGTTTTCGATGACTATATTGTCGGGTATGTTCGACATGCCGAGGAGGTTGTATACATCGCCGTCTATCGACTTGCCGTCGCAGATGGTAATGACGTCTTCTATTTCTCTTGAGTTGAGTATTCTGCGACATTCAGCGCGCGAGTAGTCGAGACATATATTCACCACCTTGACCTCTCCTTTCGTCTCTTTCTGCAGTAGTGCCATGCTCTGTAGCATCGATATACTATTATAGTGCCATGATGCCCATGCCACCACTACTGTTGTGCCAGCGGTGGAGAGTGTGGCGTTGTTCACCGGCTTGCCATTGATGTCGTAAGCAGCGAACTTCGGAATACGGCTGTTTGTGGTGAGCGTTGTGCGGTTGTTTATGCTCTGTTGTAGACTTTTAAGAGAGTTGTTCTCGGGTTGATGTTCAAGCATGAGGTTTATCAGCTGTCGTGCAGTGGCGAAGTCGGGACGCTCCTTCTGCAGGAAGAAGTTGCGCACGACGTATGTGCTCACTATCGATTCGGGATGATCCTCTACGAACTGGCGTGCGTATTTCTGTATCTCGTTGGGTGAGGCGTTTGCAATCTGTTCGCGCAGTTGGTTCATCAGTTCGTTCGGCTTTGTGCCTTTCACCTTCATCTCTTTCAGGTGTGAAGCGTCGCCTTTTATGTCTACGCTCTTTCCTGGTGCAGCAAACACGGGTTGCTCGGTGAAGTTAGGGAACACAATCATCAGTGTCATCTCTTTCTTACACTCCACCTTATATGTAAAGCGTCCTGCTTGCACCTTTATAGTGTCGATACCCTTTAGGTTGCCATCTGGGCTATATACATAAAACTCGCCCTGATTAAGGTTCAGGAGCCTGCCGTCGATTTCGAAATGACGACTATCGGTTCCACATGACACCATAATCAGGGCGAGTAATGTCGCTATAATTGTTTTGTTCATTTTAGTCGTATGAACTGAAGTTAGAATAAGAAGGCTGAGAGCAATAACCCTCAGCCTTCATTTATTTTTAATTATTTAAAACGTCTTTCTACGTCTTACTTCAGAAGAGAGAGCTCCAAGTCCTTCTCAGCGTACTCCTTCAAAGAAGGATCCTTCTGGAGAGCCTCCTTGAGGTAAGAGTTAGCAGCGAACTTGTTGCCACGACGTGCAGCTATGATAGCGCGGAGGTAGTCGGTCATACCGTTCGGGTTAGCTACCTTGTCAAGAGTGCTTGTAGCGCCCTCGTAGTCCTTGTTCAGGATCTGAGCAAGAGCTGCAGTGTTTGTGTTCTGCTTGTTGAAGTCCTTGTCAGCCTGAGCGTAGTTGCCCTTAGCGATGTTGAGTGCGCCGAGAGCCGACTGTACGTTCTCAGAGCCAGAAGCCTTAGCAATCTGACGTTCTGCACCCTGTACGTCGCCCTCGATGAGCGAAATGAGACCGAGGTTAGCCTGTGCCTCCGGAGTAGATGAACCGAGAGAAGTAGCCTTCTGAGCGTACTGCTTAGCAGCTGCTACGTCGCCCTTAGCGAGTGCAAGAGCAGCGAGGTTGTTGTAAGCGCGGTAGTCGTTCGGGTAAACCTCTGTTGTCTTCTTGTAGATTTCCTCCTTCTTAGCTGCCGACTCCTCGAGAGTAGCAGAGTAGAGAAGCTCATCAACGCTCAGCTTAGTAGCGTCGCTGCTGTACTGCTCCTTGATCTGGTCGTCGCTACGGCCGATTGTCTCATAGTTGACGATGAGGCGTGAACGGCGAAGTTCCGGGAGGATGCCGTCAGCAAGCTCCTGGAAGCCTGCAGACATGTTGCGGATCTGCTGCTCGCGCTCCTGTGGGTCGCTATACATAGAGAGCACGCGGAGGATAACCTCCTTGTCCTGAAGATTAGATGCTGCAACGAGCTTCTGGAAACCGTCCCAGTCCTGTGCTGTATAGTGAGCGTCGATAGCTGCGTCTACCTTTGTCTTCTTCAATGTACCCTTAACGTACTTCTCTGACTCGTTCTGACGGTTGCCAGCGAGCTTATCGTTGAACTTAACGCCACCATCTGGTGAAGCGTAAGCCTGGATCTCTACGTTCTGTACGTTGTAGCCTTCCTTGTCAGCGTTGATCTTCTTAAGCAACTCAACAAACTCCTTAACAGAGTTGTTCTTGAGCTCGCTCTTGCGGATGTTAGCCTGGTTGATGAGGAACTTGATGTTAGCCTCCTGCTTAGCAGCGTTTACGCGCTGGAATGCGTCAGGAGCGATGCAGCCACTCTCAGAAACGAGAGTCTTCTTGTAGAGCTCTGATGTAGCGATAACGCCATCAGCTACCTTCACTGCAGGTACGTCGAACTGCTTCTTGCCGATGCGTGCGTCGAATGTGAGGTACATCTCGCTCTGCTGCATCTCTGGAACGTACTTGAAGTTAGACTTCATTGTGTAGCGACCACCTACCTTGTAAGAGATAGTCTGATCGTTGCCCTTTACTTTCTCACCCTGGAAAGTAGCACTCTGACCCTTAGCTACCTGACCGTCAGCGTAGCGCAACTCTGGAGTAACTGTGACAACAGCCTTCTTCTTCATGTACTTCTCTGGGAATGTTCCGTTGATTGTAGCTGGAACATCGCCTGCGTTTGCCTCAAGTGGGTTAGGGATAACTGTGAAGTTGTCCGCTGAGAGCGGTCCAAGCTTCGAACAAGATGTCATGAACAGCATTGTAGCTGCAGACAGTAAAAGAAGATTGTTTTTCTGCATAATTTGTATGAAAATATTAATTGATATATCTATTAGTGTTATTACACACGCTTAATGCGTGTACGTGTACATAATAATGTGCTACAAAGATACGCACTTATATTGTTTGCGACAAAGACAACTGTATTTAATTATGTTTAATTAACGATATGAATAGCTTCTTAACTCCTATAATAATAAAAAGACAGCAGAGATAAGTCTCAGCTGTCTTTTTATGTTGGTTTTTGATTGATTTGGCTTAGTTGAGAGCGTCTGAAAGCTCGGCACCTGCTTTGAACTTAGCAACCTTCTTTGCTGCAATCTGAATCTTCTCACGAGTGCGGAGGTTCATGCCTTCGCGAGCCGGGCGCTCGTTAACACTGAATGTACCGAAGCCGATGAGCTGTACCTTATCACCCTCAACGAGAGCTGTCTTGATTGCTTCTACTGCAGCTTCGAGAGCCTTCTTTGCGTCAGCCTTGCTGAGTTCAGCACCTACTGCTATCTTCTCTACTAATTCTGTCTTGTTCATAATTCTGTTGTATTTAAATTGTTTATAAATGTTAGTTTTCTCTGAGTTTGAAGAGCTAAAAATGTGTAACTCACACTATTTCAGTGACAAATTTAGAGTTTTCCTTTCATAAATCAAACAAAAAACAGAAAAAAGTGCATAATTAATTGAAAAAAAAAGCGTGAAGAGCCTGTTTTATGCCTTTTTACGTGGATTTTTCGTAATTTTGCCACTCTAACGATGCGATATTTACAAATATATAAAAATGTGATATGAATAATATTCCAACGATAACAAAAAACTTACTTATTGTGAATGTAGTGGTATTCTTAGCCACTTATTTATTTAGAACTATGGGTGTAGACCTCAACAATGTTTTAGGTTTGCACTTCTTTCTTGCGCCCGACTTTCACATCTATCAGCTCTTTACATATATGTTCGCTCATGGTGGTTTCAGCCATATCTTCTTCAATATGTTTGCGCTGTGGATGTTCGGCTGTATCGTTGAGCGCACTTGGGGACCGAAGAAGTTTCTCACTTATTATATAGTGTGCGGAGTAGGCGCTGGTCTGTTTCAGGAGTTGGCACAGTTCGCGCAGTTCTATTTTATAGCAAGCGAACAACTTCCTCACTTCACATTGGCTCAGACAATGAAAGTAGCTAATGCCAATGCCGCCTTCCTTAACCTTTGGACCACCGTGGGTGCATCGGGTGCTGTCTACGGCATACTTCTCGCCTTCGGTATGCTCTATCCTGAGGAGCGCATCTTTATATTCCCGTTGCCTGTGCCTATCAAGGCAAAGTGGTTTGTGATGGGTTATGCTGCGATAGAATTGTTCATGGCTTACTCTTCTACGGGCGACGGAGTGGCTCACCTGGCTCACTTGGGCGGTATGGTGTTCGGTTTCTTCCTCATTCGCTACTGGCGACGCCACCCCGACATTCGCTACAGTCGTCGCAGCGGACAGCAGTTCTTCGACTCTATGCGTGCCTCGTGGGAGCGTCGCACGGGGCGCAAAGATCGTGGCGGTGTGTTTACTAATAGTGCAAATACACGCCGTGAGAGCGATTGGGACTACAACGCACGCCGCAAGGCAGAGCAGGAGCGAATGGACGAGATATTGGATAAGATACGTCGTAATGGTTACGAGTCGCTAACGCGTGAAGAGAAACAGCAACTCTTCGATGCAAGTAACAGAAAATAAAAACAGACTTACACGCTTTGAAAAATATAAAATCAATAATCTTTCGCATCGTCGCCGCATTCAATGTGGTGACGGTGTTCTTTATGTTAGCTATAGGATATAGCGACAGGGTTAACCCTACGGCTCATCCGTTGATAGCTAACATTGGGCTTGTATTCCCCTTGTTTTTGCTGCTTAATATAGCATTTCTCGTCTTTTGGTTGTTGTTTTGTAAGCGTGGGGCACTCATCTCGTTAGTCGGAATGATAGTATGTTTCGGTCCGGTGCGCACTTATGTTCCGCTGAATGTTCCGTCTTCGGCTCCTGAGGATGCGTTGAAGATAATGTCGTACAATGTATTCTGCTTTTCTACGTGGACCGACTTGTCGCAGCCATGCGCTATAGCCGATTATATGTTGGAACAGGACGCTGATATAGTTTGTTTGCAGGAAGCTGATGTACAATGGGCAAAGCGTGTGAAGATAGACTCGTTGTTGGACGTGAAGTATCCTTACAGCAAGTATAGTGGCTCGAAAAATCCCAAAGGAGGCGATGCTGTCGGTATATATAGTAAGTTGCCGATAGTAGGGGAGGAATATATATCCACCGAAGAGGATACATATAACGCCGTATCTTATGCTCTAAAGACAGGTGAAAAGGACACTACGCTTGTTATTGTAGCCCACTTCCAGGTTACCGGATTGTCGCCCGAAGACCGTACACGCTTTAAGTCGATGTTGAAAGGTGACATGGAAAGCGATGAAACAAAACAGGAAACACATCGCCTGTGGAACTTGCTTGGCGAGTCGTCAGCGAAACGTGGACCACAGGCAGACGCTGTGGCTGAATACATTGAGCATCATAAGCATCAGAGCATAATCCTTGCAGGCGACTTCAACGATTCGCCCATATCCTATACCCATCAACGCTTAGCTAAAGAACTCACCGACTGTTATGTAGCTACGGCGAATGGTCCTGGTATATCTTACCACTACAACGCTTTCTACGTGCGCATAGACAACATTATGTGCTCCGACCATTGGAAACCCTATGAATGCAAGGTGGACAATAGCATAAGTGCATCCGATCATTATCCGATTGTATGTAAGCTGCAAAGGGTAAAATAGCAATGAGTATAGGGGTGATGAAACCACTTTAGAAAGTGCTTTTTCACCTTATATATTATAAAAATATTTAAAAACTGGACTTTTATAAGTGTTTTAAACTCTTAAACCTCTGCAAAACAAAGAAATAAAGCTATAAATTTCGGTTTAACTGAAAAAATCTGTAACTTTGCACGCTATCTGTATACACAGCGAAAAAATAATAATAACAAAAAATAAATCAAAAAAATGCAGAACAAAGGTATTGTAATTGTAACAGCCGTCCTTTTGACGCTTGCAAGTATCTTCTATCTCTCGTTCTCGGCTGCCACAAAGTACTATGACAGCCAGGCTGCGAAGATAAAGGATCCTATCGCACAGCAGGACTACAAGGACTCCGTGAAGTATCTTGGCATCTACTCTTATCAGAAGTGTCTCGAAACACAGATCGGTCTCGGTCTTGACCTTAAAGGCGGTATGAACGTCATCCTTGAAGTGAGCGTTCCTGATGTACTCGAGAACCTCGCCGACCACAAGGTAGACGCAGCTTTCGTTAAGTCGATGAAAGAGGCTCGCGCAGAGCACGAAGTATCGCAGAGCGACTTCATCACTCTCTTCGTCAACGCTTTCAAGAAGAACGCTCCGGGACGTCATCTCTCAGAGATCTTCGCTACACAGCAGCTCCAGGGCAAGGCGTCGCCTAACTCTTCTGACAAGGAAGTAGAGAAGGTGCTCCGTTCAGAGGTGCAGGCAGCTATCGATAACTCGTTCCTCGTCGTACGTACACGTATCGACAAGTTCGGTGTCGTACAGCCTAACATCCAGAAGCTCGAGGGTCAGCAGGGTCGTATCATGGTAGAAATGCCGGGTATCAACGAGCCGGAGCGCGTGCGTAAGCTCCTCCAGGGTAGCGCAAACCTTGAGTTCTGGGAGACATACAACTCAGACGAAATCATCCCTTACCTCTCACAGCTCAACCAGCGCGAGGCTAACCACCGCTCTGGTGCCAAGGAGGAAGTAGCCGACTCGGCTGCTACCGACACAGCAGCAGTAGCAGCAGCCGAGAAGGTAGAAGCTAAGGCAAAGGCAGCGTTCAAGACAAAGAAGGACGCTAAGGCAGACGACGCAGCAGCTATGGCTGAGGCCAAGAAGCAGAACCCGCTCTTCTCTGTGCTCCAGCCTTCTGGCAACGGTGCGCTCAGCCTCGTAGGCTACGCTTCGGCACGCGACACAGCAGAGGTAAACAAGATTATCTACTCGGCTCTTGCTAAGCAGATACTCCCCGCCGACTGCCGCCTCCTTTGGAGTGCTAAGCCAGCTGACGGCATCCAGGCAAAGAATATCTATGAGCTTCACGCTATTAAGGTGACAACCACCAACGGCCGCGCTCCTATCGAGGGCGACGTAGTGACCGACGCTAAGGACCAGTTCAACAACCTTACTGGCTCGCCTGAGGTTTCAATGACAATGAACTCTGACGGTGCACGCCGCTGGGCAGCCCTCACAAAGGCTAACGTAGGCAAGGCAATCGCTATCGTACTCGACGGTACAGTTTACTCTGCTCCGCGCGTAAACGGCGAGATTTCTGGCGGTCAGTCGTCTATCTCTGGTAACTTCACAATCGAAGATACAAAGGACTTGGCTAACACTCTTAAGTCTGGTCGTATGCCGGCTCCGGCACACATCGTTCAGGAGGAAGTGGTAGGTCCGACACTCGGTGCACAGTCAATCCAACAGGGCTTCATCTCGTTCATCTTCGCCTTTATCATCTTGATGATCTATATGGTAGTGATGTACGACTTCATCCCGGGTATGGTAGCTAACGGCGCCCTCCTCCTCAACCTCTTCTTCACCATGGGTATCATGGCATCGTTCCAGGCAGCTCTTACAATGCCAGGTATCGCCGGTATCGTGCTCGCCCTCGGTATGGCTGTAGACGCCAACGTGCTTATCTACGAGCGCACCAAGGAGGAACTCAAGAAGGGTCTCGGCACAAAGCAGGCACTCTCGCTGGGTTACAGCAACGCCTTCTCAGCCATCTTCGACTCTAACTTGACATCAATCATCACAGGTATCATCCTCTACGTGTTCGGTACAGGTCCAATCCGCGGCTTCGCTACCACACTTATCATCGGTATCTGCTGCTCGTTCTTCACCGCAGTGTTCCTCACACGCCTCGTTTACGAGAACCGTCTGAAGCACGACAAGTGGACAAAGCAGAACTTCTCTACACGCGTATCACGCAACTTTATGGCGAACAAGAACTTCGCGTTCATGTCGTCATATAAGACATCATTCACAGTGTTCGGCGTCGTAATCCTCATCATGCTCGGCAGCTTCTTCGTACGTGGCTTGAGCAAGGGTATCGACTTCACCGGTGGTCGCAACTACGTAGTGGTGCTCGAGAAGCAGACAGAGCCTGAGCAGGTGAAGGAAGCCCTCGTACCGCTCTTCAAGGGCGCAACAGTTAATGCTCTCGCACTCGGTACAGACGGCAAGACAATCCGTATCTCTACCAACTACAAGATTGAGTCGAACAACCCCGCCATCGACAACGAGGTTGAGGACATACTCTACAAGGGTCTCCACGGCGCTGGCCTCGTAACTCAGGGCAGCGTTGAGGCATTCAAGAACCCTGACGTACGCGCAGGCGGCTCAATCGTATCGTCTACAAAGGTAGGTCCGGCTGTGGCTAAGGACATCACACACGGTGCTATCATCAGCGTACTCTTCGCCCTCGCAGCCATCTTCGTCTACATCCTCGTGCGTTTCCGCAACGTAGCGTTCTCAGTAGGCTCTACAGTAGCCCTCGCCGTAGACGCAACAATCGTTATCGGATTCTTCTCACTCCTCTGGGACGTAGTGCCGTTCTCACTCGAGATCGACCAGACCTTCATCGGTGCTATCCTTACCGTTATCGGTTACTCTATCAACGATAAGGTGGTTGTGTTCGACCGTATCCGCGAGAACCTCACACTCCACAAGAAGATGGATCTGCAGGAGCTCTTCAACAAGTCGCTGAACGAGACCCTCGCACGTACTATCAATACATCGTTCTCAACACTCATCGTGCTGCTCTGTATCTTCTGCTTCGGCGGTGAGAGCACTCGCAGCTTCTCGTTCGCAATGTTGCTCGGTGTAATCTTCGGTACACTCTCTTCTATCTTCATGGCTGCTCCGGTGGCTTACCTCACACTCGGTCGCAAGATCAAGCACGATGAGGCTGCTCTCGAAGCCGTAGAGGTTAAATAAGCAGACAATTAGTTAATATACTATATATACAAGCGTGGCGCTCATACAGAGTGCCACGCTTTTTTTATACTTTTGCATATCGTAGGATGCATGTAGGAGGCTACGGCATTCCTGCCGTAGCCATTGCAAATAGTTGTAACAATTTTATTTCAGTCGCCAAGGGCTACGGCAAGAACTGAAAGTCAGCGGCGCGTAGCGGAAAGCTAATGCCGTAGCCTCCTACCAACCTTATCGTATCGATTCTTGTATATACAGAGAGTAAGAGTCTTCAGGGAGTGACTTTGGATTATTACCAATAAAGAACTATACGTATATTGATTGAAAATAAAATCCAAATAAATATATATAAATAGGCTTTATATCAATGGTTTAAATAGATATTTGAGTTTTCAGTTGTTTTCTGTACTTTCATTACTTTTGTTGTTTTTAGGTACATTTTTGTTTCTTGTTTGTTTCTTGGTTTCGGTTTTTATTTGTATATTTGCGATAGGAAAACAACAAATGAAAGGACACAGTTATGCCACGAGTAAAGAAGCCTAAAAAAGTAAAGGAACCTATCCGCCTTCGGACAAAAGATTTGGCTGACGGCTGCAAGAGTTTGTATCTGGATATATACCGGAACGGTAAAAGGTCATACGAGTACTTGAAGATGTACCTTGTTCCGGAAACGGACAGCAATGCCCGGCATCAGAACGAGATAACAATGGCTGCTGCCAATGCCATCAAGTCAAAACGCATCATCGAGCTGACCAGCGGTGAAGCCGGGATTGTGAACCACGTGGAGAAGGTTTATCTGCTGGACTGGATGAACACCTACAGGGAGAACCAGAAAAAGCGAGGCAAAAAAGGTATAGACCACATAAAGTCTGTTATCCGCATCCTACAGGAGTACGCCGGAGACCGATATACCTTGGATCGGGTTGACTTGTCTTTCTGCCAGGGATACATTGACTTTATGCTGACAGCCTACCGCTATAGAGGGAAACTGATAGCGGCTTCTACCCGTAACACCTATTATCAGATTCTAAACGGCGCCCTGAATGCAGCCGTGCGTGCCAAACGCATGCTGCGGAATCCGTTTAACGAAATGGACAAGTCGGAAAAGCCCAAGATGCCGGAAAGCGTACGTTCATATATGACCATCGAAGAGGTACGGGCATTGATTGCCACTCCGATACAGAACGAGGAAGTCAAGAGAGCCTATCTGTTCTCCTGCTTCTGCGGACTGCGAATCAGTGATATCGTAGGATTGAAATGGAAAGACGTTTTTCTTGACAACGGACAATACCGTCTGTCGGTGGCCATGCAGAAGACGAAGGAGCCGATATACCTCCCTCTCTCCAACGAAGCTTTGAAGTGGATGCCTGAACAAGGTAACAAGACAGGTAACGATTTTGTGTTCCATTTGCCGGCTCACATCAATGTATGTCTTAAGCCGTGGGCCGTCAAAGCCGGGATTACCAAGCATTTCACCTTTCACACCGCCCGCCATACATTCGCCACAATGATGCTTACTTTGGGAGCGGATCTGTACACCGTTTCCAAGCTGCTCGGTCATACATCCGTAAAAATGACGCAGGTTTACGCCAAGATTGTCAACAAGAAAAAAGATGACGCGGTGAACCTGACGAACGGCCTGTTTGACTGAGATTGTCGCATAACTCATATATGTGTTTGATTTTTGCAGACGCTTATTGGGGTGTTGTTTTCGGAAAACAGACAGATAGCCGGGGCAACACCCTTCTTGACTATATTATAAATTCTTTAAAATTATCCAAAATGAAAAGACCTGACAAAGGCCCTCTCTCTTTTTGGAGGGAATGAACATCTGCACCATTTCGTGACAGAACAGGATGCAGCGCAGGAACTTTATGCCCTGATCGCTGAAGCAAGAACCTTGTATCTCCGTGATGTTGTCACGGGCAGCAAACAGTATCACCGTTATGCGGAGGATTTCGTGAACAGCCACCGGTACATCGACTGCGACCGTGCAGCGTGCCGGAACTGCCATGAGATGAACATCCACGTCCTCAAAGGGATGCTGCATGACTGCGCTCATCTTATCCAACCGCTCTTTGCAGCCACGGACTTCTCGTTTGAGAAGTGCATGGAGGTGAAGCAGACGTATGACACATTCTCACCTCCGGTGCCTCCGGTCACGCCCCGTGACCCAGAGATACCTTGGGAGCGTCCGCTTTCGCTGGAATGCAACCTGACCCGGAAACAGATGATAAGTATAACGGCCTGTGCCAATGCTTATCATCTGTTTTGCGTTTC
>NZ_JH379466.1:12744-17608 GCF_000235885.1 Leyella stercorea DSM 18206
GTGCCAATGCTTATCATCTGTTTTGCGTTTCTGACGTACGTGTCGAGGATATGGAAGCCCTGTTTGCCTGCCGGAAAGGGTTCAGCATCCGTGTGAACAAACTCCGGCTTGTGGCAATCCTGTTCAATTCGCTCCTCGAACATTCGCTTATCAGATACGAATGGCAGAGTACCTTGGAAGCAGGACGGTTACTGGTCCGCAAGAGCGGAAAGGGATTCGTCAGCCAGTCGAACCTTTCGTCTTCCCTGACCGCCCTACGGAAGAAGATGACATCGGCAGCCTATGGTATACAACAGGCCGTGGATGAACTGGCAAAATGACAAAAAGTGCCAAGAAGTGAAGTATGTGAAAGGTAAAAGGTTGATAGTTGCATTGACACTTCCCAACTATCAATCTGCAGATTGAAGCAATATAGCTTTCCTGCCCTACCTTTGCCCTCCGTTAGCGCGCTACATAACGGAGGACATACTTCCATTGTCTAATTTAAAAAATCATTCGTATGCAAAACAACAGATTGACATTTATGGAACAGCTGAGTGAACGTCTCACCAACATTGAGACTATCTTGAAGAAACTGGATCCGGTGGAAAGCCTGCTGGAACGTATCACGTTGCTGGAAAAGAACATCTATACCACCAAGGGGGTATTCACCTTCCAGGAGGCCTGCATGTATATCGGTATATCCGAAAGCATGCTCTACAAACTGACCTCCAGCAAGGAGATTCCACACTTCAAGCCACGCGGCAAGATGCTCTACTTCGCCAAGGAGGAGCTGGACAAATGGCTCAAGCAGAATTATGAACCGACAGCGGAGGAAGCGGCACGCATGGCAAACGAAGCGGCAGCTGCCCAACCGTTCTTTAACCAGAGACGTTATGGAAAACGAAAGAAGAACTGACCCCAGTCTGGATATGGGACCGGAGGAGTGTCTCTTGTCAAACATTCTCTCCGCCTCACAGATCCGTGCCGCAGATACCTACGAAACGCCGCCGCAAATCATCTGGATTGACAACTCTACCATCGCCACACTCGGTAACTTCAGTGCATCGACCGGCAAAGCCAAATCGAAGAAAACATTCAATGTCTCAGCCATTGTCGCCGCATCGCTGGCCGGGAAGCAGGTGCTGAACTACCGGGCGCACCTGCCCGAAGGAAAGCAGAGAATCCTATATGTGGACACGGAGCAGAGCCGCTTCCACTGTCACAACGTACTGGCACGTATCCTGCGGCTGGCCGGACTGCCACCGACAACCGACAGCGAGAATCTTGACTTCATCTGCCTGCGTGAATATTCGCCGGCGATACGCATCGGAGTCATCGACTACGCCCTGCGGCAGAGGAAAGGCTATGGCCTGGTCATTATCGACGGCATACGTGACCTGATGCTCGACATCAACAGCACCAGCGAATCGGTGGAAGTCATCAACAAGATGATGGAATGGTCGTCGAAATATGACCTGCACATCCATTGCGTGCTGCATCTGAACAAAGGGGACAACAATGTCCGGGGGCATATAGGTACGGAGATGAGCAACAAGGCGGAGACCGTGCTGGTCATCAGCAAGAACAGCGAGCAGCCGAACATCAGCGAGGTACATGCGCTGCACATCCGGGAGAAAGAGTTCAAGCCCTTTGCCTTTACGGTCAACGAGAGCGGCCTGCCGGTTCTCGCAGAAGGACACCTGTCCGACAGCCTCCCATGCGCGAAACCTAAACAGCGGACGGGATTTATGGATCTGACCGTAGAGCAGCACCGGGAAGCCCTCTCCTCCGCATTCGGGGACAAGCCCATCCGCGGATTCGAGAATATGCTGCAGGCTATGATGGTCGCCTACGAGACCATCGGGTTCAAGCGCGGACGGAACGTGATGGTGAAGCTGCTGCAGTACCTGACGGACACCCTGAAACTGGTCGTCAAGCGGGACAAGCTTTTCTACTACGACATGACCCCTGCGGAAACCATGCTTTTCGAGGAAGAATGATGCCGGGCGCGGGCCTATATAATTCAGTTTAATTTAGTATCTATCTATATAGGGTCATAAACCAAACTAAACTGGTTTTGTGCAAACAAGTGAAAAGAAACAGCCATGAACATAGAAGAAGCAAAAAGTGTGCGTATCGTGGATTTCCTGGCCCGGCTCGGGCACCATGCGCAGTATGTAAAATCGGAGCAGTACTGGTATCTCTCGCCGCTGCGGAAAGAGGTCTCACCTTCGTTCAAGGTCAATGACCGGGAAAATGAATGGTACGACTTTGGTGAAGCGATCGGCGGTGACCTGGTGGAATTGGGAAGGTACCTTTGCGGAATGGGAAGCGTGAGCGAGGCACTTGCCTACATCGAACGGACTGCCGGTAATGCCTCTTTGCCGAGGATACGGTTGCCTGCCGCTCCGCCCCGTCCGGTGGAAGCCGACATGAAGAACCTGATGGTCATTCCTCTACGACACCATGCTCTGCTCTCGTATCTCCAGTCGAGGATGATTGATGCGGACATCGGACGGATGTTCTGCAAGGAGATCCATTACGAACTGCGCCAGCGGCATTATTTCGCACTGGCCTTCGGAAACGTCTCCGGCGGCTTCGAGGTGCGCAACGCCTACTACAAGGGGTGCATCAACAGCAAGGACATATCCCTGATACCGCACCTGCACGGTGAAGTGCAGAGCTGCATCTGCCTGTTTGAGGGATTCATGGACTTTCTATCCTACCTGACACTCCGGCAGATGAAGGACAGCACCGTCTGTATCGACGTACCCTGCGACTACCTGGTGATGAACTCGGTCGGCAACCTCAGAAAGACGCTGGCGCATCTGCAAGGTTACGGACAAATCCACTGTTACCTTGACAATGACCTTGCCGGGCAAAAGACAGTGGAGACCATCGCCGGACTGTATGACAGCCGTGTCTGCAACGAGTCCGTCCGCTACACCGGCTACAAGGACCTGAACGACTACCTGCGTGGAAAAAGACTGTAGTTCATCGGGATTACATCTGTCAATGGATAAAGGAAACGGCATGGCTTTCAGAAATAGAGTACTCCGAATAACCCATTGATGTGCGCATAATAAAGAGGACAACTTGTAAGAGTTGTCCTCTATTTATTTTCCGACCTCTCTTGTTTTGTCCTTCAAATATTGATTAGAATATGATTTTTGAATATGATTTTAAGATTTTGGAGAAATCTTATATAAAAACGTATTGATTTATAGATAATCTTTTCACAATTACAATTATCCGTCTTTATTTTGCGAATCATATTTATATAATAATCATATTAAATAAACGATATGAAATCATATTTCATTTTCATCATTGTCCTTACAGTAGTCTATGCCATCTATTATGCGGTCATCATCGTACAGGACCTATACGGAAAAAAGGGAACAGACAAACCGAAAGAAGAGGTGTTTGACCTCGGCGACCCGGAAGAGGAACAGAGTGTCACGGTAACGGAAAGCGACACGGGCTTCCATGTGGGTGACGAGCAGTATGAAACGGAGGTCGGATTCGCTGTCATGCCTGCACCACAGGAGGCAGAGCGTGCCGGTGGCACCGGGGAAACTGCCATGGAAGAGAAACTGGAACGCCTGAAGGCCCGGATGGAGGAGCAGATGGAAGAAACCACGCCCTACCTGTCAGACGCATTCACGAATGAAGAACTCTACAGGGCCATGATTGCCAAAGGCAAGACAGACAACCGTCCGGAACTGGAATGGAAACCTTTAAAAGACCGATTGTAGCATGCCGAGAACAAGAAAAATACTGTGTCTGCTGTGCCTGATCCCCTCTGCGGCAATGGCCAAGAGCGGCAGCGTAAACTACAGCTGGGGTGCGGATGCGCTGGCGACGATGCACGACTTCGTGGTAACGATGATGCTCTATGTGCTGTATGTCTGCTACGCTATCGCCTCCGTGTTTGTGGTTGTTTCCGCACTTCAGATCTATATCAAGATGAATACGGGCGAAGACGGTGTTGTGAAATCCATCGTTTCACTGGTCGGAGCCTGTCTCTTCATCATCGGAGCCTCCATCGTATTCCCGGCTCTTTTCGGCTATCGCATATAGACCGACAAACCATAAGAAGCAGTCAAAACAGCAATAAAAAAACAATAAGTATCACTCAAAAACAAAGACAAGTATGTTGAAGAAAATCAAAAAGATGAGCCGCAAGGCAAAAGAGAGTTTCAAGAGAGTATCGAACAAGGCAGTCCTGCTTGCCCTGACCCTGGCGGGCGGTATTCCGGCTATGGCCCAAAGCACGGCCGGAGACTACTCGGCCGGTACGACGGCCCTGTCCACCGTAGCAGAGGAAATCGTGAAATATGTGCCGGTCATGGTCAAGCTCTGCTATGCCATTGCAGGTGTGGTAGCCATCATCGGAGCCATATCAGTGTATATCGCCATGAACAACGAGGAACAGGACGTGAAGAAGAAGATCATGATGATTGTGGGTGCCTGCCTCTTCCTGATTGCGGCTGCCCAAGCGCTGCCCATGTTCTTCGGCATTGACATCTAAAACTAAAAAGGCGATGAAGGGCAGTGAGGAACATTATCCGGATTATCCGCTGTTCAAGGGGCTGCAGCAGCCTCTGGAACTGATGGGACTGCAAGGCCGCTATATCTATTGGGCGGCAGGTGTGGCGGGAGGAGCCATTGCCGGCTTCATCGCCACCTACTGTCTGGCCGGCTTCGTAGCCGGGCTGGTCATACTGGCTGCCGTCCTGTCGGGAGGCATCGTACTGATCATCCTCAAGCAGCGGAAAGGCCTGCACAGCAAGAAAGTAAAGCAAGGCGTGTATGTGTATGCCAGTTCACGCCAAATCTGACAGCAGAAGAAAAACCATCACGGCAATGTGTGTGGCTG
>NZ_JH379467.1 GCF_000235885.1 Leyella stercorea DSM 18206
TGAAACTGGATGCGGCGCTGTCGCTTTGCTGCCTGCGTTGGAAATAGGCGTCAAGTTCACCCTTATTGGTTATGCGCGGTTCCGCCCGTTGGACAGCGGGAGCAGTAAACAAAGCCAATGATGAGTCAAAGGCCGCTTGTCCTAATGTGTTTTGTCCGGCTGCGGTATCGGGGGATTGGCCGTTATAGGTCTGGTCGTTCACCGAATGGTAAGAACTTCCCTTTATTGGTCGGGCAAGTGCCTGCGAGCAGACATCGAGCACGGATAGTTCCTCGCCGTATGTCAGCTTGGTCGTCGAGCCGGCCTGTGGCTTCCCGAAGACAAGGTTCTGTCCGTCGTAGTAGAGCCATTCCTGATATTGGCGGGCAAGCCGTTGTATGAATCTGAAGTTGGTTTCCTCGTACTGGCATTCGTATTCCAGCTTCGATTTCGTTTCCGGATTGACAAGAGCTTGCACTCCCGCCTTGTCTGTAAGTTCCTTAACGATGTCAGACAAGGATTTGTTGCACCATGAGGCACAAGTGTGGTCTGACTCCAATAGGAATGTTGACGAATATCCCGTCACTTTTATATTTCCGTGTGTTCCACCGGAACGATGAAGTCCCACCATGGTGGCCACGCCGACAAAAATAGTGCCGCCGAAGTCCATGATTACTTTTTTCCCAACCCAGTCTTTTGACGCCTCCGGGATTTCCACACCATAGGCTTCTATGGCTTGGATATCCAGCGTTATCTCAAAGTAGTGATGCTC
>NZ_JH379468.1 GCF_000235885.1 Leyella stercorea DSM 18206
CGGTGAACGGATTGATGTATTTGCCCATAGTCCTATGTATTGTTTACATTGCAAATATACAATGAATGTTTGTAACTACAAAGAAATCAATGCACTTTTTGCACTCTACAAGGGGGTGCAGTGGTCTCCACTGCACCAACCAAGCAGCCACTGCATCCTCCCACAGAATTCGCAGAACCCACAGAAACCTCTTGCTGAGATATCCTCCCACGGATGGCACAGATGCGCACAGAATTTTAGTCCCCCCAGTCTGGACAATTGTAGGAGGGTATGGCATCCTGCCATACCCACGCCACCCTCTTAGGGGTTTCAGCGGTCTCCGCTGCAC
Source organism: Leyella stercorea DSM 18206 (assembly GCF_000235885.1). Classification (GTDB taxonomy): domain Bacteria; phylum Bacteroidota; class Bacteroidia; order Bacteroidales; family Bacteroidaceae; genus Prevotella; species Prevotella stercorea. The sequence continues at coordinate 329 of NZ_JH379468.1, forward strand.
CAACCGAGCACTCGTGCACCAACATTAATTATCCCACGGAATTCACAGATTTCACAGAATTTTCTGGCTGCGTATATTCTCCCACAGATTGCACGGATGTACACAGATTAGGAGGGTATGGCATCCCTGCCATACCCACGCCGCAACCAAACTATCTTCCCACAGAACCCTACGCAGCCTAACCATCTGTGAGCATCTGCGAAATCTGTGGGAGGCTCTTCTCCGCCAGAAATTTCTGTGAATTCTGTGAATTCCGTGGGAGGATTGGCAGAGGGCGGCGTGGGTAT
>NZ_JH379469.1:0-3727 GCF_000235885.1 Leyella stercorea DSM 18206
ATGGTGAAGGGCACGAATGGCGTGGCAAGGACGACATTGCCCGTAGGTCAACACTCTTTTGTTGTTGCTTGTGATGGTTATGAGTCGGAAGAAGGCATGGTAAAGCTTAAAGCTTCAGCACCGAGTAATATACAAATTACTCTGTCCAAAGAAGCGACGGCAACACAACAAAGTTCTGTCACTCAACCAACAGTGGCTCAGCAACCAGTTGTGCAACCCACGGTTGCTAACAGTGATAATATCACCATTCCCGTAAAGGATGGCATCAGTATCGAGATGGTTCGTGTTGAAGCAGGAACATTTATAATGGGAGCAACACCAGAGATGAAAGAATCTGGTTCAGAAGAAATGCCTGCTCATCAAGTAACTCTGACCAACGATTTTTATATAGGTAGATACGAGGTAACTCAGGCTTTATGGAAAGCCGTGATGGGAAATAATCCATCATACTTTAAGGGTATAAACTTGCCCGTAGAGCAGGTTAGTATGGAAGACTGTCAGGAATTCCTTAGCAAGCTGAACATTATAACAGGCAAGAATTTCCGTCTTCCTACAGAAGCCGAATGGGAGTATGCCGCTCGTGGTGGAAAGAAGAGCCGAGGCTATCAGTATAGTGGTAGCAATAATATCTCAGCTGTTGCTTGGTATAAAAAAAACAGTAGAGGTACGACACATCCTGTAGGTTCTAAACAAGCTAATGAATTAGGCATATATGATATGACTGGTAACGTGTGGGAACTGTGTCAGGATTGGAAGGGTTCTTACAGTAGTTCGCCACAAGTCAATCCTACAGGTGCAGTGAGTGGAATCGGCTATGTATCCCGTGGGGGGAGCCAGCAACACATTGCATGGTATTGTCGTTCGTTATATCGTAATATCTATTTTCCTGGTGACCATTTTATGGATCATGGGCTCCGCTTGGTCTTATCCGAGTAACGCCTTTAGCGTTATCCACTTTTATTATTAATGTTCTAAGCCTCAAAACGATAAGGTTATCCCCGACATTTATTCGCTGCTACCGAATAAAAACGTCGTTTTTTATTTTGTGACACCGAATAAAAATTATATCTTTGTAGGAAAAAGCAGAGTATGGATAAGGAAATATTTAGAACGATAATTTCTGAGAATCAAGAATATATAGGAAGCATACCGTTGGTGGAGCGTCCTCTTGACTTGGAAGAGTATGGCAACTATGTGTTTGTGGGCGTAAGACAGGCAGGAAAGTCCTATTTGTTGTATCAACGTGTGCAGCAATTATTGGCAGAGGAAAAGCTGTTGGAGGACATAGTTTATGTCAATTTCGACGATGAGCGTCTACAAGGGATGGCAGCTACTGACTTTGACCTTATACTTCAGGCTTATCACAGCATGTATAGCGGTCAGCCGATATTCTTCTTTGACGAGATACAGAATGTGGACGGTTGGGCTAACTTTGCGCGCCGTCTTGCCAACTTGAAGTATCGTGTTTATGTGACAGGCAGCAACGCCAAGATGTTGAGCCGTGACATAGAGACCGTTTTGGGAGGCAGGTATCTTAGCGTGAATGTCTTTCCGTATAGCTTTAGTGAATATCTTACGGCTGTCGGTGTAAACATTGCAGGAGGATGGCAGTATGGCAGAAAGGCTAATGAGTTGCAGCGTCATTTCAGAACTTACTTTGAATGGGGAGGTTTCCCGGAATTGGTCAACTTCCGTGAGAAGCGCATCTGGCTTAACAGCTTGTACAACCGCATATTCTTCAACGACCTCATTGTACGCCATAAGATAAAGAACGAGGATGCCCTGCGTCTTTGTGTGCGTCGTTTGGCAGAAAGCGTGATGCAACCCTGCTCGTTGAACAGATTGAGCAATTTGGTTAAGTCGACAGGTGTTCCATGTAGTCCGTCAACTATTATGGAGTATGTGAGATACTTGCAGGAGTCATGCTTGTTGATATCATTAGACAACTATGCCTCAAAGTTCACAGAAAAAGAAACTGTGAAGAAGCACTATTTTGTGGACAACGGACTGTTACACCTCTTCATCAACAACCCCGACACTCTGTTGCTTGAAAACCTATGTGCCATAACATTATATAAGAAGTATGGCAGTGGCATCTATTATTTCAATCGCAATATAGAGGTAGACTTCTATGTTCCCGATGAGGGGCTGGCTGTGCAAGCCAGTTATAGGATGAGCGACGAGGCAACATTGGAGCGTGAGATAAAAGCCTTGGTAGCCCTGAATTCTTTATATCCTCTAAAAAGGGCACTAATAGTGACATACGAGGATGAGGGATTTGTGGAGCGTGATGGGTTGAAAATTGAGATTGTACCTGTTTGGAAATGGGTGCTGAATGGTGAATAATGATAAGTACATAAACAATTAAGATAAACACTATGCGAAATATACTTTTATCCTTCGTCTTGCTCTTTGCAGCAATATCAACGGTATTTGCCCAAAAGCTTACAGTGGAGTCGTTCAAGCTTGCTGGAAGCGACCTCACTGCCCAGACTCAGCCACGCAAGGACTTGAACGACCGCAACTGTGCCTTAATAAAGGTTGGCGTCGGACTGCAAGGAGTGCAGTTTGAGGGCGGTATCATGGGCAATGTGGAGAACAAGACTGGCGAATACTGGGTGTATATGCCGCAGGGCAATCGACAGCTGAAGGTGAAGCATGCCAACTATGCCCCCGTTATGGTGACGTTTGCCGATTATGGCGTAGAGAAGTTGGAGAGCAACCGCACGTATGAGTTAATTATTACAGCATCGGGCAATGTGATAGGTCCCGTAGATGCAGGAGGCAACTTCTATGCACTCACTGTTTCGCCCAAAGACGCAAAGGTTAGTATCGACGGTGTGCTACAGTCAAGTTCCACCGACGGTGAGTATTCAGCCATGCTTCCTTATGGCAGTCACACATATAAGGTGGAGGCAGGAGGCTATATCTCCAAGAGTGGCACGTTCACCATCAGCAGCAGCGACATGACTCCCATCAATGTCAGCCTTGTGTCTGCTATGGCTACAGTCTCTGTCACTTGCCCCACACCTGCCGTGTCGCTATATGTCGACAAGAAATCCGTAGGCATGGCTCCTTGGACGGGAAGCCTAAAGGAGGGAATGCACCTTATCGAGGTAAAAAAGGAGGGCTACCGCAGTCAACAGCGCACCATCAACCTGTCTCAGCAACAAAAACTTGATGTGGCTTTTAATGAACTCGCAGCCATACAAGGCAACCTCTCTGTAAACTATAAGCCATTTGGGGCTGATGTCTATGTCGATGGAAAGAAGATAGGACAAAGTCCACGTGTGTTCAATGGCATCATGGTGGGCAATCATAAGGTGGAGATAAAGAAGGACGGCTATGGTACGGACAGCAAGACTGTGAACATATTGGAGGGTCAGACTGCTACTTTAGCTGGCGTGTTGACAACCAATAGTTCATCGTCTGTGGCATCAGGATTTTCATCGTCTGGCAATACAATAACCATCCCCGTAAAGGATGGCATCAGCATCGATATGGTTCGTGTTGAGGCGGGAACGTTCACTATGGGAGCGACACCAGAGATGAAGAATCCAGATGGTGATGAGAAACCTACCCACCAAGTAACTCTAACCAATGACTATTACATTGGCAAATACGAGGTGACTCAGGCATTATGGCAAACGGTGATGGGCAACAATCCTTCGAAATTTAAGGGTGATAACTTGCCTGTTGAGCAGGTTAGTTGGGATGACTGCCAAGA
>NZ_JH379469.1:3737-27649 GCF_000235885.1 Leyella stercorea DSM 18206
AGGTTAGTTGGGATGACTGCCAAGAATTTATCCGCAAGCTGAACCGTATAACTGGCAAGATGTTCCGTCTTCCCACCGAAGCCGAATGGGAGTATGCCGCCCGTGGCGGCAACAAAAGCCGAGGCTATCAGTATAGCGGCAGCAATAATCTTTCTAATGTTGCTTGGTATGACGATAATAGTGGATGGGGGACTCATGCCGTTGGTACAAAGCAGCCCAACAAGTTAGGTATATATGATATGAGTGGCAATGTATTGGAATGGTGTCAAGATTGGTATGGAGAATATAATAGTTCCTCACTGGTAAATCCTACAGGTGCAAATAGTGGATCCTACCGCGTAATCCGTGGAGGTAGCTGGAGAGGCGCTGCCTTGATCTGTCGCTCGTCGTGCCGTTACAACTACGCGCCTGGCGACCGCGGCTACGACCTTGGGCTCCGCTTGGTTCTCTCCGAGTAACGATTTCTTGTTTCGAGTTATCCACTCTTATTATTAATGTCCAAAGCTTCAAAACGAGATGTTTTTAATAAGGGCTTAAAGGAGAGGCGAGGGACGAGCCTCGGGAAAAGCCCTTATTAAGGACATCGAGTAAAAATCCGGCGAAGCCGGAAAAAATTAATACAGCATAAAACTATGCAGATTCTTATAAACAAAGTAGAGTTCTTCTCTCAGCTTGGCAAACGCCCTTCTCAACAAGACTGTCTTTCACCAACAGAACCAACAGCCCGCACTTCTTTTTTTGTTGTATGCGATGGTGTTGGTGGCAGAGACCATGGTGAGATAGCCAGCAGTCTTGTTTGTCAATCGTTCGAACATAATCTTGCTAATAACGACTGTTGCAATTTAAAAGCAGCAGACATTGTAAGACTTACAAACGAAGCATACAAGACATTATACAAAAACAGGGCAGTTTGTGCATCAATGGCTACAACCCTTGCTTTTATGGCAAAGACCAATGAGGGAATGCTCTTGGCACATCTTGGCGACAGCCGTATCTATCAGATACGCAAGGGCGAAGGAGTGGTATTTCAGACCAAGGACCATTCGCTCGTAAATGACTTGCTCGACAGTGGAGAGATAAAGCCGGAAGAAGCCAAGAATCATCCTAAAGGTAATGTCATAACAAAATGTTTGTTCGTTACTGACGACAAAGACCGCTATATGACTCCGACAATAACCCTGATACGCGACATAAAGCCACATGATGTGTTTATGCTATGTACGGATGGAGTATATGGTATGGTCGACAACGCCGACTTGGCTGAGATACTGACATCCGACAATTCTCTTGAAGAGAGAACAAAAGAGCTGGCGGCTATATGCAGGAACAGCCACGACAACAACACGGCTTATATCGTAGAGATAGATGACATAGACGATGACGACACTGAGGATAAAGAAAACATAACCTACACAATAGACAAGCCAAGAAAAACAATAAAAAGCCGATTTTTCGACTTCGTCAGAGAAACCCTTGGTTTCGTCAAATAAACTTAGCCTCTGAAGTAACATGAAGAAAAAGACTTGGCTGAGATATAATTAAGTCCTATCTTTGCATCAGAAATAAAAGTAAAACAGAAATATAAACCCTATAAAAACATTGATTATGGAGACACAGACTTTGAAAATCAACGAAAACTCAAAAGAGAACTTAAAGAAAGGTGCAGCATTAGCTGGAGCAGCTATGGCTGGTGCAGGTGTTATGGTAACTGCCGATATTATAAGAGGTGAGGAAGACATAGATATTGTGGATTCTATAGAGGATAACCCTACTGCCCCTATTGCAGAAGAGACGAATGACAACGATGCAACAACACAGGCTACAAACACTCACAACGCAGCACAAGACAATGCCGCAAGTGCAACAACACAAACAGCAGAACCTGCTGCAACAGCATCTACCACAGAGCCACAACCACAGGCTACTGTAGAAGAACCGGCTCAAACCAATGTACCATCGGCTAATGAGGCTTCTACTAATGAGGTGAACGCAGAAGTCAACGTAGACGATATTCCTGATGTTGACCCTACCCTCGTGGCACAGAACCTGACAGACGACGTTATAATGGTTGACCCTACCGACATCGACATGGAGAACATGGACATTGCAGCGGTGGGAACTGTGGAAACCGTTGACGGTGAGGTGTTGACAGCTGCACAGATTGTAGGTGACAATGGCGAAAGCCTGTATATGGTGGACGTAAACGGAAATGGCTCGTATGATGTCGTAACCGACGATACTGGCAATGTGTTGGCTGAGGTGCCTTCTACTCTTACTGTGAGCGACACCGAAAGTATCATTGGCACTAACAATGATGACTATGGCTATTTGGCACAGAACGATAGCGACGACACTACGGATGCTGTTGTGGACAATGCTATGGATGACGTTGTGGACCTTGGATAATAAAGGCATGTTAAATCAATAAAACCAACAAAAACTATGAGATATAAATATATAATGCTGACTGTGGCAATGGCTTTGTTTGCTGCCTATAATGCCACGGCTCAGAAAAAGGCTACACCAAACAAGCAGGCTAAGCCTGCGGCAGTGAATGCTGACTCTGTAGAGGTGAGGAAGTTGACCGATGATGCCAAGAAGGGTAACAGCGAGGCTCAAAACACTCTCGGCACTTACTACTACTCTGGCAAGAAAGTGAAGCAGAACTATGATGTGGCCCTGAAATGGTTCAGTATGGCTGCCAAGCAGAAACATGTGAAGGCTATAGCTAACATGGGACTTTGCTACCAGTTAGGACGTGGCATTAAGCAGGACTCTGTGATGGCTATGAAACTCTATAAGGAGTCGATAAAGGCTGGCAACGCAGAATTGGTGAAACAACGCGAAGAGAATGTTGTAAAGAACAAGTCGGCTTTCGACATAAACCTACTTGCCGACATCTACTACAACGGATGCGGAAACACAGTAAAGAAGAACAATGAACTTGCACTGAAATACTTGAAGATGGCTGCAGCTAACAACTCGCTTGAGGCGACCGTAAGAGTGGCTACCTTGTATGACCAGGCTAAGATGTATACCGAGGCTTTGCCTTACTACCAAAAGGCGGCTACCAAAGGCGATGCTGTGTCGGAATATAAATATGGCGATTATCTATGCAATGGCAAAGGCACTAAGGTGGACAAGGCTCAGGCTGCAGCTTTTCTCGATAAGGCTGCTAAAAAGAATGTGCCTAATGCGATGCTGATGCTCGGCGACTTGCTGTATAAGGGCGACGGCGTTCAGCAGGACTATGCCAAGGCTATGGGCTTGTATAAACTTGCGGCTGCCAAGAGCAATCCTGTGGCAGTATGGAATGTGGGTATAATATATAAGAACGGACAGGGCGTGAAACAGAACTATGTCATTGCACTGCAATGGCTTGCCGATGCAGCCTCAAAGGGAATGAAAGACAACTTCCAGAAGCTTCTCAACGAACCTAATGTGGAAATAAAGAACGGATGGAAGAACACCGACTTCTACTCGTTTGTGCATGCCATGTCGCTAATGGAATCGACGACACCCGATTATGCTACGGCTGTGAAGGAACTTACTATTCTTGAAAAGAAAAACATTGCCGTAGCTTCTACACTCCTCGGACTCTGCTATTCTGACAAGTCGTGGAAAAAAGCCAACGAGAAGAAGATGATGGCTTATTACGAGAAGGCCGCAAAGGCTGATGACCCTTATGCCAACTATCTGCTCGCAAAGATTTATTTTGATGGAAGCAATGGGGTGAAGGCAGACAAGAACAAGGTGGTGGAATACTACGAAAAGGCATCTGAGGGTGGATATGCACCTGCGAAATGTGAACTTGGCAACTTGTATTTCATTGGAAAGATAGTCAACAAGGACATATCGAAGGCGATAGCCTATTATAATGATGCCTTACTGAACGGTTATCTCTCTAAGGAGGCTGCCGACAATCTTGCTTCATGCTATCAGCAGGGACTTGGCGGTGTGAAGAAAGATGCCGAGATGGCAAAAGAGATTGCCAAGCGCGGAAAAGTGGACAACGCATGGACTACATTGCTGCGTGGCTTAACATTTGAATAAAAAAACTAAACATATATGAGAACCATTTTATCTGCCATTGTCCTTCTGTTGTATGTTGCAACAGAAGGCATGGCACAAAACATATCGTTCAAGACGGAAGAACTGAAAAGGGTTGCTGCGGAGCTGAAGCTGGATGGTCTGGACACTCTTAAGGTTGGCTATTCTGTCTTCCCAAAGGACAAGTATAAGATTGTTATCAAGAAGACCGACAATGGTATGGTGGAGCATATAGGATTAAGTCTGTTCCGCAATGCCTACCGCCAGAAAGACAACAATGCTGTGCTTGAATTCATAGAGAGCGGACTGCTATGCCAAACATTTAAACTGACAAGAAACAGTCTGAAATATATGGACGCTAAGTTTGTTAAGGGTGGATGGAGCAATTTGCTCGCCATTACCGACTCGGCTTCGTTTACTATAGGCAAAATTGACAACAAGGTGTATCAAGCAGTATGGAAGGAAGGTGATGCGGAAGTGGTAAATATGCTTATCCCCATAAAATATGACCTCTTGCTGAGTACGCCACGCAAGGAACTTGAGCATAACTTTATGCGCGACTTGAAAGCGTATAAGCCTAAGCAGCAACCTGCAGAATGCGACATTGACGTAGCAAATCTAAGAACGGTTAGAGATCTTGAGGATACGCTGTATACTCTGCCTGGCAAGAATTATATATTGCCTACTGTCACCAACACTACATATTATAGGCTTAGCGGAAAGAAGGACTATGTGCCAGTGATCGACCCAAAGTATCCTGTGCAGACTATTGCTAACACTATGTTGCTTAACTGCAAGAGTATTCCCGAAGCCAAGATGTCGATAACGATGATAGCAAGCGACAAGAAAAACGAAACTGCTATCGTCAGCGTTAGACAGTTTATGGAGTTTGTAAAGAGTCAAGGTTGCATTTCTTATTTCAGTTTCGAAGAAATGAAGGATGGTAAGTTGTATGGAGCCATGTTTATATATAATAAAGAAACGGGCTACGACCATATCTTTAGTCTGGAATGTAATGTGAAGGATATTGCCACAAACAAGCTTGTGCTTAATTCAAGAGCATATCTTTACACTCCAACGACAAATGTAAAGAACCTCTACAACGACATTAAAACAAAGAAATAGAAATGACATTAAGACGATTATGCACATTTGTTGTGGCACTGGTTGCTTGCGCTCTATCGTGCTTAGCTCAAAACTCCATTGAGGCTATAAACGAAATAAAACTGTCGGGCAAATATTTCACTGCTGAGGCTACTGCCGAAAGTGTTGATGAGGCTAAGAACATTGCGTTCAGTTATCTTAAGGAGAATATTGTCAACTACTGTGAGGAAATGGAGATAGAGGAGGTTGGCGAGGACAAGATAATGGCTAATTTGCAACAAAAGAGCGTAAACCGTGGCGATGCTGTAATGGTGTTGGTGTATGTGGTTAAAACCATTGTTGAGAAGAAAGAGACTATGACTTTCCATCCCAACACAAGCGTGAACACAAATACTAACAACAATAATACAAATACAGCACCCGTATTGGGGTCGGCTAACTGGCCAGACATAATCAAGAAGGTTTGTGACGTGAGCTCCTTCGTCCAATTGCAGTACTTGCTTGACATGGCTATGGACAACAACCTTATTGACTCGTGGGGCAAATACAATTCCATGCGCAATCAAACCGAATGTTATCTTGTGATGATGAATGTAGACCGCCAAATAGTGGCTGTTCTCTCACCAGCGAAAAATGGCGCAAGAACGGACGTGAAGACAGGAATGGTAGTTGACTCTGAAGGCATGACATCATTCAAAAACTGTGCACCTATATGTGTGCGTGTAAAATAATCTGCATATAAAAAACAAAACTTTATGAAAAGATATATTCTTTTACTCTATGTCGTATTGGTTTCATCGTTGATGTCTGCTCAGGTGACTTTCCAATTCAGCGACGGCATATACAACGAATCGCTTAAGGTGAATGTTGAAAGAAACGTGTCGTCTTTGCTAAGCGAGATAAACAAGGCGGAAGCCAACCATCGCCAGTTGAACCTCACTAATATTGACATTGACGATATGGCTGCGAGTGGCTTGAAAAGTCTTTGGACAAATATTCATTTCCGTTGTGAGTGGAACAAAAATGTGCAGCCTTGCCTTAAAGACTTCACTGGATATGAGATAAGACAGATACCCGTGGAGATGAAACCCATTGACAATACTTACAAGGGTGAGATACATAAGGAGTTGACCATCAGCTTCAATAAGAAAGGTGTTATCACGGGTGTAAGAACTGCCATCGACAACAATTCGTATGTAGCTCTTCTGCATGGTAGCAACTCAAATGTTGACCTTAGAATGAGAAGGGAGATTCTGAACTTTGTGGAGAACTTCAGAAGCTACTATGTGGAGAAAAACATCAATGCTCTGCAAGAAATCTTTAGCGATGATGCTCTGATCATTACTGGTCGTGTTATTAGAACATTAGGTAAAAACAACATTGATGGTGTCTCGCAGAAGGTGAATGAGAAAGTGATGTACAGTAAACAAAACAAGCAGCAGTATATAAACAATCTTAGGAGTCTGTTCAAAGGCAATGAATTCATAAATGTTGACTTTTCGGACATTGAACTGATGCGACATGGCTCAAATCCTAACATATACGGTGTGAGACTACGCCAGAAATGGAACAGTCAGCAATACAACGGCAGACAATACTCCGACGACGGATACGTGTTCCTGCTTTGGGATTTCCAAGATGAAGGCAGTCCGAAAATCCATGTTAGGACATGGACTCCCAAAAGAGCAAACCAGACAAAAGATGACTTCTCGCCAGAGGATTTCTTTATTCCGAATAACTAAGGTTGCTTCTGCTTGTTTCTTACATAGCATTTGCTATTACTCTTCTCTAATTTTTTCGTAAAAACAAGGTTAAGCCCAAACCGACATTATTGTTGATTCGGGCTTTTAAGTATATAATTCTATTGCCTTTCACAATTTAATCCATTTTACATTGTTTTAAAAGTCTTTATTGCGTGTCACCTACCATAGGGCACAGAAAGCTTACTACTCTCTTACCATCCGATTTATATAAATTTTAAATTACTTATTTCATGAATATTGTTTTAAAATGCCCAATATGCAAGACTGTCATAACTTTAGCAGCGAACTATGGGATAGAATCAAAAACTGCAGAATGTCCACATTGTCATAATAAGAATAAGATAAAAACTTATTTACCTAAACTATCCATCAAAGTAGGAACAGATTTGTATCAACTGCATTTCGGTAGGCAATGGATAGGAAGAGATTGTGACAATAATGATGCCGAGGTAAAAATACCAGATAAGGATCAATATATGAGTCGTAAACATGCTGTCTTAGAATTAACATGTACACCTTTAGGTATACAATGTACATTTGAAGAGCATGGTAAAAACCCCACATTAATACAAGACATGGAACTTATAGAGAATGATATAATATATCTTAATCCTAATGATTGCTTTACTCTCGGAGAAAAGAAAATGTACATTACAAATGAATTTGAATAAACAAAAAGTAACCTTATGAAAATAGGAGATTCTATAATAATTGGTAGAATGGGACAACAACCAATGCACCTTACGGACACTTCTATAGACCCTCAACATGGAACTCTTCGTAAGACAGGAAGTGACACATACCAAATTGAAGATAACAATTCATCAAAAGGAATATTTGTTTTTGGAATGCGTATTAAGCGCAAGACAATAAAAGAAGACACTCCTATTTTTATAGGCACATTTAAAACTAACGTAAAACAACTGCTCACAGACTGTCAAAATATAAACTTAGAGGATGTCTGGAGGGATTACGATTATAATAAAAGAAAGTGGGATAGGTATAGTATGTATGTTAACTCTATTCGCCTATTAACTCCAATTATAACAACTATGTTAACTCAAGTTGTAGGGCAAAATGTAATAGTATCAGCCACTGTTCTTGTAACGATTATGGTTATAGCAATTGTTGTTGGAGAAAAAGTACTTGAAAAGAAAAATATAGCATTGGCTACTCTTAATACAAAAATGCAAGCTGAATATGTCTGTCCTCATTGTCATAGATTCCTTGGATTTATTCCATATAAAGTCCTCAAACAAAAAAAATATTGTCAATATTGCGGTATACCTCTTAAATAATAAATAATATGAATACATTGAAGGAAGGTACTTTTGTTGAAAGTCCTAAACATAAATATACAATAGAACAAGTTCTTGGCACAGGTGGTTTTGGCATAACCTATAAGGTCTCTGCCAAAATTATGGTGGATAATATTCCCGTAAAGGTGTATTTTTGTCTGAAAGAGCATTATATTAAAGATTGTTGTCAGCGTGAAACAAATGGCAAAGTTATTGTAAATTCCAGCCAAAAAGAACTCTTTAATAAAATGCAAGAAAATTTCAAATCTGAAGCAACGCGACTAAACATGCTAAATGGAAAGCATAAAGGCATTGTTAGGGTTAATGAGATTTTCAATGCCAACAACACATCGTATTATGTAATGGAATACATAATTGGAAGTAGTGTCAGAACATATGTCGAAACCAAAGGTCCTTATAACGAGAAAGAAGCAGTAAGTATAATAAATGAAATCGGAGAGACATTATCCTTTTTACATTCAAGAAAAATTACACATCTTGACGTAAAACCTAATAACATAATGCTACAATCAAGAGATAATGATAAAACAATATCTCCTGTACTTATTGATTTTGGTCTTGCGAAACATTATGACAGAAAAGACAATTTAACAACAATAAACAATACTCAATGTTGTAGTTGCGGATACTCACCTATGGAGCAATATGTTTGTATAGAACAATTCTCACCTACATCGGATGTATATGCTCTTGCTGCAACATTGTTTTTCATGTTGACAGCTAAAGATCCTGTAGTTAGTACAGAAATATCATATGATTATTTAAATTCTAATTTGCCTGCAACAATAAGCTATCAAACACGAAATGCCATTGCTAAAGCAATGGAAAAGGACAAAGAAGAACGTACACAAACAATCAACGACTTTATAAATAATCTGAACACGAAGGATGATAACAACACAAATTTGAACAACGAAACAAAAATAATAATAAAAAATGAAACAAAACAAACACCAGAACCTAAAGAAACCGTAAAGGTTAAAACATTGCATTATGTAATAATAGCTATAGTTTTTGCTACTATGGGATTCTTCACTGTAGACATTATAAACTCAACAACGTCATCTTCGCCCAAAGAAATGGATGTAATTGCCGCTGAAGATGAAGCATCAATTGTTTATACAGCCGAAGCTGATTCGGGTGATGTAGATATGCAAAAGCCCGCCAAAGTGACTATACATTCAGAAAATAGTTCTATGGCTAAAGAATTAAAAAGATATGTTGACCTCTCACAAATATATTGTGATAAAGCTGAAAAGAAAAAAGGTAACAAAGCTTCTATTCAAATAATCCTCGACGCTAAATATTTCTACTATGACAAAGCCAATAGCATACACAAAAGTATATATGGAAAACGAATAGAAAACAACAAACGCATTGATAAACTTGTTGCTGATGAATATAACTACTGGATTAACAAAGGTAATAAACTTGGAAAAAATAAGAAAAACTATGCATTGAAAAAAGAATATTATGAAAATGCCTATAAACTTGTAGAGAGTGACCGTATACGTTCATACATAAAATGGCTTGAAAAGCAAATTTAAAAACATAGAAGATTTATGATTAAAAATAAAATAGAAAAACAACAACAAATCAATATTGTTGTTATTAGCATAGGAAGCTTTATTTTGGGTGTTTTGCTAAACCTTTTATTTGTATGGATAAGTGACTCCTATAAATATACATCATGGAATGATGGAAAATATTATGGCGACATGTCCAATGGTGTGCCTAATGGGGAAGGACGCTTCAAGAAAGACGGTATTACATACAGTGGTTTTTGGGAAAATGGAATAATGGCTTCTGGAAAAATAGAATCTGACAAATATATCTATGAAGGAGAGCTAAATGGCACTAAATTCTCAGGATATGGTGTAGCAGAATATAAAGATGGTAAAAAATATTGGGGTTATTGGCTTAATGACTACAAACATGGTTTAGGTTTATTAAAAAGTAAAGATAATAAACTCTCTTTCTGTTTCTTTGATCATGGGAACATGCAAATTGTACCAGATGCAAATTACAATATTGGTGACAAAGTGTATGGTATTGATATCTCAAGGTATCAAGGTATTATCAAGTGGCAAGATTTGTTTTTTAGTTGCAATGCTGAAGGCGAAATAAGCAATAAATTGGATAAAAGCCATAGGTATATACAGCCAGTATTGTTTGCAATTGCAAAATCCACGCAAGGTAGCAAACTAAGGGATAGTCGATTTGAAAGTAACTATTCTGAGGCTAAACGTTGTGGAAAGGTGTGTGGTGCATACCATTTCCTAACAATGACTGCAAGTGGCAAAGAACAAGCTAAATATTACATACAAAATACTCCTCTTTCAAAAGGAGATTTCCCTCCTGTTCTTGATTTCGAAAAAAATAATGCAGATGGAAAAACTATAAGTGACGAAAAGTTTGCTGAGATAATTCCAATTGCTAAAGAGTGGATTGCAGAAGTGAAACGCTATTATAAAGTCTCTCCGATAATATATACAAACACAAATATATACCGTACTTTCATTGCAACTGACAATGAACTGAAAAAGTATGATGTATGGATTGCTTCGCCAGAAAGTTCACAACCAAATATTAACAACTATATATTGTGGCAATTTTCTCATAACGGAGAAGTTAACGGTATAGATGAAAGTAAAGTGGATATAAATATATTTAATGGTAATTATGAGGATTTATTAGAATATATAAAGACAAAAGGAATCAAGTAAAGGTAAGGATGAAAGAAAAAGTAGAAATGGCTTCCAAAATAAATTGTATGCAAGAATTTAAAAGATGTTTTACCTTAAATTAGCAGACTTGTTATTTTTACAAGAAAGCAAGTCATTGGATAACAATAATCCTTTTCTACTTAATATCGTGCAAAGTTATGTGTTTTTTTTTACATCATGCAGTTGTACCATTTTTTTTTTGTATTTTTGCACGCTATAAGAAGCTATTTATTTAAAGCAGAAAATACAAATACAACTTTATAAATTCAATGGCAAAAGAATTAAAACAACTCACAAAGCGCTCAGAGAACTACAGCCAGTGGTTTAACGACCTCGTCACAAAGGCTGACCTCGCTGAGCAATCAGCCGTACGCGGATGTATGGTTATCAAGCCTTATGGCTATGCTATCTGGGAGAAGATGCAGCATCAGCTTGATGTTATGTTTAAGGAAACAGGTGCACAGAACGCCTATTTTCCTATGCTTATCCCGAAGTCGTTCTTCAGCCGCGAGGCAGAGCACGTAGAAGGATTTGCTAAGGAGTGTGCAGTGGTTACTCACTACCGTCTTCGCACCAATGAGGACAAGACTGGCATCGAGGTAGACCCAGCAGCAAAGCTCGAAGAAGAACTCATCATTCGTCCAACATCTGAGACCATCATCTGGAACACATACAAGAACTGGATTCAGTCGTACCGCGACCTTCCTTTGATGTGCAACCAATGGTGTAACGTTATGCGTTGGGAGATGCGCACACGTCCGTTCCTCCGCACATCAGAGTTCCTTTGGCAGGAGGGTCATACAGCTCATGCTACAAAGGAGGAGGCTGAAGAGGAAGCAAAGAAGATGCTTCACGTTTACGCCGACTTTGCAGAAAAGTGGATGGCAGTACCGGTCGTTCAGGGCGTAAAGAGCGAGACAGAGCGCTTTGCAGGTGCGTTGAACACATACACTATTGAGGCAATGATGCAGGACGGTAAGGCTCTGCAGAGCGGCACGTCACACTTCCTCGGTCAGAACTTCGCAAAGGCATTCGACGTTACATTCCTCAACAAGGAGAACAAGCCGGAGTACGTATGGGCTACATCATGGGGCGTATCTACACGTCTTATCGGTGCACTCATTATGACTCACTCTGATGACAATGGTCTCGTGCTTCCTCCGAAGCTCGCTCCTATCCAGGTTGTCATCGTGCCTATCACAAAGAACGCAGAGCAGCTGCAGGCTATCTCCGAGAAGCTCGCTCCGGTTATCAGCCAGTTGCGCGCAGCAGGTATCAGCGTGAAGTACGACGACGCAGACAACAAGCGTCCAGGCTTCAAGTTCGCCGACTATGAGCTGAAGGGTGTGCCTGTACGCCTCGTTATGGGTGGTCGCGACCTCGAAGAAAACACTATCGAGATCATGCGTCGCGATACTCTCGAGAAGGAGACACGCTCGTTCGACGGCATCGTTGAATACGTTGAACAGCTCCTCGAGGATATCCAAGCTAACATCTACAAGAAGGCTCTCGATTTTCGCAACGCTCACATCTACGAGTGCGACAACTACGAGGAGTTCAAGGAGCGCATCAAGGACGGCGGCTTCTTCCTCTGCCACTGGGACGGCACAGCCGAGACTGAGGCTAAGATCAAGGAGGAGACTCAGGCTACAATCCGCTGCGTGCCATTCATGTTCGAGCAGACACCGGGCGTAGACATGGTTTCAGGCAAGCCGGCTACACAGCGTGTACTGATTGCTCGCAGCTACTAAGCATTTGAAATCATACAATTCAAGACCGGCATCTTTTACTGTCGGTCTTGAATTTTACATTTTAGTTATCTATCACAATTGCTATTTCAAACGAAAGCCAAACAGAGTATAGAAACTATATAACACTATAATAAAGCTATTAAAACATTAAAACACTAAAAAATGGATTGGATAATCAACCTATTCACCAATACTGAGTCGATTGCCCATATCGCCCTACTCTATGCCACTGTCATCGCAGTCGGCATTCTGCTGGGTAAGATTAAGATTGGCGGCATATCACTCGGTGTAACATGGGTGCTTTTCGCTGGTATCTTAGCAGGCCATGTTGGCTTCACTGCCCCCAAGGACACCATGACCTTTGTTCAGGACTTCGGACTTATTCTGTTCGTGTTCTGCATCGGTTTGCAGGTCGGTCCTGGCTTCTTTGAGAGCTTCAAGAAAGGCGGTGTAACGCTCAACCTGCTCTCTACCACAGCTATCTTGCTGAACGTAGGCGTTATGTTTGCATGCTACTATCTCTTCTTCGACACTAATGTGAAGTCGAACCTCCCGATGATGGTGGGCACACTCTACGGAGCCGTAACCAACACACCGGGTCTTGGTGCTGCAAACGAAGCGCTCAGCTCTGTATGGCAACAGACCTACGGCGAACTGCCACAGATTGCGTCCGGTTATGCCTGCGCTTACCCTCTTGGCGTAGTAGGCATCATCGGTGCTACCATCGCCATCCGTTTCCTCACCCGCACCAAGCTTGAGGAGGAGGAGAAGGCACTTGAAGCAGAAGAGGCTGAGAACCCACAGGCTAAACCGCATCAGATGCACCTCAAGGTGAACAATGCATACCTCTCTGGCCGTACAGTTGCAGAGATTAGCGACTTCCTCAACCGCGACGTTGTGTTCTCGCGCCTCTTCAAGAACGGCGAATACAGTATACCTAACAGCCGCACTGTCTTCGACATGGGCGACGAGGTGCTCGTCGTGTGTGCAGAGGCTGACGCACCGGCTATCCAGGCGTTCATCGGTCCGGAGCTGGAGACTGAGTGGGAGGAGAACGAGAGCAAACAGCCACTCGTTTCGCGCCGCATCGTCGTAACCAACTCGTCAATGAACGGTAAGACACTCGGAAAGATGCACTTCTCGTCTGTATACGGCGTAACCGTAACACGTCTTTCGCGTCAGGGCATGGACCTCTTCGCAAGCCGCAACTACCGTTTCCAGGTAGGCGACAAAATTCTCGTAGTAGGTCCAGAGGACAACGTGAACCGCATTGCCGAGCTGATGGGTAACTCTGTGAAGCGCCTTGATGCGCCTAACGTGGCAACTATCTTCATCGGTATCTTCATCGGTATCATCTTCGGTAGTATTCCGTTCGCTATACCAGGAATGCCGGTTCCGTTGAAGCTCGGTATCGCTGGCGGTCCGCTTATCATCGCCATTCTTATCGGTCGCTTCGGCCACCGCATGAAGCTCAACACCTACACCACGACATCGGCAAACATGATGCTTCGAGAGATTGGTCTTGTTCTATTCCTTGCGAGTGTGGGCATAAAGGCTGGTGCTAACTTCTGGAACACAGTAGTGGAAGGCGATGGTCTATTGTACGTATTGACAGGTTTCATCATCACAATCATCCCTATCCTGATTGTCGGCACTATAGCACGCATGAAGTACAAGTTCAACTACTTTACCATTATGGGTATGCTTGCCGGTACATACACCGACCCACCAGCCCTCGCTTACGCCAACTCTGTTTGCTCGCGCGAGGCTCCTGCTATCGGCTATTCTACGGTTTATCCGTTGAGTATGTTCCTGCGTATCTTCACAGCGCAGCTCGTTGTGCTGTTCTTCTGCGGATAATAACGACAAGACCATTGGTCGCAAAACAGCAAAGGGTGTGTCAGAGCTCCGATTGAAGAGTTCTGACACACCTTTTTTTCATGCTTAAACATCAAGATAAATCATCGTGCACCGAACGCAATCCGATTGGGTGGCGGACGCAAACGGTGCAGACGGCGGACGCAATCCGATTGGGCGGCGGACGATACACAACGAAAAAAGGATGCACCGACAACAACATTTGCCTAGTGCATCCTCTTTTATTATGCTACATCATATAGCCGTTTGTACGACTACGAAGATGTTTTACTTCTCGAAGTAACGCTTGTACAAGCCCATGAAGCCAGCACAGTGGCGAGCCTCATCCTTTGCCATCTCGTGAACGGTGTCGTGAGTAGCGTCCATGCCGGCAGCCTTAGCGTTCTTTGCGATGCGGAACTTGTCCTCGCAAGCACCGCGCTCAGCAGCGATACGAGCCTCAAGGTTCGACTTAGTATCCTTCAGAACGTCGCCCAAAAGCTCTGCGAACTTACTTGCGTGCTCAGCCTCCTCGAAAGCATAGCGCTTGAATGCCTCTGCAATCTCTGGATAGCCCTCACGGTCAGCCTGACGGCTCATTGCGAGATACATACCTACCTCACCGCACTCGCCGTTGAAGTGAGTCTCGAGATCCTTAATCATCTCTGGTGTAGCCTCCTCATCGCGAGCAGCACCAAGAGTATGAACAGTTGCGAAAGCCGGTCCCTCTGTCGGATCGTTCAGTTCCTTAAACTTGCTTGCCGGAGCCTTGCAAACTGGGCACTTCTCAGGAGCCTCTGTACCTTCGTGAATATAACCGCATACTGTGCAAATAAATTTCTTCTTCATAATTCTTCTGTTTTAAGAGTTAATAGTATTTATATTAAAAAAGCCTTATCTATTAATTATCCGACTGCAGTTTCAGCCTGCTTTGCCAAGCACTCCTTACATACACCTTTATAATATAGTTGTACGTCGTCGATTTTGTGACCTGCCAACTCTTTGCGATTTACAACATCCGACACCTCGTCGAAAATGTCGTACACCTTTCGGCAGCACTTACAGATGAAGTGCGCGTGCAAACTGACATCGCCATCATAACAAACACGATGTTCGTTGATTGTTATCATCTGAGCAGCATTGTGCTCTGAGAACATTCTGAGCGTGTTGTACACCGTGGTACGGCTAAGTGTAGGCACCTTAGGTAGTAAAGCCTTATGCACCTCCTCCACTGTAGGATGAGTAAAGTGAGTCATCAGATAATGCATAATCTGAATGCGCTGAACAGAAGGCTTGATGCCATGTTCTACAAGTCTTGTTACTGCGTCGTTATGTTTCATTGTCTATATTCTTTTCATTTTACTACTGCAAAGATATACTTTTTTATAATAATTACAAAATAATATTTGTAAAAATTTCACTCTTTAATTCTTTTTCAGAAATTCAAGTGCTTTTACGCTGCAATAATACAATAAATCGACACTATTTTCGTTATGTTATGTATGAAACTGAAATTGTTTATACTTCAAATAATATGTCTCTGCGCTTTCGTATCTGCTCAGGCGCAAACATTCACCTTAAGTGGAAGGGTCATTGACGAGAACAACGACCCCGTAGAATTTGCATCCGTATCATGCCCTAAACAAGGCAAGATGACAATGACCTCGCTTAAAGGCGACTATAGTCTGCAACTTCAATCTGCCGACTCTGTTGAAATCAGATTTTCAATGGTCGGTTACAAGACAAAAGTTCGCACACTGCGCCGTCCACGTGGTAAGCAGACAATGCAGGTTGTTCTGCACAGTAGCGACAATGCCCTGTCGGAAGTAACCATCACAGGCAAGCGCATCGAGACGGGACAAACGCAGGAATTGAGCAAAGAGCATCTAAAGAGTATGCCCTCCACTACGGGCAACGCCGTAGAGGAAATGATACAAAGCCAGGCTGGCGTATCTACCCACAGCGAGCTTTCATCGCAATACAACGTGCGTGGCGGTTCGTTCGACGAGAATAGTGTATATATAAATAATGTGGAAATATTCCGTCCGTTCCTTGTAAGAAGCGGACAGCAGGAGGGCATCTCGGTCATCAACCCCGATATGGTGGAGAAGATTGGCTTTTCAACCGGTGGCTACGAGGCACGCTATGGCGACAAGATGTCGTCGGCACTGAACATCGAGTATCGCCGTCCGAAACGCTTCGAAGCGTCAGCCACAGCCAGTATGCTCGGAGCAAGCGCATTCGTCGGCATGAGCAACAAGAAGTTCTCGTGGAGCAATGGCCTGCGCTACAAGACGACGAAGTATCTATTAGGCTCGATGGACACCAAGGGCGAGTATCAGCCTACGTTCATCGACTATCAGACGTATCTTACTTACTCGCCCAACAAGCGCTGGGACATTAAGTTCTTGGGTAACATTTCGGACAACCACTACAACTTCACACCCGAAGACCGTGAAACCAACTTCGGTACAATGGAGAACGTGAAGGCGTTCAAGGTGTACTTCGATGGACAGGAGAAAGACGTGTTCCGCACCTTCTTCGGTTCATTGGGCATCACTCGCAAATTCAACGAGAACACAAGCCTTTCGCTCATCGCTTCGGCGTTCAACACACGCGAGCAGGAGAAGTACGACATACAAGGACAGTACTGGCTCACGCAGACCGAAACAAGCGAAAATCTCGGTGTAGGCACCTACTTCCAGCACACGCGCAACTATCTGAAGGCTCACGTGGAGAGTGCCAAGCTGCTGTTCAAGACGAAGCAGAAGAAGCATAACATTGAGGCTGCATTCACCTACAAGTGGGAGCACATTGAGGAGAACTCGGTAGAATACGAAATGCGCGACTCAAGCAAATACAGCATTCCGCACACTGGCAAGGATCTTTATATGATTTACAGTATGCGTGCAAAGAACACGCTTACAGCCAATCGTGTAGAGGCGTATGCGCAGGACACATACCGCTTCACCGGTTCGGAAGGCAAGACACTCTACACGTTGAACTACGGTCTGCGTCTCGCCTACTGGAGTTTCACGAAGGAGACTATACTCAGTCCGCGTCTGTCGCTGGGCATCATTCCGGCATTCAACGAGAACATAACGATGCGCTTTGCCACGGGTTTGTACTATCAAGCACCTTTCTTTAAGGAGATACGCGACACCACCACAACGAACGGCATTACATATGCCTCGCTCAACCGTAAGGCGAAGAGCCAGCGTTCGATACACTTCATCGCAGGCTTCGACTACCGCTTCAAGATGAACAACCGCCCGTTCAAGTTCACAGCCGAAGCATACTACAAGGCACTTGGCAACCTTGTGCCTTATAGTGTGAACAACGTGAAGGTGGTGTATTATGGCGACAATATGTGCAGCGGACATGCAGCAGGCTTAGACCTCAAACTCTTTGGTGAGTTTGTGCCAGGTACAGACTCGTGGGTGTCACTATCGCTGATGAACACAAGCATGAAGCTGAACGGCAAGTCAATCCCTCTGCCTACCGACCAACGCTATGCTGTCAACCTCTTCTTCACCGACTACTTCCCTGGCACAACACGCTGGAAGATGTCGCTCAAGTTGGCATTTGCCGACGGTCTACCCTTCTCTGCCCCACACCGCGAGCTCGAATCGAACGTGTTCCGTGCTCCGGCATACAAACGCGCAGATGTTGGCTTGAACTACCGCATCATCGACAACAGCGACCGCCACAAGAAGCGCAACCCAATTCGCAACCTGTGGGTTGGAGCTGAGTGTCTGAACCTCTTCGGCATCAACAACGTAAACTCCTACTACTGGATTACAGATGTCACCGGACAGCAATACGCCGTGCCAAACTACCTGACGGGCAGACAAATCAACGTCAAACTGTCGGTCGACTTTTAAAGCAGAAAGACCACACCCCACAAATAGCAAACTATGAGAACGACCCTATTGGCATTAATACTCACATTGTCGGCATTTGTCGCCACTAACAGCTTTGCGCAATACAACGACATCAAGTCGGAGAATATTGCATCATTGCAGGTCGTGGCTGGCAAAGACTGGCTATCCATGCCTATAGCCACGCTTAACGGCGAACCGATAAACATCAGTTTCGACGACCTCACACATGAATATCATCGCTACGTATATCGCCTACAACATTGCGAGGCAGACTGGAGCGTGTCAGAGGGCATTTTCGACTCCGACTATTGTGAGGGATTTGCCGATGGCTGCACCATCGACGACATAGAAGAGTCGCTCAACACCAACACCCTCTACACCCACTATCGCCTTTCTATCCCCAACGAGAATTGCCGCATCAAAATGAGCGGCAACTATCGTCTGACGGTTTACGACGAGAACGACGGCGACACCGTTTTCACGGCTTGCTTCATGATAGTGGAACCACTCGTAAAGGCAAGTATGTCCGTAACCACAAACACGGACATAGGCATCAACAAAGCCCACCAGCAAGTGGGAGCAGAAATAAACTACTCTGCTCTTAACATCACTAATCCAAGCACCGAGTTGTACACCGTCGTCATGCAAAACGGGCGTTGGAGCACCGCCCGCATAAACCCTACGCCACAATACCAAACTGGAAGCGGACTACGTTGGGAGTACAACCGCAACCTCATCTTCGACGGAGGCAACGAGTATCATAAGTTCGAGATACTTGATGTCACCCACCCCACCCTTGGCATTGAGAACACATGGTGGGACGGCACCAACTACCACGCACAAATATGGACTGACCTACCACGTCCAAGCTATGTTTACGACGAAGATGCCAACGGCAGTTTTTACATACGCAACAGCGACAACATCGAAAACGACCGCATCTCGGAATACGTCGTCGTCAACTTTCGCCTACAAGCACCACGACAGAACGGCAGAGTGTTTATCAACGGCGTATGGACAAACGATCGTTTCACGCCGCAATACGAGATGAGCTACAACGAGCAGACAAAGCTTTATGAGGCAAACGTGCCACTGAAGCAAGGTTACTACTCCTATCAGTACCTCACAAAGCACAACGATAACAGCCTGCATCCGGTTTCAACAGAAGGCAACTTTTTCCAAACCGAAAACAGCTATCAAATGCTTATATATTATAAAGGTATAGGACAACGCACATATCGCCTCGTAGGTTATAGTAAAATTAGGAGCTAAGCACAAGTAAAAGTCGGCAAATTATAGAATTATTTTTAAATTCCGCAATTAATATAGCCGTTATATCAACTATATTCGCTATCTTTGCAAAAGGAAACGACGAAAAATGGTGATTAAAAGACTGTGTAAAATAATTTAAAACCTATTTTTCTACAAAGAAACTGTTAAACTTTAAATAATAAAATGAATAATAAGGATTTAATGAACCATGCGGCAGACAACATCCGACTGCTTGCTGTATCGATGGTAGAAAAAGCCAAATCAGGTCACCCGGGCGGTGCTATGGGTGGTGCTGACTTTATCAACGTTCTTTTCTCTGAGTTCTTGGTGTTCGATCCAGATCAGCCGACTTGGGAGGGCCGCGACCGCTTCTATCTCGATCCTGGTCACATGTCGCCAATGCTCTACTCAGCTCTCGCTTTGCAGGGTAAGTACACAATTGACGATTTGAAGACATTCCGTCAATGGGGCACTATATGTCCGGGACATCCTGAGCGTGACATTATTCATGGAATTGAAAACACATCTGGACCACTCGGTCAGGGACACACCTACGCTGTAGGTGCTGCTATTGCAGAGAAGTTCCTTGAGGCTCGTCTTGGCAGCACCATGATGCAGCACAAGATTTACGCTTACATCTCTGACGGCGGTGTTCAGGAAGAAATATCTCAGGGCGCAGGCCGCATCGCCGGTCTCTTCAAGCTCAACAACCTCATCATGTTCTACGATGCCAACGAGATACAGCTCTCTACTGAGTGCGATGTCGTAATGCGCGAGAACACACGCATGAAGTACGAGTCATGGGGTTGGAACGTTCTTGAAATAAACGGCAACGACCCTGACGAGATACGTGCAGCCCTCATCCTCGCTAACAAGGAAGAACAGCGTCCTACCCTCATCATCGGTCACACCGTTATGGCTAAGGGCGCACGCAAGGAAGACGGATCAAGCTACGAGCGCAGCGTGAAGACTCACGGCGCACCGCTTGGTGGTGGCGCTTACGAGAACACAGTGAAGAACCTCGGTGGCGACCTCAACGACCCGTTCGTAGTATTCGACGACGTTAAGGAACTCTACGAGAAGCGTAACGCAGAGCTTCGCGAGGTTGTAAAGGAAAGACATGCAGCAGAAACAGAGTGGCGCAAGGCAAACCCCGAGAAGGCAGAGCAGATGGACGCTTGGTTCTCAGGCAACGCTCCTAAGGTAGACTGGAGCGAACTTGTTCAGAAGCGCGACGTTGCAACACGTGTTGCTTCAGCCAACTGTCTCGGCGTATTGGCAGAACAGGTGCCTAACATGGTTTGCTCTTCTGCCGATCTCTGCAACTCGGACAAGACAGACGGCTTCCTCAAGAAGACTCACGAGCTTACACCTGACGACTTCACCGGAGCATTCTTCCAGGCAGGTGTCAGCGAGCTTACAATGGCTTGCGTCTGCATCGGTATGTACCTCCACGGTGGTGTTATCCCAGCTTGCGGCACATTCTTCGTATTCTCCGACTACATGAAGCCGGCTATCCGTATGGCAGCTCTCATGCGCGTTCCAATCAAGTTCGTATGGTCGCACGATGCATTCCGCGTTGGTGAGGACGGACCTACACACGAGCCGGTTGAGCAGGAAGCACAGATTCGCCTCATGGAGAAGCTGAAGAACCACAAGGGACAGGACTCTGTACGCGTATTCCGCCCTGCAGATGCAGACGAGACAACAGTATGTTGGCAGATGGCTAACGAGAACATGGACACACCGACAGCAATGATTTGCTCACGCCAGAACGTGAACTCCCTGCCTGAAGGCACTGACTACTCTCAGGTTCGCAAGGGTGCATACATCGTTAAGGACGATCCTAACTACGACGTTATCCTCCTCGCTTCTGGTTCGGAGGTGTCTACGCTCCTCGCAGGTGCCGAGTTGCTCAACGCTGACGGCATCAAGACACGTATCGTGAGCGTTCCGTCAGAGGGTCTGTTCCGCACACAGAGCAAGGAGTATCAGGAGAGTGTACTGCCGAAGGGTGCCAAGATCTTCGGTATGACAGCAGGTCTGCCCGTCACACTTCAGAGCCTCGTAGGTGTAGATGGCATGGTTTACGGTCTTGAGTCGTTCGGTTTCTCAGCTCCTTACAAGGTGCTCGACGAGAAATTGGGCTTCAACGCCGAGAACGTATTTAAGCAGGTGAAAGATTACTTATCTAAATAAACAGGCATAGCTTATGCAGAACTTCACGTTAAGTAAGAAATTCTGCATAAGCTTGCTTTATTAATAATCCAATAAAAC
This sequence comes from Leyella stercorea DSM 18206, assembly GCF_000235885.1. Taxonomy (GTDB): domain Bacteria; phylum Bacteroidota; class Bacteroidia; order Bacteroidales; family Bacteroidaceae; genus Prevotella; species Prevotella stercorea. Next base: position 25,741 of record NZ_JH379469.1, read on the forward strand.
TACAGTACTATGGAAATTAAGACAGTAGGCATTGCATGCGACCACGCAGGTTACGCATTGAAGAAATTTGTTGTTGAATACCTTGAGAGCCACAACATTCCGTTTAAGGACTACGGTACATACAGCGATATGAGCTGCGACTATCCTGACTTTGCACACGAATTGGGCGAAGCTATCTCTAACGGTGACGTTTATCCTGGCATCGGCATCTGCGGTAGCGGTGAAGGTATGGCAATGACCCTCAACAAGCATAAGGGTGTACGTGCAGCATTGGTATGGAATCCAGAGATTGCTCAGCTCACACGCCAGCACAACGACGCAAACATCCTCGTTATGCCGGGTCGCTTCATCGACAACAAGACAGCAGAGAAGATTATGGACGAGTTCTTCAAGACTCCATTTGAAGGTGGTCGCCATGAGAAGCGTGTAAACAAGATTGACTTGTAGGAGGGTATGGCATCCCTGCCATACCTACGCAGTCAACCAGTTCTGTTGATACACCCCCTAACTTTAAACACATACAGGAGACTATGACCACACGCCATAGTCTCCTTTTTCATAAACCATAGGAGGGTATGGCATCCCTGCCATACCCACGCCGACATCATTCACATACCCTCCTATAAGTGCACCAAAATACTTTAAACAAGAATGAAAAAAATACTCATCTCTGCCTCCATATTCGCATTGAGCCTCACGGCGAATGCGCAGGGGCAATTCATATCCGACACCAACTACCGCAACACAGTAGAGAACATCTTCAAGGAGCGTGTGAAGACTGTCGGCAAGACATTCTATAACACACAGAAAGAAAAGCTTACGGCTGACGAGCAGGAAGCGTTGAAGTTCCTCTACGCTTACATGCCGCTTGCCGATGTCACCGACTACCCCACTTCGTTCTTCGCCGACAATGTACGCATGGCGTTCAAGGCTCGCGAGGAGATGCCCTGGGGCAAGAACGTTCCAGAGTTGCTTTTCCGCCACTTCGTTGTGCCAATCCGCGTCAACAACGAGGCTCTGGACAATGCACGATCGGTGTTCTACAACGAACTGAAGGACCGCATCAAGGGTATGTCGATGATGGATGCTATCATTGAGGTGAACCACTGGTGCCACGAGAAGGTGACCTACCAGCCTTCTGATGCCCGTACATCGGCACCACTCGCTACGCTGAAGACCGCAACCGGACGTTGCGGTGAGGAGAGTACGTTTGCCGTTGCGGCATTGCGCGCCGTGGGCATTCCTGCACGCCAGGTGTACACACCGCGCTGGGCGCACACCGACGACAACCACGCTTGGGTAGAGGCATGGGCAGACGGCAAGTGGTACTTCCTCGGTGCCTGCGAACCGGAGCCGGTGCTGAACCTCGGTTGGTTCAATGCTCCGGCTTCGCGAGCTATGCTAATGCACACACGCGCTTTCGGCGACTATAACGGTCCGGAGGAGGTGATGCTGCGCACAAGCAACTTCACAGAAATAAACCTCACGTCCAACTATGCGCCGGTTGCTTCGGTAGACTTCTACGTAAAGGACAGCGAAGGCAAGCCGGTGGAGAACGCACGTGTCGAGTTCAAGATTTACAACTACGCTGAATTTTTCACGGCAGTAACGAAGTACACCGACGCAAAGGGCCACACGTCGCTATCTGCAGGTATCGGTGACTTGGTGGTATGGGCATCGAAGGACGGCAAGTATGCATATCAGAAGGTTTCGTTCGGCAAGGAGAAGGAGGCAACGCTCACCCTCCCAGGGGGCGCACTTGTAGGAGGGTATGGCATCCCTGCCATACCCACGCCGCAAACTGGTTCTGTTGCTGCACTCTCTGGGGGTGCACTTGTCTCAAGTGCACCAGCCAACTCTGTTGGTGCACTTCCTGACTGCTCTGTTGGTGCACTTGAGACAAGTGCAC
>NZ_JH379469.1:27659-30039 GCF_000235885.1 Leyella stercorea DSM 18206
TTGGTGCACTTGAGACAAGTGCACCCCCTACCACCTACTTGGACCTCGTTCCACCGAAGGAAGACCCACAGCTGCCTTATGTCAGCGACGAGATGCACAAGGAGAACCAGCGCCGCTTTGCTCTTGAGGACAGCATTCGCAAGGCATATACAGCAACGTTCCCCACTATGGAGGAGGCAAAGCGCATCAGTGAGCGCGGAGCGGAGTATATCTTCAAGTCGCGCGGCAACAAGCAGACTATAGTCGACTTCATCAACCGCCACAGCGACAACGAAGACCGCGTGATGGGCATACTCGCCACACTCAGCGACAAAGACTTGCGCGATATCACAACCGAGATTCTCGAGGACAGCTACAACGCAACGACCGACCAGCTCTCGCCGCGTGTTGAGGACGAGCTGATTACAATACCGTTCAAGCAGTACTTCGAGAAGGCGTTCAGCAAGAAGACTGCCGACGCTTTCCGCGCCGACCCGATGAAGCTCGTAGAGTGGATAAAGAAGAACATCCGCCTCAACCCCGACAAGAAGGCTCTACGCATCGCACAGACTCCGGTTGGCGTGATGAAGTCGAAGATTACCGACGAGCGTTCGCGCGACATCTTCTTCGTCGACGTGGCTCGCAGCCTCGGCATCGAAGCACAGAAGGACGCTGTGACTGGCAAGATACAGTACAAATCTAAGGGGGTGCACTTGTCTCAAGTGCACCAACCAAACAGTAAGGAAGTGCACCAAAAGACGGACGGCGAATGGCAGGATGTGAAGTTCGACAACACAGCCGACAAGACATCTAACGCAGCAGCTCTCGGTACAATCAAGCTGACATACGAGCCTACCAAGCTGCTCGACAACCCGAAGTATTACAGCCACTTCACAATCAGCCGTATTGAGAACGGCACGGCTCATCTGCTGAACTTTGAGGAGGGTCAGGCAGACATGGGTAACGGCACGACATGGAGCAACACGTTCAAGAAGGGCTACAAGCTCGATGCGGGCACATATATGCTCACCACGGGCACGCGCCTTGCGAGCGGCAGTGTGCTCGCCTCGAACCGTCTGTTCGAAATTGTGGAGGGTCAGACCACAACCCTGCCTCTTGAGATTCGCCAAAACACCAACGAAGTGACAGTAATCGGTTCGTTCAACTCAGAGAGCCTCGTTACAAAGGACGGCAAGGAGGTCAGCCTGCTCTCTCAGACTGGTCGCGGCTACTATGTTGTGGGCATCCTCGGCGTGGGTCAAGAGCCGACCAACCACGCTCTGCACGACATCGAGAAGATGAAGGAAGCGTTCGAGGCATGGGGCCGTCCGGTAGTGCTGCTCTTCGAGAGCGAAGCCGACGCAGCCAAGTTCAACCACGACGAGTTCCCGGGTCTGCCGTCAACCGTGCAGTTCGCCCTCGACAAGGACGGATCGGTACGCAAGCAGATTGCACGTGAGATGAAGCTGATGAACGAGAAGCAGATGCCGATGTTCATCATCGCCGACACTTTCAACCGCGTAGTATTTGTATCGCAGGGCTACACCATCGGACTCGGCGAGCAGATGCAGGGCGTGTTCAAGAAGCTGTAAGCAAAGAGAATTTAAATACTTCTGATACTAATAAAAAAGGGTGCACGAAGCACCCTTTTTTGTTGTTTCTATGTTGTAATCACTTTATTGCTCTTTGTTTTTTTAGGGGGTGCAGTGGTCCCCACTGCACCAACAAAGCAAGTATGCCCCTTCAGGTAAAATTCTCCCACAGATTGCACAGATTTTCACAGAAGTCTTTAGGGGGCAAAACTATAGAATTGCGAAGAATGCACACCCGCCCGCAACAGCTTACTGCTTCCTAAAGGTGGGCAATGCTCCGTTAAGTTCGTAACGCCACTTTGAGCCTGCGTTCTGCAAGGCGGTGTTCATTGCATCAACGGCATTCTCCCAGGTTACGCTGGTGCCGTCCACCTTCGTGACTTCGGTGGCTTTGGTGCTTTTCGTATTGTAGCCGATGCCTTGTTCATGATTGTTCTTCCAATAGCAGGCGGTCACGGTGGTGTAGTTATTTCCCAAAAAGCCGCCGATATGCATATAGCCAGTGCTACTACCCGTACTGGTTACGTTGCCCGTGGCATAGCAGGCAAGGAGGCTACTTCCTGCGTTCATTCCCACCAGACCGCCGCCAGCGATATTCTTTTTGGGGGCTATTTCTAAGGTCACGTTGCCCGTGGCATAGCAAGCGGTCAGGGTGGCACTCGAATTCGTCTGACCTGCCACGCCGCCGACATCGACCGTTCCCTTCACTGTGGCAGAGGAACTGCATCCGGTGATGGAACCGCCTATTTGAGCACCCACCACACCGCCGACATACACCGTGCCGCTGACGCTGCCCGACACCGAGCAGT
>NZ_JH379469.1:30049-38763 GCF_000235885.1 Leyella stercorea DSM 18206
CGACACCGAGCAGTTTTCAATGGTGCCCCAGCCAGATCCTACCACGCCGCCAATACTGCCGCCATATATTTGATTGCTTGTTATCTGTACGCCCTCCATCACCACGTTCTTCACCGTACCAGCTTTATTGAGCCAGCCGAACAGACCCGCATATTTGTCATTTGTCGTAAAGGTCAGCCCCGTAATGGTATGGCCGCCACCGTCGAAGGTGCCTTTGTATGAGTTGTCGTAGTCTGTGCCTATCGGTGTCCAGTCTTTGCCTGTGAGGTCAATGTCTGTGTCGAGGGTAATGTTAATGTCGCTCTTACCTCCGTTCACTAATTCGGCTATATTCATCAGGCCATCGGCGGAGGTCACTGTGTAGCTGCCGTTGCTCTCTATGGTATAGCCCAGGTCTTTTGCCGCAGCGAGGGAGACGGTGTAGGTATATTCACCGCCCGCCTGCCAGTCGGTAGCATTCTTCATCTTATAAACGAAGGTCTTGCCGTTAGTGAAGGTGCTGGTAATGAAGGCTGTGCCAGCTGCCACACTTTGCGGGGCGACGATGGCGGTGTAGGTGTTGCTGCCCTTGTCATACGGGACGATTATATCCGGGTTGTCGCCTTCGGTGGAGAGACCCGTCAACTGCACGGATGCCAGCCCCTCGGTGTAGTCCGTCAGAACGACGGTCACTCGCGCCGTGCGGTGGGTGAAGCGGAGCGTGGGGCTACCGTAGATCACCTTCTGTCCGTCGGCTACGATGAGGTCGCTGGTCTCAAAGTCTTTCTGGGCACTTTGGTTGGCTTTTACCTTTACCGCAGGTGGGGTTGTCTCGCCAGCGGTGTAGGGCCACCACGCTGTGACGGTGATGTCGTTGTGGTTGGTCCAGTAGTACGGGTCGGTGGAGGTCAGCGTGGCGCTGGTGGGGTCGGTGGTGGAGGGCGTCACGTTGTACGTCTTCACCATGCCGTCCATCAGAACTGCCACGCTCTGCACACCCGTCCAATTGCCATTCGCGGGGGCACGGGTGCCGGCGGTGGCTGTCGCGGCGGGATTCAGCCCCGTGGCGGTGAAGACGATGGGTGTGCCTTCCGCCCCTTCCGGTAGGAAGCCCGCTTCGTCCTGCGTGCAGGCGCCCAATAAGAGGGCGAGCGCTGCAAGTGCAAAAAATCTTATCCTCATAATATCTGTTATTTTATTACTCTGGTTCTTTCCGTTGCGGGCGGAACATTTCCCCCGACGGTTTACTGCTTCATCAAGGTGGGCAATGCTCCTTTAAGTTCGTAACGCCACTCTGAGCCTGCGTTCTGCAAGGCGGTGTTCATGGCATCAACGGCATTCTCCCAGGTAACGTTAGTGCCGTCCACCTTCGTGACATTGGTGCTTCCCCTATTGTAGCTGATACCTTGTTCATGATTGTTCTTCCAATAGCAGGCGGTCACGGTAATGTAGTTATCTCCCAAAAAGCCGCCGATATGTACATGGCCAGTGCTACTACCAGTACTGGTTACGTTGCCCGTGGCATAGCAGGAAAGGAGGCTGATTCCGTCGTTGAATCCTACCAGACCGCCGCCAGAGATATCCTGTGTGCGGTCTATTTCTATGTTCACGTTGCCTGTGGCATAGCAAGCGGTCAAGGTGGCACCAAAAATCGTCTGACCTGCCACGCCGCCGACTTTGATCGTTCCCTTCACTGTGGCAGAGGAACTGCATCCGGTGATGGAACCGTCCCTTTGAACACCCACCACACCGCCGACATACATCGTGCCGCTGACGCTGCCCGACACCGAGCAGTTTTCAATGGTGCCCCAGCTATATCCTGCCACGCCGCCGGCATAACCCGACCTGTGATTGCATGTTATCTGTATGCCATCCATCACCACATTCTTCACCGTAGCGGCGCCATTATTGAAATTACCGAGATAGCCGAACAGACCCGCATATTCGTCATTTGTCGTAACGGTTAGCCCCGTGATGGTATGGCCGCCGCCGTCGAAGGTGCCGGTGTATGAGTTGTCGTAGTCTGTGCCTATCGGCGTCCAGCCTTTGCCTGTGAGGTCAATGTTTTTGTCGAGGGTAATGTTTATGTCGGTCTTACCTCCGTTCACTAATTCGGCTACATTCATCAGGCCGTCTGCGTTATAGACCGTGTAGGTCTTGGTGTTGCTGTCGTAGTTGTAGCCCAAATCCTCAGCCTCACCACTCTCGCCGCCGCCGTCAACCCAGCTGCCGATGGTGCAACCCTCTAACGTCAGGCCGGTGGCGTTCACCTTAACGGTGTAAGAATAGCGGTTGCCAGCCTCTAATACGACGTTGTTCTGCGGGCGGAAGTAGAAGGTGCCGCCGCCGAGTTCCACCCGGACGAACGGCTTGCCTGCCACAACGGTCTGCGGGGCAGTCAGTGCCTCGTAGGTGTTGCCGCTTGCGTTGTAGGTCTTGATGGCAGTCGGGTTGCCGTTATCGGCGGACAGGCTCACGAGGCTCACCGTGGCACCGTCCACGCTCGTGAATCCCGTGCCGGGCTTCAGTTCGATTGTCACGCGTGCCGTGCGGTGGGTAAATTCAAGAGTCGGGTTGTTAAATTCCACCTTCCGGTTCTCAGCAGAGATGAAATCGCTGTTTTGGAAGTCAGCCAGTTTGCTTTGGTCTTCTGCCACCTTCACGGCAGGCATCTGTGTGATGTCAGCCTTGTCGAAGGGGCACCATGCCGATACGGTAATCGGGGCGCGGCTGGTCCAGTAGTACGGGTCGTTCTCGCGTGAAAGCGTGGCACTCTTGAAATCGGTAGAAGCCGTTACGGTGTATTCCTTTACCGCATCGCCCATCTTGAGTGCCACGGAAGTGACGCCCTGCCAGTCGCCGTCCACAGAGGCACGGGTGGAAGGGGCTGCCAGCGGCGTTGCTTCTACGGACAATCCGGTGGCACGGATGACGACGGGGTATTCACCTTCGGGCAGACGGTTATCGCCAGCAAGTTCGTCCTGCGTGCAGGCGGCGAGGGCGAACAGCAGTGCGGTGGCTGCGGGGATAAATAATCTATGTCTCATAATTCTTCATTCTAATCGATTAATTATTAACATCCTACAGGTCAGCACCCACATCTCCACCGTCTATATCGTTCCACTTTGCAATGGTGGCTTCGCTGACTTCAAGGACTTTGTTGCGTACCTTGACGGTATAGGTATAGTTGTTGCCCGCCAGCAGTGCGCCATCGGGCATGGTGAGTGTGGCATGATATTCCTGACCTTTGTAATTCACAACCAACGGCAGGGATGCAACTGTCTGCGGGAAGAGGATGATCGATGACGTGAGATTGCCGTCTGCCAGATTCATGGTCAGTTCTCCGGTCTGTAGTCCGTTGTCTGCGGTGGCAATACCGTCGGCCGTGTTGAACGTACCGGTGAGTAACAATCCGTCCAGCGTGTAACGTTCAGGCTTGACCACGCTGAAATTCACGCCGTCGCCCGCCTCGAAGGTAAGGGTTATCTGGCTCATGCGGTGGTGGAAGGAGTTGTCTTCACCGCCTTTGGCGGTTTTGTCGGTGAAGCTTACTACCGGGTTGTTTTTGTCTCCCGTGGCTCCTGAAGCAAAGAGGAAGTCGATGGCAGACTGGTTCTGCTGCGCCGTGGCATCGGTTGTGGCTGCGAGGATGCCTCCCGCCGCGTTGTACGGATAGTAGGCGCGGAAAGTATGGGTCTTTGTATCTTCGATATAGATAACCTTTCCTTCTGCCTCAAATTTCCCGTTTTTCAGGATGAAAGGCACGTTGCCGTACTGGGTGTCGTTGCCGATGTCGGTGATGCCGATACGGTCGCCGGCAGTCCAGGTGGTTCCGCTGGCGCGGGTGGCGGGGGCGATGTTGGCGGTAAACTGGGCGGCCACGGGGTCACCGTTCAGGTTCTCGTTGTCGTTGTTGCAGGCTACCAGTGCGAGGGCGAGCATCGCAAGTGCAAAAAATCTTGTCTTCATTATATTCTGTTATTATATTAGTTAAATTCCATTTCAATAATTGCTGCACCTTAGCAAAATCAAAGCAAGCTTTGCTTCTGCGTTCGGTTTGCTAATTATTTACAAATCGGCATTTACATCATCACCTTTCACTTCTTCCCAGCCGTTGATTTCGACTCCGTCCACTTCCATGCCTTCGGGAGTCTCAACCAGCGTTCCGCCGAGGGTCAGCGATTCGCCCTTTCCGGTGTTGAACCCCTTGAGGGCTTCCGTGATGTCGCTTTTCAGCGTCGTGGGGGTCGGGTTGCCGTCCGCATAGCGGATTTCACCCGTCAGCAGTTGTTCCGTGCCGGTCACACCCAGCAACCGCACCGTGGCTTTCCACTTGCCGGCATCGTCACCTTCGGTTATCTTGGTGAAGGGCAGCACGACGTTTGAAGCGGCTCCGTAGGTATCGGTAGCGAAATCGAGTGTTCCGGCTGCACCCGTCAGATGGGCAACAATCTCCGTGATGCGTCCGGCGGCATCCCCCGTCGGTTTGATGATAAGCGTCAGTTCGCGTACCTGCTGCTTCATTGCGGCGGTCAGCGGATAGTCCTTGTCTTTCTCGATGCTCACCTGTTTCGTATAGGTGAAGAACCATCCCGGGGCATTGTTCACAAAGGCATCCGTTCCTGCCCGGTTTCCCGTGGCTGCGGCAATGGTGGCGGTGGTACCATTTACCATGATTCCTTCAGCAGGGTTCCACACCGCAAGGGTGTAGCTGCCCGGAGCAAACAGATGGTTGGGGGCATGGGTGGCGGAAGTCTCCGTACCCGTATAGTCACCCATGGTAACCGTCCATGTGGTAGGTATGTCGATACCCTCACCGCGTGCCGACCAGTCGGCTGTCACCGCAATCTTCCCATAGTCGGGATGCGGCGTGTCATAAAGCGTGTCCTTCACGCAGGAAGAGAGCAGCACGGCGGCTGCCATTCCTACCATATTTATATATTGTCTTGCTTTCATACTCTATTCCTCCGTATTAGAATAACTTCCATACCAATGTCACACCGGCGTTGATGGGGCCACACCAATTTTTTGTCTCGTTGCCACAGCGCACGCGCACACCATCGATGACTTCATATTTTTCGAAATCGGCATTCAGGTAGCCCAAACCGAGGTTGAAATCAAGATCTAATGCCTTGTTTAGTCGCAGCTGATAGCCGGCGGTGATGCCGCCACCCATCAGGTCGCCCTGCTTGCCTGTTTCGGAAAGCTTGTAGTTGAACTGTCCAGCCTTGAACATCGCGCCCAGATGCCAGGCTTTCTTCTCACCCATATAGTAACGTACTTCCGGAGCCACTTCCCAGAGTGCATAGCGGCGGTCTTTGTCACTCCAGCTCCAAGAAGTCCACGAGCCGTTTACGGCAATGCCCCACGATGGACAGATGCGCCATTCAAGTCCTAAATCTGGTGTCAAGGTAGCCCAGCGCAGCAGGTTGGCACGCAGGGAGAGATGATAATCAGTTGTGATTTTGGTTTCCGACAGCGTGTCGGCAAGTGTATTTTGTTGAGCGGTTTTCTCGGCTTCTGCCTTTTCAGCGGCAAGTCGGGCTTCTTCCGCCTTGCGCTGCTCTTCGGCAAGCCGTTCCTGCTCGGCACGCTTCTCGGTTTCTAAGCGTTCGGCTTCCGCCTTGCGTCGTGCTTCTGCTTCCGCATCCGTCACGGCTGTTTCCTTTACCGGTACCGTCAGGCGCACGGTGACAAAATCACCCTCTGTCACATGATTGCGGGTAATGAAGTTTTCTTCCTTGATTTTCGCTCGTGTAATCAGTTCTGATTTCACACGGTTGGCACGAATCTTCGCTGTTGCAAGGTTCTTGACTTCACTGCTCTGCGAATTGCAATATCCGTCAACCAATAGCGGCAGTTTGCCGTCAAGAATTGTTGCTTTGTTGTTTTCGATACATTCCAACAGGCGGGCAAGTTCCGTGTCATTGCCATTCCAAGGCACGTAGAACATGTCCTTCTGCGTAACGAACCGGAAGGTGTAGGTCGTGTCTGCTTTCTGCTGCGCAATGACAGGAAAAGTGACCGTCATCAGCCACAGAAACAAGGTAAGAAAAGTGATTTTTCTGCTCATATAAACTTGAATTTATTATCTTTGTCTTCCCCAAAGTTAATAAAATGTCATTAAGTGCAAGAAAAAACACACAAAATTTTTCTGTTAAAATACAGTGTTTTTCATGGAATTTGTCGTTTGAGCACCTTTTTGTCGAATGAGCACTTTTCGAATTGTCGAATGAGCACTTTTTTATCGTGTGAACACTTTTTGGAAATGGGCTTCTGAGACCTTTTTCATCGGCTTTTTACCACACAAATTATTCCAGATTTGCTTTTTTCCATTTGGCAGGCGTACATCCTTCCTTCTCGGTAAATGATTTGATAAAGTTACTGCGGGAAAGAAAACCGGAAGACTCAGCCAGCTTCTGTATATTAATTTTCGGATGCTCTTTCAGTATGTTTTTCGCATACTCCAACCTAAGACCAGTTATCCATTCGCGGAATGTCATTTTATACGTAGTCTTGATATAGGCGGAAAGATAAGTACGGTTCGTATAAAGTATTTTGGACAGTTCTTTTATGGTAAGTCCCTGCTGGACATAGCCGTCTGTCTTTATCCAGTTGTCCACTTTCTCTATAATTTCTGTATAGGACACTGGAACTTCTTCCCCAGAAACTATTTCAGGTTCTGTTTCCGTATCTGTCAGAAGTTTTTCTTCAGACTGTATATCTTGCTCAAAAGCATTTTCTACCTGTTCATAGAATAGCAGGTAGTTCTGATAGCTGTAAAAAAGATAGCTGTAGAACGGGATTGACGACAAAATCCAGATAAAAACATATTTGTCTGGCAGAAATGTCAACAATCCGCATCCGACGCCGAAGATAAGTGCCCAATAAGTGAATATGGAAAGCCATTCGATATATGCGCCTATATCATCCGCCTGAGTTTCATTGAAAATCCGAATGGCTCTACGATATGCAATTATGACTCTGCGAGCTAAAACGACTCCAAAAACGACTAACCAGGCAGCTAAAGCAAATAAAGAGAATTTTTGCATGATTCCGCTTGGCAACAGGAACAACACAACTCCGGAAAGAGTTGAAAATATAATCCATAAAATGATATGTGTCCACACACGCCGTTTGGTAATGTAAAAACGATCAAGCAACATTATCAATGCCGAACTGAACAGAGAATAGCACAGAAAGTATGTGGACATGTTCATCAATATGGCAGAATCCGCATTTTTGAATCGGATACCAAAGAAGAAATGTACCGAATAGTTTGCAGAAAGCAGCAACATAGCTATACCCATAATCTGTCGGGAGCGGAGATAATTCTTGAAAATTTTCTTTTCAGGAGTCTTTGCAAACAAAAAATAAAAGCCGAAGAATAACATTAACGGCAGCGCGATACAAAGTGAAAAACTGTATATAGATAGTTCCATTGTTATGCTTATTTGATTTTGATGCAAATTTAGATAAAATTTTCGAATTATAAGTCAGTTGGGATAAAAATCTACCATATCTTCCAGAAACGGTGTACTGCACTTATTATCAAGGCAATAAAGGCTGGTAGATATTTCTTAGATGGGGATATCTACCAGGTTATCTGCCAGCTATGCTGTGAGATTTTGGGTGGGTTGGTTGGTGCACCCCCTGGGAGAACTTGATTGCCACGCTACTACAACTTGATTGCCACGCTACGGCAACATGGTTACCACGCTGCGGCAACATGGTTGGCTTGGTTTGTGCACTTCTTTTTATGTGGGTGCGTGGAGGGTGTGTCAAAACTATAGAATTGTGATGAATGGCTAACTGTAGGAGACTACGGCATTCTTGCCGTAGTCATTGCAAACAGTTGTATTTCAGTTACTAATGGCTACGGCAGGAATGCCGTAGCCTCCTACGATTAGAACCGTTTGCTATTCAATTTGCCAAATATTTTAGTTTTGACACACCCTCCTCCTATTGTAGAGTAAGGCGGAGGACTTGTTGGGTGTGTGGGGTGATGCGGAAGCGGTTGTCGGTGCGTTCGCCGACGAGCCAGAGTATGCGTTGTTGGGCATCGGTGAGGACGAGTTGTGCTCGTTTCTCAAAGATGTTCTTCTTGCGGTCGGTGAGATAATCGCTGAGGAGTTTCGTGCCGGTCATGCCGAAGGGGACGAAGCGGTCGCCGGGCTGTATGTGGCGCAGGGTTAGGGGGAACTTGATGTCGGATGCGTCGAGGGAGGCGCAGTCGGCTGTGCGGCTGGGTTCGTAGCGGTCGCCACATTCTTCGGTCTCCACTTTCAGCTTCAGGTTGTCGCTAAGCACGTATGTGCCGGTTTCGGGTATGTGCATGGGGCGGACAAGGGCTGTGGGTGTTTTGGGTTGGAGGATGAGGGTGCTGCGGTCGAAGGCGAGTTCGTGCGAGCAGGAGGTGATGATTTTGCCTGTGGGGTTGGTGTCGAGCGAGATGTATATCTGCTCGATTTGTGCTGAGGTGAAGCCTCGGGGACTGAGTATTTCGTGGAGGGTGTACTCGGGAGAGGGCAGCTGCTTCAGTCGGGGGACGGAGATGATGAGGGGGGAGTTTTGAGTTTGAGGGGTGGTGCAGTTCTCTACTGGTTGGTTGGGGCAGTTGCTTAGGGGGTGCACTTGTCTCAAGTGCACCAACAGAGGTTGGTTGGTGCACTTCTCGACTGCTTGGTTGGGGGACTTCTCGACTGGTTGGTTGGTGCACTTGAGACAAGTGCACC
>NZ_JH379469.1:38773-79969 GCF_000235885.1 Leyella stercorea DSM 18206
TGCACTTGAGACAAGTGCACCCCCTACAAGTGTCCCCACTTGGAGGGGTCGTGACGTCGGCTATGCTGCGCTGTATAGCTTCGTCGAAGACCTTCAGGGCTTCAGTGACGCGCAGTGATGTCTCGAAGATGGATTGGCTCACACTCGGATTTAGCTCACGCAGTAATGGTATAACGTTCAGGCGTATCTTATTGCGTTTTACGTCGTTATGGAGGTTGGTTGAATCGGTGACGTAACTCTCGCCGAGGGCATCGAGGTACTGCTCTATCTGCTGGCGACTATGGGAAAGGAGGGGGCGGATGATGTGGGCGTTGCGCGGTTGTATGCCTCGCAGTCCGCGCAGGCCTGTGCCGCGTACGAGGTTGAGGAGGAGGGTCTCGACGCTGTCGTCGCGATGGTGGGCGACGCAGATGTCCTGCGCTCGGATGTCGCGGCGGAGCTGCTCGAAATAGGTGTAGCGCAGGTCGCGTGCTGCCATCTCGATGCTGACATGATGCAGATCGGCATAGGCGTGCGTGTCGAAGTGGACGAGGTGGAGGGGTACGTGGAGGCGACGGCATAGCTGCTTACAGAACTCCTCGTCGCGCAGGGACTCGTCGCCACGCAGATGGAAGTTGCAGTGGGCGGCTTCGAGGCTTATGCCTAACTCGGACTCTAAGTGTTTCAGCACGAGGAGCAACGACACGCTGTCGGCACCGCCGGAAAGGGCGATGATGTACTTGCCACGGGGGGTGAATAGTTGGTGGTGGTGGGCGAAGTGTCGTACTTGGTTGACGAATGTGCTGATTGTTGGAGAGTTTTTTTCCATTTGTTGTGTGGGTAGGAGGTATGGGTATGGGATGCCCATACCACTTTTGTAAACAACTTGGGTGCGTGGTATGGGCAGGGATGCCCATACCTCCTAAGTGGGGTGCGGTTCCTTAGGGGGTGCACTTGTCTCAAGTGCACCAACAGAGGTTGGTTTGTACACTTATTGGTTGGTGCAGTTCTTGCTTGGTTGGTGCACGATTACTTGGTTGGTGCACTTGAGACAAGTGCACCCCCTACAAGTGCCCCCTGTGGGGTGCTTGGGTATGGCAAGGATGCCATACCCTCCTACTGTTATTCGACGTAAAGGACTAATCCCTTGAGGTATTCGCCCTCTGGGTGGTAGATGTTAATCGGGTGATCGGCAGGCTGGTGGATTTGATGCAAGATGCGCACCTTGCGGTTGGCCTGCACTGCAGCTGTGAAGACAGCGTTGCGGAAGTTTTCCTTTGTGACTATCTGCGAGCAGCTGAAGGTGAAGAGGATGCCACCGGGCTTGATGCGCTGTAATCCTTTGACGTTGAGGCGTGTGTAGCCTTTGAGGGCGTTGCGCAAGGCTGCGCGATGCTTGGCGAATGCGGGAGGGTCGAGCACGATAAGATCATAGGTCTTGTCGTTGGCATCGAGGAACTTGAAGGCGTCCTCGCAGAAGGCTGCGTGACGCTCGTCGCCGGGGAAGTTGAGGGCGATGTTTCTGTTGGTGAGCTCGATGGCTTTTGCACTGCTGTCGACGGAGTGGACGAGTTTTGCTCCGCCACGCATGGCGTAAACGGAGAAGCCGCCGGTGTAGCAGAACATGTTGAGGACGGAGCGACCCTTCGAGTAAGTCTCGAGGAGGTGGCGGTTCTCGCGCTGGTCGACGAAGAAGCCGGTCTTCTGTCCTTTCAGCCAGTCGATGTGGAAGTTCAAGCCGTTCTCCATAGCCACGTCGCTGCCCATTGAGCCGTAGATGAAGCCGTTCTCGTGCTCTACGTCTGCCTTAAACGGGAGCGTTGTCTCGCTCTTGTAGTAGACGTTCTTTATCTCGCCTTCGGAAGCTCTCACAAGAGCCTCGCATATCTCATGGCGAACGAGGTGCATACCAACGCTGTGTGCCTGCATGACTGCGGTGTCGCCATAGCAGTCGATGACGAGACCGGGGAGGTTGTCGCCCTCGCCGTGCACAAGGCGGAACGTGTTGTTGTTCTCACGGCCGATGAGTCCGATAGCCTGGCGCATCTGCCAAGCCGACCGCAGGCGCGAGAACCAGAACTCGCCGTCTATCTCGACATCGCGGAAAGACAACACGCGCACTGCGATAGAACCGATCTGATACATGCCGACAGCGATGAAGTCGCCTTGCGAGGTGAATACGCGCACGATTTCGCCTTCGGCTACGCCTTCTTCAATCTGGGCTACGGCACCGGAGAATATCCAAGGATGGAAACGTTTGAGACTTTCCTCCTTACCTTTCTTTAAATATAGTGTTTTGTACATATTCTAATACTTAGGAGGTATGAGCATCCTGCCCATACCATCTATTAATATCTATTTGGTTGGTGCAGTGGAGACCACTGCACCCCCTGGTGGGGTGCGTAGTTTTATTCTTCTTCGACTATCTTCAATTCGTAGTCGTGGGTAGCCATCAGTTGCATTATCTCGTTGTAGAGCTTTATGCACGCCCATGCATCGATAGCGGCATACTCCTTCTGCTTGTCGGTAAGCACGTCCGCCTCCCAGTTGGTGAGGCGCTGTCGTTTGCTGATTTTCTCGCCGAAGAGGTTGGCGTAGAGTTTTTGCAGACTTTTATCCTCGACACCGATATTGCCGATGATGTCCTGGATGTCGATGAACCAACCCGGTTCGAACTCGCGACGACGATGGAGCGAGAGCAGGTCGTCGTGCCACGAAAGACCAATCATCGGCACGAGTTTGTTGCTGAGCAAGCGCACGAGCGAATCGGGCAAACCGATGTGGTTGAGACGGAACAGAAAGCATTGGTCGTGGGTGGCAACTTGCAATAGCGCAACCTTATGGTTCTGCCCACGGCGGAATGCAGGGCGCGTCTCGGTGTCGACCCCCAACACGTCGCACGTGAGAAGATAGTCGACAGCGCGGTCAGCTTCTGACTCGTTGAGTACCACTGTTATCCGACCCTGAAAATCGACCAATGGCAGAGAATTTATAATGCTTTTATCAAATTTATTGTATATTGTTTTCATCTTGATGTGGAAAGATTTTGCAAAATTAGAAAAAAGTTGCGAATTTATGGTCGTTTCCAACTTTTTTCCACTAATTTTGTAAACAATTTAGGCAGGATGCCCATAACTCCTACTGCGTGGGTGCGTGGTATGGGCAAGATGCCCATACCTCCTACTGCGTGGGCAACGTGGTATGGGCAGGATGCCCATACCTCCTAATATATGAACACAATTTCAAACAAAATATATGGCAAAGAAAAAGACGGAGCGCAAAGCCTCTAATTTTAAAGAAGCAATAGGACTGCAAAGTATTCTCAAAAGTGAGCGTACCGACTTCCTGTTGGGCATGGTAATAGCACTGTTCGCTGTCTATACCTTCGTGGCATTGTTCTCTTACATAAATACGGGAGCTGAAGACCAAAGCCTGCTCGAACACACACGCCCTGGCGAATGGCTCAATCAAGGCAAGGTGTTTAAGAACTATTGTGGCTCAATGGGGGCCATTCTGTCATATATCCTCGTAACAAAGAACTTCGGATATGCAGCATTCTTCGTACCCTGCTTCCTGCTCATTTCGGGCATCAAGATGATGCAGATATACACGCTGAACATTTGGAAGTGGTTCTTCGGAATGGGCATAGCCATGATATGGCTGTCGGTGTTCCTTGCCAAGGTGCTTGCACCACTCATGCCAGAGGCTATTTTCAACCCTGGTGGCTACCACGGATCAGTCTGCGTCGACTTCACCGAAAATGTGATTGGACCTCCGGGACTAACTGCTGTCTTATTCTTCACGGCGATAGCGTTGCTCACATTCGTCAGCAAGCAGACCATCACATGGGTGCGCCGTATGTTCAATCCCATAAAGAGCTTCACGGGTAAGGCTTCGGAGATTGTTACGGACAAACTGTCGAACACCGACAGCGACACAACGGGCATTGAGGATGGGCACACCAAGTTAAGCACGGAAGATGACAAGACAACAAACTCTGCTAAAGAAACGGGAAAAGAGAGCGAACCAACACCGGTTATAGACCTCACCGAATTCTCTAACCTCGGAGCAAAGAAACCGAACAAGGCTACAGCCGAACCGATAATAACCGCTACTCCCACCCCTACCCCCATCAAAACGGATGGCGAAAAACTGACCGTAGAGGTAGGTAAAGACGAAAAAGCGAAGGGCGAACAACTCACCGACGAGGCTATCAATACGCCGATTAATCCGCTTGAACCATTCACACGATACAAGTACCCGACACTTAGTCTGCTCACCAAAGACGAGAACGACGGCAAGCCATACATCGATATGGATGAAATCAAGGCGTATAACGAAGAGATTATCAAGGTGCTCAAGAGTTTCGGCATCGAGATACGCGAGATAAAAGCTACAGTTGGTCCGACTATCACGCTCTACGAGATCACTCCGGCAGAGGGCATTCGCATCACAAAGATACGCAATCTCGAAGACGACATCGCGCTACGCCTTTCGGCTCTCGGCGTGCGTATCATTGCACCAATCCCAGGCAAGGGCACTATCGGTATTGAGGTGCCGAACAAAAAGCGCCATAATGTATCGATGGAGAGTATTCTGAACTCGAAGAAGTTTCAGGAGACGAAGTACGACTTGCCTATCGTGCTCGGAAAGACCATCACCAACGAGGTGTTCATGGCAGACCTTACGAAGATTCCACATCTGCTCGTAGCCGGTGCTACGGGTCAGGGTAAGTCGGTAGGTCTGAACGTGATCATCACTTCGCTGCTCTACAAGAAGCACCCTAACGAACTGAAGCTCGTGCTCATCGACCCGAAGAAGGTGGAGTTCAGTGTCTACTCGCCTATCGCTGACCACTTCATGGCACAGGTGGACGACGACGACGAGCCAATCATCACCGATGTGACAAAGGTAGTACGCACGCTGAAGAGTCTGTGTACGCTTATGGACCACCGCTACGACTTGCTGAAATTAGCAGGCGCACGCAACTTGAAGGAATACAACGACAAGTTCCTGCATCGCCGTCTAAACCCGGAACACGGCCATGAGTTCATGCCGTACATAGTGGTTATCATCGACGAGTTCGGCGACCTTATCATGACAGCCGGCAAGGAGGTGGAAATGCCAATCGCACGTATCGCTCAGTTGGCACGTGCTGTCGGCATACATATGATTATTGCCACACAGCGTCCTACCACATCAATCATCACTGGTAATATCAAGGCGAACTTCCCTGGACGTATCGCCTTCAAGGTGAGCTCGATGATGGACTCGCGCATCATCCTCGACCGTCCGGGTGCTAACCAGCTCATCGGTATGGGCGATATGCTCTACCTCAACGGCAACGAGCCGACACGTGTGCAGTGTGCATTCATCAGCACGAAAGAGATTGGCGAGATTAACGAATTCATCGAACATCAGTCGGGTCCGACACATCCTATGGAGCTGCCAGAACCGAAGGGCGACGACTCGGAAGGCGGTGGCAACACGGGCGGTGCAGACATGGGCAGTCTCGACCCATTCTTCGAGGAGGCAGCACGCTCCGTTATCGTCAGTCAGCAAGGCAGTACGAGTATGATTCAGCGTCGCTTCTCTATCGGCTACAACCGTGCCGGACGACTCATGGACCAGCTCGAGAAGGCAGGCATCGTGGGCGCAGCACACGGCAGTAAGCCGCGCGATGTGCTCATCGCTGACGAGGGCCAGCTGACAGCTATCATGAACCAACTGAGAGGTTAATAAGAAACTGGATATAAATAACAAAACACATAGTAGAATTATGAAACGTTTGTTTTTAGGAATTATCATTACAATGTGCATGGCTTGGTTTGGTGTAAGCACAGGCGCAGCACAGAAGAACGATGCCGCAGCACGAAAGATACTGGACCGCACGGCAAAAGTAATAGGCAGATCGGGCGGAGCAAGTGCTTCGTTCACAATGAACAATGCTTCAACCGGAACCGTGTCGGGCACCATAGCCATTAAGGGCAACAAGTTCAACGCTCGCACATCGCAAATGACAGTATGGTACAACGGCAAGACGCAGTGGACGTACATGAAGAAGAACAACGAGGTAAACGTAAGTACGCCTACACAGGCTCAGCAGCAGATGATGAACCCCTACTCGTTCATCACAATGTACAAGACAGGCTACAAGATGTCGGCTACAACCTCTGGCGCAAACGACGAGGTGCATCTCGTGGCACAGAACAAAAACAAAAGCATCGCGGAGATGTACATCACCATCAACCGTAAGACGGGTGTGCCATCAAAGGTAAAGATGAAGCACAAGGGAAAGTGGAGTACCATCACTGTGAGCAACTTCTCGCCGAAGAGCCTCTCTAACGCAATCTTCACATTCAACTCAAAGGATTATCCCACAGCTGAAGTTATCGACCTTAGATAAGATTTTAAGGTCGACGACTTGGCTTCAGACAAATACAACATGAAATGCACCATCCCTAAATTTGAACTTATCAGACTGCTGTTGCGGCATCGTAAGCTTGCCGACGACCGCAGTCTGAGCGCAACGGAAAACAAGTTTGCCAAGTTTTTCATTTTATTCTCTATCCTCATTATCGTCATCTACCTTATGGGACTGGCGGTTGGCTTATCACTCATTGTAAATAGCGACATCACTGCAACGGCAACCGAAAATCTGTGCATAGGCATACCGTTTCTGCTACTTGTCGACTTCAACATGAGGTTTACGATGCAGCAGACACCTGCACACATTATCAAGCCCTACATACTACTACCATTGCCACGATACACATGCATCGACGCCTTCATATACAGCTCGCTCATCAGCAAAAGCAACTTTGTCTGGTTTGCATTCTTCCTGCCCTACGCATTGATGTCGATAGTGTTCAGCTATGGCATGGCAACAGCTACGCTGACAATGCTGCTCTGCATGGTGCTCATCCTCATCAACAGTCAGTGGTACGCGATAGCACGCACGCTCATCAACCGCTCGGTAATATGGTGGATACTACCTATTATTATATATGGTATAGAAGCAATGCCGCTGTACGTTGGCAGCAATGCAGGCTGGAATCAGTTCTGCAACCTCTACTCCACCGTCGGCACTATGCTCGACAAACACAACGTGCTACCAATCTTTATTGCAATCGTGGTGCTTGTAGGCATTACTGCTGTCAACCGCCGACTGCAATACGTAAGTATAGAGCGCGAGTTGATGCGCACGGAGGTGAAGAAGAGTGTGAAGAAGGTCAATAAGTTTGCCTTCTTCGAGAAGTATGGCGAGATTGGACTCTTCATGCAACTCGAGATAAAGCTGCTGCTTAGGAACGCCACTCCGAAGAAAGCCTTGAGGTCGGGCTTCTTCACTATGGCTATGATCTGCGCGTTTATTGTTTTGTCGGACGTGTACGACTCAAGCGGCATGACAAACTTTTGGGGACTGTATGCGTTTATGATATTCGGCACAATGAACCTGCTCGGACTGATGAGCTACGAGGGCAACTACATCGACTGTCTGCTGACACACCGCGAGAACATTCTCTCGCTACTCAAGGCAAAGTATGTGTTCTACTCGCTGCTACTGATTGCGCCGTTCCTGCTTATGCTGCCTGCAGTGATAAGCGGCAAATGGTCGCTGCTGATGCTCGTGAGCTACTTGATATTCACAATGGGTTTCCAGTACTTCATAGCCTTCCAGACGGCTGTATATAACAAGATAACAGTTCCGCTGAACACTAAGATGACTGACAAGGCAGGTCTGAAGACCAACTACATACAATTAGTATTAGTGGCTATCGTGTTCATCGTGCCAAACATTCTTGTTAATGTACTACAGTCAATATTCTCAGAGAACGTCGCTTACGTTACAATGCTACTCATCGGATTAGGCTTCATTGCTACCCACCGACTGTGGCTGCGCAATGTCTACAACCGACTGATGAAGCGCAAATACGAAAACCTCGAAGGCTTTATCAGTTCAAGACAGTAAGCAGACATATACAATGTGTATAATTAAAGATTCGCAATTATAACCGCTTAATTTGGTTAATAATTGCGAATCTTTCGTTTTTTATTAACTATTTCAACTTTAGTATCAACTAAGATTTCTATCTTTGCAGATGTAAGATTTTAAATTATGAAGAAGAAAACGATATGGACAATAGCAATCATTATGGGATTTTCTTTCCTTGGTTTGCTATTCCTTCAGCTGAAATACATCCAAGCGATGGTGGACATGAAGAAGGAGCAGTTTGACGAGTCGGTCAACCGCGCCTTGTATCAGGCATCACGCAACCTGGAACTCAACGAGACTCTGCGCTATCTTGAGAAAGACGTGAACGAGACAGAACGACGCGCTTTCCGCAAAGACTCCATCGGCACACGCTCAGGACAGTTGGACGGAAGCATACAGCAGTCGCACCAGTATAGCGTTGCAGGAAAGGACGGCACGGTATATTCATCGTTCGAGCTGAAGACCATCACGATAAAGCCATCGCAGATGCCGAAGGGAATGATTCTGAGCACGGACAAAAACTCGCTCAGCGAAGCCTCAAAGTCGCTGCAAGAGATTGTGAAGAACCGCTATATCTATCAGAAGGCGTTGCTCGACGAGGTGGTCTACTCAATACTCTACTCCGCCTCGGAACGTCCGCTTAAGGAGCGCATCAATTTCAAGCTGCTCGACCAAGACCTCAAAGCCGAGCTGATGAACAACGGAGTGAACATACCATATCACTTCACCGTCAGCACACAAGACGGACGCGAGGTGTATCGTTGTCCAGACTACACAGAAGAGGGCGAAGAGTTCACCTATTCGCAGGTGCTGTTCCGCAACGACCCACAGTCGAAGATGGGCGTAGTGCGCATCCACTTCCCCGACATGGGTTCGTACATCTTCTCGTCAGTAAGATTTATGATACCGTCGGTAGCCTTCACGCTCGTATTGCTCGTGACGTTTATCTTCACTATAGTAGTGATTTTCAGACAGAAACGCTACACCGAGATAAAGAACGACTTCATCAACAATATGACCCACGAACTGAAGACACCTATAGCCAGCATCTCGCTCGCTGCACAGATGATGAACGACGAGTCGGTAACGAAGAGTCCGGCTATGACGAAGCACTTGGGACAGGTGATCTTCGACGAGTCGAAACGACTGCGCTTCCTTGTAGAGAAGGTGCTGCAGATGTCGATGTTCGACCGCAAGAAGGCGGTGTTCAAGAAGAAGAAGCTCGACCTGAACGAGATGGTGGAGAACATCTCCAACTCATTCTCGCTGCGCGTGGAGCACACCGGCGGAAAAATCTACACAGAGATTGAGGCCATCGACTCGACATTGTATGTCGACGAGGTGCACTTCCAGAACGTGCTCAACAACCTCCTGGACAACGCTGTGAAATATCGCAAGCCCGACCAGCCGGTAGACATATACCTACGCACTTGGAACGACAACGACCACCTCTACTTCTCCGTACGCGACACCGGATTGGGCATAAAGAAGGACAACTTCCGCAAGGTGTTTGACAAGTTCTACCGTGTACATACCGGCAACGTGCACGATGTGAAAGGATTCGGATTAGGTTTGGCTTACGTGAAGAAAATAGTGATGCTCCACGATGGCGACATCTCTATCGAGAGCGAATACGGCAAGGGAACAAAGTTCACCATAAAACTGCCGATAATTAAAGATTAATATGCTATATGATAAAAGAAAATATCAACAAGAAAGGATTAATCACTTAAACATAAACACTTAAAATTCACAGCTATGAAGAAAAACCTACTACACATTCTATCCCTACTGCTCGTTATGCTGATGGGTACGACACTCACTGCAAAGGCAGACTCATACAAAGTAGCGCCAATGACAGCAGGCAAGGTGACAGTAAGCCCGAACGACGAGTTCGTAAACGCACCGATAAACCTCGTCAACTACGGAACAAATCCGGTGAAACAGATTACATACACGCTCTACGACTTCGACACACAGGAATCAAGCGAGCCACAGACCATCGACTTCGAGACTCCGTTCGACAACACGCAGCAGGTGTTGATTCCGATTAAGCCAGGCAAGACACTCGGCAAGAGCGACGTCATCTTCAACGTGACAGAGGTGGACGGACATCCTAATGAGACAAGCATAACCTATACATACATTGAGCGTTGGACTGTGCTGCAGGCTGCCAAGAAACGTGTGGTGTTCGAGGACGTAACCGGATTGTGGTGTCAGTATTGTCCGCGTGGCATTGCCATCATGGAGTCGTTGGAACGACTCTATCCGGATGACTTCATCGGCATTTCTATTCACGACGGCGACGCTCTTGCAACAAATGCATATAGCAGCATATTGTCTTCAACATGGAGTAATACGAACCGTCCACTCATCATGTGCGCAAGAGACGAAAAGGTGAACACCCATGACGGTCAAAGCAACTTCAAATACGAGTTGGACAAGACTGCATCTTTCGACATCAGCGTGAAAGCTGCATACGACGGAAAGGACATCAACGTAACAGCTAATGTACTGCCTTGTCTGGATGTGGAAGAGGGCACCGAATATGATGTGGCATACGTGCTCACAGCCGATGGACTGAAGAACGATAATTGGGGACAGGCTAACCGTGTAGGCGAATGGAACGATCAGGTATTGCCAGAATATGACAGATTCAAAGGCAACGAATCTACTATATACGGACTGGAGTTCAACCAGGTTGCAATCGACAGCAGAGGCGTGCAGTATGGCGTAGAGGGTTCGCTGACTCGTCCTTATACCGTAGGCACCACGCAGACTCACAAAGTAACTTTCGAGAACATATCGCAGCACAAGCTGATCCAGGACAAATCGAAGCTGAACGTCTGCGCACTGATCATCAAGAAGGTTACTAATGGCGACAAGATAAAGGCGACTATCGAGAATGCAGCAAAATGCCGCGTAGAGTTGGGCGAGACTGGCATCAAGCAGATTGGCAACAACGAAACAAACACCGTTACCGGCTACTACTCGCTCGACGGACAACGCCTCAACGCTCCTGCAAAGGGTATCACCATCGTGCGCTACGCTGACGGCTCAACACGCAAGGTGCGCAATTAGAATATAAATAACAGAATAAAACAATTAAATAATACAATTATGGAAGACAATTTGAAAATCTTACTTTGTGAAGACGATGAGAACCTCGGTATGCTGCTTCGTGAATACTTGCAGGCAAAGGGCTACGCAGCCGACTTATGCCCCGACGGCGATGCTGGCTACAAGGCTTTTATGAAAACAAAATACGACATCTGTGTTCTTGACGTGATGATGCCTAAGAAGGACGGCTTCACCCTTGCTCAGGAGATTCGTCAGGCAAACACCGAAGTGCCTATCATCTTCCTCACAGCGAAGACAATGAAAGAGGACATCCTCGAAGGCTTCAAGATCGGTGCCGACGACTATATCACCAAGCCGTTCTCAATGGAAGAGTTGGTGTTCCGTATTGAGGCTATCCTCCGCCGTGTTCGTGGCAAGAAGAACAAAGAGAGCTCGGTGTACCACATCGGTCGCTTCACGTTCGACACACAGAAACAGTTGCTCGTCATCGGCGACAAGCAGACTAAGCTCACCACAAAGGAGAACGAACTGCTTGCGCTGCTCTGCAGCCATGCCAACGAAATTCTGCAGCGCGACTTCGCCCTGAAGACAATATGGATTGACGACAACTACTTCAACGCACGCTCAATGGACGTGTACATCACCAAGTTGCGCAAGCATCTCAAGGACGACGATCAGATTGAGATTATCAACATCCATGGTAAGGGCTACAAGCTGATTACCCCAGAGGAGGAATAACGTAAATAATAGAAAAGGATAACAGTAAACACGATATGAATAAAAAGATAAAGACTGCAGCACTTGCCGGTTTGTCAGCACTGGCACTGGCAAGTTGCTCTTCAACAAACAAGATTGCAAAGGAGGACAACGCCACAAAACCCAATTCGTACATGGATACCGATGCGAAATACTTGATTCTCTCAAACGACCAGCGTGCCACTATCAACAAGGGCAATGAGTTCGCCGTCAATCTGTTCAAGACTCAGATTGACATGCAGAGCAAAGTTATATCACCGCTTAGCGTATCATATCTGATGGGTATGCTGGCGAATGGTGCCGACGGCGACACGCAGAAAGAGATACTCGCATCGCTCGGTGTCGGCGATGTGACGTTGCAGACTCTTAACGAGTCGTATCGTGCATTGCTCAACAGTACGGCAACCGCCGACAAGCAGACAACAATCAACATTGCAAACTACATAGCTGCCGACAAACACTTCCAGCTGAAAAGCGACTTCCGGAACACAGTCGGCAAGATGTACGATGCTGGCGTAGAGAGTCTTGATTTCTCATCGAGCAAGGCAGTAGACAAAATCAACCAGTGGTGCAGCAAGCAGACCAATGGCATGATTCCGAAGATTGTTGACCAGCTCTCGGCTTCTGACGTTGCGGTACTGATGAACGCCATCTACTTTGAAGGCACGTGGGAGACACCATTTGAAAAGGAGCTGACGAAAGAAGAAAACTTCCGTGGCTACACACGCGACATCAAACGCGTACAAATGATGCACCAGGAGGACAACTTCAGCTACCTCAGCAACAACACCTTTGAGACGGTCACCCTGCCCTACGGCAATCGCACATACAACATGACTGTACTGCTGCCTAAGGAAGGCGTGTCGATTGAGGAGATGATGAAGCAACTCGACGCGCAGAAAATAGGCTCGCTATATAGAGATATGGAGAAGTGCGTTGTCGACCTGAAGCTGCCGAAATTCACCACAAGCACAGAGGTGGTTCTCAACGATGCCATATCAAAACTCGGTGCACCATCTATCTTCACAGGCGCAGCCAACTTCAAGAACATGTCTGACGCAAGCATCTTCATATCAAAGATGCTGCAGAAGGCGAAGATAGAGGTCAGCGAAGAGGGAACAAAGGCAGCAGCTATAACAGCAGGAATGGTTGCGATGACGGCACTCAACCCCGATGAGCCACGCCACGTGAAGTTCCACGCCAACCGTCCGTTCGTCTACATCATCACAGAAAGACAGACTGGTGCGATATTCTTCATCGGTCAGTATCTCGGCGAATAAGAAAAAACCATTTATGACAAAAAAGGCAAGAGCACTCGTAGCATTGGTCTTGTCGGTAGTCTTCACAACGTCGGCTACAGCACAAGAGGTAAATGCTACGACAACAAGCACCCTGAGCAACTGTCAGGCACGCTTCGACGAATCGGCTCCGCAGCGTATCATGCCGACACGCTACGGTGGACGTTTGCGCAAACTGCAGAAAGCAGAAGAACCGTCGTACGATTTGCAACCGACTCACGACGACTCGCTACATCTGCCCATGCTCAGTGCCACAACAGCATCACCCGTCAGTCGCTATCCATTCGGTTGGGGCTGCGGGTTCAACAGTTGGGCGCTGCATCGCGGACTGAACGTACAGTTAGGTGCATCTGTGTTCGCTGCGTTCGGCAAGGGAGCACACAGTGGTGCTGGTTTTCAGGAGAACATAGCGTTGATGTACGCCATGCCTGTCACCGACAAACTGTCGGTAGCCATCGGCGGATACTTCAACAACATCAACTATGCCGGTAACAACTGGCGCGATGCTGGTCTGTCAGCAGTTCTTGGATATCGGTTCAATGAGCATTGGGAGGCTTATCTCTACGGACAGAAGTCTATAACAAACAACATTGCTAACCGACTACAATACGGGCTGTATGATGGTTACTGCGGAGGCTATGGCATGGGACGCTTCAGTCGCAACGCCTTCGGCATATCCCCCTACTCCATGTACGACCTCGGCAACTTTGGCGACCGCATCGGAGCTACGCTACGCTACAATTTCAATCCGAGTTTTAGTGTGGAAGTGTCGGTTGAACAGCGTTGGATGCCGAATAGATAACGTCTATAACAGCATTTGATACCCGAACAGATGATAAAAAGAGAGTGGGACAAAGCAACGTAATTGTTGTTTTGTCCCACTCTCTTTTTATGTTCTGATACCCAATGCCCTACTCTTCAGCGAACTGGCGTATGCGCTGCTCCTCAGAAAGTTTGCACACAAGAAGCGAGTTGTCGTTCTCAGCAACGATATATCCGTCGAGTCCCTGAACAACAACCTTCTTCTCATTTAGAGTGTGTACCACACAATTGTGCGAATCGTATAATTGGATATTTTCACCTATAGTAGTATTGCCGTAGAGATCGTGATGCTTGAGAAGCATCAGCGATGTCCATGTGCCAAGATCAGTCCATCCAAAGCTTGCTGGACAGACAAAAATCTCTTCTGCCTTCTCCATAATGGCATAGTCGACAGAGATATTCTCGCATTCCGGATAGCGCTGATCAATTGTCTCACGCTCTGCAGGCGTTCCATAGATGGACAGCATACTCTCGAATATTTTGCTGATTGTAGGGCTATAAACGCGGAATGCATTAACGATAGTCGAAACGCTCCATACAAAGATACCAGCATTCCAAAAGTAATTCTTATGCGATATGTACTCCTTTGCAGTCTCCAAATCGGGTTTCTCGCGGAATGAGTCTATGCGATAAATCTCACGATTGCGTGGCGAAGAGGTGGAAAGATCGGCTTGTATATAACCATACCCAGTCTCTGGACGGGTTGGCGACATGCCTAATGTAACGATAGCGTCTGTCTCTGCCGTGAACTTCATGCACGACTTGATGACACGACGGAACTCCTCCACATCAGTCACGAAGTGGTCGCTCGGTGTAATGACTACATTTGCCTTAGGATTTATCGCCTTAATTCGCCAAGTGACGTAAGCAATACAAGGAGCTGTATTGCGACGACATGGCTCAAGAAGGATGTTCTCGGCTGGCACCTCCGGAAGCTGCTCGCGCACCAAAGCTGCATACTTCTTATTCGTGACCACCCAAACATTCTCAAGCGGACAGATTTCCTTAAATCTGTCATACGTAAGCTGCAGAAGGGTTCTGCCAACTCCGAGGATATCAATAAATTGTTTCGGATTGTCTTCCGTGCTCATAGGCCAGAAACGACTTCCTACTCCACCAGCCATGATTACCAGGTGATTTCTATCTTGAGTCATATCGAAAAAGTTTTAGATATGCAAAGATAAATATTTTTTATCACTTCTTAAAATAAATATGAACAATATTTATCTGTATATACAAATAGAAAAAGGAGCTGTTACATAATAATATGTAAAAGCTCCTTTCGTATGCAATTTTGCCTTGATTATGCCAAGGTGATGAGGTTCTCTTCGTTCTTTACCTTGCCCTCCTTGAAGAGCCAGCCAATACCGAGGTAAACTTCTTCGCTGCTGATGTTAGCAGCCTTTGCGATTTCCTGAATGCTCAAAGCCTTCTCAGCTGCAGCCAGTGCCTGATAAACATCACCAGCGCGGAAGCCTACGCTTTCTGCATTCACATTCAAAACAACTTCAGCCTTCTTTGTAGCACAACGCTTTGTAGTAGTCTTTGTTGCAGTTGTCTTAGTAGCAGTCTTCTTTACAGCTACCTTCTTTTCTGTTGCTTTCTTTTCTGCCATAATCTAATAAAAACATTAATAAAGTCCCTCACGTAGAGCACGCTATGGGTTTCTTTGTTTGCAAAATTAGTTAAATATTTTGCAAACTTCCCATATTTATACAAAAAAAAGTCCGGGAACCCGGACTTTTTCTTAATATTTTTCACATTTATTGATTTACATCAACGTGTTTTGCATATCTAAATACTTATTCCTCAGTCAAATCTACCTTCAGCTGAAGTTCGTCGAGCTGCTTCTGATCAATAGCTGAAGGAGCGTCGAGCATTACATCGCGACCACTATTATTTTTCGGGAATGCGATGCAATCGCGGATTGAATCAAGACCTGCCATGATAGAAACGAAGCGGTCGAGACCGAATGCGAGACCTGCATGAGGAGGTGCTCCGTACTTGAAGGCGTTGATGAGGAAGCCGAACTGTGCCATAGCACGCTCCTCTGTGAAACCGAGGATGCCGAACATCTTCTCCTGAAGCTTGCTGTCGTGGATACGGAGGCTACCACCGCCTACCTCGATACCGTTGCAAACAAAGTCGTATGCCTTGGCACGTACCTGCTCAGGATGCTCGTCGAGCAATGGGATATCGTCGGGGTTAGGCATTGTGAACGGATGGTGAGTAGCCATAAGGCGCTGCTCCTCATCGCTCCACTCGAAGAGAGGGAAGTCGACAATCCACAGGCACTCGAACTTGTTCTTGTCGCGCAGACCGAGACGGTCGCCCATCTCAAGACGCAAAGTGCAGAGCTGAACGCGTGTCTTGTTGGCGTTGTCGCCAGAGAGAATGAGAACGAGGTCGCCATCCTTAGCACCCATTGTTTCCTTAACCTTTGCGAGCACCTCAGGTGTGTAGAACTTGTCTACAGACGACTTCACTGTGCCGTCAGCGTTAAACTTGATGTAAACCAAGCCCTTTGCGCCTACCTGCGGACGCTTTACGAAATCGGTAATCTGATCGAGCTGCTTGCGTGTGTAGTCAGCGCAACCAGGTACGCAGATACCGCCAATATACTCAGCCTCATTGAATACAGAGAATGTGCCTGTGCCCTTCAGCACGTCCATGAGCTCTACGAACTCCATGCCGAAACGCAAGTCGGGCTTATCGCTACCGAAACGGCGCATAGCCTCGTGCCATGTCATCTGCTGCAGCTTAGCCGGCAACTCTACACCACGCACTTCCTTGAACAGATGGCGAGCCATATCCTCGAAGAGGTTGATAACATCATCCTGGTCAACGAAGGACATCTCGCAGTCGATTTGAGTGAACTCCGGCTGACGGTCAGCACGCAAGTCCTCGTCGCGGAAACATTTTGCAATCTGGAAGTAGCGGTCGAAGCCACTAATCATGAGCAGCTGCTTTAGCGTCTGCGGACTCTGCGGAAGTGCATAGAACTGTCCTGGGTTCATGCGCGAAGGCACAACAAAGTCGCGTGCGCCCTCAGGTGTGGAACCGATGAGGATAGGAGTCTCTACCTCGATGAAGTTCTGCGAGTCGAGGAAGTTGCGGATAAGGATTGTCATGCGGTGACGCAACTCAAGATTCTTGCGCACTGTCGGACGGCGCAAGTCGAGGTAGCGATACTTCATACGGATATCGTCGCCACCATCAGTATTGTCCTCTATAGTGAACGGAGGTGTAGCACTCTCCGAGAGGATATTCAGTTCCTTGGCGATAATCTCGATATCGCCAGTAGGCAGATTAGCATTCTTGCTCTCACGCTCGTTTACTACACCAGTCACCTGCACGCAGTATTCGCGTCCCAGCTTGCCTGCACGTGTGCAAAGGTCGCTGTCGTCAGAGTCGTTGAAGACAAGCTGTGTGATACCATAGCGGTCGCGAAGGTCGACGAATGTCATACCACCCATCTTGCGAGCGCGCTGTACCCATCCGGCAAGTGTTACGGTCTTGCCGCAGTCAGAGAGACGAAGCTCTCCGCATGTATTCGATCTATACATTATATTATATGTTTTAGTTTTTTCTTAAATATATATGCAAAGTTATATTGTTTGTATGAAATAGCCAAATTACTTGGCAAGAAATGTCATAACAGCCTTCATCACCTGCTGGCGTGAGCGCACATTATTGATACATTCTACGGGGAAGCCCATTACGAACGCCTTATGGTCGATGCCGTCGTAAGCCACAGCCGCATCGGTGCCGTCGGCGTAGCGCATAGCGCAGAACGCTGGTGCAAGCGGACTGACTACATCTACCGACTGCGCGGCATAATGGCGGTCGTTTGGACGGCGTATGATGTCGAAGCTGATACCGAGTCCGTTCACCAGATTTGTAGCTATATTGGTGTTCTGTCCGCCGAAGCCAACCTTGAACAAGTTGGACATAAAGCTACGCTCAGCATCAAGCTGCATATCGCTCGCCACGTATGCGCCACTCACAAACACTCGTCCGTTGTCACGCACATAGGACTCCAAAGCCTTGCGAAGCAACGCTGAGAAGGTCTTATAGCGCACAAGCGAGTAGCCATCGTCCTTCTGCAGTCCGAACATGATATCGACCACACGATAGTTCTCAAGTTTTACAAAGCCGTTCTCCACCGCTTCGACTGATGACGACACTACATTGTATGCGCCAGACAAAGCTATGTCTGTCACATGACACACCGACTCGTTCTGCTGCTTACCCATGAAGAACTTGCCTGCGAGTTCGTCCTCACAATAGCCCAAAGCACCAGGACCTTCACTGCCCACACGCGTGCGGTCGAAATCAATCTGTCTGCCCACAAAGCCGGCATTAATGCCAAGCGACACGCCCATGTCTGCATCAAGATCGAAGCCTTGGCGTGTGCCGTCGTCAACCACTGCCGGACCGGCGAAGCGTGTAAAGCCATCCACTACAAGCACATCGCGTGCTCCTGTATGAGCACTTACACAGGCAGCAAGCGTTGTTGACGGGAAGCTCTCGCCACCACGATTTACAGCCGTAACACAGAACTGATACACCACATTCGGCTTCGGAGTGAACGTGAACGATGTGCTTGACACACTACGTCCGTTGTCGAACCCGTTCTTGCCCTCGGCTATGTATATATTATATGTAGTAGGCACTGCGCTCGGCTCTAAACGATCGGTCACTGGCAGCCACGAGAGCTGCAGCTGGTTGTCTGCAGTACGCACTATGCGGAAGTTGCTCACTGGTAGTGGTTGCACAACGCAAGCAAGCGAATGATTACCATTGACGTAACGCAGAATGGTCTTATAAAGCGATCGTGCAAGGGTGAAGCGGAAGTTAGGGTCGAGTGCGCGGCGCATATCAGCGAAGTTCTGATGCGACAGAGTCTCAATGATAGCCGACGGCACTTCCGGCTTGCGAGTCTCACTATAGTTGCGATCCCACAGGTAGCGACGTGTCCACTTGCCATAGGTGGCAGTAAGGTCGCGCTGTACCCCTGTAAGAAGCATATCGGCAAAGTCGTGCGAGATCTGTCGCGACACACCAGCAGCAAGACGTCCGTCGTTGAAATTGGTGGTGCAGATAGCAAGCGAACCAATAATCGAGTCGTTCACATGCGTGGCTCCTGCGTCGCTATGCACGGCAAGACTAAGCTCGAAAGGCACTTTCTTGCCTTCGTGTGTAGGCACATATACCGACCCTCCGGCAAGCCAGTTTACAATATTAGAGCGCGTATTGATATCATCAATATAGTCGTCGGAGCCACCCTTACCTGCATATACCGAATAAGGAGCACCCGACCACTGGGCACTATAACGCGCACCTTCCAAACAACGAGGCATATCACTTGTTGCTCCTCCTCGCTGTATGTTACCCATACCGCCGCCAAAGCGCACGGCATCGGTAGTAACTACGCCTTTCTCTGCCGACGAGTTGGTGACAATCACCCGATTGGCAGCACTATTGCCTGCATCAAAGTCGAACGTTCCGAGGTACACCCACGTACCGCCACCCATCTGCTGATTGACGCGGAACAAGGTGCGTTCACCTTTATGCACTACTATATATTGCGCATCGCTTACGCTCTTGGCTATGGTCTGATAGCTCACATAAACGGCATAGCGACCCGACTGCGGAATGGTAGGCTGATATGATGCCCACGACTCGTTGTTCTTCCGTGTAGTGCGCACCATGCGTGCTGTGCCTTGCTCAAACGGATTCTCGCCATCGCGATACATGCCACGATGGAAGGCAAAACCACGCTCCTCAGTTGTACGCCATTTCTCGCGACCATTATCCTCAACGTATCCTTTCTCAGCATCGTTGTCTACTATCACCTCATTGCGCTGCCAGTCGCGCTCACGCGGTGTGTACACCACAGCACCAGCCCGCTCGAGCATCGGAATGAGATAAGGCACAACGATAGTCTGTGTGAAAAGGTCTTCGTTAGTACAGAAAAGGTTCGGACGCTGCCACTTCCACCGACTCTTCTTCTGGTCGTAATAGATGCCGTGCGACTGCCACAGGGCGATATGACGGTCGAAGAGTCCGTGCGAAACGAAATGTGGTTGCGACTCGTTCATCACCCATGGTGCATCACAGTAATCGATACGCCCCCACCCTGCTGGTGCACTACCGTCGCGCAACTTCGCTCCTGGCACAAGCATCTCTATCGGCATACCTGCCGTGTTGATGCATAGCCTATAGCGATTGTAAGGTTTTGGCAAAGCCTTAGCAAGACGTTTATAATAATAGCCCACGCTTTTCTCCGTAAAGTTCTGCGTGGCAAAGCCTGTGCTTACATTCAGCGTAAGCACACGACGAGCGTCGTCTACGCTGTACGACTCCATATATGGCTGTACGGCGTAGACGACATTCTTGGCTCGTGTGGCGAGCACATAATTCTTAAGGCGAATATCCAGCCCCCCGTTTGACGATGTCTTATGCTCCCCTGCTGAAGCAGGAAGCGTCACAAGGGTTGCTGCAAATACCAAAATCGACAATAACCTGTTCTTCATATAAATTAAAGTTCACCGACGGTGAACAGTTCAGGGTTCTTACCCTTGAAGTCCTTAAAATAAGTCTTGATACGCTTCATATCCGCTTCCACATCTCCCGTCGGCACAATCATGTGCTTACACTCTATCAGTTTGCGCTCAAAGTCGAGACCATATAGTAATATTGGCAGTTCTGCCTTTAAAGCGATGAAATAGAATCCCTTCTTCCAGTTTGGGTTACGTGAGCGTGTACCCTCCGGAGTAACACAAAGCTTAAAGTTTGGCGCACGACGCGCAGCCTCAGCCATAGCGTCGGTCATGCTTGTATGTTTTGAACGATTGACGGGGATGCCACCAAGATGGCGGAACCATACACCAAGTGGCCAAAAGAACCACTCCTTCTTCATAAGGAAGTTAGCCTTTATTCCCTCTGCACGCGAGTAGAGAAGTCCGATGATAAAGTCCCAGTTACTGGTGTGTGGAGCAAGACAGAGTATATACTTTTCGGGGTGGTCCACTTCTATATGAGCGGTCCACCCCATGCGTTTATACAACAATGTCTTGCAAATGCGTTGCAAAAAACTCATTGTGTATTATGTATGTTTATGTTTTGAAAATTCTGATTAGCCGAGATTTACGACCTGGTCTACAATCTCAGACACCTGCTTATTGAAGTTGTTCACAAGGTCTTTATAGAACAGTTTTGGCGAGAGTCCTGGCTCTTGATGCGACACACGTCGTACATAGTCATTATGTATTACAAGGATAGAAGCGAGCAATGCGTTCACGTCCTCTTCTGTTGCTTTTGAACTGTACATGGAAGCAGCCACTGCCTCTGAAAAAAGTTCGCTACAAACATAATTGATATTGCGTTTCAGGTTTCGTTTGTTTGCCATAACAAATAAAATGATTATTGATTAAAAGATTAAATTAACATGCCAAAGATAAGAAAAATATTAATACGCAACAAGTTTTATTGCTAAAAATCTTCTAATTGTATGTTTTCTTTTCTTTTTTTTTCAGTATATCGCAGAAAAAGAGTATTTTTGCAGTGCAAAAAAAGTATCTATTTATACGTTACATATTTTAATATTTAAAATCACATGGAAATTAGTGCATTGCAGATTGCAAGAGCTGCTTATCAGCCCAAATTGCCTAAGGCTCTCCAGGGTCCGGTTAAGGCCGTAGAGGGTGAGGCAACACAGTCAGTAGGTAACCAGGAAGAGATCAAGGCGTTGTTCCCTAACACATACGGAATGCCGGTTATCACTTTCGAGGCTGGCGAGAAGACTGAGCTTCCTGCATTCAACGTAGGCGTTATTCTTTCTGGCGGTCAGGCTCCTGGCGGTCACAACGTAATTTCAGGATTGTTTGACGGTGTTAAATCATTGAATCCAGAGAACAAGCTCTATGGCTTCATCCTCGGTCCTGGCGGTCTGGTTGACCACAAGTACATCGAGATTACATCAGAGCTCATGGATCAGTATCGCAACACTGGTGGTTTCGACATCATCGGTTCTGGTCGTACAAAGCTCGAGAAGGAAGAGCAGTTCGAGAAGGGTATTGAGATTCTTCGCGAGCTTGGCATCAAGGCTCTCGTTATCATCGGTGGTGACGACTCTAACACTAACGCTTGTGTGCTCGCTGAGTACTACGCAGCAAAGAAGTACGGTGTCCAGGTTATCGGCTGCCCGAAGACTATCGACGGCGACTTGAAGAACGAGCAGATTGAGACTTCTTTCGGTTTCGACACAGCTTGTAAGACATACTCTGAGCTTATCGGCAACATCCAGCGCGACTGCAACTCTGCACGTAAGTACTGGCACTTCATCAAGCTCATGGGCCGTTCAGCTTCTCACATCGCTCTTGAGTGCGCATTGCAGACACAGCCTAACATCTGCCTCGTATCAGAGGAGGTTGAGGCTAAGGAGATGTCGCTCGACGACGTTGTAACATACATCGCTCAGGCTGTTGCTGACCGCGCTGCTGACGGCAACAACTTCGGTACAGTGCTCATCCCTGAGGGTCTCATCGAGTTCATCCCGGCTATCAAGAAGCTCATCGCTGAGCTCAACGAGGTGCTCACCGACCCTGCAACAGGCGAGTCACGCGAGTTCGCTAATGCTGAGGAGCAGATTGCATTCGTTAAGAGCTCTATCGCTAAGGAGAACCTCGCTGTTCTCGAGTCGCTCCCTGCTGACGTTGCACGCCAAC
The DNA here is from genome assembly GCF_000235885.1 of Leyella stercorea DSM 18206. Classification (GTDB taxonomy): domain Bacteria; phylum Bacteroidota; class Bacteroidia; order Bacteroidales; family Bacteroidaceae; genus Prevotella; species Prevotella stercorea. The sequence goes on from NZ_JH379469.1 coordinate 61,438, forward strand.
TCTGCCTCGACCGCGACCCGCACGGCAACGTTCAGGTATCGCTCATCGAGACAGAGAAACTTCTCTCTCGCATGGTAGCAACCAAGCTCAACGCATGGAAGGCTGAGGGCAAGTTCTGCGGCAAGTTCTCTGCACAGCACCACTTCTTCGGCTACGAGGGACGTTGCGCAGCTCCGTCTAACTACGACGCTGACTACTGCTACTCACTCGGTTTCAACGCATCACGCCTCATCAGCAACGGCAAGACTGGCTACATGTCAATCATCCAGAACACAACAGCGCCTGCAGAGCAGTGGATCGCAGGTGGTGTGCCTATCACAATGATGATGAACATCGAGCGTCGCAACGGTGCTAACAAGCCTGTTATCCGCAAGGCTCTTGTTGAGCTCGATGGTGCTCCGTTCAAGTTCTTCGCTGCTCATCGCGAGGAGTGGGCTAAGAACACATGCTACGTATATCCTGGCCCAATCCAGTACTGGGGACCAACAGAGGTATGCGACCAGACAACCAAGACTCTGAAGCTTGAGCAGGCTAAGTAAAAACTCTGCTTGTTCAAAACAAAAGACTTTATACAGCAAGAGCAGAGTGACAACCGTCATTCTGCTCTTCTTTTTTTATGTAAAAGCAGGACTTTAAGCGTCCTTATCTAAAGAGATTATCATCGGACACCGAACGCAATCCGATCGGACACCGAACGCAATCCGATCAGACACCGAACGCAATCCGATCAGACTGCGGACGCAAACGGTGACAGAAACAACAATATGGAAGCAAACAAACGCACATACAAACCTCGCAAACGACGCTCAACAACTAAACAAAAGCGCTGCTCAAGCCTCTCCGCCCTACTCTCACGCCATCCGCGTGCCGTATGGTGGACAAGTTCGGCTGTGATGATATGCGTATATGTTTGGGCTTTCTACACCTACTTCGTCAGTCCTACCGGATTTCGCTGGCGTGCGCTCTTCGGCGACACCAACTATCCTGCCGGTTACGAGATACACGGCATAGACATCTCGCACTATCAAGGCAAGATTGATTGGGACAAGTTGCGCGACAGCAATATCGAAGGCTATCCGCTGCGCTTCGTGATGATTAAGTCGACAGAAGGTTCGTCGCGCACCGACAACAGGTTTAAGGAGAACTTCCGCCAGGCTCGTGAGCACGGACTTATACGCGGAGCCTACCACTTCTGGAGCAATAAATCGTCGGCACGCGACCAGGCTTATTTCTTCCTAAAGCAAGTGCGACTGGAGGACGGCGACCTTCCGCCCGTGCTCGACGTGGAGCACAAACCGCAAGACCGTAACGTAGAGGATTTTCAGCGCGACATTCTTACATGGCTGCACATCGTAGAGGACAAATATCACGTGAAGCCTATCATATATACCTATTATAAATTTAAGGAGAGCTACCTTAATGCGCCCGTATTCGACGACTATCCCTACTGGATAGCGCATTATTATGTAGACAAGGTGGAATACAAGGGCACGTGGCACTTCTGGCAACACACCGATGTAGGACAACTACCAGGCATTAAGGGCTACGTCGACTTCAACATCTTCAACGGTTCATTCTATGCGCTGAAGAAACTCACAATCGGAAACCAGGATTAATTTGTAAAAAAGGAGCGTACCACAAAATGAAGTGAACCCCGAAAGTTAGACAAAAAACTTTCGGGGTTCACTTCAGATATACCACACAACTTTACCAATAGCGGTACTGTTGTAAACTCGTGCTATATTTTTTAGCTATGCCCATCTTCACCATTTCTTCAAGAGAACTCGCCTTTCCATCCACTACCCAGGATTTGCCGACTCGCTGAATATTATGTTCCTTGTTGTCTATCCTGTATGATATTCCTTCTCTTGTTGTATAGGTGGTGTCACCAATAAAATTGAATATTCTCATCTGTTTCTTTCGGCTGCTGTTCTCGGAATGTCTATATTCATAACCCCGGAGAGGGCTCCAGCCTGGGTTGGATTCTTGATTGCTTCTGCCTTGGGGCTAATCTTATTTGGTATGCATTAAAGTTCGTCTGGAAGGGCGTAAAATGGTTATGGAGACGTATTCCTGGTAATGATGATTGAAAGGTTCGTGCGACAAATTATAAAGAGAAATGTTTCTTTTTAGCAGGTATCGTTGCTATTCTTTCTGAAATTGCCACGAAACTGCGCAACAAGAATAGCCGAATCGGCTATCTTGTAAAAGCCTGCAAGGTAAGATGAATGACTTAAAGCGATAAAAATGGCTCAGGGGAGATTGTCCGTGGATAAGACAACCTCTCCTGAGCCGAAAATTCTTTCTATAATCAAGCCTTAAAATTCATCGTTAGAATTTCGTTTATTTATATCATTTAAAAGTTTTTCCTTAGTAAGATTAAAATCCCAGTAACTAATGGATAAAACATATTTTGCTGTACTATCAGAGATTTCATTGCGTAGAGAAAGAAAAGTAGATTTGTCGTAAAATAAGACAACATTTTCTTTTTCTTCGTATTTGAAATCTGGATATTTACTTATAAGTTTCTCTTTCAATGAATTAAATGTATCTGTATCTTTAATAGAGGTCTCTTCAAAAATAAAAGTTACCATGGAAAACTTATTATCAATGAAATTGAAATAGGCTTCTTCACAGTTATATCCAGCAAATTTAATATAAGAATATACGGCACAATCTTTATTGATAAGATCTGAAATTCCATATCCTTTATTTCTCATGTTAGTTCTTACTTCCTCATAAGTAGATACAGCTAAGACGTTGCCGAGGAAAGTGCGTTGAATCTGTGCAGACATGTCAAGTGCCAGCACAGATATTATAAATGTGAATAATATTTTCTTCATAACCTTTAATTCCGCAACACTATTGTAAATTAAACCTTTTAAGCACCTGTGCAACAATAAGTTGCTCAGGATTATGTCATGTCAGAAATTTCACTTATCTTAATATTGCAATAAAAAAAATACAATAAAACTCTGAATGACATGGTAAAAGTACAAATTAAATCAGAGAAACTCACTCCTTTTGGAGTATTTTTTCGATTATGGAGCTATTTAATGCTCTTTTAGCTCAAACTATAGATTCCACCTTGGGATTGAGATGCACAATGTTTTGTTATCAATATAGTGAGATTCTACGCTCTCTGATGTGCGTATATCTTTGTGGTGGTTCATGTATTGAAAAACCATATCGTCTTGTCACAAAGAGACAAAGGCGAATAGAGGTGAGGCCATCTTTGCTCTTGGTTATATTTTTTATTTAGCAAAACAAAGATAGCCAAAAGGGTTGACACCTCGTGAGAGAAGTGTCAGCCCTAATTTATTTTGCTTGCAAAAGTTTTACCGGACAGCAATAATAATCTTACTTGAACAACGCGCAAGCCCACTCTTCGTCCGTAACAACGTCGCAGAGCGAGAGTCCGTGCTCCTTAGCTGCCGCTTCTATCATCGGCACGTCAGCCTCGTAGAATCCACTGAGAATGAGTTGTGCACCTTGCTTCATGTGTGCACGGAACGCTGACATATCGGCTATAAGGATGTTGCGGTTGATATTTGCAATGACCACATCGAAGCGCTCTGCTACGTTATTAAGAACCGACGCATCGCCGAGCATAACGCTCATATTCTCAACACCATTCAGCGCCGCGTTGTGTTGCGCATTGTCGGCACTCCACTCGTCGATATCATAACCGAGCACGGGGTTGGCACCAAGACGTGAGGCAGTGATGCCGAGTATTCCGGTGCCACATCCGCAGTCGAGCACGCTCTTACCCTGCACGTCCATTGCGAGCAGTCGGCGCAGAATCATGCGTGTTGTCTGGTGCGTACCCGTTCCGAAGGCGTTGCGTGCCTCAATAAAGATGCGCATCACACCGTCGTCGCCAGCGAACATCTCGCGGTCGGTGTGCTTGGCATCGTAGATTACGAGGTTATCGCTTACGCCAATCGGCTCGAAGCCCTCGTCCTCCCAGCCCTGATTCCAGTTCTGGTCGGGCACTTCCTCCACAGCGTAACTCACCGCTGCACCCTCCGGCATATAGTCGGCAATGGCTGCATCGAGTGCCTCCTTGTCATACATCGGGCGCTGTACATAACCTAACAATCCGTCGTCGGTATCCTCAAACGCCTCGAAACCAGCCTCACAGGCAGCTGCCGACAACAACTCACGAGCGGGCTGCATCAGCTCTGCCTCACATTCTATCTTGAAATTTGCTACAAAATATTTCATAATACTATAATTTAAAAGGGGTGCTATTCTTGCATGTGCAAGCGACAGCACCCTATTATTATTCAAACACCTCTTCTATGTCAAGAGCCCCATCGCCGGGGTCATCGGATGAGGTCTCGCCGTCCGAACAGCCGTCGTAGCCTGGTGGCAGATCGAATTTCGCCGTTTCGTCGTAAGGCAACGAGGGGTCGGCATACACCTTCTTCATAAAGTTTGCCCAGATGGGCAGAGCCATTGTTGCGCCCTGTCCCATGCGCATGGTGTCGAAGTGGATGTCGCGATCCTCACCACCTACCCAGCAACCGCTGACGAGTTGCGGTGTGAAGCCCATGAACCAAGCATCGGCATTGCGGTTGGTGGTACCAGTCTTAGCACCAATCTCGCCTGTAAAGTTATATCTGTAGCGCAATCTGCCAGCCGTACCGCCATCGACAACGCCTTTCAGAAGCACGAGCATACGGTCGGCACTCTCTGCGTTTATCACCTCGTTCATACGCGGTTGGAAGTCGGTGATGACATTGCCCTCGTTATCCTCTATTCGACTCACGAACATCGGAGCAGAACGAATGCCTTTATTGACAAACGTGGTGTAGGCACTAACCATCTCTGCCACAGACACCTCGCACGGACCGAGACAGAGTGCCATCGACGGCACTATCTCGGGGTTGTCGATGCCAAACTCGTGCAGCTTGGTGACGAACTGCTGTGGGTTAAGCTTACTCATAAGATAAGCCGAAATCCAGTTGTTCGATTGCGCCAATCCCCACTTCAGCGTAACCATCTCGCCGTAGCGTTTACGGTTGGTGTTGCGCGGAGTCCACGTCTGATTGCCCACGGTGTAGGTCTGCTGCACATTAGGAGCCATAGAACATGGGGTGAAACCATTCTCCATGGCAAGCGCATAGAGGAACGGCTTTATTGTAGAACCCACCTGGCGACGACCGCCCGTAACCATATCGTACATAAAATGTGTGTAGTCGAGTCCGCCTACGTATGCCTTCACCGCTCCCGTCTTCGGATCCATACTCATAAAGCCAGCACGCAGATACGACTTCACATAGCGTATGCTGTCTATAGGTGCCATCATGGTGTCGATATCGCCATGATAGGTGAAAAGAGTCATCTCTGTAGGCGTATGGAACGAGCGGTGAATTTCTTCATTGCTTGCGCCCGCAGCTTTCAGTGCTCTATAGCGTTCGCTCTGAAGCACAGCACGTTCCATAATCTGGTTAACCTGTTTCTGTGTCAGTGCGGAGGTGAACGGAGCGTTCGGTTTGCCCTTCTGCTCCTTGAAGAACTCCGGCTGCAAGTAGCGAGCCACGTGAGCATAAACAGCCTCTTCGGCATAGCGTTGCATACGCGAGTCGATGGTGGTGTACACCTTCAAGCCGTCGGCATTGAGATTGTACGGCGAGCCGTCCTTCTTGCGATTTTTGTTGCACCATCCGTAGAGCGGATCGTTCACCCATGCAATTGAGTCGATGACAAACTGACGGCGGTTCCATGACGGATAGTTAGACAGTTGTGGACGCTCGGCAGACATGTACACACGCAGGAACTCGCGCAAGTAAGGCGCTACACCATCTTTGTGGTCGGTGCGGTGAAAATCGAGTGTGAGCGGCGACTCGACGTGCTGCGCATACTCGGCATCGCTGATATAGCCCGCCTTGCGCATCTGGTCGAGCACCACGTTGCGACGCTCACGACAACGGTCGGGATAGCGCACGGGGTTGAACAGCGACGGGTTCTTGCACAAGCCGATGAGCGTAGCTGCCTCCTCAATATTGAGGTCGCGAGGCTCCTTATTAAAATAGGTATTGGCCGCAGTCTTTATACCTACAGCGTTATGCAGGAAGTCGAAATAGTTGAGATACAGAGCTATAATCTCCTCTTTGGTGTAGTTGCGCTCGAGCTTCACAGCGATAACCCACTCTATCGGTTTCTGCAGCGCACGCTGCATGGTGCTCTTGGCGGTTTCTGAATATAGCTGCTTGGCAAGCTGCTGCGTGATGGTAGAACCGCCACCGGCAGAAGCCTGACCGAACAGACCGCGCTTGACGATGGCTCTGCCCAAAGCAATGAAGTCTACGCCCGAGTGGTCGTAGAAACGAACATCCTCTGTAGCCACAAGCGCCTGCACCAGGTATGGCGAGATGTCGTTGTATGAAACGCAGACACGGTTCTCGCGATTGAAGTTCCACGTGCCGATGACCTTTCCGTCAGCACTATAGATCTGTGTTGCGAAGCGATTGATCGGGTTCTGCAAGTCCTCAACTGGCGGCATATATCCGATAAAACCGTTCCATATAGCCGTGAACGCAACTGCCGAACCGAGAATGACGATGGCAAGCAACGTCCATAGTGAGCGTACGAATACTTTTCTCATATTTTTAGTAATGTATTCCTTATTATATTAGTAATAGGACTGAATTATATTAGTAATATCTCTTATATTTTGCAAAGGTAAGGCAAAAAAGTGAGAAAAGCATAAATAATAGTTTTCATTTACGCCATATCTGAAAAATTATAACTACCTTAGCAGACAAATTGTAGACAACCATTAATTCTAAATAATAATGAGACACGATTTTGTAACAATAGCCGACCTGCCGAAGGAAAAGCTAATGTATTTGCTCGAAATGGCAAAGGAGTTTGAGAATCACCCTAACCGCGAACTGCTGAAAGGTAAGGTGGTGGCAACGCTATTCTTCGAGCCTTCAACCCGCACGCGATTGAGTTTTGAAACCGCAGCAAACCGCCTCGGCGCGCGCGTCATCGGTTTCTCGGATGCCAAGGCATCAAGCGTAACAAAAGGCGAAACACTTAAGGACACTATACTTATGGTTTCCAACTATGCCGATGTCATCGTGATGCGCCACTACGTTGAAGGCGCAGCGCAATACGCCAGCGAAGTTGCTCCGGTTCCTATTGTCAATGCAGGCGATGGTGCACACATGCACCCGTCACAGTGTCTCCTCGATCTTTATTCCATCTACAAAACACAAGGCACTCTCGAAAACCTTAATATCTATCTCGTTGGCGACTTGAAGTACGGACGCACCGTGCACTCGCTCATCACTGCCATGCGCCACTTCAATCCTACATTCCATTTTGTGGCACCAAAGGAATTGGCAATGCCTGAGGAGTACAAAATCTATTGTCGCGAACACGGTATCCGCTTCGAAGAGCACACCGACTTCAACGAAGACGTGATTGCGGATGCCGACATCCTCTACATGACACGCGTGCAGAAAGAACGCTTCTCCGACCTCATGGAGTACGAACGTGTGAAGAACGTGTACATCCTGAAGCGCCAGATGCTCTGCAAAGCAAAGGACAACATGAAAATTCTACACCCACTGCCACGTGTCAACGAGATAGCATACGACGTAGACGAGAGTTCACACGCTTACTACATTCAACAGGCAGGCAACGGCCTGTTCGCTCGTGAGGCGATATTCTGCTACGTGCTCGGCATCACACTCGACGAGGTGCGCAACGATAAAACAATTATTTAGCAATTAATAAACAATACGACATGAGCAACAAGACAGAAAGACAAGTGGCTGCTATCAAGAACGGCACTGTCATCGACCATATACCAGCAGAGAAGACATATCAGGTAGTAAATTTACTACAATTAGAGACCCTTGAAACACCAGTAACTATCGGTTATAACTATCCGTCGAACAAGATTGGACGCAAGGGTATCATCAAAGTGTCGGACAAGTTCTTCACCGACGAGGAGATTTCGCGACTCTCGGTTGTAGCACAGAACGTGGTGCTCAACATCATTCACGACTACGAGGTTGTGGAGAAGAAGACGGTGAAGACCCCCGATGAGTTGCGTGGCATCGTGAAGTGCAACAACCCGAAGTGCATCACCAACAACGAACCGATGAACACCGTATTCCACGTTGTGAACAAAGAAAAGGGCATCCTCAAATGCCACTACTGCGACAAGGAACAGTTCATCGAGAAAGTTGAACTCGTATAATCATTACTATAATTAAAATTCTATTAACTATGAAAAGAGATCAAGTGATTTTCGACCTCATTGAGAAAGAACATCAGCGCCAGCTGAAGGGTATAGAACTTATAGCTTCTGAAAACTTTGTCAGCGACGAGGTAATGGAGGCAATGGGTTCTTATCTCACGAACAAATATGCCGAGGGCTATCCAGGCAAACGCTACTACGGCGGCTGCCAGGTAGTGGACGAAGTGGAGACATTGGCTATCGAACGCGTGAAGGAACTCTTCGATGCTGAGTATGCCAACGTACAGCCGCACTCTGGTGCGCAGGCTAACGCCGCTGTACTGCTTGCCGTACTGAAGCCTGGCGATACATTCCTCGGTCTAAACCTCGCACACGGCGGACACCTCTCACACGGTTCGGCGGTGAACACATCGGGCATACTCTACCACGCCATCGGCTACGACCTCGACCGGGAAACTGGCCGTGTGAACTACGACCAGATGGAGCAGCTCGCTCTGGAGCACAAACCGAAGCTCATCATCGGTGGTGGTTCGGCATATAGTCGCGAGTGGGATTACAAGCGTATGCGCGAGATTGCCGACAAGGTTGGCGCACTGCTTATGATTGATATGGCTCACCCTGCAGGCCTTATCGCAGCCGGCTTGCTCGACAACCCCGTGAAGTACGCTCACATCGTAACCTCTACCACTCACAAGACTCTACGCGGTCCGCGTGGCGGCATTATCCTTATGGGCAAGGACTTCGAGAACCCATGGGGCTTGAAGACACCAAAGGGCGTAACAAAGATGATGAGCCAGCTGCTCAACTCTGCAGTATTCCCAGGACAGCAGGGCGGTCCGTTGGAGCATGTCATCGCTGCCAAGGCTGTGGCTTTCGGCGAGGCTCTGCAGCCAGAGTTCAAGGAGTGGGCAAAACAGGTGAAGAAGAACGCAAGCGTGCTTGCTGACGAACTCATCAAACGTGGCTTCACTATCGTGAGCGGTGGCACAGACAATCATTCTATGCTTGTCGACCTCCGTTCTAAGTATCCCAACCTCACCGGTAAGGTGGCAGAAAACGCTCTTGTTGCTGCAGACATCACCGTCAACAAGAACATGGTGCCATACGACACACGTAGCGCATTTCAGACATCGGGCATACGCCTCGGAACTCCTGCCATCACAACACGTGGTGCTAAGGAAGACCTCATGGTACTGATTGCTGAACTCATAGAAGAAGTACTGAACGACCCAGAAAACGAAGAGGTAATCGCTCGTGTTCGCGCCAAGGTGAACGAGACAATGAAGGACTACCCTCTCTTCGCTTATTAAACTAAGGCGAACAATCGATACGTACATCCGCGATACTCATCGCAGATGTACGTACCGATTCTCACTATCAAACTATAACATACGAGTTTTTCACGATTTGACTAACTATCAACTTTATCACACCCATATATGTTACAACTCATCGCTGTTATACTCATAATTATTATCTCCATAAGCTACATCGCCTACAGAACATATAAAGCCATTAGCGAAGCAGAAAGCGGATGTTATGGCTGCAAGGGCTGTGCACTGAAAGAGCAAATGATAAAAAACCACAAACTTAACAAAAAGCAAAACACTACTTTCCACGCCGAACAATGCAGTAATTATAGGAAAAAGGATACTTAAACATAAAACACACGAAAGAAGAAACACAAGAAAACGTGGAAAAAATAAGATAAATAAGAAAAAAGAAACAAAAACATTTGGTGGTTACAATAATAATGCCTACCTTTGCACTCGCAAATAAGCAATGAGCCATTTGGTACCTTGGCCGATCGGTTAGGTAACGGTCTGCAAAACCGTGTAGAGCAGTTCGACTCTGCTAGGTACCTCAAACGAAAGTGAAATGTTCAAACGAACATTTCACTTTTTTGTTTTACATAAAAATCACTCAACAAATATACTACAATATCAACAAGAATGAATAAGCGAACAAATACACAACGGTCTATACATTATTATATATTATATAGTATTATACCTTATATATATATAACTTCATTGTTGCTCTCATCATGTAACGGAAAGAGTACAATAAACGACGACAACAATGGTGACACCATCACATTCAAATACGCAGAACATATAACCGCAGTTAGACACGATGGATACGTAGACGTAAAGCTTAGCAACCCTTGGAAGAGCGGCACAATTCTACATCGCTATGCCCTAATCAACCGCAGCGACTCGGGCAAAGTCATTCCACCCTCAGATGCCACTGTCATATACACACCAATACGTAGGGCAATAGTGACAACATCACCACACTGCCGACTACTATTCGACTTGGGTGCTGGCGAAACAATTAAAGGCGTATGCGACTTGGCATACATCACCCAACAAGACGTGCTACAGCGTGCAGCAAAAGGAACCATCACCAACTGTGGCAACAGTATGTCGCCAACCATCGAGCGCATCATCGCAGTAGCACCCGACGCCATGTTTCTATCACCATTTGAGGGAAGCAGCCATGCACAACTCGAAAATATCGGCACACCAATTATAGAATGTGCCGACTATATGGAAACCTCCGCACTTGGACGCGCCGAATGGATGCGCTTCTATGCCATGCTAATCGGTAAAGAAAATACCGCTGATTCGTTGTTTACTACTATTGAACACAACTACAACACAATCATCGAACATAACAAAAAGCAAAAGAATCACCCTAAAGTGCTCACCGAACGCGTCACAAGTGGCGTATGGTACTGCCCTGGAGGCAATAGCTCGATGGCAAAATTGATAAAAGATGCAGGTGGTGACTACATCTTTGCCGACGACACACACAGCGGATCGCTGAATCTATCACCCGAAATGGTAATCAGTAAAGCAATTAATGCCGACATCTGGTTGTTCATCTACTATGGTGACAGACCGCTCACACGTAACCAACTAAGCACAGAATACAGCGGATACAAGACAATAAAGGCGTTCAAAGACGGAAACATATACGAATGTAACGGCAAAACCTCAACTTATTTTGAAGAAATATCATTCCGTCCCGACTTTTTGCTCACCGAACTGACACACATGTTCTACACACAAAACAACAAGCTGCGCTACTACAAGCGCATTCAAGAGTAAAAAACGTCACAAAACGACCTTACCAAACGCACTCAGCTACAAAAATGTAGCAAAATGCGCATTTTATCACAAAAAAGTACAGAAAACATTTGGTGGTTACAATAAAAACCTATACCTTTGCACTCGCAATTGAGAAACAGTGCTCCGGTTAACTTCAACCGCATGGAAGTTTGGGTGAGTGGCTGAAACCAGTAGTTTGCTAAACTGCCGTACGGGTAACCGTACCGGGGGTTCGAATCCCCCAGCTTCCGCTGTTCTCTTGAGTAATCAATACTGTTGGTGGATTCATCTAATGGTTAGGATACAAGATTCTCAATCTTGGCATAGGGGTTCGATTCCCCTATCCACTACCAAAGCAGTAAGACATAAAACCGATGGTGGATTCATCTAATGGTTAGGATACAAGATTCTCAATCTTGGCATAGGGGTTCGATTCCCCTATCCACTACCAAACAAAGCGTGTAGAAACAATATGTTTTTACACGCTTTTTTCATTATACTCTCTACTATTTTCAAAAAAAATGCGTAACTTTGTAGCTTAGGACTACAACTATAGCAAACAAATAGTACACACAGATATGGCAGATATAAAGAAACCGCTCATGGGTATGTCGCTCTACGAGCTCAAAGAAGTAGCAAAATCGCTCGGTATGCCAGCCTTCACTGGCGGACAGATGGCGAAATGGCTATACACACAACACGTGAAATCGATTGACGAGATGACAAACATCTCGAAGACCAATCGTGAGCGACTGGCTGAAGAATACACCATTGGATGTATGGAGCCGATAGACTGCCAAGTATCGAAGGACGGAACAATAAAGTATCTCTTCCCCACTGCTACGGGCAAACATGTGGAAACTGTGTACATCCCCGATCACGACCGCGCTACGCTGTGCGTTTCGTCACAAGTGGGTTGTAAAATGAATTGTCTGTTCTGCCAAACAGGCAAGCAGGGTTTTGAAGAGAGTCTCACAACAACCGACATCCTCAACCAGATATACTCGCTTCCCGAACGCGAGAAACTCACGAACATCGTGTTTATGGGCCAGGGCGAACCGATGGACAACCTCGACAACGTACTGAAGGTGACACAGGTGATGACAGCCGACTATGGCTACGCTTGGAGCCCGAAGCGCATCACAGTGAGCAGCGTAGGCATACGCAAGAAATTGCAACGCTTCCTCGACGAGAGTGATTGTCATGTGGCTATCAGTATGCACTCGCCAATACCAGAACAGCGTGCGCAGCTGATGCCTGCAGAGCGTGGTATGTCTATCGTAGAGGTGGTAGACTTGATGCGTAACTACGACTTCACACATCAGCGCCGACTCTCTTTCGAGTATATCATGTTCAAGGGCGTGAACGATACCACAACACATGCTCGCGAAATAGTGAAGCTCGTGGAAGGACTGGAATGTCGATTTAATCTGATTCGCTTCCACCCTATCCCCAACGTAGACCTGCAAGGCACAGACGACCACCATATAGAGAATTTCCGCGACTATCTGACTAACCACGGCGTGTTCACCACGATTCGTGCAAGTCGAGGTCAGGACATCTTCGCTGCATGTGGACTGCTCAGCACTGCGAAAAAGATTGAAGAGGAGCGCAAACGCCGCGAACAACAATAACCCCATGCGATATACAATACTGTTCTTCGCTACGCTTACACTCATGGCCTGCACCCGAGGCAAGCAGACGATGCTGCCCGACAGTGGTGGCAGACCATACGAAGTAGTGCTCATTGGCGATAGCGATAGCATATTATATAAGGTACTGACAGAGCCTGTCACTGCCCTGCCGCAGCCCGAACCTACATTCGACGTGAGCAACGGCACATCAATGAATGCCACATTACGACTTGCTCGCAACATCGTGGTGGTAGAAACCGACCACAAATTGAAACAAATCAAGATAAAATACGAACGCAACGTATATGCCGAACCGCAGATCATTGTACACGTAAGCACACCTTCGATGGTACACCTGCAGCGCGCCATGCGGTCGCAATCAACCGCCAACAACATACGCAATCTGCTAAAACGCAACGAAATAAAGAACGCCATAACACTGCTTGAGCACAAGCATAACACAAAGTTGGAAGCAGAAGTGCAACAGATGTTCGGTATAGATATGCGCATACCGTCAGATATGCGAGCGAGCAAGAAGGGAAAAGACTTTATTTGGATATCCAACGACTCGCCAACAGCAATGGCAAATATCTGTATATACACGTCGGAAAACCGCGACAGTGTGATGAAGGTGAACATAAAGGGCGAAACCGACGATATGTACATGACGACAACGCAAGGCAGTATCGTCACAACTTATGTCAGCAGCGACACAGACACACTAACCATACGTCGCGGACTATGGGAGATGCACGGCGACGCAATGGGCGGTCCGTTCGTGCAACACATAATAAAGCACATAGACAAGCACACCACAATAGTGGCAGAAGCTTTCGTCTACGCCCCAGGAACGAAGAAACGCAACGTGCTACTCAATACAGAAGCAGCACTATATACAATACAACCCAAACAAAATAACAAATGGAAGACAGAAAAATCCGCGTGGCAATAACCCACGGCGATACCAATGGTATCGGATATGAGCTTATTTTTAAAACCTTTGCAGAGCCCGAAATGCTTGAGTTATGCACACCTATCATATACGGCTCGCCGAAGATTGCAGCTTATCATCGTAAGGCCCTTGACATGCAAGCTAACTTCAGCATCATCAACAAGGCTGAAGATGCTGTCGATGGACGCGTTAATCTGCTCGCTTGCTTCGATGAAGAGGTGAAAGTAGACCTCGGACAACCCACAAAAGAGTCTGGAGAATCGGCTCTCAAAGCCCTTGATAAGGCTATGACCGATTTCCGTAGCCAACTCTACGACGTGCTCGTGGCTTGTCCGGTATGCCTCTCCAACATGACAGCCAACGAAGTTGGTTACACATACAACGGACTGAAGGAATATGCAGAGACTTGCATCGGTGATGGTGCTAAGGGCATGAAGATAATGGTAAACGAATCACTACGCATCGCCCTCGCCACCAATGGTTTGGCAATAAAGGACGTACCTGCAAACATCACAGAAGAGAATATCCTTAACAACATTCGCAAACTGCACAACTGCCTCAAGAGCGACTTCCGTCTGTCGAATCCACGTATAGGCGTGCTCGCACTTAACCCAAGCGCTGACGGCACAGAAGAGAAGGAGATACTACTGCCAGCTATAAAGAAAGCCGAGGAGGAAGGCATCACAGCATACGGACCATATGCCGCAGAAGATTACTTCGGCAATAATGTATGCGATGCTTTCGACTGCACGCTCGCAATGTACGACGATCAGGCTAACATACCATTCTCTACAACAATGCAGAGCAACGGCATCTATTACATATCAGCACTCCCACTCGTATGCACAGCACCCGCACTGACTCCCGACTTCGCCAATGCTGGAGCTGGCGTTGCTGATGAGAACGCACTGCGCCACGCTATCTATGCAGCTATCGACATCGTGCGTAACCGCGAAGAATACGAACTACCACTTGCCAATCCGCTGCCGAAGCTCTACCATGAGAAGCGCGATGAAAGCGAGAAGGTGAGATTTTCTATTCCGAAGAAACGCGACACCAACAATCAGCAAGGCAACCGATAACACAATCGGTTGCTAAAAAAGTAGCATAAAGCTGCATCTATTTTAATAGAAATATGTAATTTTGTTACCAAATGGATACATCTGAACTGCAAAGATTAAAACAACGGTACAACATCGTGGGCAACTGCGATGCGTTGAACCGTGCTCTCGACGTTGCAAAACAAGTGGCATCGACAGACCTCAGTGTGCTCATTGTTGGCGAAAGCGGAGTCGGCAAGGAGATTATTCCACGACTTATACACGACAATTCGCCACGCAAACACGAGAAATACTTCGCCATCAACTGCGGCTCTATACCGGAAGGCACTATAGACAGCGAACTATTCGGACATGAGAAGGGATCGTTCACGGGTGCAATCGGCGAGAGCGAAGGCTATTTCGGTACGGCAAACAAAGGCACTATCTTCCTCGACGAGGTCGGCGAGCTGCCAATGGCAACACAAGCACGCCTGCTGCGTGTGCTCGAAACTGGCGAATACATACGTGTGGGTGGTCAGAAGATAATGAAAACCAATGTGCGCATCGTTGCAGCAACCAACGTCAACATGCACAAGGCAATAAGCGAGGGACGTTTCCGCGAAGATCTCTACTATCGTCTGAACACCATCCCTATCCAAATGCCGCCATTACGCGACCGTGGCAACGACATTCTCCTACTCTTCAGTTTGTTCACAATGCAGATTGCGGAGAAGTATGGCATGAGCCGCATCACGCTAACCGACGAAGCGAAGGCAATAATGCTTAGATACAAGTGGCCGGGCAACGTGCGCCAGCTGAAGAATATCACTGAGCAGATGTCCGTACTCAGCACAACACGCGTGATAGACGCCGAAACGCTGAGCAAGTTCATACCGCAGGACAAGGAAAGCACGCAGCTTGCCACCACAACGCCGACCGGATCGCACTCGTACGAGAGCGAACGCGAGATTCTATATAAGATTCTCTACGAGTTGAGAGGCAACGTGAGCGATCTGCGCCGCGAGATGACCAATCTGCGCAAACAGATTGACGACAACCGCACACTCGACAATTTCGCAGCTGCCCAGCAGGTACACGCTCTGCAGCCAGCCACATTCAGTCCGTATCAGGATGTAGAGGCCGAGGAGATAAGAGATGGCGTAACAACCTCTCAAAACGAACAGAACGAGAGTCTGAACCTTAGCGACATCGGTCGGCAGGTGGTAGAGAAAGCGCTCGAACGCAATGGTGGCAACCGCAAGAAGGCTGCGCAGGAGCTGGGCATCTCCGACCGCACACTCTACAGACGCATAAAGCAATATGGACTCGACAAATAATAAAGACATGAAACGAATCCGTACACATTATATATATATAGCACTTGTACTGATTGCATCTATAACAATTTCGGCGTGCAAGGTAAGCTACAAGTTCAACGGAGCGAGCATCGACTATACAAAGACAAAGACAATACAGATAGCCGACTTCCCTATCCGTTCAAGTTATGTATGGGGACCGATGGGACCGATGTTCAACAACCAGTTGAAGGACATGTTCGCAAGCCACACCAAACTGAGTCAGGTGAAGCGTAACGGCGACCTGAAAATAGAGGGTGAGATAACACAATACTCGCAGCGCAACAAGTCTGTGTCAGCAAGTGGACAGTCGGCACAAACCGAACTTTCAATCACCGTCAACGTACGATTTACGAACAACGTAAACCATAGCGAAGACTTTGAACGCCAGTTCACCTCGTCAAAATCGTACGAGACAACACAAAGTCTTGCCACGGTGCAAGAAGAACTCGTAACACAAATGGTAAAAGACATCACAGAGCAGATATTCAACGCAACAGTTGCCAACTGGTAATATAAACATTAATAATGTAAAAACGTAAAAAAGTGGATTTAGTACGCCTCATAAACCATCCTGAACTGATGAGCAAGGAGACTCTATACGAGCTCCGAAACATTGTTGCGCTCTATCCATACTATCAGACGGCACGAATATTGATGTTGAAGAACATGTATCTGCTGCACGATAGTGCGTTCGACGATGAACTTCGTCGAACTGCATTGTACGTGACAGACAGAAGTATGTTGTTCCAACTTGTGGAGAGTGCACACTATGAGTTCAAGAACCCGAGCGAGGAAGCTACCAACAAGATAGAAACAAGCAACGACGACCGCACTATATCTATTATCGACAACTTCCTCGACTCTGCCCCAGAACAGGAACTGGAACCTCAAAGTGAACCAAAACGCAAGCCAACGCCTGCAGATGCTGCTGTAGACTATGTCGCATACCTGCTAAAAACAGAAAGCGAAGAAGACGACACCTCCGAACAGAGCCCCCAGCTGAAAGGTCAGGAACTCATCGACGACTTCATCAACAAAGATGGTGGCAAGATACAACTGCAAGATCAACCCACCTATAAACCCGAACTTGAAGAAGAGAAAAAGGGCGAGAACGAAAGCGAAGAAGGCTATTTTACAGAGACTTTAGCCAAAATATACATAAAACAAGGTAGATATTCGAAGGCTCTTGAAATAATTCAGCGTTTAAATTTGAATTATCCAAAAAAAAATGCTTACTTTGCAGACCAAATAAGATTTTTAAAGAAACTTATAATAAATAACAAAAATAACAAATAGAAAAATGATTTACACATTATTCGTAATTTTCATCGTGATAGCATCTTTGCTCATGATTGGCATTGTGCTTATTCAGGAGTCAAAGGGTGGCGGTTTGGCATCAAACTTCTCATCATCTAACGCTATCTTAGGTGTACGCAAGACTACCGACTTCGTAGAGAAAGCAACATGGGGTCTCGCAATCACAATGGTTGTTCTCAGCATCGTATGCGCTCACGTGGCTCCTGTTTCTACAGAGGGTACAAGCGTTATGGAGAAGACTGCAACTGAAACTCAGACAACAAACCCAAACACTACTCCTGGTTTCGGTTCAAGCCAGCAGCAGGCAGCACCAGCAGCTGAAGGTGCTCAGCAGGCACCAGCACAGCAGGCTCCTGCAAAGTAATTTGCAAGAACCTCTCTACACCAAAAGAGTAAAAGAAAATTACGCCCCAATTACAATAAAACGTCTAAGCAATGTCTTAGACGTTTTTTTTATGACTTTCGGTACGTTCAACACTGATACCAGCGAACTGTATCAAAAGATATGAATATGGGAAATAATTAGCAATATAGAGCACATTATTCCTACAATAGCACCAATAAACAAGTAAAAACACGATTTATCCAAAAAAAGTTGACAAAACATTTGGTAGTTTAAAACAAAACCCGTACCTTTGCACTCGCTTTAAAGAACTAAGCAATACTGCTAAGTAAAGCAAATAACATGGTGGCTGTAGTTCAGTTGGTTAGAGCGTCAGATTGTGGTTCTGAATGTCGTGGGTTCGAGTCCCATCTGCCACCCAACAGAGAGTCAAACTTCAAAAGAGGTTTGACTCTTTTTTTTATCCCCGCTTTAAGAAACCCACTCCACCACTCTACCAATTCGAAATCAAATATTATTGGCTCATATAATATTGTTGTGTTTTTAAC
>NZ_JH379470.1 GCF_000235885.1 Leyella stercorea DSM 18206
CATTGTAAAATATTTTTACCAGCAAGCTTGAGCTTAAGCCTTACTAGGCCTTTCTAAGCCTCCCTACGCTTTCGCGAGGAATTCAAACTGCTGTTTGTTTGTATCTGTTCAGAACGAGCTTCCATTTTTAAGTTTAAAGTCAAACAAACTTGACGGTTCGTTTTTCTTCTACCCAAGAACGATTGTTCATCGTTCTCGCTTCTTGTACTACTTCTGTCTTATGTAAATCTTTTCAAAGAACTCTTGTTTCTGTTCGCTTCCTGTTTCGCTCCGCATCTCTCACGTTTGCTTGAGACACCGTTGCTGTTCGAAAGCGGATGCAAAGGTATAGCTTTTTTGTAAACCACCAAAACTTTTGAAGGGAAAAGTTGAGAATTTATGCTCGTTTTAACAGTTGTTTACAATTAAAACGTCACATTGTGGACGCACACATTATATTATTATACGCGCGAGAAATACCATCAAAAGACAGCAGTAGAAAGCTCGTGTTATTGCCACGCTACGGCAATGTTGTTTTTGTGCTACGGCAATATTGTTTGAGTGCTACGGCAACATTGTTTTAGTGCTACGAAAATATCAACCAATGTAATACATGAAATAACACAGCACAATAATAAATATGTAGAGCTATTTGCTCATATCATTTTTTTGCCGTAAATTTGCACTACTCGTGTGCCACCATGCGCACTAAAAACCGAAGAAAACAAAACATTCACATAAAACCTAAAAAAAACAAATCTATGAACAAGTATCCAAAAATTGGTATTCGCCCCACCATCGACGGTCGTCAGGGTGGCGTTCGCGAGAGTCTTGAAGAGAAGACAATGAACCTTGCACGTTCGGTTGCAAAACTTATCACAGAAAACTTACGCAACGGTGACGGCTCACCCGTGGAGTGTGTCATCGCTGACACTACAATAGGACGCGTCGGAGAGAGTGCTGCCTGCGCTGAAAAGTTTGAGCGCGAGGGTGTTGGATCTACCATCACCGTCACATCATGCTGGTGCTATGGTGCTGAGACAATGGACATGAACCCGCACTGGCCGAAGGCTGTATGGGGCTTCAACGGCACGGAGCGTCCGGGCGCAGTATATCTGGCAGCCGTGCTCGCTGCTCACGCACAGAAGGGTCTGCCCGCGTTCGGCATCTACGGACACGACGTGCAGGACCTCGCCGACGACTCTATACCGGCTGACGTGGCAGAGAAGATTCTGCGCTTCGCACGCGCTGCTCAGGCAGTGGCTACAATGCGCGGCAAGTCGTACCTCTCTATGGGTTCGGCATGTATGGGTATCGCAGGTTCTATCGTCGACCCGAACTTCTTCCAGGAGTATCTCGGCATGCGCAACGAGAGCGTTGACCTCACCGAGATTATCCGCCGCATGACAGAAGGCATCTACGACCACGTAGAGTTTGAGAAGGCTATGGAGTGGACACGCGAGAACTGCATGACCAACGAGGGCGAGGACATCGCTAACCGCCCCGAGAAGGCAAAGACACGCGAGCAGAAGGACCAGGACTGGGAGTTCATCGTGAAGATGATGATGATCATGAAGGACCTCATGCACGGCAACCCGCGCCTCGCCGAGCTCGGCTACAAGGAGGAGGCTATCGGACACAACGCCATCGCAGGCGGTTTCCAGGGCCAGCGCCAATGGACCGACTTCTACCCGAACGGCGACTATCCTGAAGCACTCATGAACACCTCGTTCGACTGGAACGGTCTGCGCGAGCCTATCACACTGGCTACGGAGAACGATGCTGGCAACGGCGTGGCTATGCTCTTCAACCACCTGCTCACGGGCAGAGCACAAATCTTCTCTGACGTGCGTACCTACTGGAGCCCTGAGGCTGTGAAGCGCGTTACTGGCAAGGAGCTTACCGGTATGGCAGCTAACGGTATCATCCACCTCATCAACTCGGGTGCAACAACACTCGACGGCTCTGGCGCAGCTACTGACGCAGAGGGCAAACCAGTGATGAAGCACTTCTGGGAGATGACAGACAAGGATGTAGACGCTTGCCTCCAGGCTACCACATGGTATCCGGCTAACCGCGACTACTTCCGCGGCGGCGGTTTCTCTTCAAACTTCCTCACACGCGGCGGTATGCCCGTAACAATGGTTCGTCTGAACCTCGTGAAGGGACTCGGTCCGGTTCTGCAGCTCGCTGAGGGATGGACAGTAGACGTTGACCCAGAAATCCACAAGGTTCTCGACAAGCGCACCGACCCGACATGGCCTACCACATGGTTCGTTCCACGCCTCACCGACAAGGCTCCGTTCAAGGACGTTTACTCTGTGATGAACAACTGGGGTGCTAACCACGGTGCCATCACTTACGGACACGTAGGTGCCGACCTCATCACGCTCTGCTCTATGCTCCGCATTCCGGTTTGTATGCACAACGTGGAGGACGAGAAGATCTTCCGCCCAGCTTCATGGAACGCATTCGGCATGGATAAGGAAGGCGCAGACTTCCGCGCTTGCAAGAACTACGGACCGATTTACAAATAAAACAAAAAGCCCCTCCCCGACCCTCCCCCGACGGGGAGGGAGAGAGAAGGGCAGAATACTAATATTTTAAATATCGCCTCATCAATCACCCTCCCCGATTGGGGAGGGAGGGAAGGGGCTCTAAATACAATGACCAGAAGATTTATCCTCAACGAAGTATCTTACTTCGGCCCCAGCGCACGCAAGGAGTTGCCTGGCGAAATACGCCGTCTCGGTTTGCACAAGGCACTTGTTTGCACCGATAAAGACCTTATTAAGTTTGGTGTTGCACAGAAAGTGCTCGACGTGCTCGACGAGGCACAGATACCATACGAGGTGTTCAGCGAGATAAAGCAGAACCCGACCGTAAAGAACGTGAAGCTCGGTCTGGAAGCATTCGCCAAGTCGGGTGCCGACTTCCTGCTCGCCATCGGCGGCGGTTCGAGCATCGACACATCGAAGGCCATCGGCATCATCACCAACAACCCTGAGTTTGCTGACGTAGTGTCGCTCGAAGGCGTTGCCGACACCAAGCACAAGTCGGTGCCAATCATCGCCCTGCCTACAACAGCCGGCACAGCAGCCGAAGTGACCATCAACTACGTCATCACCGATGAGGAGAACGAGAAGAAGATGGTATGCGTCGACCCTAACGACATCCCCGCTATCGCCATCGTAGACGCAGAGCTGATGTACACTCTGCCGCGCTCGCTCACCGCAGCTACCGGTCTCGACGCACTCACTCACGCCATCGAGGGCCTCATCACAAAGGGTGCTTGGGAGATGAGCGATATGTTCGAGATTAAGGCTATCGAGATGATCGCACGCCACCTGGAGACAGCCGTTAACGAGCCGTCCAACCCCGAGGCTCGCGACGGAATGGCTGTGGCTCAGTACGTGGCAGGCATGGCGTTCTCTAATGTCGGCCTTGGCGCAGTACACGGCATGGCTCACCCGCTCGGCGCTATCTTCGACATTCCGCACGGCGTGGCTAACGCTCTGCTCCTGCCTATCGTGATGGAGTTCAACGCTCCTGCAGCGCTCGACAAGTACGTCACAATCGCCAAGGCGATGAACGCATACAAGGAAGGCATGACTCGCGAAGAGGCTGCCGAGGCAGCTGTTGACGCAGTGCGCCAGCTCAGCATCCGCGTAGGCATTCCGCAGCATCTCGCAGAACTCGGCATCAAGGAGACAGACCTGCCGCGTCTGGCTAAGGCAGCCTTTGCTGACGTCTGCACACCGGGCAACCCACGCGACATCACGGAAGAGGACATCCTCGAACTCTACAAGAAAGCGTTTTAATAAAGAAAAAAACATGATACAGGATTATCAGATACAGGAATTTCTGCGTCAGGCTCACCGCGTAGGCGATGCAGGCTTGACATTGTGCTCAAGTGGCAACATCTCATGGCGCATCGGCGACGAAGCGCTCGTTTCAGGCACTGGCTCATGGGTGCCGACACTTCCGAAAGAGAAGGTGTCTATCTGCCGCGTCAGCGACGGCGCTGTGCTCAACGGCGTGAAGCCTTCAATGGAGAGCGGCTTCCACCTCGGCGTGCTCCGCGAGCGTCCCGACTGCGACGTAGTGCTCCACTTCCAGTCGAAGTATGCAACCGTTGTGTCGTGCATGACAGAGACACCGAAGGACTTCAACGTAACAGCCGAGGTGCCGTGCCACGTAGGTCGCGAGATACCGGTCATCCCCTACTTCCGCCCAGGCTCACCAGAGCTTGCCGAGGCTGTTAAGGCCGCGCTGAAGGACCACAACTCTGCACTCATGCTGAAGCATGGTCAGGTGGTTTGCGGCAAGACCTTCGACGAAGTGTTCGAGCGTGCAATGTTCTTCGAGATGGCATGTCGCATCATCGTGCTCAGCGGCGGCAAGTATAACACGCTGACCAACGAGGAGATCGACGACCTTGAAAGCTACGTGTTGGGAAAGAAGGGATAAAAAGATGGTGAGAAGGAGAGGTGTTGAGATGGTGAGGTGTTGAGGTGTTGAGATTAGATGTTGCTATTGTCACCATCTCAACGCATCACCACCTCACCACACCACCTCACCACATCAACACCTCACCACATCAACCTTATCAATATGACCTATTTAGCTATCGACTTCGGCGGCGGCTCAGGACGAGTCGTCGCCGGAACTATTACAACCGAAGGCGGAAAGAAGCAGCTCACCATGCAGCTCGTACACCGCTTCCAGAACCGACAGGTGCGCCTCGGCGAGCACGTCTACTGGGACTTCCCTGCCCTCTTCGAGGACATGAAGACCGGACTGCGCAAGGCGTCACAGCTCGGACTGAAGGTGTCGGGCATCGCCGTGGACACATGGGGTGTCGACTTCGGACTCATCGACCGCAACGGCGACCTCATCGGCAACCCCGTCTGCTACCGCGACGCACGCACGCAGGGCATGACTGACGAGTTCTTCGCCGACACCGACCGCACCGCCCACTACAGCGTGAACGGCACGCAGGTGATGGAGATAAACACGCTGTTCCAACTCCTGAGTCTCAAGAAAGCCAACTCGCCGCAGCTGCAGATAGCCGACAAGATGCTCTTCACGCCCGACCTCTTCTCCTACTTCCTCACCAGCGAGGCGAACACCGAGTACACTATAGCCTCAACATCCGAGATGCTCAACGCCACGACACGCGACTGGGACTGGGAACTTATCGACCGTCTCCAGCTGCCGCGCCACCTCTTCTGCCCCATCGTTATGCCGGGCACCGTGCGCGGAAAGCTGCGTAAGGACATAGCCGAGGAGACCGGACTGGGCGAAGTGGACGTTATTGCTGTCGGTTCGCACGACACGGCGAGTGCCGTAGCGGCGGTTCCGGCTAAGGACGACGAAAGCCCCGTGGCGTTCATCAGCTCCGGAACATGGTCGCTGCTGGGTGTAGAGCTCAACGAGCCGATACTCACCGAAGAGGCACGCCGCGCCGAGTTCACCAACGAAGGCGGCATAGGCGGCAAGATCACGTTCCTGCAGAACATCACCGGACTGTGGTTCCTGCAGCGTCTTATGGCAGAATGGAAGGAAGAAGGCGACGAACAGCAGTATGACACGCTCCTCGCCGCTGCCGCAGAAGCCGAAATAAAGACCGTGATACCGGTAGACGCAAAGGAGTTTCAGAATCCCAAGTCGATGCAGGCTGCTATCTGCGACTATTGCGCGGAGCACGCGCTCGAAGTGCCACAGTCGAAGGCTGCCACCACGCGCGTCGTACTGCAGTCGCTCGCAGCGAAGTATGCCGAGGCAACAGCACATCTCAACTCGATGCTGCCCAAGCCGATACAGAAGCTGCACATCATCGGCGGCGGATCGCAGAACAAGCTACTCAACCGTCTTACAGAAGAAGCACTCGGCGTGCCCGTGGAGGCAGGACCCGTAGAGGCAACAGCCATAGGCAACATACTCTGCCAGGCACTCGCCAAGGGCGAAGTGAAATCGGTGACAGAGATGCGTAAAATTGAAATCTAAACAAAGCAAATGAAACAACCTATTCTATCAAAGGACGGCGTGAGCTACATCGTCCCGTTCATCCTCATCACGTCGTGTTTCGCCCTGTGGGGCTTCGCCAACGACATCACCAACCCGATGGTGAAGGCGTTCTCTAAGATTTTCCGCATGTCGGCGACAGACGGCGCACTCGTCCAGGTGGCGTTCTACGGCGGCTACTTCGCCATGGCGTTCCCGGCAGCCATGTTCATACGCCGCTACAGCTACAAGGCAGGCGTGCTCGTCGGACTCGGACTGTATGCGCTCGGTGCTCTGCTGTTCTATCCGGCAAAGATGACGGGCGAATACTATCCGTTCCTCGCAGCCTACTTCATCCTCACATGCGGATTGTCGTTCCTCGAGACATCGTCGAACCCGTACATCCTCTCAATGGGAACAGAGGAGACGGCAACACGCCGACTGAACCTTGCGCAGTCGTTCAACCCGATGGGCTCATTGCTGGGCATGTTCGTGGCTATGAACTTCATCCAGGCAAAGCTCAATCCGCTTGATACGGCAGCACGTGCCCAGCTCAACGATGCACAGTTTGAAGCGGTGAAGGAGAGCGACCTGAGTGTTCTGATTGCTCCGTACCTTGCTATCGGCATCGTTATCTTCGCCATGTTCATGCTCATCCTCATCAAGAAGATGCCTCACAACGGCGACAAGAACCACGACATCAACTTCGTGCCCACGCTGCACCGCATCTTCTCGCTGCCCCACTACCGAGAGGGTGTCATAGCACAATTCTTCTACGTCGGCGTACAGATCATGTGCTGGACCTTCATCATCCAGTACGGCACGCCAATCCTCATGGCTGAGGGCATGACGGAGCAGGCAGCCGAAGTGATGTCGCAGCAGTACAACATCATCGCGATGGTCATCTTCTGCTGCTCGCGCTTCATCTGCACGTTCCTCCTTCGCTATATCAACACTGGACAGCTGCTTATGATACTCGCCATTGCAGGCGGTGCACTCGTATGTGGTGTGATTTTCATGCACAACATCTACGGTCTGTACTGTCTCGTCGGCGTAAGCGCATGTATGTCGCTCATGTTCCCCACTATCTACGGCATTGCCCTTACTGGCTTGGGCGACGATGCGAAGTTTGGCGCAGCAGGTCTCATCATGTCCATCCTCGGCGGTAGCGTTCTGCCTCCGCTCCAGGCTTCCATCATAGACCGTGGTGAGCTCTTTGGTATGCCAGCCGTGAACGTCTCGTTCGTACTGCCGTTCATCTGCTTCGTCGTTATCGCCATCTACGGACAGCGCACGTACATGAGAAGCAAGAACAAGCTGAAAGGATAACACATCATTCCATAACAAAAGCCATTGCAACAACTGATGCAATGGCTTTTTTATTGCTTTTCGCTAAAACACATAGCATCCGCATCGGTCGTTACAAACATTTATAACACGTATATATTAATTTCTTTTAATAAAATTTTGGTTAAACAATATTATTTTATACTTTTGCACGGATTTTCCAACATTTGTCTGACAAAGCAAGAATTAACTATAACGAAACGATAAAAACATTCAAAGAAAAGCAACATGAAACTATTTAAGCGAGCTCTTACATTAACTATCCTTGCTATTTTCACAATGTATAGTCACGCCCAATCAATAGATGAGATTAAGAAGAATTCGAATTACATTTGGGGTGAAGGTAATGGCACAACAATGAGTGATGCCGAAGGAGAAGCACTACGCCAAATGAGCGTGCAGATATCTGTCTCGGTGTACAACTCCTCTTACGACGAAGAGAGCAACGACAACAGCGTGCAGAAAGCAGTGCTTCAATCGGTAAGTTCAGCAAAGTTCACTAATGTACAGATGCGCGTACTGGAAGAAGAACCAAACGCAAAAGTCTTCTGCTTCATGCCGCGTAGCGAGGTTAAGAAGATGTTCGAGAAGCGTGCAAACCACATTGTCAACATGGTGGACGCAGGCAAGACAGCCGAGAGTCGTATGATGATTGATGAAGCTCTCCGAAACTACTACTGGGCTTTGGTTTTAGCAAAGACGACACCCGAACCCGTAGAGATAGAGTTTAACGACAAGAAGGGTGAGGCAACCTCTTTGTTACCGATAAAGATAAAGTCGGTACTTGCGATGATTAATGCAAGCGTCAAGGAAATTCAAGACGACAAGAATATAATTCTCGACTTCACATACAATGGTAAGCCCGTGTCATCATTGAACTTCAAATATAACGACGGCCAAAGCATTGTTGGTCCGATAGTAGCACGCGACGGCATTGGCGAAGCATCGATGGCATCGATACCTGCCGACGGAAAGCTACATCTCACATACGAGCTACGTTTCCGCAACGAGGTAGACCCCACCGACTCGGACATAGCAGGCGCATTCAACGCCGGTATTCTCCCAAACATCAACTCTTCTGTAGCCATCGCAATAAAAAACAACAGCAAGAAGAAAGCCGCAGCACCCATGCTTGCATCTGCCGAGATACTTGCGGCTCAACCCACAAACGACAAACGTTCTATAGCCATGCAGAACGCCGACAACACAGACGATTTGCAACAGGCAGTGCTCGCCGTAGAGGCAGCCATATCATCAAACAATCCAAAGTCGGCTTTCAACTATTTCACACCTGAAGGCTACACGCTCTTCGCCAACCTTATGGCAAAGAATGGCAAGGTGACCCTTGTGGGCAAAGCCCAAAGCCACAACTTCATCATCGCCGATGGCTACATCATCGGAAGAGCCACAAACATCAAGCGACAGTTCCGCAACGGCAAGGCGTTCATGGAAAAACTGGTTTACAGATTCAACCCCGAATCGAGAAAGATAGAGTCGGTGGCATTCGCACTGACACAACGTGCCGAGAACGACATTATGAACGCAGCCGCATCGTGGCCAGAAGTGTCGCGTTGGGCAATCCTCAACTTCATGGAAGACTACCAGACGGCTTTTGCTCTGAAACGCACCGATTATATCAATAGCATCTTCTCTGACGATGCACTCATCATCACAGGTACCATACTGAAGAAATTGAACAACGCTGAGAGAGCATTCGACCGCAGCAAGTCGCTCGACCTTGGCGGACCGAAAGACATTGCCTATAGCCAGCTCTCAAAGACAGAGTACATCGATCGTTTGCGAAAGATATTCAACACTCGCGAATACGTACACTTGCAGTTCGAGGACAATGTAACAAGAATGATCGACCTCCCTGCCATTAACGGCATAAACAAGGGAGCTGCGTTTGGCATCGAAATAAAGCAACGCTACGAGTCGACAGGCTATTCGGACGACGGCTATCTCACAATGGTGTTCGACACACGCGGAAAGCTACCTATAATACACGTACGTCTGTGGCAGCCAGACAAGAACAATATGATGTCGCTACAGGAGTTCATTTCACGATTTAACAAATAACAGTCAAAAATAAAGCTATGATTAAACGATTATTCTTATTTGTGTTAGTATGTGTAATGCATACTGCTATGTATGCACAGACCGACACACAGAGCAAGGCACAGATGGTGTTCAGCAACGACTTCCACGACGCATCAGGACAGTTGGGCAATCTCACTGCACACTTCATCACCGAGAAGACATGGACAGACATGAATGGCGAGATTGGTGCTATCGTGCGTATTAAAGTGACGGGTATGTCAGTTTCGGAGATGTCAAAACTGAAAGTGATCGGTTCTGCCAACGCAAGTGTACACGACACCCAGTTCCTGGAGAACGAGCAAGAATGGATTGTCCCCCTCTCTAAGGGCACCAACATGTGGCTGGAGATGAGTCATCCGACATACGGCAAGAGTACTCGTCTTTCGTTGCCAAAGCTGAAAGAGAAAGGTATGTACGACGTGACACTCGTGAACAACCGCACTACTACAATTGTTGTACACTCGTTGCCCGACGGTGCAGACGTGTATCTTGACGGCAATCACCACGGCAAGACTCCATGCGAGATTTCAGAGCAGCGCTTTGGCAAGCACGACCTTAAGCTGATGTCGGCTCTAAGACTAAGGAGGTAAAGATTGATGTGGAAGAGGGTCACACCTTCTTCGACGATTTCGACTTCCGTGAGCGTCGCAACATCAACATCATCAGCTCGGAGGACAACACTACTATCTACATCGACAACCAACTCATCGGTCAGGCACCGATACACAACTATGAAGTGCTTGTAGGTCCGCACACGTTCAAGGCTATTCACACTGGTTCGAAGGGATACAACGACACGCAGATTGACGAGCAGACTATCGACATCTCTTCGCAGACAGAGATTAAGCTCTACCCTATCAAGAAAGGTAATGTGCAGGTACTCACAAGATATGCCGGTAAACCAGTATACGCAGAACTTGTCGTAGACAACAAAGACAAGTACACCAGTGAGCCGAGCTACAAGGTGAACCTTCCCTACGGCACCCACTCGTTCAGAGTGTCATACAATGGCAAGTCGAAGGAGAAGTTCATCAACGTAAACAAGCCTGAGCAGACACAGGTGTTCAAGCTTAGTGCGAAGAACGATGTCATATGGCCGTGGCAGCGCGAGTACGACATAGCACCGGTGGGATTCTCTCTGGCTTATGTCTACAAGCAGCTTGTAACAACGGGCGAAGGACAGAAACTGAAGGAGAACGGTGTCTGGCCGGACGGAAAGGGAAAGACTCTGAAGGGTATGCAAGCAGGTCTGCACTTCCAGCCGTGCTTCAAGTTTGGTTTGGGTCTTTACACTGGTTTATTCTACGAGCTATATGTGTCGACAAGCAAGAAGTACGACTATGACATGTTCATAGAGCATTGTGCTTATGTGCCCGTCCACCTGTACTATCGTATTCCTTTCGGCAGAAAAGTGGCGTTGTCGGTACACGGAGGTTTGGGCTTCAACTATGTCATCCACGGTGCTTTCTCTGCCAAGGACGAAGATATTGAGGATTATACAGACTTCTATGAAGAGGACGGTTTTCCAAAGAAGTTCAACATGGCTATGGAGGTTGGCGCAGGCTTGCGCTTAGGTGCCTTCCAACTCAACTTCCAGTATGGTAAGGGCTTGAACGACCATAAATCATACCGTTCGCAGGGCGACTTTAAGACAATCCAGAACAAGTACACCTTCGGTGTTTCGTATATGTTCAGCGCAGAATAAAAAGCGCTGAACTGTTAAGAACAAAACTACAACAGAAAGCCGCTGGGCGAAAGGAAGTGCATCGGTTCGCCCGTGATGGGGTGACGGAACGTGAGTTCGGCAGCGTGAAGGTACATACGGTCGGCGCGCTCTGTGCCGTAGAGGGGGTCGCCAAGAATAGGACAGGCGAGTCCTTGCGGATGGGCACAATGCACCCGGAGTTGATGCGTACGACCGGTTTTAGGATATAGGTGGACAAGGGTTAGGCTCTTGTCCGCCTTTTTTGTTGTGTACGCCACGGCAGTATTCGCATCCGCTGCCCTCACCTCTACTATATTATATAATGTTAGTGCGGGCTTGCCGTGCTCCATGTCCACACGCTGGCGCGGACGATCGTTAATGTCGGCGATGAGAGGCAGAGATATGCAGCCCGATGAATACTTGGCAAATTGAATAGCAAACGGTTCAAGTCGTAGGAGGCTACGGCATTCTTGCCGTAGCCCTTGGCCATAGAAATACAAATGGCTACAACTATTTGCAATGGCTACGGCAGGAATGCCATAGCCTCCTACAATATGCTTCGGCACACCGCTGAGCACAGCCTCGTAGCGTTTCACGGTCTCGCGACTGGCGAACTGACGCTGCAACTCTACATACGCCTGCTCGGTGCGGGCGAGCACAAGCAATCCACTCGTGTCCATATCGAGACGATGGGCAGCTTTGAGGAATTTTGAGTTTTGAGTTTTGAATTTTGAATTGTTCGCAAAGTATTCCTCAACGCTGACACTTGCAGAGTCGTCCGCCTTACCCGGCACCGACAGCATACCTGCCGGCTTGTCAACCACAAGGATATACTCGTCCGCATACAGCACGCGCGGCTCTGCGGTGTGCCGCTTCTGTGCGAGCGGATTGGGCGCCACGTCGAGTCCCTTGAGCATGTGCGTGAGTATGGGCAGACACTTCGAGCGACACGCCGGATAGTAGTGCAGATGGTGTCTTATCTCCGACGCAGGCGACTCGCCCCACCAGAACTCCGCCATGCAGACGGGGCGCAGGCGGTGCTGATAGGCGTATTGCAGGAGCTTCGGTGCACAGCAGTCGCCGGCTCCGGCTGGGGGCATGGCGTGCGTGTACTCGCGGAAGATGTCGATGAGGTCGTGCTCCTCGCCTTTGGCGTTGAGCATACGATAAGCCGCGAAGAGCCAACGCTGCAGCTCGTCGCTCATCTGCTTGCGCTTGCGATGAAGCGACTTCAAGAGTGTGGCGTGTGGATTGTGGAATGCTGATTCGGCTTGCTCCATCGCCTTGCGGCGGCGGCGCAGCTCAGCCTTCATAAACTGGCTCTCGCGTATCATCTCCGCTTGCTCCTCCTCGCTCAGCGGCTCGCCACTCTTGCGGCGTGCGTCGCGGCGTGCCTTGGCTGCGTCTACCTCCACCTTGAACGCTTCCACCTCAGCCTGCAATCGTTTCGTCATCTCCTCGTGCTGCGCCACGCTTTGCAGATACTGCGGATCGTGTTCGATGGCACTAATCTCACGGTTGATGGCACTAATCTCGCGCTCCGTGCGCTTGAAATGTCCGTCGGGCTGCTGCGCATCGAACACGGGCGGCACGAAGTATTGCCAGTCGTTCCTGCCTCCGAGCAGACCAGAATAGGCAGCAAGAAATCCGCGCTGTAATGCACCCTCCTCGTCTTTATACTCCACAACGAGCACACCGAACATCTTTCCGCAACCCTTCTCCGCACTCATCAGACCTGTCGTGGCGATATAGTGCTGAAGTTCCTCAGAGGCAGCCTCTGCAAGCGGGTCTACGTCGTAGCAGAACGGATAAGTGAACTGACGGGGTGAAGGGGTGGAAGTGGAAAGAGCGTGGAGCATGTTCGAGTTTTGAGTTTTGAATTTTGAATTGTCGGCTTCGCCGATTTTGAATTATTCAATGTCGAATTTGGAATTATCCAATGTTGAGTGTTGAATTGATTGCAAAGTTATTGAATTTTACAAATTGTGGGGCATAATACGTCGGTTTTTCGATAATTTTATCTACATTTGCATTATTGAATACCCAAGACTAAACACCTCAATCAAATATCCGAAAGGTAACAATTAAAAATTAACAATTAATAATTAAACATTATAGCAATGAGTACACTCAAAAAAGACTTCGCCTCTAAGCTTCTCGAAGTAAAGGCAATCAAGCTTCAGCCCAACGATCCGTTCACATGGGCATCAGGTTGGAAATCTCCGTTCTACTGCGACAACCGCAAGACTCTTTCGTTCCCTTGGTTGCGCTCATACGTTAAGCTCGAACTCGTACACACCATTCTCGAGCACTTCCCCGAGGCAGAGGCAGTGGCAGGCGTAGCTACCGGCGCTATCGCTCAGGGCGCACTGGTTGCCGACGAGCTCAACTTCCCATACGTTTACGTGCGCTCTAAGGCTAAGGACCACGGTATGCAGAACCTCATCGAGGGCGAACTGCCGGCTGGTGCCAAGGTGGTTGTTGTAGAAGACCTCATCTCTACCGGTGGCAGCTCACTGAAGGCTGTTGCTGCTCTGCGCGAGGCAGGCTACCAGGTAGTGGGCATGGTGGCATCGTACACCTACGGCTTCCCCGTTGCGGCTCAGGCTTTCGCCGAGGCTGACGTGCGCCTTGAGACCCTCACCGACTACGACCACGTCGTAGAGCAGGCTCTTGAGACGGGCTACATCAAAAACGAGGACGTGGAGCTGCTGCACGAGTGGCGCAAGGACCCAGCTAACTGGAAGAAGTAATAAGGTGTTGTGGTGGTGAGATGGTGATGTGGTGACATTAGCTATGCAAATCTCAACACATTTCTCAACATCTCAACACCTCAACATTTTTCGAAGAAAAAACACATGACAACATTCGAAAGTACAATACGACAGATCAACTATCCGCAGCAGAATGTCTACAACAAGCTCAGCGACCTCAGCAACCTGCAGGCGCTGAAGGAACGCTACGAGCTGATGAAGGACACGATGCCGGAGGAAGCACGCCAGCAGGCGGAGAAGATTAAGGACATGACGTTCGACTCCGACTCGCTCTCTGTCAACGTGCCGCCAGTAGGATCTATCCGCCTGCGCATCGTAGACCGCGACGAGCCGAAGTGCATCAAGTTCGAGAGCGAGCAGAGCCCCATCCCGTTCAACTTCTGGATTCAGCTGCTGCCCGTCACCGCCACCACGTCGAAGATGAAGCTCACCATCAAGGCTGAGCTAAACATGTTCATCAAACAGATGGTGAAGAAACCGCTGCAGGAGGGCATCGAGAAGATTGCCGACGTGCTGCAGATGATACAGTATTAAGCTGCATAGGAGGGTATGGCATCCTGCCATACCCACGCCGCCGGCAACGTACAGAACATAACACGCACCAGTAAGAGCACGCTCTGCACTTATTGGTCGTCATCGCTCTACACCACTGCCCCGAAACACGCCTACTGTCTGATGTAAACGACACAAAGGTTGAGACAAAGTACAGCGGATTAAATCGCGCATACGGTCTCGTCATACGACCCGTGTCGGATTAATAGATAACCATTGCTACATAGCGATAATAAAAGATACACAAGAGGGCGTGTCAAAACTCCCAATATAAA
>NZ_JH379471.1:0-27007 GCF_000235885.1 Leyella stercorea DSM 18206
TTGTTAAAAACACAACAATATTATTTGATCCGATTGATTGAGATTAAAAAATATTATTTATCGGGTGTGTTTATTCCGTATCTCAGAATTAATTGTTACTTTTGTCGTTCGTAATTAAGGAAACAAATAAATATAATAGTAATGAGATCAAGAACAGCAAATTGGTTTGAAACCACAGTGCGCTACGACCGTCAGACAGAAGATGGTGGACAGAAGAAGGTAAGCGAAGTGTATGTAGTAGATGCTTTGAGCTTCGGCGAGGCTGAAGAGGTTATCACGAAGGAGATGGAGGCGTTCGTAACGGGCGAGTTCGAGGTGAAGAACATCACTCCGGCTGCTTATGGTGAGATATTCTTCAGCGATTCGGACACCGACGACCGCTGGTACAAGGCGAAGCTTTCGTTCATCACTATCGACGAGAAGACTGCTAAGGAGAAGCGTACTGCTGTAAACTTCCTCGTTCAGGCTGCTACATTCAACGCTGCGGTTAAGAACATTGAGGAGTCTATGGGCAAGACTGCTATCGACTATATCATCGCGAACATCTCTGAAACAAAGATTATGGACGTGTTTGAGCACAACGCGCCTGTAAAGAAAGAAGAGAAGAACGATAAGCCCGAGTTTGAGGGTTAAAGCTTAAGGCGAATAGTAGGAGCCTACGGCATTCTTGCCGTAGGCACTGCAACCCATAATTCTATGGTATCCTTGCCGTAGGCATCGCAAGTATGCACTATAGATGGCAATGGCTACGGCAGGAAAGCCGTAGCCTCCTACGAAAAGACTAACAATTAACAATAAAACTCCGTAAGGTATGAGCATTGCAAACAGACTTCGTGAGGTGACGGACAGCCTCCCTCAAGGCGTACGACTTGTGGCTGTCAGTAAGTTTCATCCTGCCGAGTACGTCAAGGAGGCGTATGATGCCGGACAGCGTGTGTTTGGCGAGAGTCGTGAGCAGGAGTTGTCGCGTAAGGTGGAGGTGCTGCCGAAGGATATAGAGTGGCACTTCATTGGTCATCTGCAGACCAACAAGGTGAAGTACATCGCGCCTTACATCTCGATGATTGACGCTGTCGACTCGCTGAAGTTGCTCCGCGAGATAAACAAGCAGGCAGCTGCGCATGGACGCACGATAAAGGTTCTGTTGGAGTTGCACATCGCTGAGGAGGAGACCAAGTACGGACTGTCGCTCGACGCGTGTCGCGAGCTGCTTGAGGGTGGCGAGTGGCGTGCGCTGCAGAACGTGCAGATATGCGGACTGATGATGATGGCATCGCACGTGGATGACGAAAGTGTCATACGCAAGGAGTTCATGCTTGCCGCCGACTTCTTCGACGAGGTGAAGGCGCGCTACTTTGCAGACGATGATGCTTTCTGCGAGCGTTCGTGGGGCATGAGCCACGACTACCACATTGCTGCCGAGTGTCGCTCTACGATGGTGCGTGTCGGTACGTATATCTTCGGAGAAAGAAACTACTGATAGCATCCGCATCGACCGTTACGAGTATCCGCGTCGGTCGATGCGAATGATAAATCTTTAACTTTTTACCTTTTACTTTTTTACTCTTTTACCTTTAAAGATATGCTTTTGTGGTGGCGTGGTATGGGCAAGATGCCCATACCTCCTACTTTTTACTCTTTTACTTTTTACTCTTTTACTTTTTCAAAGTAGTATTGTCCTTTTCCTTTTGTTCTTCCGCCGTACTCGATGGCTCGGGTGGGGCAGTGGTGATAGCAAGCGAAGCACGATAGGCACTTGCCGTTGTGTAGCCATACTGGGTGTCTGTTCTCGTCCATTGCCATGTCGTTGACGGGGCAGTTGTTGACGCACAGACCACAACTGATGCAACGGTTGGGGTCTACGCGGAACGGGGTGTCTTTGATAATCCAACGGATGAACACATCGCCGATGAGTCGGCTGTTGATGCGTGGCCAGTTGCCGATGAGGATGTCGCGTATGCCGTGGCGTCGTTGGCGTATGTCGTCGATGAACTTTGAGAGTTTCTCGTCGGCTTCGCGCTTCTTTTTGGCTTCTTTTTCGGGTTTATCCACGTCCATGAATGGCAGTCCGACGTACGACTCGGGCATGATGAGCGATATTGCACTGTGCACCTTGATGCCCACTTCCGCCAAGTCTTTTTCCAGAATGTCGACAGCCTCGCCCACGTTGTCGCCAGCCGTGCATACGACGTAGCAGTAGCTGCCAGCTTGATTGATGCGTAGGCGGCGCACGAACTCCTTCACTATCAGTGGTGGTCGCCAACCGTGTACGGGGAAGAAGAATCCCATGGGCTCGTCGTCCTTCAGTTCGTAGCTGAATGTGCTGTCGCTATCGGCGTGCTTCAGTGTGGCTGCTATGTCTATGAGTTGGTCGTCGAGGGCAGCGGCAGTCTTGCTCGCAGCCCACTTCGTGTTGCCGGTTCCTGAGAAGTAGAATATCATAAGTGTATGTATTGAAATAAAAAAGGTGGGGAGCAAACGTCTGTCAGTTTCTCTCCCCACCCAGTATGGTTTGTAATGATTGTTTTTGCTTATTTCTTAGTCTCGCTCATAACGCCCTCAATGTAGAGGCGTGTGAGCTCTGTTACACCATTGGTGCGCACAGTGATGGTCTTTTTGAAGTGACCAGGGAATGCGCCAGTGCCGTTGTATGTCACCTTTATCTCGCCCTTCTCGCCTGGCTTGATAGGAGCCTTTGTGTATGAAGGTATGGTGCATCCGCAGCTTGCTACAGCCTGATTAATGATAAGCGGTGCTGTGCCAGTGTTTGTGAAGGTGAACACGCACTTCTGAGTTGGCTCATCTTCTGAGAATGTGCCGAAATTGTGAACCACTTTGTCGAACTTGATCGAAGCCTGATTCTCCTGAGCCATGGCGAAGCATACGCTAAGCATGAGCATGAATGACATTATAAAAAATTTCTTCATAGTCTTTTATATTATGTTGCAAAAGTACTAAAACTATTATATGTGGAACTATAATGGGCGTTATTTTTGACATTAATTAAACCTATTTAGGTTATATCGTGCATTAGGCAGATAAAAAAACAAATTGTTTTGGTCATGTCGTCCGTTTTATTTAATTTTGTAATAATAACCAAAAAACGAATTGCCATGTATAAAATCCAAGCTAACGCCTCAGGCACAAGAAGTATAGAGATAAGTGACGAACATCTGCAAACAATAAGTAAATACTCTTTGTTTGATGGTCTGGTAGACAGCAATGGCTTTGTAGATGAGCCAGTGCTTGACAAATTGAAGTTCCACGTGCGCTCGTTGCTCGAGAACACTGTTGAGAACGATAAGGCTCTGCTCGATCTTTGCCTTGACGTGATTTACAATAACAATATGAAGGCTCTCGGACTGCAGAACCTCATCGCGCTTTATCGCGAGTGGGCTCCGTCTCACGTTGAGGAGAATGCAGAAGCCCAACCGACTGATGGCGAGTAAGTAATCAGTCTGGTTATTTAATAACGAAAAGAATATACAATGAAAGAATACCGTCTTACCGACTGGTTGCCTACAACAAAGAAAGAAATCGAACTGCGTGGATGGGATTCCGTCGACGTCATTCTCTTCTCTGCCGATGCCTATGTGGATCATCCCTCGTTTGGCGCGGCAGTGATTGGTCGTACACTTGAGGCTGCGGGCTACACCGTGGCTATCGTGCCACAGCCCGACTGGCATGGCGACTTCCGCGACTTCAAGAAGCTGGGTCGTCCTAATCTGTTCTTCGGTATAGCACCGGGCTGCATGGACTCGATGGTGAACAAATACACAGCTGGCAAACGTCTACGTTCGGAAGATGCTTATAGTCCGGACGGTCGTCACGACTGTCGTCCGGAGTATCCTACCATTGTATATACAAAGATTTTGAAGCAACTATTCCCCGATGTGCCCGTCGTATTGGGCGGCATCGAGGCTTCGTTGCGCCGTCTGACGCACTACGACTACTGGAAGGATTCGCTGCAGAAGTGCATACTCTGCGACTCGGGTGCTGACATGATAATCTACGGCATGGGCGAGAAACCTATTGTAGAACTCTGTCGCAACCTCGCCGAGGGCTTGCCTATAAGCGCAGTGCACGACATTCCGCAGACCGTTTACCTCTGCCGTGAGAAGGAGATACCCAACGGCATTGGCGACGACGACATCGTGCTGCACAGCCACGAGGAGTGTTTGCGCAACAAGAAGGCGCAAGCAGACAATTTCCGGCACATCGAAGAGGAGTCGAACAAGATGCACGCACAGCGACTACTGCAGGCAGTAGACAACAAGTATGCCGTTGTCAATCCGCCTTATCCGCCGATGACCTCTGACGAACTCGACCGCTCGTTCGACCTGCCTTACACCCGTCTGCCACATCCCAAGTACAAGGGCAAGCGCATACCGGCTTACGAGATGATTAAGTTCTCGGTCAATCTGCACCGCGGATGCTTCGGCGGTTGCGCCTTCTGCACAATCAGTGCGCATCAGGGCAAGTTTATAGCGTGCCGTTCTAAGCGTAGCATCGTGGAGGAGGTGAAGAAGGTGATAGAGATGCCCGACTTCAAGGGCTACCTCTCCGACCTCGGTGGTCCGTCGGCCAATATGTACGGTATGCACGGCAACAACCCAAAGGCGTGCGCCGTCTGCAAACGTCCGTCGTGTATCCATCCGCAGGTGTGCCCCAACCTCAACACCGACCACTCGAAGCTGCTCGAGATATATCACGCCGTCGACGCTCTGCCCGGCATAAAGAAGAGCTTCATCGGTAGCGGTGTGCGCTACGACCTGTTGCTGCATCGTAGCAAGGACGAGGCAATCAATGCCGTAGCACGCCAGTACACACGCGAACTAATCACCAAACACGTGAGCGGACGACTCAAAGTGGCACCCGAACACACGTCGGATGCGGTGCTCAAGCTCATGCGTAAGCCGTCGTTCAAGCTGTTCGGCGAGTTCAAGTGTATCTTCGACCGCATAAACCGTGAGGAGCATCTCAACCAGCAGATAATTCCTTACTTCATCAGTTCGCATCCGGGTTGTAGAGAAGAGGACATGGCTGAGCTCGCAGTGCTCACAAAGCAACTTGACTTCCATCTGGAGCAGGTGCAGGATTTCACACCGACACCAATGACCGTGAGCACGGAGACATGGTACACGGGCTATGATCCCTACACGCTGGAGCCGGTGTTCAGTGCAAAGACTCCGCGAGAGAAGCTCGCACAGCGTCAGTTCTTCTTCTGGTACAAACCGGAGGAACGCCGCGCCATCGAGCAGGAGCTACGCCGCATAGGTAGAGCAGATCTCATACAGAAACTATATGCTGGTGTGCCGGCTCCTAACTACGGACGCAACTTCGGCAACAACCGTCGCCCGGAGTTTGAACGTCGCGAGGGCAGAGACGAGATGGACACTCGCGATAGCCGTAAGGGGCGCAACAATCGTAACAATAAGAGCGGCTACAAGGGCAGAAAGCCGAAGTGGTAATCGCCTAAATGCAAATCTTTCAAACTACTACTATCTATGAATATCAAGACTATTTGTGTGCACATTGCCCTTGCTGCCCTTGTGTTTGTTGGTGCTTCATGCGAGAAACAATTCGTAGAAAGCACCAACGAAGGTGGCGATGTGGTGGTTGATAACAAAGACGACAATGGAAATAAACTACCTACACTCAACGTGAAGTTTAATGTGCTCGGTGTAGAATCGGCGCAGAATGGCACTGCTTCGCTGAAAAGCAAGTGTAAGCGGTTGAGTTTCTCGGTGTTCGATGCAGGAGGAGAGCGTCTGAATTATCGCACAATCACTCAACTCAGCAGCGATGAGGATTTTGGAAAAGTGTCGCTTGCCATACCCAAAGGCAAGTATTCGTTTGTATTTGTTGCGGAGAACGGCAATGCCGCACCTACAATATCGGAGCCAAATACCGTAACGTTCAAGAAGAACAAACTTACCGATACCTATTGTTATTATGGCGAATTAGACATAAAAGGTAAGGCTTCTCACGACATCACCTTGAAACATTGTATAGCCAAGTTGCGTGTGACGCTTAGCGACGTTACACCGCAAGAGATAGACACTCTATCGTTTTACTACACAGGCGGTAGCAGTACGCTCGACCCCACAACGGGATACGGCAAGGTGAGTTCGCGTCAGACGGAGTCACATGCCGTGGAAAGGCTTGCATACAGAGGTAAATCAACATACGAACTCTACACCTTTCCACATGCCGATGCGCGAAAGCTAAAGCTGAGAATAACGGCAAAGTCGGGCGAACGAATGCTATACACGCGTGCAATCGATGATATAGCGGTGGAGAGTGACGATGTGACGGACTGTTCGCTCAGTTTCTTTGGCGAACATCCTGAAGTGGGACGATAAAAAAAGTGCAAAGCTTATTTGCTTTGCGCCTCTGCCAATGCTTTTGGCCAGTCTGTATCAAGAGAGAACTGTGTTATAAAGTTCTCGTTGTCCACATAACTGTATATCACTTCCTTGTCAACGTCGTTGAAGAGTGAGTTGTTGATAGTAGCTGTGCGGAACACCGCTTTCAGCATATCCTTGTCTTTGTTCTTTTTTAAAGTGCTGAGTTTGCTTACGAAGAGGTTCACAAATTCAATCATAGCATTTGTCTGCACACCCAATTCGTACTCGCTGAAGAGAGGTTCTTGGCTCGCTTTGTCGATGAGATAGTAGATAGCATCGTATTTGAACGTAGCTATCTTGCGTGCCTCCAAATTGTTTTTCGTGTCGTTGGCAAATGCTTTTGCCTCCTTTTCAATTCTTCTCACCTCGTCGTATATCTCCTGAGCCGATGTGCTCAGTACCGACATACATACAAGTGCCAATATTATAAACAACTTTTTCATACGTTCTTGTTTTTCTTTACAGATATAAAGCTGCTACAGTAGTGTGTGTCGCTTAGTGTCCGATGCGGCTCACCTTATCTTGGTTTTTGTTTATGAAGTCCTTCCAACCGCTATAGTGAGTGTCGCTTACAGGGTTGCCTTGCTGCATGAAGTGGCAGTAAGCCACGCCAAGAGCGTCGGTGGCATCCATCAGTTTCGGCATCTCGTCAGCTTCGATGCGCAGCAGGCGTTGCAGCATGGCTGCCACCTGCTCCTTCGAAGCCTGACCTTGCCCCGTGATAGCCATCTTTATCTTCATCGGTGCATACTCGTGTACGGGTACGCTGTGTCCCACAGCAGCTGCTATGGCTACGCCTTGCGATCGTCCGAGCTTGAGCATCGACTGCACGTTCTTGCCGAAGAACGGAGCCTCGATAGCCATCTCGTCGGGCAGGAAGCGGTCGATTATCGCCGTCACCTGCTCGTGTATCTTGCCAAGACGCAGGTAAGGGTCGTGGTCTTTGCGCATGTCTATCACGCCCATGTGCAGCATCTCTGCCTTGTTGCCCACGGCTCGCAGCACACCATATCCCATCACGTTCGTACCTGGGTCGATGCCGAGAATTATTTTTTCTGCTTTCATCTATCGGTCCAAGTACGGGTTGTGCGCCAGCTCATATCCCATTGTGGTCTTCGGTCCGTGTCCAGGCAGCAGCGTGATGTCGTCGGGGAACTGCACGAACATGCGCAGGCTCTGTATAATCATCAGCATACTTCCACCCTCGAAGTCGGTTCTGCCGATAGAGCCGCGGAAGAGAGTGTCGCCGGTGAACGCCACGCGCTCGTCTTTGATGTAAAGCACTACGCTGCCCATAGAGTGTCCCGGTGTTTCTATCACTTCAATGTCGTGCGAGCCGAACTTGAGGTGGGCACCTGCTGTGAACGGTTTGATGTCCGAAGCGATAGGCTCTGTGAGAGCTATGCCGAAGAGCGCAGCCTGCTTGTCGGCAGCGCGAACGTAAGCCTCGTCAGATGCATCGAGCTCCAACGGCAAGCCGTAGGTGCTGGTGATGAAGGCATCGCCGAAGTTATGGTCGAGGTGTCCGTGCGTAGCAATGAGATGTACTGGACGCAGCTCGTTCTCGTTGATGTATTTCTCGATGGCGAGTTTCTCTGCCTCGGTGTATGCACCACAGTCGATGATGACGCACTCCTTGGTCTCGTCGCTAACAACATAGCAGTTCTCCTGCAGCATGTTGCATGTGAATGTTTCTATCTTGAGCATTTCTTCTTTTCTTTTTGTAGGTCTCTTTATGGTGGTGTTTAAGCCTAACTAAGTATTTCTAAGCCTCTTTAAGCCTTGCCTCTTTATTTTAGTGGCTTTGGGGAGACTGCGTGGTATGGGCAAGATGCCCATACCTCCTATATTTTACCTTTTTACTTTTTTACTTTTTTACTCTTTTACCTTTTTACTTTTACAGGGGTAGGTAGATGAGATACTTCTCCTTGAACCACTCCTCTTTGAACATATCGTGTATTTCGGTGAGGCTCACGATGTTCTTGAACGGCTTTGTTTCAGCCTGCAGGTCGCCACCTTTAAGACAGATGAGTCCGTTAGGCAGCGAGTTGTGCTGGTTCTTGCGGTTCACGTTCTTCTTTATAATCTTCACGAGGTCGGGTAGGGGCATCACGGCGCGGCTCACCACGAAGTCGTACTGCGCCTTCTCCTCTTCGCCCGAAAGCTGTTCAGCCACTACGTTCTTCAGTCCGATAGCCTGCGCCACCTCGTTCACCACACGAATCTTTTTGCCCGTGCGGTCGATGAGCTTGAACTGGCTGTCGGGGAACATGATTGCGAGTGGTATGCCCGGAAAGCCGCCACCCGTACCGAGGTCGAGCACCTTTGTGCCTTCGCGGAAGCGTATCTCGTGAGCTATGGCAAGCGAGTGGAGCACGTGGTGCTCGTAGAAGTTGTCCATGTCCTTGCGCGAGATGACATTAATCTTGCTGTTCCAGTCCTCGTAGAGAGCCTTCAGCGCAGCGAACTGTTCGCGCTGAGTGTCGCTGAGATTAGGGAAGTATTTCAGTATCAATTCCATTTTCTTATCGTTCGTTGTGTGATTGTTGTTGTTTTAAAGATTAGTGCATGGCACATCCCGATCGTTTTTCGCGGTCTTCTGCCTTCACCGCACCGGCGTGTTGCTGGCTGAATTCGCGGTTGATGTCCGCCAGTTCGCGTCTCCCGAAGATATAGTCGTCGTACATATCGTCCATGTCGATGCCTTCGCAGTCGCAGTTGCCGAATCCGCCGAGTGCTTCCTTCACAATCTGCATACGCTCGTCGACGGTAGTGTCCTTTATAAGTAAGCTCTTCATATTCTGTATTTACACAATTGATATTGTTTTTAAGAGTGTAAAATTACAGAAAAAAACTGAAACGAGCGATTGTTTTTTGCAAAAGAAAGGTTATTCAATAATTTTTTGTACTTTTGTATTACAATTAACTTAAACAACAATGAACAAATTCTTACTTGTAATATCGTCACTTTTTGTGTCTTTAAGTGCAGCAGCACAGGGTAATAACACGCTTATGGGTGGCAATGACGACGGTGTGCAGTCAATCGCCGAGCGTATAACCAAACTGGAGAAGAAGCACGATGCCTTCAATGTTTACGTCAACTTTGCCGGTTCGGTGAGGGCTGAGCACGACAGTCGCACCGACGAGTGGGACTCGAAGTTTGCCAACCGTCAGTTGCGTCTTGAGATCAAAGGCACCATCAACGACAAACTCTTCTATCGTCTGCGTCACCGACTAAATAAGTCGTCGGCAGGTCAGAGTCTTGACAACTTTGCTAAGGCTACTGACATTATGATGGTGGGTTACAACATCAACGACAAGTTCACTATCGCTGGCGGTAAGTTGGCGCAGTTGTGGGGCGGCTATGAGTTTGACGAGAACCCGATTTATGTCTACGAGTATTCGGACGTAGTGGGCAATATGGGCGACTTTATGACGGGTGTGATGGCAAGCTATCGTCCCACGCCCAATCATGAGATAGCTGTAGAGGTGAGCAATACGTATCAGGAGAAGTTTTCCGAACGATATGGCGAGACTCCCGTGATTGTGAATGGCAGCAAGGTGGCACCGTTGAAG
Organism: Leyella stercorea DSM 18206; assembly: GCF_000235885.1. Taxonomy (GTDB): domain Bacteria; phylum Bacteroidota; class Bacteroidia; order Bacteroidales; family Bacteroidaceae; genus Prevotella; species Prevotella stercorea. Next base: position 9,987 of record NZ_JH379471.1, read on the forward strand.
AAGTCGAACGCCCCCTTTGTATATATCCTCAACTGGAACGGGTCGATGTTCGGCGGAGTGCTCAACACGCGCTGGTCGTGTGGAGTGCAGACACAGGCCAAGGGCAAGTACAGCAAGATGATAACCTTGGGACAGCAACTCAATCTGCCCAAGTTACAGTGCTACCTCGACTATATGGGTGCGTTCGACGACCTCGACCAGCTCGGCATCGCCACGTCAGAAGTGATGCCGTTGCTTAATGTCGCTGATGGTGAAACCGAGGTCAATCCCCACTTCGGCAAGGTGAAGTATCACACGCTAACAGCCAAGTCCGACTGGCAGTTCGCGCCATCGTGGAACCTTCAGTTGAAGGGCATATATGGCATCACTACCGTATGCAACAGCGAGCTGTTGCACAACTATCGTCGCAGCTATGGCTACGTGGGCACCTTGGAGTACTTTCCAGTGAAGAAGCAAGACTTCCGTGTGTTCCTTTCCTATGCAGGTCGCAAGTACAACTACACACGTCGCAGCACGCTCACCGATTACAACACCGACCGCTTGGAGTTGGGTATAATCTATCGCATAAAGGCTTATTAAAAAGCCTGTAGATTTAAGGTTTGGCGGATGTTTGCAGATACTACGCCTTGTATTTGTCTATATATAGGCATCCGCATCGACCGACGCAGACATCCGCATCGACCGACGCGTATGTATTAATCGTAACTTTTACTGTCTTATACAATGAACGTTTATCAATACGATATAAGCGTTCATTTTCTTTTTACGCCCCTCACTGCCTCCGCTTCCAGTGGATTTTCGGGCCAGTAGTGCTTCGGGTATCTGCGTCTTAGCTCCTTGCGCACTTCGAAGTAAGTGCCCTGCCAGAAGCTGGCAAGGTCTTGCGTCAGCTGCACGGGCTTGAAGCCCGGCGACAGAAGTTCCATAAGCACCGGTCGTTTGCCATCGTCAACACACGGCGTGCGCTCCATTCCGAAGCATTCTTGTAGGCGCACGCTCAGCACCGGTGCTTCGGCTCCAGTGCGGTAGTCGATGCGTATGTGCGACCCCGTAGGCACTTCGATGTGTGTCGGTGCCAGTCGGTCTACCTCCTGCTGTGCTTCGTATGGCAGGAGGTTCCATATTATCTCTGCAAGGTTAAGCTTTCTCAGTTCTTGAACGCTCGACTTCACGCGTCCTCCTTCTTCAAGATAGAACGGTAGCCAGTCGGCAGCTGTGCTCAGCAAGTGCTCGGTCGACACGTCGGGCAACGCCATTTCGGGGTGCCACGCAGCCACCTGCGCCACACGTCGCTGCACCTGCTCCACGGCTTTCTCGCTCCATGCCATCATCGTCAGTCCGTCCTTCTTCATCGCCTCGCACACTATGCTCTTCACTTGTTCTTTGTCGGCATCGTGTATTGGCTTCTCGCTGAGCATGAGTTTGCCTATGCGCTGTTCGCGCTGCATCACCACGCAGCCCTGCTTGGTGTCCCACGAAATGTTGTCAATCTCCTTTACGAACTCTGCGTTCAGATCCTCTGGGTCTATCGGTGCAGCGAGGAACACTCTGCCCGTAGCTCCAGGTGCACTATGGAGCGATGCTATGGCAAGCCACGAGTGAGCCGACTGCTGGTCGGTGGCATCCAACTGCACATTGGCACCACTTGCAAGGCGGTAGCTACCGATGCTGTTCGTGCTGTGTGCGATGCGCTCCGGATAGGCATGAGCCACGAGCAGTCCCACTTCCGTAGGTGCAGGGTCGCGGTTGTCCTCGTCGGTGTGTGCCATGCGACGGTATTCGGCTGCAATCTTCGCTATGCTCTGCCATCTGCCCATCTGACCCTTACGGCGTGTGGCGCGCAGGGCGGAGAGGCGCAGAGTAAGATCGGTGCCACCGGTCTCGGATAGTGGGTCTTTTTCTTCGAGCAGAGCGGCTATGTCGCAAGCTAAAGAGGTGGTGTTGTGGTGAGATGTTGAGGTGGTGAGATTGGTTGTTGCGAGAATCATTCTTGCGATACGTGGGTGGCAGGGTAGTGCTGCTATGCGCTTGCCGATAGGCGTTATATTGCCGTTCTCGTCGATAGCACCGAGCGACATGAGCAGTTCTTTCGCCTTGAACACACCGGCACGTGGCGGCATGGTGAGCCACGGAAGGGCTTCTGCGTCGCTCTCGCCGAAGGCAGCCGTGTCGAGCACCATCGGTGCGAGGTCGGCTTCCTCAATCTCCGGTTTGCGCTGCTCAGCCATCAGATGCTCCGACGCTTTCGTCCAAAGGCGGTAGCACACGCCCTTAGCCACGCGTCCGGCGCGTCCCATGCGCTGCGTAGCCATGTCCATGCTGATGCGCACGGTCTGAAGATGACTCAGTCCGGTGCGTGCGTCGAACACTACCTGTCGGCACAGACCTGCGTCAATCACTACGCGCACGCCTTCAATCGTGATGGATGTCTCGGCGATAGGCGTTGCTATCACAATCTTGCGCTCGCCAGGTGCAGACGGGGCGATGGCGCGACGCTGGTTCTCTGGCGAGAGGTTGCCGTAAAGGGGGTGTATGGTGAGATGGTGAGGTGTTGTGGTGGTGATGGGTTGAGAGTTGCTGAGAAGTTCAAAGCAACGTTCTATCTCTGCCTGTCCTGGCAGAAACACGAGTATGTCGCCTTCGTGTTTCTTGTACGCTTCGATCGTTGTTGAGGCTGCTACGGCGGCTATGTCGCGCGGGTCGGTGTCCTCGTCAGCGTAGTGCAGCTCTACGGGGAACATGCGTCCCTCGCTCTCTATTAGCGGAGCCTTCAAAGCTGCGCAGATACCGCAGGCGTCGATAGTCGCCGACATGATAACAATCTTCAGGTCGGGGCGTATTATCTGTTGTGCCTGGCGTGTTAGTGCGAGTGCAAGGTCGGAGTTGATGCTACGCTCGTGAAACTCGTCGAAGATGACGATGCTCACACCGTCGAGCGTTGCATCGTCTACGAGCATACGTGTGAGGATGCCTTCTGTCAGCACTTCGATACGTGTACGCTTCGACACCTTGCTCTCGAACCTCACTCTGTAGCCCACCGTCTCGCCCACCGTTTCGCCTAATATCTGCGCCATGCGCTCCGCAATCTGTCGCGCAGCCAGTCGGCGTGGCTCGAGCATGAGTATCTTCTCGCCCTCGCCGAGCGAGGAGAGGATGGTTAGAGGCAGCAATGTCGACTTGCCGGCGCCAGGCGGAGCCGTGATGACAAGTGAATGGTGCGTTTGCAGTGCGCTGTTCACGTCGTCAGCAATCAGCGAGGCAGGCAGCGAGGCGCACTTTTTTGTTATATCTTGTGTTGAAAATGTCATTCTTACTTTTGATTTGGTCTGCTATGAAAAAACGTTCTTTCTGCTAAAAAACGCATGATTATTAGGTTGCAAAATTAACTCTTCATTTTGACAACCACAAACTAATGCCGTTTTTTTAGTCCATTCGCTTCCTGTTTACAATTGTTTTCTGTACTTTTGTACTTTATAATGAAACTAAGAAAGCGAAACAACGATGATATTTGAATTTAAGAATGCTACGGCGGTGAAGGGTGGGGAGACACTTTTCAGTGATGTCTCGTTCGTGGCTCAGCCAGGTGATGCGGTTGCCGTAACGGGCAATACAGAGTCGCGCAAGGCTCTGCAGCTCGCTATGCTTGGTATGCGACCGCTTAAATCGGGGTGGGTGAGCATCGATGGAGAGCCCGTCACAGCCACTACGGGCACCTACTTCCGCCAGTTCATCGCCTATCAGCCCGACTCGCTCGACTTTGAGGGGCTCACCGTGCAGGAGGTGGCGAAGAGTCAGTTCGCCCTAAAAGTCAATGCCGACTATGCCTATTCGGCAAAGGCGGTGGCAGCTGAATTGATGCGCCTTGGCGTTGCTGACGACTGTATGCAGAAGGGCTTCGACGAGATGGAGGAGGCGGTGGCTCAGCGAGCGTCGCTTACGCTCGTTGGTATGTTCGAACGTCAGCTGTTGTTGCTCGACAACCCCACATCGCGACAGGACGAAGTAGGATGCCGACTCGTGGCTGACTATATCATGCAGAAGCGGTCGGAAGGCGTTGCGCTGATCGTAGCAACCGGCGATCAGACTCTGCTCGCTGTGTGCAATAAAAGGGTTAACTTATAAACCAAACAATTTAAGCTATGGTAAATCTTTGGATAGCATTGACACTCGGTGTCATTTTCATAATAATACCCATCGTAGTGATGGGAATGGCAGGCGTGAACATGGTGGGCAAGATGATGAAAGGTCTGTTCTCTATGGCACTGCGAGTGGGCATCATAGGCTCCATTGTCTATTGGCTCGTGCAGTGGGACAGCATCGCACTCGACATTGTGTTCGTCATCATCATGCTATTCTACTCGGCAATAGAGGTGAAAGTGAAGGCGCGTCTGCGCTCTACGTCGTATGTGCTTCCTGCTATAGCCGGACTCTTCGTCGGCACCATGCTTACGGGCGTGGGTATGTCGCTCGTCAACATCACCTCGTTAGGGGCTCTCAGTGCACGCTTCTTACTGCCTGTCTTTGCTATATTGCTCACAGGCACGCCTGATGTGTTGGCTCGCGCGTTGTCTATGTACTACGCCGGACTGCGTCATCACAACCAGTTCTACTATTATATGCTTGGCAACGGCGCTACGCATCACGAGGCGTTGGGCTATCTCACACGCCGTGCTGTGCAACAGGCAGTCACGCGTGGCATCAGTGCTATGGTAGGTGGCACGTCCGTGGGCGCAGGTGCGGTTATGATGTGGGCTATGATTATGGGCGGAATGACGGTAGTTGATGCGGTAGTGCTCTTCGTGCTACTGTTGTTCGGCGTGTTCTGCTCGTCGATTGTGGCTACGGTGGTGGCTGTGAAAGTGGCGCGTCGCTATTCGCTCGACGCTTATGGACGAATGAAAAACACGAAGTAAACGCTGAACGATAATTAGTAAATGATGAACAATACTGATTGCGCAACCCTGCACGAGAAACTGCAGGGCATACGCGCTATTGCTTTCGATGCCGACGATACGCTTTGGGAGTTGCAGAACCACTTCGAGGCGGTGGAACATGAGTACTGCCGTCTGCTTGCCCCGTGGGGAAGCAAGGAGGAGGTGTCAGCGGCTCTCTTCGCTACCGAGACAGCGAACATGGCTGACATGGGCTACGGCTGCAAGGCTTTCACAATCTCGCTTGTAGAGAATGCGGTGAGGGTGAGTCGTGGAACAGTAACTGGCGATATCATTGGCAGAATAGTGGAGTTGGGAAAGAGTCTGCTTCACATTGATGCCACACCGCTTGAAGGCGTTGAGCAGACTCTGCGCTATCTGCACGACCAGACTGATGAGCATGGCGCACGTCGATACCGCTTGGCTGTCTTCACCAAGGGCGAACTGCTCGACCAGGAGAACAAGCTGCGCCGTTCGGGACTTGCACCTTTCTTCGATGTGGTCAGCATCGTGAGCGACAAGACGGAGGAGGCTTATCATAATCTTTGCACCGAACTGCAGGTGTCGCCTGCTGAACTGCTTATGGTGGGCAACAGCTTCCGAAGCGACATCGCTCCTGCATTGCAGATTGGTGCCTACGCTGTTCATGTGCCTTTTCATACTATATGGGCGCACGAAAAGACAGAGGAGTATGAGCACGAACGGCTGTGGCGCGTGGAGAGTCTGAAGGAAATGTTGGGTTCATAATTCAAAAATCTAAAATGAATAAAATACGAACAATACTTGTTGCGTGCTGTCTTCTGCCAGTGTTCTGCTCTTGCGGCGAAGTGGCGAAGCGCATGGACGCAAAGCTTGCCGAGAGTAAGGCGGCTATAGGCATAGTTGAGAATACGACGGCTGACGGAGTGGGCGAGAGTAGCCTTTCTTCCGGCAGCAAGAAGTCGTCGGCAACCACTGCTGCGACTGCTGAGTACAAGGACTTGGAGGTTCCGGCGCGCCTAACATCGGTACCCGAACAGATACTGCACCGCACGGGCTACACCGTGTCGTACAACAGCAATCGCCGTGTGCCCAACTGGGTGGCGTGGTGCCTCACCGCGGAACGCCTTACGGGCAGCAGCAAGCGCAGCGATGCGAAGTTTCATGAGGACACCGATGTGCCAGAGCCGCGCGCTGTCGACTTCGACTATGTGCGTTCGGGCTACGACCGTGGTCATATGTGTCCGGCTGACGACAACAAATGGAGCGCGCAGGCTATGGACGAGTCGTTCCTCTTCACAAACATCTGTCCGCAGGCACCGCAACTGAACCGTGGCGACTGGAACGAGATGGAGCAAGCGTGCCGCAAGTGGGCTAAGCAGGACGGTGCGCTCTACATCGTGTGCGGTCCGATATTCTACAAGAACAGCAAGAAAACCATCGGCAAGAACCGTGTCTCGGTGCCCGATGCCTTCTTCAAGGTGGTGCTCTGTATGACGGGCGAACCGAAGGCTATCGGCTTTATATATAAGAATGGTGACGGCAACCGACCGAAGGGCGACTATGCCAACTCGGTTGACGAGGTGGAGCGCATCACGGGCATCGACTTCTTCCCTGCGCTGCCCGATGATATTGAAAACAAAGTGGAGGCAACGTGCAATCCCGACGACTGGAATATTTGATAAAACTCAAAACTTATAATGGAATATATGTCACAAGAGGGCTACGACAAGCTGGTAGCCGAACTACGCGAACTTGAACTCGTTGAACTGCCGCGTGTGCGCGATGCCATTGCAGAGGCACGCGACAAGGGCGATCTTAGCGAGAACTTCGAATATCATGCTGCCAAGCGCGAGCAGGGCAGACTGTTAGGACAGATACGCTTCAAGCAGAAGGTGCTTGAGAACGCACGTGTCATCGACCGCTCACGCCTGCAGGCTGACCGCGTCGGACTGCTCAGCCGCATCGAGCTTACGAATATCGCCAACAACCGCACCATGAAGTATATGGTGGTCAATCCGCATGAGGCGAACCTCACCGAGGGCAAGATATCAATCAAATCGCCTATAGCCCAGGCACTGCTCAACAAGCAGGCTGGCGACGTTGTGGAGGTGCGCGTGCCTGCCGGACTCGTCAAGCTGCGCATCGAGAGCGTACAGTTGTAACGGTAGGAGGCTACGGCATCCTTGCCGTAGTCACGCTGTTTTTTAAGTATAGCGGTTATGAAGGGTGCGTGGGTATGGCAGGATGCTGTGAAGGGTGCGTGGGTATGGCAGGATGCCATACCCTCCTATGTATGTCGTTAAAATATTCTAATTAAGAGGGTGCAGAGCTGTTGCTTTGCCAAAAAAATCGTAACTTTGTACCTCTAAATAGATATTCTATCGACATACATAAGGCTGAATAGCGTGAAAATAAAGGAAGTAATTGAAGCCCTTGAACGTTTCGCGCCTCTGCCCTTGCAGGAAAGTTGGGATAATGCTGGCTTGCAAGTTGGATTGACAGAGGCGGAAGTATCAGGGGCATTATTGTGTCTGGACGTTACTGAACGTATCGTCGACGAGGCTGCCCAGAAGGGCTGCAACCTCATAGTATCGCACCATCCGCTCATCTTCCGCAAGCTCTCTCGCCTCACCGGTGAGGACTATGTGCAGCGTTGCGTGATGAAGGCACTTGCGCAGGGCATCGTCATCCTCTCGCTCCATACCAACATGGACAATGCGAAGGGCGGTGTCAACTACAAGATAGCCGAGAAGATGGGCCTCGAGGACGTGCGCTTCATGAGTGCGAAGGAGATGAACGGCGTTGAGTACGGTTCGGGCGTTGTAGGCTGTTTTGCCGAACCGCTTGCTGCCGACGACTTCATCATCCTGCTCAAGCGTGTGTTCGGTGTAGAGTGTGTGCAGGCAAATGAGCTGTTGCGCCGCCCGATACGCACCGTGGCAATCTGCGGCGGCTCAGGTTCGTTCCTTCTCGACGACGCAGCGAATGCCGGCATCGATGCCTTCGTAACGGGCGAGATGCACTACCACGAGTATTTCGGACGCGAGCAGCAGATACAGATAGCGGTGATAGGCCACTATCAGAGCGAGCAGTTCACGAGCGAGATATTCCGCGAGATAATAGAAAACAGTTGTGAGGGCGTGAAGTGTTTCATCGCCGACACATGTACAAATCCGATAATGTATTTTTAAAATATCAAAGACTATGGCAAAAAAGGAATCAGAAATTTCAGTAGAGGAAAGACTGAAGACCCTCTACCAGCTTCAGACCACTCTCTCATCTATCGACGAGAAGCGCGCATTGCGCGGCGAGTTGCCTCTTGAGGTACAGGACCTTGAAGACGAGATTGCAGGCTTGAAGACACGTGTGGAGCACATCGAGGGCGACATCGTTAGCTTCCAGCAGGCTGTCGCTCAGAAGCAGGGCGAGATAGCAGAGGCTGAGGAGAGCGTAGAGCGCTACAAGAAGCAGCTTGACGAGGTGCGCAACAACCGCGAGTACGACACACTGACCAAGGAGATAGAGTTCCAGAGCCTTGAGATAGAGCTTTGCAACAAGAAGATTAAGGAGGCTAACGTAAAGGTTGAGGAAAAGAAGCGCGAGCTCGCTCACACCAACGACCTCATCGCCGACCGCCAGCAGGCACTCGTTGAGAAGAAGAATGAGCTTGACGAGATCATGCAGGAGACTCGTGAGGAGGAGGAAGTGTTGAAGGCTAAGGCTGCCGAGTTGGAAACAAAGATTGAGCCGCGTCTGCTCTCAAGCTTCCTGCGCATCCGCAAGAATGCACGCAACGGTCTCGGTATCGTCTACGTACAGCGCGACGCTTGCGGTGGTTGCTTCAATAAGATTCCGCCACAGCGCCAGCTCGACATCAAGATGCACAAGAAGATTATCGTGTGCGAGTACTGCGGTCGTATTATGATCGACCCTGAACTGGCAGGCGTTAAGACTGCTTCTGAAACTACAGAGGAGAAGCCGAAGCGCAAGCGTGCTACTACTCGCAAGACTGCTTCTAAGAAGTCGGAAGAGTCGGACGAGAAGCTCAGCTAACTATTGTATAAGAGGGCGTGTCAAAATTTCACGCATCCTATTGTCCTCCCACAGAATTCGCAGAATCCACAGAACTGATTGCTGAGTATATTCTCCCACAGATGTCACAGATCCACACAGATTGGCTAACCATAGCATCCTTATTTTCTGTGGATTCCGTGAATTTCGTGGGTACTTCCGCAACCTAACCATCTGTGTATATTCGTGAAATCTGTGGGAGGATATTTTGATACATCCTCTTTTTTTATTTTACCCAAATCGTATAATCATCCTTTCTTGGTTTCGCCTCGGCGGGTTCTTTCAGCGCATAGCCCAACGCTACGTGTCCGATGCCCTCGTAGTCGCCCTCGATGCCCCATGAGGCGAGCAGCAGCTTGCCCTCAACGGAGTCGAACACTTCGTGAGCGCGGTGAATCCAGCAGCTGCCCAGTCCTACGGCGTGGGCTGCGTTCATCAGGTTGCCCATCACGAGTGAACCATCATATATATATGTAGGGCGAGCACGGTCGGCGAGCACGAGTATTATCACCGGCGCACCATAGAACGGGTCCGATTCTACGCCCATCACTTCGGCGTTGAGCTGCGAAAGCTTGTCGCGCACTGCCTTGTTTGTCACTACCACTATTCGTGGCGACTGCATACCTCTGCCCGTAGGGGCATATTCTCCGGCACGCACCACCTGCTCGATGAGCTCGTCCGACGGCATACGTTCGGGGTCGAAACCGCGCACGCTGCGGCGGGTTTCAAGTACATTTAGTGTTTCGTTCATATTGTTTTTATCCATTCTGTTATTATTTCCAGCACCTCCGGCGCCATCGTTTCCTCTATCTGCTGATACTCCATGACGATGCCCGTCTTGCAATGCTGGAAGAGATGGTTCACGCCCTCCACCTTCTTGATGTCATGCTGGCAGTTGGTGAGCCCCTTCTCAAGTGTTGTGAGGTTCTGTGTGCAGTCTACCTGCGTGTCCTTCGTGCCATTGAGTGCAAGCACGGGGCACTTTATCTTCGGCAGTAGGGCAGAGGGGCAGAGTGTTATAAAATGGCGCAGGTAGGGCGAGTTGCCCTGCTGCAGCGTCTTCTTGAACACCGGCTTCATCTCGTTGGGTACATCGGCATCGCTAATCTCCTCTACAGCCTTACCCGCAGCCAGCTCGTCGAGCGCCTTGGCGATAGGTTTGCAGTAGTTCTCTATCATGTTGGGTGCCACGCCAGCCGCCTGCAGCGCGAGTCGGTTCTGCTGCAGGAGGGTCTCTCTGCCCGACGCCGCCATACCGGCAAGCGACACGATGAAGTCCGCCTTGCCCTCGGCTGCGAGCATCAGAGCTATAGTGCCACCCTCGCTGTGTCCGACGATGCCCACACGGCGGAAGCGTTGGCGCAGAAGTTGCAGTGCAGCAGCCGCGTCCTGCTTGAAGTCGTCGGTGGTGAAACGGCTGAAGTCGGTGCTCTTGTCGCCCCATCCGCGGTCGTCGTAGCGCAGCGAGGCGATGCCGTTGCGTGCCAGAGCGTCGGCAATCACGGCGAACGGTCGGTGTCCGAACAACTCCTCATCGCGGTTCTGCTGTCCGCTACCCGTCACGAGGAGCACTACGGGCGTTTCGCTGGTGCAGTTGGCAGGCGTGCAGAGAGTGCCGCCGAAGCGGAAGCCGGCGTTCTCGAAGCTCACCTCCTCCTGCTTGTACGGGAAGGGTGCCACCGGCGTTTGCGGTCTGCGCATCTCTTGCGCGCCCCGTTTCAGCGTGAGCGGCAGCTGCAGTGCGCCCTGCGCGAACGTGCCGTTGATGCAGTCGCCCTCCATTCGGCCCTCGAACGTAGCACCAATCATCGCCACCGTCACCTTTATCGTGCCGTCCTCCGCCACGCTCTTCTGCGCCGGGATGTCCTTAGCACCCTGCGCCGGCGAGTCGAGCGTGCAGCCGTCAGCCGAGAAGTTGAACACCAGCGGCAGCTTTGTGCCCATCACGTTGAGGTCGCCGCTCCATGCGCCCTGTTGGGCGTTGGCTGTGGAGCAACAGATAGAGAGCAGCGCAGCTGCCAAGGTCTTTGTTATTCTCATAAGTAGGTCGGTTTTCTTTGTATACTATATTGTTACTTTTAATTATATATCACGTCTACATCTCCCAAAAGCTCTTCTTTAGCAGGTCTTTTGTCTCCGCAGCCACGTCGTATGGTATAGCTGGCAGACAGTCGGGTAGGGCGAACTGGTCGGTTTCGCTGTGGTCTTTCAGCTCCGCCTTCGCCTCCTCCTTGGTCATGGTCTTTACGTCTGTTGTCACGAAGTCGTTGATTTCCTCCGTAGCAATGGGCGCCTTTGTTGGTAGTGGGCGGTAGTCGTAATTGTACACGCGTCGGTAGGAGAGCAGAGAACTCCACGAGTTCTTGAGACTTGAGAACGTCCAGTCGAACAGATGCGTCTTCACGCTCAACAGCAGACTGACCGGTCGGTTGTATTTCGTGCCGTCGACGATGAAGCGGTAGACCCCCTTACGGTGAGAGTTGAGGTAGATGATTGCGCTGTCGACAGATGTCCCCCTATAGTGCGACTTGTAGAATGTGGAGTCGCCACTTGTGCCACTCACCGAGTCGCATCTTATGAAGCGGATGCGCGAGATGTCGAACGAGCGCGCCTCTCCCAGTATGGCGATGTTGAAGTTGAAGAGTCGGCGCAGCGTAGGCAGTTCGTACTGTCGGCAAGCACGCACGCGTCGCTTAGCCTTGCCCGTCTTTATGTTTATGTAGAAGTCGGCGAGTCCCTCACGATATAGAATCGTCTTGCCGTTGTTACGGCAGATGTCCCTGAAGGCACCGCTCAGCTTCACATATTCTGCTTTGCCCACCGCCACTTCCGGCAGCGTGTATGCCTTCGGCTTCATGCAGACCGTGCCCTTCTCTTTCGCAGCGTCAACCGTCAGCGGTTCGTAGGCGAGGTTGCTGATCGTCACCATACCTTCCTGCAGCTTCACATTTCCGTCGGCATCGCTTATACATAGCAGCGTGCCCTTGCTGCTGAAGACGTACGCTCCGCTTACCGGCTTGCCGTCCTGCTCGTCTACGATTCTGAACTGCGCCTTCAGTTGGCTTGCTCCGGCGAACAACTGTATGAGGATGAACGCCATCATCGCGATTCTGTTGTGTTTCATAGCTTGTATATTATTGATGCAAAGATACAGATTATCCCTAAGACCCCTGCATTTCTGTTTGTAAAAGTTTTGTGAAAAGAGTCTAAAAGTGCTGCTTAAGTCGTGCCAAACATTATGTTCAGACACCGGACGGCGTACGCCACCCGATCAGTTTCCGTCCGCCACCCGATCAGATTGCGTTCGCCGTCCGATCGGATTGCGTTCGGAGCACGATGACTTTTGATGATGTTTTAAGTCGTAAATGTACTACTTTCATGCAATAGAAGTTGAGGAAAAAGAACACTACAGCACAACTTTTTCTACCCGATACTTGCAATCGCTTGCGCAATGTTGTAACTTTGGACGCAGAAACACATTAATGATAATCTAAACGAAAAACACAACTATGAGTATCAAGTACGAAATTCATGGCATCAAGAATGCCAAGGGCGAGGGAAAGGAACAGAAGTATGTACACCTATTTGCGCACGAACCGCAGTCGGACCATGCACTTGAGGACGACATCCAGGCAAGCTGCTCGCTCACGAAAGCCGACGTGCGTGCGGCGTTCAGTGCCCTGCGCGACCATATGGCGCGAGCACTTGCCAGCGGCTCACGCTTCCATATCCCCGGCGTGGGCTATTTCTCGCTCTCCGTAGGTCTCGACGCTCCCGACGACCTCCCCGACGACCTCCCCGACGACAAGATGCGCGCCGACTATATCCGTCTACGCAACATCCGTTTCCGTCCCGAGCGCTCGTTGCTCAGCGAGGTGGGCAGCGGTGTCAGCTTCGAGCGTGCCGCCTTCTCCTCACGTTCGCGCCAGTACACGGAGGAGCAGCTCCTCTCGCTCCTCCGCCACTATTTCACCACCCACACCTGCCTCACCCGTCGCATCCTGCAGCGCGTGGCAGGCTTGCGCGAGAGCGCAGCAAAGAAATGGTTGCAGCATCTCACCGCCACCGGCGTGCTGCAGAAAGACGGCGCAAGCAATGCGCCGGTGTATCTGTGGAGAGGGTAGTAGAAAGACTGGTTAGAACAACAATCTAAGGCTTTTTTTATTCTTTTGAAATAGAAGAATGTGGTTTGTCGGTTTTAATTAGTATCTTTGTAACATGTTCCTATAATATATACTTATCGGAAGTTGCTTATGATTGATATACTACAATTGTCTGAAGAAGATATAAAACTGCGTTATATCACTCCGTCCATTGTTGATAAGGGATGGTCTGTTGATAATATAACTATGGAAACTAAGGTTAAACTTACTGATGGCAAGATTAACCTTAGGGGTAATTTGGTGTCACGTGGAAAAGCAAAATATGCTGACTATGTGCTCTACTACAATCGTGCAACACCGATTGCCATAGTGGAGGCTAAAGACGCAAGCCATGCAGTAGCTCATGGACTGCAGCAGGCAAAAGAATATGCACAGATGATGGATGTTCCTTTTGCTTTCAGTTCGAACGGTATGGGTTATCAGGAATACGACTTCCTTACGGGCAAAGAACGTTATTTCTCAATGGACCAATTTCCTACGAAGGAGGATTTATATGCACGTTTCATCTCTGAAAGCAACGGCGGTGCCGGCTTGTCTGATAACCAAATGAAGGTTATCGACCAGCCTTTCTGTACGGGTTGGGACATATTTCCGCCACGTTACTATCAGCGCAATGCCGTAAATAGAACGGTCAACTCTGTGGCGCAGGGCAAGAAGCGTCTCTTGCTTGTAATGGCAACGGGTACGGGCAAGACATACACGGCTTTCCAGATTGTATATCGTCTTCTCAAAGCTGGTTTGGTAAAGAAAGTTCTTTACTTGGCAGATAGAAATATTCTTGTAGACCAGTCTATTCAGCAGGACTTCAAGCCTCTGGACAAGACTATTCACAAGGTAAGCTATCAGAAAGATAAGGGACCGGGAAACACAGCTTACGAAGTTTACTTTGCGCTTTATCAGCAACTTATAGGTCAAGGCGGCAAGCAGCAATACAAAGAGCTCTTTAAACCAGAGTTCTTTGATATGGTTATTGTGGACGAGTGTCATAGAGGCAGCGCCAAGGACGATAGCAACTGGCGAGAAATACTCGATTACTTTGATGGTGCTATCCAGCTCGGTATGACAGCAACGCCTAAGGAGACTAAATACCAGTCGAGCATTACTTATTTTGACGAACCAATATACACCTATAGTTTAAAGGAAGGTATCGAAGACGGTTACCTTGCTCCGTTCAAAGTAGTAAACATAACAACGAACATTGGTGACGAGTGGAGACCTACGAAAGGGCAGAAAGACATCAATGGCAATCTTATAGAAGACCGCATCTATAACAATACGGACTACGATTATAACATCGTTATAGAAGACCGTATAAGAGAAGTGGCACACGAAATAACCTGCTATCTGAAGAATACGGATCGCATGGCAAAGACCATTGTTTTCTGTGCAGACGAGGAGCATGCAGACAGAATGCGTACTGCTCTTGTAAACGAAAACTCTGATATGTGCAGAAAGAATCCTGACTACGTGGTGCGTATCACAGGAAGTGATCCGTACGGACAGTCAAAGCTTGATTATTTCATCTCTGTTGCATCCAAATACCCCGTCATCGCAACAACCAGCAAACTTCTGTCTACAGGAGTAGACTGCAAGATGGTGAAACTCATAGTGCTTGACCAGCGAATCAACTCGATGACCGAGTTCAAGCAGATTGTCGGTCGTGGTACAAGAATCAGAGAGAAGGACGGAAAGACCCATTTCACCATAATGGACTTCCGTAACATCACACGACTTTTTGCCGATCCTGATTGGGATGGTCCTATAGAGGTTGATGAAAGCTATAGCAAACAGAAGCCAAAGCCTTATCCTGAATACAAAGACGACCCGACAATAATTCATGAGCCGGACCCCAAACCGCGTCCAAATCCAAAGCCTATAGTTGATAAAGATGGTTGTAGGGTGGAGGTAATAAACAAGGTAGTGTCAGTGTATGACGCTAACGGAAAACTTCTGCGAACAGAAAGCATAACAGACTATACTCGGAAGAATATCAACGATACTTACGTAAATCTTGATGACTTCATAAACCATTGGAATGCGGCAGAAAAGAAAGCGGAAATAACCGACCTGATGCGTGAAAGCGGAATCGATCTTCAGGCTCTGAAGATAGAAAGAAACATGGAGAATGTTGACGACTTTGACTTTATCTGCCACATTGCTTATGGCAAGAAACCTTTAACAAGAAAGGAACGAGCAGAAAACGTGAAAAAGCGTGACGTGTTCAACAGATATGGAGCAGAAGCAAGAAAGGTGCTCGAAGCACTGCTTGACAAGTATGCCAATGATGGCATATCACAGTTGGAGAACAGAATGGTATTAAAACTCGACCCATTCCGCCAAATGGGATCTCCTGCAAACATAGCCAAACTGTTTGGCGGTAACAAGCAGTATTTCTCTGCGGTAAAGGAACTTGAAAACTTAATATATAACAATAGCATAGCATAAAATAAAATATGGCACTTAACAACTTTGTAAAGAGCATACGCAACATCATGCGCAACGATGCTGGTATCAATGGAGATGCACAGCGCATTGAGCAGATAGCATGGATGTTGTTTCTTAAAGTATATGACGAGAAGGAAAACGATTGGGAGTTCGATGAGGACAATTACGTTTCGTTCATTCCTGAAGAGTGTCGTTGGCGCAACTGGGCTAAAGACAATGGCGATGGCGAAGCGCTGACAGGCGACAACCTCTTGAAATATGTGAATGATACGATATTCCCAACTCTCAAAGCACTGGAGGTTACACCTTCAACACCGATGCGTAGTGCCATAGTTCGCACCACATTCCAGGATGCCAACCAGTATATGAAGGATGGCGTACTTCTGCGTCAAGTCATTAACGTTATCGACCAGCTTGACCTCGGAGATTATGAAGAGAGCCATGCTTTCGGAGATATCTACGAATCAATATTGAAGGAAATGCAGTCGGCGGGTTCAGCAGGCGAGTTCTATACACCGCGAGCTTTGACAGACTTCATGGCAGAAATCGTCAGTCCGAAAGTCGGTGAAAAGATGGCTGACTTTGCCTGCGGTACGGGTGGCTTCCTTGCAAGTTGGTTGAAAGCCCTTGATAAGAAGGTGCAGACAGCAGAAGACAAAGAGGAATATGCTGATTCTATCTATGGAATAGAGAAGAAACAGTTCCCTTATATGCTGTGCGTTACCAATATGCTCTTGCACGACATCGATTCTCCTAAAGTCATGCACGACAACTCTTTGACATGCGACGTGCTCAACTATACGGACGAAGATAAATTTGATGTTGTTCTTATGAATCCTCCTTATGGCGGAAGCGAGAAGAACGATATCAAACAGCACTTCCCGTCTGATTTGAGTTCAAGCGAAACGGCAGATCTCTTCATGGTTCTTATCATGTATCGTCTTGCAGCGAATGGTCGTGCAGCCGTTATCCTGCCAGACGGTTTCCTTTTTGGCGCTGATAATGCAAAGCTTGCCATCAAAGAGAAACTGCTTCGCGAGTTCAATCTTCATACTATCATTCGTTTGCCTGGTAGCATCTTTGCTCCATATACCAGCATTGCCACCAATATTCTCTTCTTTAACAATGAGAAGGCAGAGGGAGCAGAAGAAGGATTCTGCACCAAGGACATCTGGTTCTATCGTCTTGATATGCCGGATGGCTACAAGCACTTCTCAAAGACCAAGCCAATGAGAGCTGAGCATTGTCAGCCTATTGTTGAATGGTGGAATAATCGCCAGGAAATAGTAGATGCGGAAAACAACGACGAGAAGTCTCGTTGCTTTACCGCCCAGCAACTTCTTGATATGGATTGCAATCTTGATCAGTGTAAGTTCCCAAAAGAAGAGGAAGAAATTCTGCCTCCTGCCGAACTGCTTGCCGACTATTT
>NZ_JH379471.1:27017-49880 GCF_000235885.1 Leyella stercorea DSM 18206
CCTGCCGAACTGCTTGCCGACTATTTCAAGAAGCGCAAGGCTCTTGACCATGAGATAGACAAGACATTGGCTGAGATACAGCGTATCTTGGGAATAGAAATAAATATTGAAGAGTAATACAATGAAGGATTTAACCATATCAAAGATAGAAAGGCTAAACGTGTTGAACAACCGTTTCGCAATAGAAAAGATACAAAAGACATTGGACATTACTGGTATGATGTTCGATGGAGAATACCGTTTTACAAAAAAAATGGTGGCCGATTTCTATGAAGTTGAAGAAAGAACAATTGAAAGATATCTTGAGAATTTCGGTTCTGAATTATCTGACAATGGATATGTCTTATGTAAAGGTAAACGCCTGAAAGACTTAAAGTTACAATTTGCTCCCGTCATCAATGTCGGGAGCAAAACTACCCAACTCGGCTTGTTTAATTTCCGTTCATTCCTTAATATCGGAATGTTGCTTACGGAGAGTGAAAAAGCGAAGGCTTTGCGTAGTGCCATTTTGGATCTTGTGATAGCTACGATAAATGAGAAAACAGGTGGCGGAACAAAATATATCAATCGCCGTGATGTGAACTATATTCCAGCAGCTATCACTGAAGAGAACTATCGGAAGAACCTAACATCCGCAATGAGCCAATGTGTGGGTGGACACAAAACCTATAAGTATGCACAAGTAACTGATTGGATATACGAAGCTGTGTTCAAGGAAAATGCCAAAGAATACAGAAAGGTTCTTTCTCTTGACTCAAAGGACAATGTGCGCCATACACTCTATGCCGAAGTGTTGCTTGTCATATCTTCATTTGAGAATGGTATTGGTGCTGTTATACAGCACCAATACAAGGAAAATGGAGGTAGATTGTTATCAATGGACGAGGTAAAACAAATTGTTGACGACTTGGCAGAGCATCCGATGCAAAAGCCTTATCTTAATGATGCTCGTATCAAGATGGCTTCACGTGATTATAGCTTTCGTGATGCCTATCATGGCAATATAGCCGAATACCTCAGAGCGGTAACACCAGAAGAATTTGAACGTTTTATTGGAGACCAGTCAATAGATTTTGACAGAATTCTTGAAGATAACAAGGATGTCTTGAAACGATTAAAGCAAGCTGACAATGAGTAATGAAGTAAAATATATCAGTTACGAAGAAGCTTTAAATGTCTATAATAAGATGATAGACGCAAGTGAAGGCGGCTTTGATGGAGTAAGAGATGAAGGTGGCATCCTTGCTACTCTCGACTTTGTACAAAATGATATGTACTATCCCGATTTTTCCGACAAGCTATCTTATTTGGTATTTAAGTTTTGTTCTGGTCATTACTTCAATGACGGCAACAAACGTATAGCTTTGACACTTGGAGCATATTTTCTTTACAAGAACTCATATGTTTGGCAAGCAACAATCTTTATGCGTCAGATGGAGTCAATCGTATATCATGTCGCAGCCTCAAACATTGATCAAGATTTGCTACTTCGCATAATGACTTTCTTTATGAAAGGGGAGGACTATGACGAAGAGTTGAAGATTGATATTGCAAACGCTATGAGTGATGGAGATTTAGGAATAAAAGGTGAAGATTACGAAATTACAGATGAGGATGATAATTTCTAAACGGCATTTAAGATGAACGGAAAGCAATTAAAGAACAGCATATTGCAATGGGCGATACAGGGCAAGCTTGTACCGCAAGACCCTAATGACGAACCTGCAAGCGTATTGTTTGAAAAGATTCGTCAAGAGAAGGAACGCTTGATAAAAGAGAAGAAAATCAAGCGCGACAAGAACGCTTCTATCATTTACCGTGGTGAGGACAATTCATATTATGAGAAGATACTTGCCACAGGAGAAGTGAAATGCATCGACGAGGAGATACCGTTTGAGATACCGCAGGGGTGGGAATGGTGTAGAGTTTCATCCCTTTTCCAAATAAATCCAAAGGTAGTTGCTGAAGACAATACATCCGCAGCATTTATTCCTATGGAAGCAATTTCCGCAGGATATGGCTCTGAATTTAGATATTACGAGAAGAAATGGGGTGAAGTAAAGTCTGGCTACACCGCTTTTGCAGACAATGATATTGCATTTGCAAAAATTACCCCTTGTTTCCAAAACAGAAAATCTGCAATCTTTGAGGGTTTGCCTAATGGTATAGGAGCAGGAACGACAGAGTTGAAAATATTGCGTACCTATGGTGAGACTATAAATCGTTGGTTCGTTTTGTACTTTTTGGAGTCTCCTTATTTTATTGATGAAGCGACATTCAAAGGAACTGCAAACCAACAACGTATAATCGTAGGTTATCTGGAAAACAAATTATTTCCTATTCCTCCTTTATCTGAACAAGAGCGTATTGTAGATAAGATAGGATTAGTGATGCCGATTATTGATAAATATTCAAAGTCACAGGAACTTTTAGATAAGATGAATGTGGAACTTAATGAGTTTTTGAAAAAATCTGTATTACAAGAGGCAATACAAGGAAGACTCGTTCCGCAAATAGCGGAAGAAGGTACAGCGCAAGAGCTGCTTGAACAGATAAAAACAGAGAAGCTGAAACTCGTCAAAGAGGGCAAACTAAAGAAGTCTGCCCTCAACGATTCTGTTATCTTCCGTGGTGACGATAACAAGTATTATGAGCAAATAGACAACAGCCCAGTTTGTATAGACGACTTTTTGCCGTTCCAAATACCCGAAACATGGACTTGGTGCAAGGTCAAAGACTTGTTGGAAATACAGACAGGTGCATCGTTCAAAAAAGAGCAAGCAAACGCAAATAAAAAAGGCATTAGAATATTGCGTGGTGGAAACATTCTACCCAATAAGTATATATTCAAAGATGATGATGTCTTTGTGTCAGAGGAGTTTGTCAATGCGAATACCATTCTAAAGAAGAATTGCATCATTACTCCTGCTGTAACAAGTTTGGAGAATATTGGTAAAATGGCAGTAATAGAAAAAGACTACAATAATGTTAGTGCTGGCGGTTTTGTATTCATCATTAGCCCATACATTCAAGACTTTAATCATTCCTTGTTACTTGCCTATTTCCTTCAAAGTCCATCTCTAATTGAGACTATGCAAGGTATAACGAAAAAATCTGGTGCTGCTTTCTACAATCTTGGAAAAGAGCGGCTAAAAGAATTATATATTCCATTGCCTCCTCGAAAAGAGCAGCAACGCATTGTTGCTCAAATAGAAAGACTATTTGAGCAACTGCGTTAATTGCTTGATTTTATCAATTATACGCTCTTGTTCATGCACAGGTGGAATACCAATAATAAGACCATATAAAAGATCCTTGTTGAGGTGTGGAATTGCTGCACCTTTCTTGGAGTTGCGCAATGTCTCTTTATAGAACTGTATGAAAGCCAAAACATAAGGTTCGTACATTGAGGAACTTATCCACAACTGTTTGAATGTACTACCCATATAGCCATCTTGTGGTACGGTGAAAACTTCGCCTGAGTTTTCACCGTCCACAAGTACTATATTGTCACCCTTATAGACAAGTTTGCCTTGTTCTATAATCGTTTCGGAACTTTTACCACGCAAGTATTTTGCATCTAACAAGCATTGCTTGCCTGTGGTTTTTAAGCCGTCTGTTAGTTGGCAAATTGTACTTAATCTGGATATTGACCAAGAATTAGGAAACTCAAAAGTAGCCTCTACTTCAGATATCGTATTTCCTATTTGCTCATAATACTTGTTATCGTCACCACGGAAGAAAACAGAAGTAGCTAAGGCAGACTTCTTTAGCTTGCCTTCTTTCACTAATTTTTGCTTCTCTTTTTTTATCTGTTCGAGCAATTCTTTTGCTGTACCTTCTTCTGTAATTTGTGGTACAAGTCTCCCTTGAATCGCCTCTTGCAGAATGGATTTTTTCAAACACTCAGATAGTGAAACGTTGAGCAAATCAAGGTTATATTGGGAAATAGAATATTTATCTACACTTGGTAGTACTTCCTTAATTTTGTCAACAATCCGCATTTGCTCCTCAAAAGGGGCAATAGGAACTAAAAGCTGAGATACCTTTTCAGCATTAATGTTACATTGCTGAACCCCAATAGTCTTGACTTCCTTACAATAGGAACGCACATATGGCGATGAAAAAATATAATTCAGATACTCAGAGTTAGTCTTTATAGGACGAAGTAAAATAAGATATCCTGCGTAAATAACATGCCTGTTTCCTTTGAATATTGCTGTCTTCCCGACCAGTTCAGCACTATTTGTTCTATTGAACAACAAGTCTCCATCTTGCAGTAGATATTTTCTATTATCCTCTACATTATTGCTAAAAACTAATTTGTCATAAACCACTTTGCCATCTTGAATGTTACCCATTCGTAAAACAGGAACATCTCCATTTGATAATGATTTACTTGATGTTCCATATTTGGGCGGATAAATAACACCTCTCAATCTACACCATTCCCACCCCTGTGGTATTTCAAACGGTATATCTTCATCAATGCATTTCACCTCTCCCGTAGCAAGTATCTTCTCATAATATGAACTAAGCGCACAACTTTCCGTGATATATTAATGGGGAATAGTCCTCAAAAACAAAATCATTTTATCATGGTAGAAAAGTTTAAAGAATTCCTTGTTCAGGCGAACATGGCAAAGAACACTGTTTCGGCGTATGTTTATGCTGTGAACGATTTCAATTCAAGACACTCGCAACTGACAAAGAAAGAGTTGTTGTTTTACAAGGCTTATCTAATTGAGACGTTCAAGCCAAAGACCGTGAATCTTCGCATTCAGGCTTTGAACAAGTATCTGGAGTTTGTTCGCAAACCTAAATTGCGCTTGAAATCTGTTAAGGTTCAGCAGCGCACTTATTTGGAGAATGTAATTAGTAATGCTGATTATACGTTCTTGAAGAATAAGCTAAAGAGGGATAACAACATGGAATGGTATTTTGTAGTGCGTTTTCTTGCAGCTACAGGTGCAAGAGTTAGCGAACTTGTTCAGTTGAAGGTAGAGCATGTAAATGTGGGCTATTATGACATTTACACAAAGGGTGGGAAGATAAGACGCTTGTTTATTCCGAAGAAGCTTCGTGAGGAAACATTGGTATGGTTAAGCAAGAATGATAGAGACAGCGGCTATTTGTTTCTCAATCGTTTCGGCGAGAGAATAACAACACGTGGCATAGCGCAGCAGTTGAAGAACATTGCTGTAAGATATGGCCTAAATCAAAAAGTTGTATATCCGCATTCTTTCCGTCATAGATACGCCAAGAACTTCTTGGAGAGATTCAATGATATTTCTCTGTTGGCAGACTTGATGGGACACGAAAGTATAGAGACTACTCGCATATATCTTCGCAGAACAGCAAGTGAGCAGCAGGACATTGTTGATAAAATTATCACATGGTGATCACAGAAAAATGTTGCTGCAAGTAGAATAAGCTGGCAGATACGTCTTTGAACCTGAAATAAAGGCTGGAAGATATCCTCAAAACTGAGATATCTTCCAGCCTTTATTGTGTTAATAGTGAGTTTGTTGCGGCGATTCTGGGAGATATGGTAGATATTTTCACGTACATTGTTTTTATAGACAATCTATATCAACATATCACCACATCACCATTACAACTTGCACGTTTACTGCTTGATGTTCGGCTGCTCAAGACCGAAGCCTCTCTTCTTGTCGAGTGCCTTCAGATAGATGGCGAAGAGGAGGGCGAGAACACCGAAGCTTGCGAAGACGAGCAAAGGCACGGTGTAGTCGTAAGGGATGAACTCGGCACCGGCTGCCTTAGCTGCGATAACCGCAGGGTTGTCGGCATTGGTAGAAGCGAGGAGGTTGCCGATGAGCTTCGGAACGAAGCAGAGACCGATGTTCTGCACCCAGAAGATGAGACAGTAAGCCGAGCCGAGAATCTTCTCGTCGATAATCTTAGGAACGCTTGGCCAGAGAGCGGCAGGAACGAGAGCGAACGAGATGCCGAGCAATACGATGGTAGAGTAGGCGATGACGGGGCTCTTTGTTGCCGGCAATACGAAGGCGAAGACGAGGTGGCAGCAGATGAGGAGCAATGCGCCGCCCATGAGCATCGTTGCACCCTTACCCTTGCGGTCGAGGAAGTTGCCGAGGAACGGAGTGATTACGGCTGCACCAATCGGGAACCAACGGAAGATGTTAGAGGCTGCTTCGGCAGAGATGCCGTCGAGGTTGCACTGCAGCATGTTGGCACCATAGCGCTGGAATGGGAAGATGGCAGAATAGTAGAGCACGCAGAGCAGAGCCACAATCCAGAACACCTGAGAAGAGAATATCTTGCCGAGGTCGCTGAACTTGAACTCTTCCTCCGGGTCGGCAGCCTCTTCAGTTACGCCCATCTGCTTGTCGAGTGCCTTGTCCATGAAGGTGAAGACGATGAAGGTGATGAGGCCGATGAGGAGGAGCACGGTGCAGAACGCTACCGGAGCTACTACTGTGCCGAAGTGGTTGGCGATGATCGGCGAGATAGAGAAGATAGCGAACACGCCGACGCGTGCGATAGCCATCTCAAGACCCATAGCGAGAGCCATCTCCTTGCCCTTGAACCACTTTGCGATTGCCTTGGAAACGGTTGTGCCTGCCATCTCGCAGCCGCAGCCGAAGAGCATGAAGCCGAAGCAAGCCATCTTTGCGCTTGCAGGGAGGTCTACCCACCAAGAGTTGAGCCACTCGGCAAAGGCGGTCTGAGCGAACCAGTCGGTGATGCCGATGAACTTTATGAGTGCGCCGATGAACATCATCGAAGCTGAGAGCACGCCGGTGAAGCGTACGCCCATCTTGTCGAGGATAACGCCGGCGATGATGAGGAAACCGAAGACGTTAACGAGATACTCGGATGCTGCATAGGTACCGAAGGTGTCCGGGCCCCATCCCTTCTGCTTCTCGATGAGTGCCTGAATTGGTGACATTACATCGACGAACATGTAGCCGAAGAACATCATGGAAGCGATAAGGACAAGGGCTGTCCAGCGTGCCCATGCCTTGTCGTTCAATAGTTGATTTACTTTTTGAACCATTTCTTAAATTATTAATTATTAATTTTTAATTTCGTTGCGCTTTCTTAAATTATTAATTATTAATTTTTAATTATTAATTTCGTTGCGCTTCTTAAATTCTTAATTTTTAATTCTTAATTATTAATTTCGTTGGTTTTTAAATTTTTTATTTCGTCGTCCCTGGCAATTACCAATTAATAATTACTAATTATTTCCTGGTTTCATTGTCTTTGTTATCGACGATAGGAATTTTCCAATCTCTTCAGAGTCTTCTTTTATAGACAGATATTGTTTCTCGTTTAAATAATCTGTCCTGTATAGAAGCTCTATCCAGTATTGGGTCTCTCTGCATTCTTTCGAAGCTATGTATATCTTCGAAACGAAGTCGGCTCGGCTTATTGCCGATTTTGATTCGGCAATGTTGGCTCCGATGCTTGTGCCGGAGCGTAGGAGTTGTTTGCTAAGCACATACTCCTTTTTCTCTTCGCACAGCCACTTGTAAAGATTTACAATCCTTACAGCAAAAGCCATCGCCTTGTCGTTCAACTTTAAACCAGCGTCATTCATTAGATACACCTATTATTGAATACCAAAGAGTGCGGAACACCCAACAATTAATAATTAATAATTAAGAATTAATAATTTACTTAAGCCACTTGTCGAGCCATCCGAAGAAGGTGCGTTGCCAGAGCACGCCGTTCTGCGGTTTGAGCACCCAGTGGTTTTCGTCGGGGAAGATGAGAAGTTCGGCTGGGATGCCGCGCAGACGTGCTGCGTTGAATGCACCGAAGCCCTGGTTGGCGTTGATGCGGTAGTCCATCTCGCCGTGGATGCAGAGGATAGGCGTATCCCACTTGTCGACGAACTTATGCGGCGAGTTCTCGTAGGTGCGACGTGCGCGGTCGGTCATATCCTTGTTCCAGTAAGCGTCGTCGTACTCCCAGTTGGAGAACCATGCTTCCTCGGTGTCGGTGTACATCGACTCGAGGTTGAAGGCTCCGTCGTGGGCGATGAACGCCTTGAAGCGCTTGTCATGGTGACTCGCAAGATAGTAGACCGAGAAACCGCCGAAGCTGGCACCAACGCAGCCGAGACGATCCTTGTCGACGTAAGGCAGGTTGTTGGCAGCGTCGTCGATAGCCGAGAGGTAGTCGTCCATGCACTGACCTGTCCAGTCGCCCGATACAGCCTCGTTCCACTCAGAGCCGTAGCCTGGCAGACCGCGACGGTTAGGAGCGATGACGATATAGTCGTGAGCTGCCATAATCTGGAAGTTCCAACGGTAGCTCCAGAACTGGCTTACGGGGCTCTGCGGTCCGCCCTCGCAGAAGAGCAGCGTAGGATACTTCTTGTTAGGGTCGAAGTGAGGTGGGAGGATTACCCAAACCTGCATCTGCTTGCCGTCAGTAGTCTGCACCCAGCGCTCCTGCACCTTACCCATCTCGAGCTGGTCGTAGAATGCCTTGTTTTCGAAGGTGAGTTGCTGCACCTTTGTCTTCTTCGTGTCCTTGCCTGGTGTGACGATGTAAAGCTCGTCCGCCTGCGATATACTGTGGCGCGAAGCGAGAATCTTGCCCGTGTTGCCGAGCATCTGAAGAGAACCGAAGTCCATCCAGTCGTCGGTGAGCTGACGCACCTGACCGTTGAGGTCGGTTTGGTACATGTTTACACAAGCGTGCCAACAACCAATGAAGTAGAGATTGCGTGAGTTGGGTGCCCAGCAGAAAGCATCTACGTTAGAGTCGAACTGCTCAGCTACGTAAGTCTTCTCGCCAGTGAGGAGGTTATAGACACAGAGGCGGTTGCGGTCGCTCTCGTATCCGTCGTT
The DNA here is from genome assembly GCF_000235885.1 of Leyella stercorea DSM 18206. Lineage (GTDB taxonomy): Bacteria > Bacteroidota > Bacteroidia > Bacteroidales > Bacteroidaceae > Prevotella > Prevotella stercorea. Next base: position 35,870 of record NZ_JH379471.1, read on the forward strand.
CTTCATCGACTGCCATGCCACGTACTTGCCATCGGGCGAGAACTGCGGGTTGGTGTCGTAACCCATGTTGAGGTTGGTGCCTTGATTGTTAAGACGCTGAGTCTTCATGGTTTTTGTGGCGTTGTAGGGGATGGGCTTGTAGCCGGCTGGCTTACAGAGGTTCTTTGTCTTGCCGGTCTGTACATCGTAGAGATAGATGTCAGAGTCGGTAGAAGTGGCGTAGTCGACACCCGTCTTCTTGCGGCATGTGTATGCAATCGACTTAGAGTCGGGGCTCCAAGCGAGCTGCTCAGTACCTCCGAACGGAGCCATCGGACACTCGAACGGTTCGCCCTCGATGATGTCGGTACCATCGTCGATGCCGTCGGCTGTGACATCAGCCACGAAGGGGTGAGCAATGGTCTCCACGTAGTGGTCCCAGTGGCGATAGTTGAGGTCGGTGACGAGTCGGCCCGAAGCCAAAGGCAGGTCGTCGGGGTTCTTCTTGATGCTCTCGTGGTAGGGGAGCGACTTGATTAGGATAACCTTCTTCTCGTCGGGCGAGAAGATGTAGCCCTCGATATCTATTTCCGACTTGGTGAGTTGTCGGCGGTCTGTGCCGTCAGCGTTCATCGACCAGAGCTGTCCGCCGGTGAGGAACGCGATGCGCTTGCCGCCATCAATCCATGTAGCGTCGGTTTCGCTTGCAGCGGTTGTTGTCAGGGCGCACTGTTTCTTGCCGTCGGAGCTTACGGTGTAGAGCATCTGGTGGCTCTTGTTCTGCTTCACGCTGTAGTAGCCCACCTGGTAGACAACCGTCTTGCCATCGGGAGAAGCAGCAGCACCGCCGATGCGTCCCATAGCCCAAAGCGTCTCGGCATTCATGCGGTCGCCGTTAGCGATAGCTGCAACGTCGGTAGTCTTGCCAATCATAGTCTGAGCCTCCGAGTTCAGGCTGGCGCAACTGAGTGTGGCTGCGACAGCGAGTGATAAAGCTTTGTTCATAAGTGATAGGTGTTAAGATTATGTGATGTTGAGGTGTTGTGATGTTGAGGTGTGTATTAAAGTTGAGAGTTGAGAGTTGAGAGTTATGATTACCAATGATTACAATTGATACTATACATTATTATTGTTGCATATCATAACTCTCAATTCTCAACTCTCAACTCTCAATTTGAAAAACTCTCAATTATAGAATATTAAAGTCCTTTGCGCTTGCGTTCGAGTTCTTCGCGCTTGCGCTGCAGCTCCATCTGCTGCTCCTGCATAGCCTGGAGGCGTGCAGCGAGACCGCTCATCTTCTTCGGGTTGTCCTTGTTCTCCTTGTACTTAGCCTCAAGGATAGCGAGGAGCTTCTCGTCGTTGGTAGTCTTGCGGAGAATCCACATGATAGCAGCACTGAAGAAGAGCGAGATGAAGTAGTAGAAGTTAAGACCTGCCGAGTAGTCGTTGAACATGAAGAAGAACATAACCGGCATGAGGAACATCATCCACTGCATCATCTTCATCTGTTCAGCCTGCTGGCCTACCATCTGGTCGCGCTGTTGGCGCATTGTCATCCACGAGTAGAGGATGTTGGCCACGCAGAAAAGGATACATGTGAGCGAGAGGTGGTCGCCGATGAGCCAGAGGTTCGTGTTCCACTCGATGATGGGGTCGTATGTAGAGAGGTCGTTAATCCAGAGGAAGCTCTCGCCGCGCAGCTGGATAGCGTTAGGTACGAAGTTGAACATCGCAATCCAGATAGGCATCTGTATGAGCATCGGTAGACAGCCCGCCATCGGACTGACACCGTACTTCGAGTACTCCATCATCATTGCCTGCTGTTTCTGCATCTGGTCCTCAGGCTTGTTGAGGTGCTTGGTAGCCTCTTCGAGTTTCGGCTTCAGCACACGCATCTTTGCCGACGACATGTAGCTCTTCTTCACCATAGGATAGGTGATGAACTTCAGAAGCATCGTGATAAGGATGAGCACGATACCCATGTTGATGTTCAGACCGGTGAGGAAGTCGAAGACATAGATAGTAAACCAGCGGTTGATGATGCGGAAGAGCGGCCATCCGAGGTAGACGAGGCGCTGCATCTCGAGGTCCTTGCCGAATGTAGACTCAGCCTCGACGCGCTTCAGCAAGCGGAAGTCGTTCGGACCGAAGTAGAAGTCGAACTCAGACGGAGTCTTTCCGCTCGGGTCGAAGAATGTCTTCATCTTTGCCTCGTACTGCTTGAGGTTGCCCGAGCCCTTCTCCTGCGGCACGCTTGTCATAAGCGAGTTCTCGGCGAAGTTGTTCTTGGCGATCATCACAGCCGAGAAGAACTGGTTCTTGAAAGCCACCCAGTCGATCTTCTTCTCGATGTTCTCGTCGGTGATGCTCTTGGCCTCTGACAAATAGTCGGTGCCGCCGTCCACCTTGTGATAGGTGAGCGAAGCGTAGCGGTTCTCGAATGTGAAGCCGCGTTCCTGCTGACGGCACATCTCTTTCCACTGTACGTCCATCTGGCTTGCAGACGGTGCGAAATCGTTAGCCATGCCTACGGTCTGTAGCTTGGCGTGCAGCATATAGTCGCTGCCGAGCACATAGTTGATGACGAGCTCCTTGCCGTCACCGGCTGTAGCGGTCATCGTGACAGTAGAATCGGTCTGGTTAGACGGTGTGAAGTAGAGGTCGGCAGTGTTGATGTTTACCTCCTTGGCAGCCAGTGCGAAGTTGAGGCTCTGCGAAGAGCTGTCGAAGAGCGTCACGTTACTGTTATCATTGTAGTCGGTGAAGTTCTTGATAACCGCCTTTGACACTACGCCACCCTTGGTGTTAAGAGTAAGCTCTACACTGTTGTTCTTCAGTACCACGTTTGTGGCTTTGCCTTTGAGTGCGGAATGGAAAAGCGCAGTTGTGTCAGCCTCAGCAGCCGCTTGGGCTTGGGCAATCTTCTGTTGAGCTGCCAGTTTTGCAGCATTTTCGGCGTTCTTGCGAGCCACGTTCTCTATCGAATCCTGACGTGCTGTAGCCGCTTTCTCCTCAGCAGAGGGCTGGCTGTAGATACTGTATCCGATGAAGACCGCAGCCATAAGCACGGCACCGATGATGTTGTTTTTGTTCACTTTTAAAATTGTTATTTGATTAATATTATTTCTTCTCTGCCGCAGCCTTGTTCTCTATAGCAGTCTTCACGAAGTCGACAAAGAGTGGGTGCGGATGGAGTACTGTACTCTGGTACTCGGGGTGGAACTGCGTTCCGATGTACCACTTGAGGCCCGGAATCTCTACGATCTCCACGAGGTCGCTCTCAGGGTTGCGTCCCACGCACTGCATTCCGCTGCGTTCGAACTCCTTTTGAAAGTCGTTGTTGAACTCGTAGCGGTGGCGGTGGCGCTCCTGTATGTGCTCCTTTTTATATATACTGAACACGCGCGAATTCTGACGCAGCACGCACTCGTATGCACCGAGACGCATTGTGCCACCCATGTTCGTGATGTTCTTCTGTTCCTCCATGATGTCGATGACATTGTGTGGAGTCTTCTCATCCATCTCGCGACTGTTGGCGTCGGCATAACCGAGCACGTTGCGTGCGAATTCGATAACCATCATCTGCATACCGAGGCAAATGCCGAATGTGGGTATGTTGTGCGTGCGAGTGTAGTGAGCTGCCACAATTTTTCCCTCGATGCCACGCTGTCCGAAGCCCGGGCATATCATCACGCCGTCGAGACCGGCGAGCTTTTCGGCTACGTTCTCCTCGGTGAGGAACTCTGAGTTGACGAACGAGATGTTCACCTTATGGTCGTTGTAGGTGCCGGCGTGAGAGAGACTCTCGCGTATCGACTTGTATGCGTCCTGCAGGTCGTACTTGCCCACAAGGCCGATGTTGACGGTCTGCGTGGCGTTCTTGCGACGCTCGAGGAACGATCGCCACGGACCCAGCGACGGAGTCTCGCCGACGGGTACGTCCATCTTGCGTAGTATTGCTGTGTCGAGGCCCTGGTTCTGCATGTTTACAGGCACCTCATAGATGCTTGGCAGGTCTTCGCTCTGTATCACGCAGTCGAGGTCGACGTTGCAGAAGCTTGCCACCTTCTTCAGAATACCCTCTTCGAGGTGCTTCTCGGTGCGTAGGATGAGGATGTCGGGCTGTATGCCCACGCTCTGCAGTTCCTTCACGGAGTGCTGTGTTGGCTTTGTCTTCAGCTCGCCGGCAGCCTTCAAGTAGGGCACGTATGTAAGATGAACGTTGATGGCGTTCTTGCCCATCTCCCATTTCATCTGTCTGATTGCCTCCATGAATGGTGCACTCTCAATGTCGCCGATAGTGCCGCCTATCTCGGTTATCACGAAGTCGTAATGATACTTCTGTCCGAGCAGCTTCACGTTGCGCTTGATCTCGTCGGTTATGTGCGGCACAACCTGGATAGTCTTGCCCAGATAGTCGCCACGACGCTCCTTGTCTATAACCGCCTTGTAGATGCGTCCTGTGGTCAGCGAGTTGGCTTTAGTGGTCTGTATGCCTGTAAAGCGTTCGTAGTGACCGAGGTCGAGGTCGGTTTCCATGCCGTCAACGGTGACGTAGCACTCTCCGTGCTCGTAGGGGTTGAGTGTTCCAGGGTCGATGTTAATGTAAGGGTCAAATTTTTGGATAGTGATGTTGTAACCTCTTGCCTGCAAGAGTTTACCGATTGACGCCGAAATGATGCCTTTACCAAGCGAAGACACAACGCCGCCAGTCACAAATATGTACTTTGTTTCAGCCACGGTGATATTATTTGTTAAGAATTAAATTCTAAATTATCCAACAATACAAGATGCAAAGTTAGTATAAAAAAGCGAAATGCACAAAGTTTTTAAATTATTATTCTTACCTTTGCACCATCTTTATAAATATCGTAATATTAACAACAAACCGATACATGAAATTGAAATTGTTCTTGCTCGCAGTGTCTACGGTTTTCGCACTGCCAATGGATGCTCAGTCGCGTTTGCGCAGTACAAGAGTTCATAATACAGATACCCTCCCCGCATTGGTGAAGCAGTATATGGATTCGCTCAAGGTGACTAAGGCGAATATTGATTCGACTGTGGTGGAGGCAAACACTAACGATGGCAAGTATTATCGTCTGTTCGCACCGCTCACATTCTATCATGGAGTGTCAGAGAATATGTTTGCATTGGAGAAGAATGGTGACGAACAGGATCGTACGCTCGCTAATATATACCTTAATCGTCCAGACTTGGTGCGCAACACACAGAGGCAGCTTGACCTTGTAGGCCCAGTGGTAAACCCGTATCCTGAGAGCGTTACGCCAGAGACGGAACTCGCCCATAAGGTAGTGGCTAAGGCTGATGATGCCGACATAGAAGCGCCGGTGGATATCTTCGTGGCAAAGCCGAACTTCTGGAAGCTAAGTGGTAACTACTCGTTGCAGTTGTTCCAGAACTACGTTTCGGATAACTGGTACAAGGGCGGCGAAAGCAACTATTCTATGCTCGGAACTGTCACGCTACAAGCTAACTACAACAACAAACAGCGTTTCCGTTGGGAGAACAAGCTGGAGTTGCGCCTCGGTCTGCAGAACTCGAAGGGCGATACACTGCACACTGTGCGTGCTTCGGAAGACCTCATTCGCTACACCGGCAAGGTGGGCTTGCAGGCAACGAAGCGTTGGTATTACACCTTCCAGCTTATTGCAAGCACACAGTTTATGCGTGGTTTGAAGAGCAACGACCACACTGTTTACTCCAACTTCCTCTCACCGCTCTACATTAATCCCTCTCTTGGTATGGACTACAGCGTAGACGCGCTGAAAGGTAAACTGACAGGTTCTATTCACTTGGCTCCAATTGCTTATAACCTTACATATATCAAGGACAGCAAGATGGCATCGCGCTTCAGTGTGGATGAAGGCAAGCATACGAAGTACGACTTCGGTTCGGAGGTGACGCTCGACTTGGCTTGGAATATTGCTAATAACATTTCGTGGAAGACACGTCTATACGGATACACCTCATATAAGCGTGTGCTGGTGGAGTGGGAGAACACCGTAACGTTCATCTTTAACAAATACATATCGAGCAACATATTTATCTATCCGCGCTTCGACGACGGAGCAAAGCGTGGCAAGCATGGCTATATGCAGATGAAGGAATTTATTTCGCTCGGCTTCAACTACGGCTTCTAAATAGTCAGAGGTTACTCAGTTGAGAAATTAAACTATCTGGAGGGTGTGCATTCAATGTTTCTACGCAAACATTGAATGCACACCCTCCTTTTTTACAAACTCGGGTGAAAAAGTCTTAATTCATTTTGTATTCTCATATTTATTTGATAATTTTGGCGTTAATTACTAATATTATAAGCATAAAAGTGAAGAAATATATATTTGCATCTATTCTTGCTTGTTCGTTGTCGTTTGCTGCGAACGCCCAAAAGATTACGCTTGGCTCATGTGTCACGCATGATGGCGCACAGTATAAAGGACAGTTGCAAGCAGGAAAACCCCACGGAAAAGGCTCTGCTCTGTTCGAGAACGGCGATACCTACGAAGGCGAGTACGTGAAAGGTAAGCGTCAGGGTGAAGGCATTTACACCTTTTCTGATGGTGAGAAATACGACGGCGAATGGTTTCAGGATCAGCAGCACGGATACGGTACATTTTGGTTTATAAATAACAACAAGTATGTCGGTATGTGGTATCGCGACTATCAGCAAGGTCATGGTGTAATGTACTACTACAATGGTGATAAGTACGATGGCTATTGGCAGCAGGACAAGCGTCAAGGCAAGGGCAAGTACACCTTTGCTGGTGGTGCCTATTACGAAGGCAACTGGAAAGACGACCAGAAGTCGGGTAAGGGATTCTTTGCTTGGGGCGACGGCACAACATACGATGGTATGTGGCTCAACAACCAACGTTCAGGAAAAGGCGTAAACAAATACGCTGATGGAGATGTGTACACGGGCGAATGGCTTAATGACATACAGAACGGTAAAGGTATCTACCGCTTTCAGAACGGTGACGTGTACGAAGGCGACTATGTCCAGGGCGAACGCACCGGTATGGGCATATTCCGCTACAAGAATGGAGACAAGTACACAGGACACTTCCTCGAAGGTGACAAGGATGGTCAGGGAACATTCGCATGGAAGAATGGTGACATCTATGTAGGTCAGTGGAAGAAGAACAATCAGAATGGACATGGCAAGCTGACAAAGCGCAATGGCGATGTGTACGAAGGAACCTTCAAAAACGGAATGATGGACGGACAGGTGATAATACACTACGCCAATGGAGCCAAGTTTAAAGGCATATATCGCAATGGTAAGCGTAATGGAGCTGCCATCGAGGAGACAAAAGACGGCATAAGGTTTGAAGGAACCTACGCTAACGATAATCGAGACGGCAATTTCGTAGAGAAAGATCGCAACGGAAAGGTGACAGCACGCGGACACTATGAACATGGACGACGATACGTTGACAAGTAATGGTGCATATCGCTGATTATAACAAATACATGGATTATCTTAAAATACAATAAATCACTCAACTATGGCAACAAAAACAAAAAGCACAAAGGTGGCTAAAAAACCGGCTGTAAAACACATCGGACTTGTGAAGAATGATGCCTATCTACAGCCTTATGAGGATGCTATACGTGGCAGACATGACCATGCCTTGTGGAAATTGAATGTATTGACCAACAATGGAAAAACGAAGTTGACAGATTTTGCCAACGGACATAAATATTACGGCTTGCATAAGACAACACGCGGTTGGGTCTTCCGTGAGTGGGCACCAAACGCTACAGCTATCTATCTCGTGGGCGACTTCAATAATTGGGAGGAAAACGATAAATATAAGGCTAAACGCATTGATGAGGCAGGTAACTGGGAACTTAAACTGCCAACAAAGGCAATGAAACACGGTGACCTTTTCAAGATGCACGTTTATTGGAATGGTGGCATGGGCGAACGCATCCCTGCATGGGCAACACGTGTGGTGCAGGATGAGGAGACAAAGATTTTCTCGGCGCAGGTGTGGAACCCAGAGCCATACGAATGGAAGAAGAAGACGTTCAAACCGAACAAGTCGCCACTGCTCATCTACGAGTGTCATATAGGTATGTCGCAGGATGCTGAGAAGGTTGGCACATATAACGAGTTCCGCGAGAACGTGCTGCCACGAGTTAAGGCAGACGGCTACAACTGCATACAGATAATGGCTATTCAGGAACATCCTTACTACGGATCGTTCGGCTATCACGTAAGTTCGTTCTTCGCCGCTTCTTCGCGTTTCGGAACCCCCGAGGAACTAAAGGCACTTATCGACCAAGCACACAAGGACGGCATCACCGTAATCATGGATATCGTTCACTCGCACGCTGTGAAGAACGAGACAGAGGGATTGGGCAACCTCGCTGGCGACCCTAATCAGTATTTCTATCCCGGTGAGCGCCATGAGCACCCAGCTTGGGACTCGCTCTGCTTCGACTACGGCAAGGACGAGGTGATGCACTTCTTACTCTCTAACTGCAAGTACTGGATGGAGGAGTTCCATTTCGACGGTTTCCGCTTTGATGGCGTGACTTCAATGCTCTACTATAGTCATGGTTTAGGCGAGGCGTTCTGCAACTACGGCGACTACTTTAACGGACATCAGGACGATAACGCCATCTGCTATCTCACTCTTGCCAACCTGCTTATCCACGAGGTTAACCCACAGGCTATCACTATCGCTGAGGAGGTGAGTGGTATGCCGGGTCTTGCAGCCAAGTTTAAGGACGGTGGCTACGGCTTCGATTATCGAATGGCGATGAATATACCTGACTTCTGGATAAAGACCATCAAGGAACTTCCCGACGAGGCATGGAAGCCAAGTTCTATTTTCTGGGAGACAACAAATCGTCGCTCGGACGAGAAGACTATCAGCTACTGCGAGAGTCACGATCAGGCACTCGTTGGTGATAAGACTATAATCTTCCGACTTATCGACGCTGATATGTACTGGCACTTCCGTCGTGGCGACGAAAACGACCGCGTGCATCGCGGCATCGCACTGCATAAGATGATTCGCCTCGTTACGGCTTCTACTATCAATGGTGGCTACCTCAACTTCATGGGCAACGAGTTTGGACACCCAGAGTGGATAGATTTCCCACGCGAAGGCAATGGTTGGAGCCATAAGTATGCACGCCGCCAGTGGAACCTCGTGGATAATCCTGACCTCGATTACAAGTTCCTCGGTGACTTCGATCACGATATGCTGCAAACACTGAAGCTTGAGAAGAACTTCCAGAAGACTCCTGTGCAGGAAATATGGCACAACGATGGCGATCAGATTCTCGCTTACATGCGTGGCGATCTCATCTTCGTGTTCAACTTTAGTCCGACACGCTCGTTCACCGACTACGGATTCCTCGTGCCGACAGGTTCTTATGACGTGGTTTTGAACACCGACGCGAAGAAGTTCGGTGGTAACGGACTCTCAGACGATAGCATTACTCATCTCACCAACTATGATCCAGCTTACGTATCTGAGCATAAGGAATGGCTGAAGCTGTACATCCCAGCACGTTCGGCTGTTGTATTGAAAAAGAATTAGAATAAGGCAGAGGAGAGGGTTAATGAAAAATCAAGGATTGTTGACACGCGTGATGTGTACGTTTGTGTTCACACTATTCTGCTTTTACTATCTTTACTGCTATCAAGCCGATTTGCTTACGGTGATGCAGCACGTATTATCACAAGGACAGACCCACTACAACCATTTTGTGGGGGCTGTCCTGATAACGCTTGTTGTGTTGCTCATACAAATTGGTGTTGTTAGAATATTACAACGGAAACGGTTGGCATGGGCACTGACGTTCGTACCTTCCGCTCTTTGTCTGATAATGCTTACCAATATTGGGGTGTCTCCCGATTGCGGAACGCTCGCGTTTGGTGTGTGGCGATATATTGCGCCAGTGCTGATAGTTGTTTTTTTCTTGATTGTATTTGGGGTGAACAATAGCGGTGTGCTCGATTCGCTGCCACGAGTTTGGAGCAATCCAATAAGAGAGTTATGGTTAAATCTTCTGATTTTGACCATACTGATGCTCACAATCTGTTTTGTCAGCAACGACGATAAGTATTTTCATGCACGTATTCATGCTGAGCAATGTCTTCTTGATGGCGATTATGACGCAGCCTTAAAGACTTTGCGTCGATACGATGTGAGCGACCGCAATATCTCTATGCTTGCCACGTATGCACTGGCTAAAAAAGGAGAACTTGCTGAACACATGTTCGATTATCCGGTTGTGGGTGTTGACGCAATGCTTCCAAACGGTAAGGATATCAAGTTCGAGCTTTATCCCGAGTACCAGCTTTACGTATATCTCGGAGGACGCTACAAGCAGACAATGAATGCACGTCAGTATATTAATTTCCAGCGTCGCATTAATCGTGTCAACAAACCAATGGCCGACTATGTGTTGTGTGCGCATCTGTTAGATCGCAATCTGGATGCTTTCGTTGCTGACTTAAAGAAGTATTATGAGGTGAACGACTCGGTAACGTTGCCACGCCATTATCGTGAGGCACTTACGCTGTATATGCATACGCACACTGCGCCTGCTATAATATATAAGGATAATGTAGGAGCAACTGACTATGAGGACTATCAGCTCTTGGAGCGTAAGTTCGACAACGAACACGATAAGAAGAATGCACTACGGCGTATGTTTGGCAATACTTATTGGTATTACTATGATTATCAAAAATAAAAAACGTGTATGGCAGTTATGTCATACACGTTTTTTATTTCTTTGATTTTATTATAATGTGTAGGTGAGGACGAATTTTTCGTTCTGCATATACATTATGTCTTTCAGTGTGCCTCGTTTAAGATTGAAGTTTTCAAACGAACCCTCCGATGATATTGTCTTCAGTTTGGTTTGCATTTCGTTAAATATCAGTTTCTCTTCTGAGAAGTACTTATATAGAGTTTCCTTTGCACACCAGCAGAGCAATAACGCTGTTTGTGTATCGTAACAGTCTGTCTGCGATGCTATATTTGTTTGAGGTGATGATGGATTGCTCGTCTTTATCAATTCCTTCAGCATATCTTGTTCCTGCTTCGTAAGAAATTTGTCAACGATTCTGAACACGCGATTGTTGCGATATTCAATATCAACAGCTACGTTCTTTCTCTTCGATATTATGATGCTTGCATAGCCTATGGTGTGGCTGATGCTGATGTTGTAGCCATCAATCGTAGGCTTACCGTCTGCATTGTGACCTATAATGAGGTCGGTTCTGCCTGTTATGGCATGGAGTAGAGCATATACAGCTACGGTTTCTGTCTGTCTTCTTGCGCACTTCTGTTTTAGTTCGTTACATACCATTTGCGGACAAACCTCATCTGTATGAAGTTCGTCCGCAATCTTCCACAGCCCGAGCCGTGTGTCGTTGTCTATATTCTTTATGAATACTAATGGCATAGTTTCTACTTCTCTTTATCTGTTGTGTTGTTCTTCAGCTCGTGTATCACAACCTTTATCTTGCTTATACGGCGTTCCTCAATGCCTACAATCTCGAACGTATAGTTCTTGTAGTCGATCTTTTCGTGGATAGATAGAAAGTCGCCCTTTATTTCGAGCAGCAATCCTGCGAGTGTATCAGCGTCGCCCTCAACGTCTGCAAACTCTTCGTCATCGATGTTTAAAATCTTGCAGAAGTCAGTGAGCAAAGTTTTGCCTTCAAACAGATACGTGTTGTAGTTGAGCTTTGAGTAGTACTTGTTCTCTTCGTCGTATTCGTCGTTAATCTCTCCTACGATTTCTTCGAGGATATCTTCAAGAGTTACGAGTCCGCTTGTGCCACCAAACTCGTCCACAACGATAGCAATGTGTATCTTATTCTCTTGAAACTCGCGCATCAAGTCGTCAATCTTCTTCGTCTCTGGTACGAAGTAGGGTGGGCGGATGAGGCTTTGCCAGCGAAAGTTGGCAGGCTTTGAGAGGTGAGGCAGGAGATCCTTAATGTAGAGAATGCCACGAATATTGTCGGCATTGTCCTGATAGATAGGAATGCGACTATAGTTATTCTCCACTATGCTCTTCAGTACATCTTGATAGTTGGAGTGAATATCGAGTGCTACGATGTCCTGACGACTTGTCATCACCTCCTTAGCTGTCTCGTCGCTGAAGCGTATAATACCCTTCAACATACTCTGTTCGTCCTTAATATCCTCCTTATCGGTCAACTCAAGAGCCTGTTCCAAATCGTCAACACTGAGTACATGGCTTTCCTTTTGTACCACCTTCTCTGCTAATATGCCACTACGCAGCAGTATGTTCTCCATAAACCAAAACAACTTACGGAATACCATGATGCCACCTACAAACTTACGACAGAATCCCAACGGGTTTTGACGACTGTACACTTTTGGCATAATCTCGCCAAAGAGTAACAGAAGGAAGGTTAAGAGTACGGTGAGCGACAGAAATTGCAACCAATATGCTTTCTCGCCGAAGTGTATGAGGTGAGAGAAAATGTAGTTGCAGAGCATGATAATCGTCACATTCACGAAGTTGTTTGTGATGAGTATCGTGGCGAGTGTGCGTTCGCTGTCTTCACGCAGCAACTTAATGTTACGATCGCTTGCAGTCTTGGCTTCGTTCACCTCAGCCATGTCTGATGGTGAGAGACTGAAAAATGCAATCTCTGAGCCACTTGCGAATGCAGAGAGTCCCATGAGTACAATTGTCAGTATAGCAGCTATGATGACACCCATTGTTGGAGGGACGAAGTAAACGTCTGCCAACGACTCGTGTATAAGATTGATATAAGTTTCCAAAGCGTTGTTGTTTGTTCGTTTTTATTGTTTAGAATGGCAATTTGTCTTCATCATCGCTTGTCGCCATTGTTGTGTTTGACGATGATGTAGTAGTGGCTGTTTCGGTTGCACTATTTGTAGTAGGGCGTGGTGTGAGGAGTTCCATGTTGTCGGCATACACCTCGGTGATGAAGCGTCGCTGACCTTTTTTGTCGTCGTAATAACGGTAACGTATCTTGCCTTCTACGTAGAGTCTGTCGCCTTTGTGTACGTATCTCTCTGCTATCTTTGCAAGATTTCCCCACATTACTATGTTATGCCAATCGGTGCGATCGGGCACACGTGTGCCGTTTTGTAGTTGATAGCCACGTTCTGTTGTAGCAAGTGGAAACTGCGCTACAGCCTGGTCGGCATCGTAGTATTTCACATCGGGGTCTTTTCCGACATTTCCTATAAGCATTACTTTGTTCATAGTAGTATTGTTCCGTTTAAAGCAAATAAGGGTGTTCTGCTCTATACAAACAGACACCCTTTATCTTGTTTCTCTATATTCTTTTATTCTTTGTTTGCAATATTAATCAGCGTAGCCCTATTTCCACATACCAAGATATTTGTAGTGGAAGTTCTTTCCCTTTGCAGAAGGGAATTGTGAACGGCTATCAACGCGTCCGCGCAGGTGATCGACCATTCTGTTGTAGCAGTCCTGACCAGAGTTCGCCTTGCATCTCACAACGAAGTGAGTGTCGCGGTACTCGTGCTTGCCAGTTGTAGGCACAAGAACAACACGCTTGAAGTCGAGTTCGCCTTCGTACCAACCAGGACGTTCCTCGTTGAGCTTTGTTGTGACAGTTGCCACCATTTCGTGTTTTTCTGCAGCAGGACTATTCTGTGGTGCAGAGTGCAATGCTTTCTTTTGCTTGAAGTCGAGCATTGTAGCAGCAGTTGTCTTGATTATGATAAAATAAACGCGTGGACGGATTTTATATCTTTTAGGATAGTACACTTCGCTATTTGCGTAATCGCGTACATCAGCTTCGAGATTAGGTGTCATACCTATTTCTGGTATAGAGCGCAAAAAGTCTAATGCTTCTTCAACATTATATACCAATGTCTCTTTGTCAAAATATCGGAGATATAAATTCATTAATGTCGTGTTTTTTGTTTTTCAAAAATAACATTCTTAAAATATAAGGATAGAAGAGCGGCAAACGGGACTTGAACCCGCGACC
>NZ_JH379471.1:49944-50201 GCF_000235885.1 Leyella stercorea DSM 18206
GTGAAGAGGAGGAGACTCGAACTCCCACGACACAATTGTCACTACCCCCTCAAAGTAGCGCGTCTACCAATTCCGCCACCTCTCCGTGTAATATGTATCTTTTATGTAGTGCCCAGAACAGGACTCGAACCTGCACGTCGTTAAACACACGCACCTGAAACGTGCGCGTCTACCAATTCCGCCACCTGGGCTACTCGCGCTTTGGAAAGTATATTTCCTAAGTTTGAGCGGCAAACGGGACTTGAACCCGCGACCCC
>NZ_JH379471.1:50211-69860 GCF_000235885.1 Leyella stercorea DSM 18206
AGTAGCGCGTCTACCAATTCCGCCACCTCTCCAACAAAAACTTTATAAAAGGTTATATATTACTATAACTTTTATCTTTTAAAACCCTTTCTTAACTTAGAAAGAGTGGAGCGGCAAACGGGACTTGAACCCGCGACCCCAACCTTGGCAAGGTTGTGCTCTACCAACTGAGCTATTGCCGCATTGGAAATGCTTGCAAAAGAAGCATTTCTGATTTGCGGTTGCAAAGGTAGCACTTTTTTCTTAACCACCAAAACTTTTCAATAAAAAAAGCAGTAAAAATGCGTTTTTTTAGTTGAAAAGTGCGTTTTGTTATTAGTCCATACGCTTTATATAGTCTTTTGGACTGTATTCGCGTAGTATTTCGAGTTCGTTGGTATTCTCACGAACCATTGCCAGAGTGGGGTGTGAGATGCCGTTGAACATGGTTGTTTTAACGGTTGTGTAGTGATTCATGTCCTCGAAAACGATATTTTCACCAATTTGCAGCTCGTGGTCGAACTGCCATGCCGACATGAAATCGCCCGACAGACAACTATTCGCTCCTAATCTATATATATAAGGTACAGAGTAGTCGATATCTTCTTCTATAGTTTGGGCTCCTCTCACGGCAGGGTGATAGGGCATTTCGAGACAATCGGGCATGTGGCACGAGAAGCTTACGTTAAGAATGGCGGTCTTTATGCCCTTGTCTTCTACCACGTCTACGACTTGAGCTACCAGTGGGCCCGTCTGCCAACCGAACGCGCTGCCCGGCTCCATTATTACCTTTAGCCATGGATAGCGGTTGTGGAATTCGCGGAGTGTGTTCACGAGCAGTTCGATGTCGTAGTCCTTGCGTGTCATCAGATGACCGCCACCGAAGTTTATCCACTTTATCTGCTTGAACCATCCTGCGAATTTCTCCTCGATATGTGCGAGTGTGCGCACGAATACGTCCGAACCGTTCTCGCAATGGCAGTGGCAGTGGAACCCATCTATCTCCTCAGGTAGTTGCTTAGGCAGTTTGTCTGCGCTCACTCCGAAGCGTGTGCCCGGCGCGCAAGGGTTGTATATGTCGGTCTCAATCTCCGAATACTCAGGATTGATGCGTAGTCCGAAGCTGATTTCCGGGTTCTGCTTGCGTGCCGTTTCGTGCAAGCGTTCGTATTGTGTGAGCGAGTTGAACGTAAGATGACTTGAGCAGGCTGCAATCTCCTCAATCTCGTAGTCGGTATATGCAGGCGAGAAGGTGTGTGCCTTGCTGCCGAACTTGTCGAAAGCCAAGCGTGCTTCCGACAGCGAGCTTGCTGTTGTCGAACTGATGTACTCTCTGAATATCGGGAATGTCTTCCACAGTGCGTAAGCCTTGAATGCAAGGATAATCTCCACGTCAGCTCTCTTTGCTACGTTGCTGATTATGCGCAGATTGTTGCGCAGACGCGCTTCCTCGATGATGTACATCGGGCGGTTAATTTCCTTATATGTAGTTGTATCTATCTTCATTTTCTTGTATATGATGGTGATGCTTTAGTCGTTGTTATAGCACAGTTTGTTTATAGCCACAGCCACACCGTCCTCCTCGTTTGAGAGCGTCACATAGTCGGCTTCGCTGCGCACTTCGGGTGCTGCGTTGCTCATAGCCACGCCCATGCCAGCCAGATGCAGCATTGAGAGGTCGTTGTATCCGTCGCCGAAGGCAATCATATCCTGCGGAGTGAGATTGAGCTTTGCCAGCAGGCGTAGCAGCGACTGCGCCTTGTCGATGCCTTTCGGCACCAGTTCGACGAAGAACGGTGCAGATCGGTACACATCCATGCGGTCGCCCACGAGAGCCAGTAGTTCCTTCTCCGCCTCCATAGCAACAGTAGGTTCGGCGGTCATAAGCAACTTTGTCGGGTTTGGTTCCAGATCTGCAAGCAGATTGTCCACCTTGCGTATCGGCATCTTATTGATGCGCGACTCTTCAGCCACGTATATATCGTCAGCCGACTCTGTTATAATCTCCTTTCCGACGTAGCCGAGCAGCGCATAGCCATGCTCCTTGGCGTAGTTGTAAAGCGTAGGTATCATGTTGTTTGGCAGGTGCTGCGAGTAAATCTCCTCCTTCGTGCGCCAGTCGATAATCTTTCCGCCGTTGTACGAGAGAATATATCCGCCGCGTGTTGCGAGTTCGAGACTTTCGGCTACGGGTTCTATGCCGAATGTAGGTCTGCCCGAAGCCAATATGATGTTGGCTCCATTCTCTTGTGCGGTAAGCAACGCCTTGCGTGTAGCAGGCGTAACCTCTTTCTTGTTGTTGGTGAGTGTGCCATCGAGGTCGAGCGCGATGGCGCGGTACACTATCTTGTTGTTTGTTGACATTCCTTTTATTTTTGCTGCAAAGTTACTGCAAATAAGGCGCAATACAAAATTAGCTTGCTTGTTTTTGCAACCCAGTTGCACATTTAACGCCATACCTTTGCAGTGTTCAAAAAATATAAGTAGACATGTTTTAAAATACAAGTAAAATGGAACAGGAACACAATCATCATACCCACGACTGCGGTTGTGGGCATTGTAACGAGCATCATCATGAGCATGAGCATCACGAGCATGGACATCATCACCACCACCATGAGCATGGTGGCAGTAAACGCACACTGCTGCTTATCGTTCTTATTACGTTGCTGCTTATCGGCGCAGTAGTTGTAGAGAAGTATTGCGGTCTGCCTACGTGGCAGTTGTTGCTGGTTTACCTCGTGCCTTATCTTCTTATCGGTCAAGATACGCTGAAGGAAGCATTTGAGGGCATCGTCCGTGGCGACATGTTCAACGAGCATTTCCTTATGTCCGTTGCCACCATCGGTGCGCTCTGCATCGGTTTCCTGCCAGGTGCAGAGACCGAGTTTCCCGAAGCAGTCTTCGTGATGCTATTCTTCCAGATAGGCGAACTGTTTGAAGGCTATGCCGAGGGTAAAAGTCGCGACAGCATATCCCACCTTATGGATATACGTCCCGATACCGCTACCGTAGAGCGCGGCGGCGAACTCATCGTTGTGTCGCCGTCTGATGTGCAGGTTGGCGAGACAATAGTGATAAAGCCTGGCGAAAAGGTGGCGCTGGACGGACGCGTCGTCGAAGGCGAGTCGTCGCTCAACACCATTGCGCTCACCGGCGAGTCGGTGCCGCGTGATGTTGCGAAGGACGATGAGATTGTATCGGGCTGTGTGAATCTTACCGGTGTGCTCCGCGTGCAGACCACAAAGAGCTTCGGCGAGAGCACCGTGTCGAAGATAATCAGTCTGGTGGAGAGTGCTGACGCACATAAGTCGCACAGCGAGTCGTTCATTGCTCGCTTTGCGCACGTCTACACCCCGATTGTCGTCTTTGCAGCCCTGCTACTTGCCATCGTTCCGCCGTTGTTCGCATCGGGTAGTTTCGTCGATTCGTTCGCCGTATGGTTGCATCGAGCGCTCATCTTCCTCGTCGTTTCGTGTCCGTGCGCACTGGTCATCAGCGTGCCACTCACGTTCTTTGGCGGATTGGGTGGTGCGTCGCGCCGCGGAATACTCGTCAAGGGCAGCAACTACATGGATGCGTTGGCTAAGCTCGGCGTTGTGGTGTTCGACAAGACCGGCACACTCACATACGGCGAGTTTGCCGTAGAGGCGGTGCATCCAACGGAGTTCGATGCTCACGAACTGCTTCACCTGGCTGCGCATGTAGAGCACTTCTCTACGCATCCTATCGGGGCCGCCCTACGCGACGCTTTCCCGCAGGAGGCTCACGACGGCTGCAAGATAACCGACATTGAGGAAGTGGCTGGTCAGGGCGTGCGTGCCAATGTAGGTGGTCGAATCGTCTGTGTTGGCAACGAAAAGATGATGGAGACGGTAGGCGCCGCGTGGCACAACTGCCATCGTGTAGGCACTATCATACATGTGGCTGTAGACGGCAAGTATGTCGGACATATCGTCATCAACGATCATATAAAGGACGACTCCATAGAGGCTGTCAGCGCATTGCTTAAGGTAGGCGTTGAGCGCACCGTTATGCTTACGGGCGACCGCGATGAGGTTGCTAAGGATGTAGCCGAGCGTGTAGGCATTGAAGAATATCACGCAGGCTTGCTGCCTACGGATAAGGTTTCGCAGGTAGAACGTCTGCTGAACGAGAAGAAAGCGGACGCTACGCTTGCGTTCGTCGGCGACGGCATCAACGATGCGCCCGTGCTGAAGCGTGCCGACATAGGCATTGCTATGGGTGCTTTGGGTAGCGATGCAGCTATAGAGGCTGCCGACGTGGTACTGATGGACGACAAACCGTCGAAGATTGCCCTTGCCGTGGCTATCGCACGCCGCACGATAGGCATCGCTCGTCAGAACGTTTGGTTTGCCATCGGCGTTAAGGTGGCGATACTGCTGCTTGCAACCTTCGGCTTGGGCACGATGTGGATGGCTGTATTCGCCGATGTGGGTGTTACGGTGCTCGCCGTGTTGAACGCCATGAGGGCATTAAAGAGTTAGGCTTATGTTCTTGTCCGCATTGTTAGTTTCGCTCTTCACGTTCGTGCAGTTCAACTGCGAGAACCTCTTCGACTGTCAGCACGACTCGCTGAAGAACGACGTTGAGTTTCTGCCCGACGGGTCGTACCACTGGACTCTCTTCCGCTATTGGCGCAAGCTGAACCGCGTGGGGCAGACCATCGTGTCGTGCGGTGAACGTAATGGTGAGGTGGAAACTCTTGCGGAGCAGGACGATTCTATATCAGAAGAGGCGGTTGCCAACTGGCATCTGCCCGATATGGTGGCGTTGTGCGAGGTGGAGAACGACTCTGTTATGCGCGACCTTACGAAGCGTTCGCTTCTGCGCACTGCGCGCTATGAGTATGTCGTTACCCATTCGCCCGACGAGCGCGGCATAGACGTGGCTTTGATGTACTCGCCGTTCTCGTTTCGGTTGATAAACAGTAGGGCGGTGCGCATTGCGCCCATAAGGGGAATGTCGCCAACACGCGACCTTCTGTATGCTTCAGGCTTGATCATTTCGGGCGATACGCTGCACGTCATCGTTGCCCACTTGCCGAGTCGTCGTGGTGGCGAGCAACACTCGCGTCCGTTCCGCCGTGTGGTGGCGGAGAAGATATGCGCCATAGCCGACTCTGTGCGAGCAATTTCAGCAGATGCGAAGATAATAGTAGCTGGCGACTTTAACGATTACACTACGTCGGAGAGCGTACGCATGGTTTGTTCCACTGGTTTCACCGACGTGTCGGCAAAGGCTGTTGGGCAGAATGGCGCACGAGCCACATACAAATATCGTGGCGAGTGGCGTAGCCTCGACCACATTCTTGTAAGCACGAGCATGATGCCTGACGTACGTTCATGTCGTGTTCACGATGCTCGTTTTCTGCTTGTTGAGGATGAGAAGTATGGCGGTGTGCAGCCACGCCGCAACTATCTCGGTCCGCGGTGGCGCGATGGTTTCAGCGACCATCTGCCTCTTGTCGCAGAGTTCGCTTTAGACGAGTAAAGGCATCAACGATTGTTCAACGCTTTTGCTCTTCCGCTTTCTTCACGCTGCCTGCTTTCAGTACGATAGTCTTCGCCTCCTCGTAGTCGGTGTATTGCGGGTTGCGCTCCATGAAAATCCTCACGGCGCGGTCAATCAGCTTGGTGTTCATTAGTTTGGCGTTCACCATCTTGTTGCCCTCGACACGTCCGAGACGTATCTGCACCGTGGTGCTTATCATGTCGAATATGAGCTTCTGCGATGTGCCAGCCTTCATGCGCGTGCTTCCCGTCACGAACTCCGGTCCGGTTATCACCTCTACCGGATAGTCGGCTTCGGCGGCGATGGGCGAGTCGGGGTTGTTCACGATGCATCCTGTCGTTATGCCCACGGCGCGGCAGTGGCGGAGCGCTGCGAGCACGAAGGGCGTAGTGCCACTTGCCGATACGCCCACCACGATGTCGTCGGTAGAGATGCGCTTGTCGAGAAGTTGCTGCCAACTGTTCTCGGTGTCGTCCTCTCTTGACTCGCGTGTCTGCGTCAGACAGCCGATGCCGCCTGGGAACACGGCTTGTATCTGCGTTCCGTCTGTGCCGTACGTGTTCTGCACCTCGATGGTGTCGAGTGTAGCCAGTCGTCCGCCCGTGCCGCATCCCACGTAAAACAATCGTCCGCCATTCTTCAGTTTGCGCTCCACCGTTTCAATAAGTGTGTTTATTGCCGGCAGCGCTTTTCCTATAGTCGCCGGCACCGTCATATTCTCGTTGTTTATGTCCGCCGTCAGCTGCTCTACGCTCATCTGCTCAAGATGGTCGTAGTGCGATGGTTGTTCTGTGATTCGTTTGTCCATTCTGAACAATTCTTTAGTTTACTTTTAGCTCATATCCATTAGAAGAGTCTCGTTCTATACAATATTCTTCATCAAAGCAAGTTTGAATCATTTTCTCAAAGCTGTTAATAGACAAGCCATTTTTGTCATCGTCCCTCCATTGGTTACTTAAATAAACAGTGTCATCGCCAACCTTAAAAGGCTCTTCAAACCATCTTTTGTATGGGTTGCCATTTGTATAGCTACTTGCATTGTTTCTTTGTTTTAGTTCTTCCGTCGTTCCATGGAAAAAGAATCCTGCTAAAGAGAATTCGTCTTGTTTCTTTATTCCCCATAGTTTTTTCTTTGATAGATATGGAATTATAGATTCCAAGCCATATTGTTCTTCGAAGTATTTCATTACGTCAAATACGAATGACGAACATTTTTTGCTGCACACGATGGGAGCATCCTCCTCTATAGTATCTTCTTGTTGAACATTACTTTTGTCAATTTTTGGTGTATAATCTCCATTAAGATGCAGTAAGTATGTTCCATTTATAGCTGTTTTGCATAAGAAGAATTCTCGTTGCATCTCAATGGGCAATTTTACATGTTAATGACGAATGTCGATATGTTCTCTTCTGTCCTTCATGTACTCAAATTGTTCTGGTAACATTGATTGTAACTTATGAGCAATTGGAGAATTTGGAGTCCACAAAAGCTGCATCACTCTTGCGCCATTATTGCGCCTGAGTGAATACAAACGAGCTTTGTATTCCATGCCGTCTATTATGACTTCAATATCGACATTGTCGGTTTCTCTAAGAGTTTTACCATATGCCTCACTAACTGAATAATGAAACACCTGAGGTATTGTTAAACCATGATTGAATAAAGACCAATCGAGATCTTTATGCATTAATATTTCAATAGCACCTTTAGGTAATAAATCAATGTCTTGTTCTGCGACCAGAGAATATTTTATGCGTGGTATTGATGGCAAATCATATCTTTTGGCAGCACGTTCTTTCACGATAACGTGTTCGCGTGTAGTGTTAACTGTGATGCCTTTTTCTGGGTCATAATCAATGACTAAGGTTAGGTTACGTCTTAAATTGTTAAGTATTGGAGCTACTGATTTACTGATGGCAGGAAGAATTTCCTCTGTTATAAGGTCTTCTTCAAACTTGTCAACAGTTTCAAGTTGTTCTTTGTTAATAGGTACACCAAGTTTCCTCAATGTTTCTATAGAGTTATATAATTCTTCTAGTCGTGTCATGTATGTTTATAATATTTTGTTCAAAATAAATTTTTAGTCTTAGATTTCTGCGCGTCTCACTTCTCATACCCCTCATAGTAATAGCTCTGTTCAATGCCCTTGATAGTCACTTCTCTGTTCTCGGTGTCAGCGGTTAGGTTCTGACTGAGCAGGAAGCGTATTTCGAGGTCATTGATAGGGGAGCGTTCCATGGCAGAGAGGTATTGGTCTTTGTCAACGAACTGCCAGTTGACCACTTTGCCGAGTGCACGCTTCAGCATCATGTCGAGCCAGATGCGTGTAGCGCGTCCGTTGCCCTCCATGAAAGGGTGGCAGACATTCATCTCCACGTACTTCTCGATGATGTGTTCGAAGGTGTCTTCAGGCATCTTTTCGACGGCTGAGAGGGCGGCTTGTAGATAGAGCGAGTTGGCAAAGCGAAAGCCTCCTTTGGCGATGTTCTTCTCGCGAATGGTGCCGGCGAATGGGTACAGACCTTCAAACAGATAGCGATGTATCTGCTGAAGACCTGCTGCTGTGCCTACGGGGATGTTGTCTATGTCGCCCGACTCGAAGAGGCGGTGGGCGTTATGTAGCGACTTTTCGTCTATCTCTTTTGTTGTCATAATGCTGTTGTTTGACTACAAAGTTACGAAAAATAAATGTAAAAATCAGCACTTGTGCCCTGCAATCTCTGCACTTAAGTCGTCGTATCGCGTTCGGTGTCCGATCGGATTGCGTTCGGTGTCCGATCAGATTGCGTCCGCCGTCCAATCGGGTGGCGTTCGGTGCACGATGAAAAAGTGTGGGGCGGAATACATCGGAAGTGCAGCTTCTACAGTCTCTTTCCTATCCACTTGGGCAGCACAACGGTGCCCATTATGAGGAACGGGTAGTAGAAGATGGCTCTCCAGAGCATTGCTGCGAGGATGGCTACCGAGGCGTCGGGCAGATAGTCGGCGTAATAGAGGCGGAACATCAGTTCGGCTACGCCGCTGCCGCCGGGTGTGGGACTGAGTATAGAAATCATCCACATCACCCATTGCCGGCACCAGGCTATGAGCATGTCGCCCTGGCATTGGAAGGCGAAGAGTATGGCGGCTACGATGGCGAAGCGGGCGAGCCATGCTATGGAGGTGTAGCCCATGAGACGCAGCCAGAAGCGGCTGCCTTCGAGCTTTGCCTCCTGCGAGGCTAAGGTCATATCGTTGGAGAACCGCTCTATTTTCGGACGGAACCTGCGCAGACCCGGTATCTTGCAGCACGCTTTTAGCACCCAACCGAGTATCTGCGGTCGGTGGAGCAGCAGCACGTACAGTATGGCTGTCCATGCGGTTACGATGAGTGTGCTTATGAGGAAGACGACGTGTATGCCGCCCTTCAGCCATTCGCTCGACACAATGGCGCCCGTGTCGCTTGCTGTGCAGAAAAGCAGCTCGGAGGGCACGCATAAGTAGAGCACGCAGCAGCTGATGGCGAGGAAGGCTTCGTCGGCAAGCAGGGCTGCGAACATGGTGAAGATGCTTCTGCCCATCGTCATGCCCTCGCGGTTGAGATACACGAACGCCAGTCCGCTGCCGCCTACTGCGGATGGGGTTACGGCGGAGGTGAACTCGCAGAGCACGTTGATGCGGAAGCTCTGCGAGAGCGAGAGCTTGCGCTGGCTGAGGTAGCGGAAGCGCAGCGTGTACATAAGGTTCTGGATGGCGAAAAGCAGTACGGCGATGCCTACGCCTAAGAAGAATTGCGGGGACAGGTGTATCTTGCTCAGGGCGTCAAGGTCGAACTCTCTTATCATCATTCCGGCAATCACCACGAGTCCGATTGACGCCGCCAGCCATAAGTGCCATTTTTTCATTCTGTGCTAAGTGTGAATTAGTTTGTTGATGTGTGCAAATTTATACAATTATGTGTAATACAGCGTTCTTTGGCGCAATTTTATTATGCTTTGTTTGCGTATCTCAACTATTTTGGCGAATTTTGTATAATAGTATATTATAAACTATTTGTATATTCTCTCAATATAGGCAAAACATGAAAGCAAGAAACGCACGGATAGACACGCTGAGAGTAGTAGCGATGCTGATGATTATCTGCGGTCATCTCATATATCACGGTATGCACCATGTCGGTTTGCAGGAGTCGACGGGTGTTCCGTTTGCTGACAGCGCAGTAGGACGGATGAATTTTGTGATGGTGCAGTTCTTAGGGTATGCGTGCAATATAGCCACAAACATATATTTTATGATAACCGGCTACTTTCTTGTGAAGCCCAGAGCGTTGTCGTATGCCGTCAGCAAGTCGTGGAAGCTATGGCGTACGATAGTGTTCTACACCTTGTCCGTCTATGCCGTGCTTTGCGCTATGGGTGCGCTCGATTTCTCCGTCTCGCAACTGATTGAGCAGCTGATGCCTATACATAGCCGCAAGTACTGGTTTATGTCCAACTATATTGTGGTGCTCTTGCTGTCGCCGTTTGTGTCGAAGGCACTCGACGCGCTGGCGAAGAAGGAGTATCAGGGACTGTTGCTGGTTCTGCTGCTGCTCAACTTTGCTGAAGGCAGTTGGGGGTATGGAGGCATCTTCAGCGGTGGTATGTCCGTGGTGTTCTGCCTCTCGCTCTTCACGTTGGGCGGCTATCTGAAGAAGTTTCCTCTGCCTGCGTTCCGCTTCGACCATGTAGCCTATCTCGTGGGCTATCTTTCGATATGTCTGTTCTTTACGCTTAACAGTTATGTGGGTCAGTTGGGAGTGTTTGGCGATGCTGATACGCTGCTGAATATCAGGGCGTTGGCAAACAATAGTGTACCACTGCTTAGTTCGGTATGCTTCTTCCTTGTGTTTGCAAGTGGCAGGTGGAGCGTGCCGAACAGCGTTTCGCGCCTTGCGGTAGGCTGCAGTCCGTACATCATGGCTGTGTACCTGATACACGACAACGTATATCTGCGTCCGTTGTTGTGGGACGGGGTGGTGCGTCCGTTGAACTATGTCAACAGCTGTTGGTTTCTGCCTTATTGCGTTGCGGTGGTTGTTGCGGTGTTTGTGTTGTGCCTGTCTGTGGAATACGTAAGGCAGAAAGTAGTGTCGTTAATAAAGAAATAAATGCATTTATTTTGTATTGTGTTCGATTTGCACTAACTTTGCATCATTATGATAGAAGTGAAAGTAAAAGACGCTGCTTTGCGTGAAGCGGCGATGCAAGATATGGATGCTTTCCTCGGCGTGTTCATCAACGCTACGAAGGAGGCTATTGGCGGCGAGCTCAATGCTGAAAATATGCAGCAGCTGAGTGTGGCGCAAATTACGTTGTTGGCTTATGACATCCTGCACGAGGAGGTTATGGACGGTGGATTTGTGCAGCTGATATACAACGGCTACGGCGGATTTATCTTCGACAATCCGTTTGCGAAGGTGCTGCGCGACTGGGGCTTGCGCGACCTCGCGAAGATGCTCTTCGCTGTGCGCAAACTCTACAAGGAGTACGGCGCAAAGATACAGCGCGAGTGCAGCGACGACGAGTTCATGGCTATGTTCGAGCAGTTTCCCGAGTTCGACGACTACGACGACGAGTTCGTGGAGAACGAGGAGAACTGGACAGAGGCTGTAGTCCGTTATGTAGACGAACACATAGAGGAGTTCGTCGTTATTGAGGAATAAAAAAAGAGAGTAGAGTCGGCGGTGCAGGATGTTTTGCAATTATCAGCTACACCTGCGGCTTTCGGCTTCAAGACAATTATGAACAAGGAACAGGAACTCATTAGAAAGAAAAGTCCGGTGAGCATCCGCAACAAGAAGGCTTCGTTCGAATACTTCTTTGTGGAGACATACACCGCCGGTATAGTGCTTACGGGCACCGAGATTAAGTCAATCAGACTCGGAAAGGCGAGTCTGGTTGACACTTTCTGTTATATAAACAACGGCGAGGTGTGGGTGAAAGGCATGAACGTTTCGCCCTATTTCTATGGCTCGTTCAGCAATCACGAGGCGCGTCGCGATCGCAAGTTGCTGCTCACGCGTCGCGAGATATCCAAACTCGAGGCGGCTACCAAGCAGCCCGGCTTCACCATTGTGCCCATACTCGTGTTCATCGACGAACACGGACGCGCCAAGGTGGACATCGCGCTCTGTCGCGGTAAGAAGGAGTACGACAAGCGTCAGACTCTGAAGGAGAAGGAAGACCGTCGTGAGATGGATCGCGCGATGAAACGCTATTAAACACACACACGAAATAGATGAAGAAGACTTTAAACGAAGTCGTTAAAGACAGGATAATGATACTCGATGGTGCGATGGGCACCATGATACAGCAATACGCGCTGACCGAGGAGGACTTCCGTGGCTATCGCTACCGCAAGACACCAGGACTGATGAAGGGCAACAACGATATGCTTAACATCACGCGCCCAGACGTGGTGAGCGATATCCACCGCAAGTATCTTGAGGCAGGTGCCGACATAATCACCACGAACACGTTCAGCTCGCAGCGCATTTCGCAAGCCGACTACCACTTGGAGGAAGCAGCACGCGAGATGGCTTTTGCCGGAGCACGGCTCGCACGCAAGGCTGCCGACGAGTTCGCTACCGACGAACGCCCGCGCTTCGTGGCAGGCTCGGTGGGTCCTACGAACAAGACCTGCTCAATGAGCCCCGACGTGAGCAATCCGGCTGCACGCGAAATCGACTACCTTACGCTCTACGACGTGTATCTCGAACAGATAGAGGCACTCGTGGAGGGTGGGGCGGACATCATTCTCATAGAGACGGTGTTCGACACGCTCAACGCCAAGGCTGCCATCGACGCAACGATGGAGGCTGAGCGCAGAAGTGGCAAGACCCTGCCCATAATGCTCAGCATCACCGTGAGCGACCTCGCAGGCAGAACGCTCAGCGGACAGACCCTTGAGGCTGTGCTGGCAAGTGTGAGCAGCTATCCGCTCTTCTCTATCGGACTCAACTGCTCGTTCGGTGCACCACAGATGAAGCCGTTCCTGAAGGAATTGGCGCGAAAGTCACCTTATTATATTAGTGCATATCCCAACGCCGGTCTGCCCAACAGTATGGGCGAATACGACGAGACAGCAGAGTCGATGGCTCCGCAGATGCAGGAGTACGTAGACGAGGGACTGGTGAACATAATCGGTGGCTGCTGCGGCACAACCGAGAAGTTCATAGCCGAGTATGCAAAGATTGTAGAAGGCAAGCAGCCGCACACGCCGCAACCGAAGTCGCAGACTATGTGGCTCAGCGGACTGGAGCTGCTCGACGTTACGCCCGACATACGCTTCGTCAACGTAGGCGAGCGTTGCAACGTGGCAGGCTCGCGCAAGTTTCTGCGCCTTATAAACGAAAAGAATTACGACGAGGCTGTCAGCATAGCACGCAAACAGGTGGCTGACGGAGCCTTGGTCATAGACATAAATATGGACGACGGTCTGCTCGACGCACGCGAGGAGATGCGCACGTTCCTTAATATAATAGCCTCGGAGCCCGACATAGCGAAGGTGCCGGTGATGATCGACTCGTCAAAGTGGGACGTAATCACCGCCGGACTGCAATGTGTGCAGGGCAAGGCGATAGTCAACTCTATCTCGCTGAAGGAAGGCGAGGAGGTGTTCCTCAGTCATGCCCGCGACGTGATGCGCTACGGTGCCGCGGTCGTGGTGATGTGCTTCGACGAGAAGGGACAGGCTACCACATATGAGCGACGCATCGAGATAGCCGAGCGTGCATATCGTCTGCTCACGGAGAAGGTGGGCATGAATCCGCTCGACATCATCTTCGACCCTAACGTGCTTGCCATAGCTACCGGCATGAGCGAGCACGACAACTATGCGCTCGACTTCATACGCGCTACGGAGTGGATTCGCACGAACCTGCCCGGAGCGCATATCAGCGGCGGTGTGAGCAACCTCTCGTTCTCGTTCCGCGGCAACAACTACATACGCGAGGCGATGCACGCCGTGTTCCTCTATCACGCCATAGGCAAGGGCATGGACTTCGGCATCGTCAATCCGGCTACGAAGGTGGCTTATGGCGACATTCCTGCCGACCAGCTCGAGATTCTTGAGGACGTGGT
The DNA here is from genome assembly GCF_000235885.1 of Leyella stercorea DSM 18206. GTDB lineage: Bacteria > Bacteroidota > Bacteroidia > Bacteroidales > Bacteroidaceae > Prevotella > Prevotella stercorea. The sequence continues at coordinate 63,829 of NZ_JH379471.1, forward strand.
GCTCAATCGACGCCCCGACGCTTCGGAGCGTCTTGTTGATCTCGCAGAGAAGATAAAGCTGCAGCAGGAGGCACTGAAGAACGGTGCGGCTGCGGGCGTGGCAACAGCTTCGGCTGCCCAGCCCGAATGGCGCAAAGCTGATGTGGCTGAGCGCTTGTCTACGGCTCTCGTGAAAGGCGTGGCCGACTATATGGAGGATGACCTGCAGGAGGCACTTACGGTGTATCCGAAGGCGGTGGACATAATAGAGGGTCCGCTCATGGCGGGCATGAACAAGGTGGGCGAACTCTTCGGTTGTGGCAAGATGTTCCTGCCGCAGGTCGTGAAGACGGCGCGCACTATGAAGAAGGCGGTGGCTATTCTGCAGCCGTACATCGAGGCTGACAAGAAGGAAGGCACAACGACAGCCGGAAAGGTGCTCATGGCTACCGTGAAGGGTGACGTGCATGACATCGGCAAGAACATCGTAGATGTGGTTATGTCGTGCAACAACTACGAGGTGATTGACCTCGGGGTGATGGTGCCGGCTGAGCAGATTGTGAAGAAGGCGGTGGCGGAGAACGTGGACATGATTGGATTGAGCGGACTCATCACGCCGAGTCTGGAGGAGATGGTGAACGTGGCTACAGAGATGGAGCACGCAGGGCTCGACCTGCCTATTATGGTGGGTGGCGCTACTACCTCCGAGATGCACGTGGCGCTGAAGATTGCGCCCGTGTACAGCGGCATCGTGGTGTGGGTGAAGGATGCGGCGCAGAACCCGCTTGTGGCGCAGCGACTGATGAACGCCGCCGACCGCAAAAAGTTCAAAGCCGAACTGGACGAACGCTATGCGCGTCTGCGCAAGGAGTATGCTGCACATCAGCAGAAACTCTCGTCGCTCGATGAGGCTCGCAAGAATAAACTCAATTTGTTTGAGTAAACTTAATTCGTTAGAATAAAAATACTTCCCACGTGGTTGGGGCTTTAATATAATTATTATGGTATTCAAGAAGAAAAGAGTTTGGCACTGTCTTCCTGGACAGGAGCCGACAGAACTTGACAAAAGAGTAATGTATTGGGAGAACAAGGGTAAGGAGGTGCCGTCGCGCGACCTTATCAAGACTCCTGAACAGATAGAAGGCATACGCCGCAGCGGTGTGGTGAACACCGGTGTGCTCGACGAGGTGGCTAAGCATATTCATGCTGGCATGAACACTCTAGAGATCGACCAGATATGCTACGACTACTGTACAGCACATGGCGCTGTGCCGGCTTGTCTCAACTACGAGGGCTTCCCGAAGAGTGTCTGCACAAGTATCAACGAGGTGGTGTGCCACGGCATTCCGAAGGAAGAGGATGTTCTGCAGGAGGGCGACATCGTGAATGTTGACTTCACAACCATACTCGACGGCTACTATGCCGACGCTTCGCGCATGTTCATCATCGGTAAGACAACACCCGAGAAGGAGCAGCTGGTGCGTGTGGCTAAGGAGTGTCTGGAGATTGGTATGGAGGCAGCTAAGCCTTACAGCTTCGTGGGCGACATCGGTCACGCTATCCAGAAGCACGCCGACAAGTATCACTACGGCATCGTGCGCGACCTATGCGGTCATGGCGTTGGATTGAAGTTCCACGAGAAGCCCGACGTGATGCACTACGGACACAAGGGTACGGGTATGCTGCTTGTGCCGGGCATGGTGTTCACCATCGAGCCTATGGTCAACATGGGTACGTGGAAGGTGTTCATTGATGCTGACGACGAGTATGGCTGGGAGGTTATCTCGGGCGACGAGAAGCCGAGCGCACAGTGGGAGCACACCTTCGTGATGACTGAGCACGGCGTGGAGATATTGACACATTAATGTTTGTTGAATTATTAATTATTAATTTTTAATTATTAATTGGCTTGCGCCACGATAATTAATAATTAGAACAATAAGATAATTAATAATTAACAATTAAAAATTAATAATTAAGAAGATGTATATATTAGGTATAGAGAGCAGCTGCGACGACACAAGCGCAGCAGTGCTCAACGACAACATATTGCTGAGCAACGTAACGGCTTCTCAGGATGTACACCGCGAATATGGTGGTGTGGTGCCCGAGCTTGCGTCGCGTGCTCATCAGCAGAATATCGTGCCAGTGGTGGATGCTGCGCTGAAGCGTGCCGGCATCACGAAGGAGCAACTATCGGCTGTGGCTTTCACACGCGGACCAGGACTAATGGGATCGCTGCTCGTGGGCGTGAGCTTCACAAAGGGCTTTGCGCGCAGTCTGGGCATACCGATGATCGACGTAAACCACTTGCAGGGTCACGTGCTGGCTCACTTCATAAAGGAGAAGCCGGAGGACACTACGCCGCCGTTCCCGTTCCTCTGTCTGCTCGTGTCGGGTGGCAACTCGCAGATTGTAAAGGTGAACGCCTACAACGATATGGAGGTGCTCGGTCAGACTATTGATGACGCAGCAGGAGAGGCTATCGACAAGTGTTCGAAGGTGATGGGCTTGGGCTATCCAGGCGGTCCTATCATCGACCGCTTGGCGCGTCAGGGCAATCCGCTTGCGTACAAGTTCTCCGAACCGCACATACCGGGCTTGGACTATAGTTTCAGTGGCTTGAAGACATCGTTCCTGTACAGTCTGCGCAAGTGGGTTCAGGACGATCCCGACTTCATTGAACATCACAAGAATGATCTCGCAGCGAGTCTTGAGCATACTATCGTAAACATATTGATGAAGAAACTGCGTCTTGCTGTGAAGCAGACTGGCATCAAGCATGTTGCTGTTGCGGGCGGTGTGTCTGCCAACAACGGACTGCGTAATGCTTTCCACGATCATGCGAAGCGTTTTGGCTGGACTATCTATATTCCGAAGTTCAGCTATACAACGGACAATGCGGCGATGATTGGCATCACAGGATACTATAAATACCTGGATAAAGACTTCTGCTCAATAGATAAGCCGGCGTTCAGCAAGGTTACATTCAAATAAGTAAATAATCATAAACAAAAAGAAATACAAAATGGAATTTGAAAAGAAAATACTTAGTCGCGAGATACAACAGTTTCTTTATGGCTCTGGTCTTACTGTAGGCTCGGCAGAAAGCTGCACAGGCGGACGCATCGCTGAGTCGATAATCGCTGTTCCGGGTGCGTCAACTTACTTTAAGGGTGGTGTTATCTCATACACCAATGAGGTGAAGGAAAACCTGCTCGGTGTTGATCACAGTCTGCTTGAGGAGAAGACTGCTGTGTGCGAGGATGTGGCAAAGGAAATGGTAAAGGGTGCGATTAAGGCTCTCAATGTAGATTTCGCCATTGCGTCTACCGGAACAGCAGGTCCTGGTGGTGGCACAGCAGCAATTCCTGTCGGTACAATTTGGCTTGCCTGTGGCAATGCAGATAACATTATTACCATGAAACTCACGGAGGATTACGGTCGCGATATCAACCTTGCCATCGCAACAAGCAAGGCTCTGCAGATGTTTATCGACTTTCTGAAGGACAATATGCCAAAGACAGAAGACAATGGTGTAGCTCCTAAGATTCCTGTTACGGAGTAAAGTAGGTGAACTTGGTTAAGTCTTTATTCTCCAAAATGGGTAAAAATCAGCACTATAGCACATAAAATGCGTCTGAAAACAAAAAAAACATTAAATACACAACTTTATTTAATGGAATGTTTTGCGGTTTCGAAAAAAGTCGTTAATTTTGCACTCTGTTTGGAATAGGTATCAAAAACGAATACAAAAAAGAAGATAGAAATGTCGAAAATTTGTCAGATTACGGGAAAAAAAGCCCAGATAGGTAACAACGTATCACACTCAAAGCACCGCACAAAGCGTTCTTTCGATGTGAACTTGTTCAGCAAGAAGTTCTACTATGTAGAGGAAGGTTGCTGGATTAGCCTCAAAATTAGCGCAGCGGGTCTGCGTCTCATCAACAAAGTGGGCTTGGACGCTGCCCTCAAGCAGGCTGTGTCTAAAGGCTATTGTGACTGGAGTGACATTAAAGTAATAGGAGAATAAGTAAATGGCATCAAAGAAAGCAAAGGGCAATAGAGTTCAGGTAATTCTCGAGTGCACCGAAATGAAGAATAGCGGTCAGCCTGGTACAAGCCGTTACGTGACTACCAAGAATCGTAAGAACACTCCTGACCGTATGGAATTAATGAAGTATAACCCCATCCTTAAGAAGATGACTCTTCACAAGGAGATTAAGTAATAATACATAGACTATGGCAAAGAAAGCGGTCGCTACCCTCCGTGAAGGTTCTATGGATGGTCGCGCATACACAAAGGTTATCAAGATGGTACGTAGCCCGAAGACTGGTGCTTACGTATTTGACGAGCGTATGGTTGCCAATGAGGCAGTAAAGGACTTTTTCAAGAAGTAATATTCTGAAAGTTTAAATATAATGGGATGCATTGAACGTTGGTTCAATGCATCCTTTTTTCGTATATAGAGGGTGGTTTTCTTTTGTTTTGAGGCGGTTTACATGTTGTTTGCTTTGGCGTGCTTCGCAGGTTTGTTATAAGGATTGATTTGTTGTTATGTCGTTGATATTCAGGTAATTGTCTATTCTAAAAAACTTTAAAAAACCTTTCGTGCTTGTTTCTAAATTTGCACAATTCGATAATTTTGAGTAATTTTGCACACGGTAAGAAAAAAGGATAGCGTATGCTTGTTGTTTTAGTGAGGCTATCTGAAAGTATCTAACGGAGTTTTGATATGCGTATGAATTGGTTTTATCGCCTATCATGGACGCTGTTTCCGGTGAAAACTTCTTCTGTTTGTTTTGAAGAAGTGGAAGCTCTACATTGATATAACGTTTGTTCCGGGGTGGAAGAGATGTTGTATGTGTTTAAGGGAAAGGGTTCGGGCTCCACAAACAATTTAACATGATTAGAATTTTTAGAATTGTATTATTTGTAGTATGTGTATTTGGGGTAAATCCCGTAATGTTAGCGGAAGAAACGGTTGAAAAGAAAACTGTTTGCACAAAAGAATTTGATTGGGAACCGGTGATGAATGCAATCATTCAGGTTGAAAGTGCGGGAAATACAAAAGCCGTTAGTGGTAAGTCGTGTGGTGCGATGCAGATTACACCAATTCTCGTAGCAGAATGTAACAACATTCTCAAAGGACGCAATAGTAAGACACGTTATACGCTACGTGATCGCTTTAACTTGGAAAAGTCGAAGGAGATGTTCTTGCTTATGCAGTCGAAATTTAATCCAAGTAATAACGTGGAGAAAGCCATACGTGCATGGAACGGTGGCAATAATTACAACAAGAAACGCACTCAAAGATACTTTGAGAAGGTTATGAAGGAATTGAAAAAGCAATAAACTTTAATGATAGACGCTCTGCAAGACTTTGTTTTTGCAGAGCGTTTTTGCTTTTATGTACTTGGTTGCTCTTTGTGGAGACGGATAGTTGAGATTGTCTTTTTGCAGATATAGAGTGGGGCTTTACTTGATATATAACAACTGTATAGTCGAAACTTTGTTTGTTTAGTATAAAACGCATGAAAAAGTGCAATTTCTTACGAAAAAGTGGTGCGAAAATTTGGTAGTTTCCTCAAAAGTGACTACCTTTGCACTCGCAATTCAGAAATGAGTTGCTTGCATAAAGATAGAGTATGCACCCTTAGCTCAGTTGGTAGAGCAACTGACTCTTAATCAGTGGGTCTAGGGTTCGAATCCCTAAGGGTGTACAAACTTTGAAACATACATAAAACAACTGATGCACCCTTAGCTCAGTTGGTAGAGCAACTGACTCTTAATCAGTGGGTCTAGGGTTCGAATCCCTAAGGGTGTACTTATCTAATGCAGTGTTTCAAAAGAGTACGCACCCTTAGCTCAGTTGGTAGAGCAACTGACTCTTAATCAGTGGGTCTAGGGTTCGAATCCCTAAGGGTGTACAAAAAAGGTGTTATCCGATTGGATAACACCTTTTTTGTATCTATATTTTAACAGGTCTTAGTGGGTCTGTATCGGCTCACCCGATAAACCGGATCAAATAATATTGTTGTGTTTTTAACAA
>NZ_JH379472.1:0-1697 GCF_000235885.1 Leyella stercorea DSM 18206
GCGGCAAAGCCGAGCGGAGACAGCTGCACCCCCTTGAAGTTTGCAACAAGGTTGCAGAATATTTTTCCGAACTTTGTCAAAGATTATTTTTCTCTTAGTGATTAACAACAAATGAAATATGATTAGAAGAATATCCTATTACTTATTATCAGCAGTCTTTGTGGCGGGCATGAGCGCCTGCGGAAGCAATGCGCACGACGGTCACGACCATGCAGACCATGAACATGCAGCCCACGACCACGAGCACAGCGAGGCGGAGGGACACGACCACGAGGCTGAGCTTGCAGGCAAAGAGGCGAAGGGCGCACATGCCGACGAGATAATACTCTCTGCGGAGAAAGCCCGTGCAGCCGGAGTGAAGGTGGAGGAGGTGAAGCCCAGCACGTTCCACGGCGTGATACACACGAGCGGAAAGGTGATGTCGGCATCGTGCGACGAGACCACCGTCGTGGCTACCATCAGCGGACGCGTGCAGTACAAGAACCACGTGAGCGAGGGACTGAAGGTGGCAAGCGGCACCACGCTGTTCTCCATCACCTCCGCCGGTATGCAGACCGCCGAGGGCGACCCCGTGCAACGTGCACGCATCGACTACGAGCGTGCCGAACGCGACTACACACGTGCGAAGATACTCATTAAGGACCGCATAATCAGCGAGAAGGATCTCGCCGTGGCGAAAGCCGAGTATGAGGCGGCGAAGCTCACATATAACAGTATGCAGCGCACGCGCAGCGCGGGTGGAGTAGTGGTGACGGCTCCGCGCAGCGGCTACGTGAAGCAGTGTCTCGTGAACGGTGGCGACTACGTAGAAGCCGGTCAGCCGCTCGCTATCATCACGCAGAACAAACACCTCTACCTGCGTGCCGAGATACCCGAGCGCCACTTCAATGAGCTGAACAAGATACGTTGCGCGAAGTTCCGCACGAGCTACAGCAAGCGTCTCTACGACATCACGGATATGGGCGGACGCATAAAGTCGTACGGTCGCTCGGCAGAGGTGAACAACTCGTACCTGCCCGTCATCTTCGAGTTCAACAACACGGGCGACGTTGTGCAGGGTTCTTACGCCGAGATATTCCTCATAACCCAAGACCGCCCGAACGTCATCACACTGCCCCTCACCGCCCTCACCGAGGAGCAGGGCATCCACTTCGTCTACGTGCAGATAGACGCGGAGGGCTACCGCAAGCAGGAGGTGACGCTCGGCGAGAGCGACGGCGAGCGTGTGGAGATACTCACGGGTGTGAAGCAGGGCGACCGCGTCGTGACGAAGGGTGCCGTGCAAGTACGATTGGCTTCGGCTGCGAACGCCATCCCAGCGCATAACCATAATCATTAATTTCTGAAGTAGACGAGGGACGGAATGCACAGAAGTTCTCTCAGGGGGTGCAGCAGTCTCTGCTGCACCAACCAAGCAAGCGGTGCGCAGTGTTGTTCCACAGAACACACTTAGGAGGGTATGGCATCCCTGCCATACCCACGCCACCCACTTAATAATCCTCCCACAGATGGCACAGATGTTTAGGTTGCGTAGTATTGTCCCACGGAACACGCAGAATACACAGAAGTTCTCCTCTGCAAGAAAATTCTGTGAATTCTGTGGGAGTACATTTCAGCAAGAGGCTTCTGTGTGTTCTGTGAATTCTGTGGGAAGATGCAATGGCAGCTCGGTTGGTGCAGCTGAGACAGCTGCACCC
>NZ_JH379472.1:1707-15052 GCF_000235885.1 Leyella stercorea DSM 18206
GGTGCAGCTGAGACAGCTGCACCCCCTGGGTGGGTGCGTGTGGCAGCCCTAAATAATCCTCCCACAGATGGCACAGATGCACACAGATGTTTAGGTTGCGTAGTATTGTTCCACGGAACACGCAGAATACACAGAAGTCTCTTGCTGTGGGAGGATGCAGTGGCAGCTTTGTTGGTGCACTTCTTGCTTTGTTGGTGCACTTGAGACAAGTGCACCCCCTGAGAGGTTGCGTGGGTATGGCAGGGATGCCATACCCTCCAACAATTGCACAGACTGGGAGGGTGTCCTAAAATATCTGTGCGCATCTGTGATATCTGTGGGAGAATATCTCAGCAAGAATTTCTGTGAATTCGGTGAATTCTGTGGGAAGATAGTTTGGTGGCAGCGTGGGTATGGCAGGATGCCATACCCTCCTATAAGTGCACCTCTTGAGGAAATCTACTCGTTAACTTGTCAACTAATAAAAAAAAGAACTATGCTGAATAAGATAATAAGGTTCTCGCTTGAGAACAGAATACTCGTGTTGGTGGCGTCGGTGCTGCTCGTCATAGGCGGACTGTACTCCACCAGCCAGACCGATGTGGACGTGTTCCCCGACCTCAACGCCCCCACCGTGGTCATCATGACCGAAGCTGGTGGCATGGCGACCGAGGAAGTGGAGCAACTTGTGACGTTCCCGATAGAGACCGCCGTCAACGGCAGCACCGGTGTGCGTCGCGTGCGCTCGCAGTCGACCAACGGCTTCTCCGTAGTGTGGGTAGAGTTCGACTGGGGCACCGACATCTACCTTGCACGCCAGATTGTGAGCGAGAAACTCGCCGCAGTAGGCGAGCAGATGCCCGCCGGAGTGAGTGCTCCGGTGCTCGGTCCGCAGTCGTCGATACTCGGCGAGGTGCTCATCGTGAGCCTCACCAGTAAGCACACCACGCAGCAAGACCTGCGCACGTATGCCGACTGGGTGATACGTCCGCGTCTGCTCTCCACCGGCGGTGTGGCGCAGGTGAGCGTGCACGGCGGCGACATCAAGGAATACCAGATACTTCTTAGTCCGGGCAGGATGAAGCACTTCGGCGTGTCGCTCGCCGACATCATGGCGTGCACACGCGGCATGAACACCAACACCAACGGTGGCGTGCGCTACAAGTACGGCAACGAGTACATCATCCGCGGCATCACCTCGACCAACGACGTGGAGAAGCTCGGTACGAGCATCGTGAAGAAGAACGGCGAGAGCGTAGTCACCCTCGCCGACGTAGCCACGATAAAGATAGGCAACCAGTCGCCGAAGCTCGGCGTAGCCAGCGAGCGCGCCCAGTCAGCCGTGCTCCTCACCGTTACGAAGCAGCCCAACACCAGCACCATCGACCTCACGAAGCACCTCGACATCGCACTCGACGACCTCAAGCAGACCCTGCCCTCCGACGTGCATATCTCTACCGACATCTTCCGCCAGGCAGACTTCATCGAGAGCAGCATCGACAACGTGCAGAAGTCGCTCATCGAGGGCGCCATCTTCGTGGTTGTCATCCTTATGCTCTTCCTTGCCAACGTGCGCACCACGCTCATCTCGCTCGTCACGATACCCATCTCGTTCCTTGTGGCGATGATAGTGCTCAACGCCCTCGGCATCAGCATCAACACCATGACCCTCGGCGGACTCGCCATTGCCATCGGCTCGCTCGTCGACGATGCCATCGTCGATGTGGAGAACGTGTACAAGCACATACGCCAGAACCGCGCCCTGCCCGAGGCAGAGCGAGTGCCCATTATCGAACTCGTGTACAACGCTTCGCGCGAGGTACGTATGCCTATCCTCAACTCCACGCTGATCATCGTGGTGAGCTTCGCGCCGCTCTTCTTCCTCAGCGGCATGGAAGGCAGGATGCTCATACCCCTTGGCATCGCCTTCGTGACAGCCCTCTTCGCCTCCACCCTCGTAGCCCTCACGCTCACCCCCGTGCTCTGCAGCTACCTGCTCGGCAAGAGCAAGGGCGAGCTGCCGAAGGAAGCCTTCGTGGCAGTGTGGCTTAAGACCTACTACGAGCGTGCCCTGCTGTGGGTGCTCGCCAACACACGCAAGGTGATAGTAGGCACCGCAGCGCTGTTCGTTGTCGCCGTGGGCGTGTTCTTCTGCTTAGGCAGCAGCTTCCTGCCCAAGTTCAACGAAGGCTCGTTCACCATCAACATCTCCTCGCTGCCCGGCATCTCGCTCGAAGAGAGCGACTCTATCGGTGCACGTGCCGAGCGACTGCTGCTGCAGGTGCCCGAGATAAAGACCGTGGCACGCAAGACCGGCCGCGCCGAACTCGACGAGCACGCCCTCGGTGTGAACGTGAGCGAGATAGAAGCCCCGTTCGAGCTGAAAGACCGCAGCCATGAGGAAGTGCTCAACGACGTGCGCAAGCGCCTCTCGGTGCTCGCCGGTGCCAACATCGAGATCGGTCAGCCCATCTCCCACCGCATCGACGCCATGCTCTCCGGCACACAAGCCAGCATCGCCATCAAGCTCTTCGGCACCGACCTCAACCGTATGTTCACCATCGGCAATCAGATAAAGGACGCCTGCCAGGACATCAAGGGCATCGCCGACCTCAACGTGGAGCAGCAGATAGAGCGTCCTGAACTGAAGATAGTGCCGCACCGCGAACAGCTCGTGCGCAACGGCATCACGCTGCCCGAGTTCAACGAGTTTCTCGCCGTGAACCTCGCCGGCGAGACCGTCTCGCAGGTGTACGAAGCCGGCAGAGCCTTCAACCTCGTGGTGAAGGCAGCCGACTACGACGAGGTGAGCAACCTCATCATCGACACGCAGGACGGACGCAAGGTGCCGCTGAGCGACGTGGCAGACATCATATCCAGTGCCGGACCCAACACCATCAACCGCGAGAACGTGCAGCGCAAGATAGTAATCTCAGCCAACACCAGCGGCAGAGCCTTGAGCGACGTCGTAGCCGACATCAAGCAGGCAGTAGGCGAGAAAGTGCAGTTGCCCGAAGGCTACCACGTAGAGTACGGCGGACAGTTTGAGAGTCAGGAGAGTGCCAGCCGCGTGCTCTACCTCACCTGCATGGTAGCCATAGTCGTCATCTTCTTCCTGCTCTTCATGCAGTTCCGCAACGCCCTTGAAGCCGGCGTCATACTGCTCAACCTCCCGTTGGCACTCATCGGCGGCATCTTCGCCATCGTGCTCACCACCGGCGAGGTAAGCATCCCAGCCGTCATCGGCTTCATCTCGCTCTTCGGCATCGCCACGCGCAACGGTATGCTACTCATCACCGAGTACAAGCGTCTGCGCACCGAGGAAGGCAGAAGCGTGCGCGACGCCATCGTCGAAGGCTCGCTCTCGCGTCTGAACCCCATACTCATGACCGCCCTCACCTCCGCCCTCGCCCTCGTGCCCCTCGCCCTCGGCGGCGACCTGCCCGGCAACGAGATACAGTCGCCGATGGCGAAGGTGATACTCGGCGGACTCATCAGCTCCACATTACTCAACGCATTCATAGTACCGATAATATATGAGAAGATATCTAATCGCCATAGCCGTGGCACTCAGCGCGTGTAGCGCCGCCCTCGCCGACACCATTGGCGACGTGCTCAAGCAGATAGCTGCGAACAACCTCACCCTGCAGTCGGCAGCGCACGACATGCGTGCCGACGTGCTCGACGTGAAAGCTACGAACACCCTCGGCGGTCCGTCGGTAGAGTACAGTCCATTCTTCACCAAGGGCTACTCCGGCGTGGCAGAGAGCGAGCTCGTGGTGAGTCAGGAGATCGACTTCCCCACGAAGTACGCCGCCCGCAGCAAGCAGGCGCAGATGCAGCAGGCGGTGGGCGAGAAGCAGATAGCCAAGCAGCGTCGCGACATACTCCTGCAGGCGCAGCTCGTCTGCCTCGACCTCATCCGCGTGAACCAGACCCTCGCCATGCTCCGCGAGCGCCTTGCCAACAGCGACACCCTCCTCCTGATGTACGAGAAGCGCATGGAGGCAGGCGATGCCAACGCCCTTGAACTGAACAAGGTGAAGCTCGACTGCATGGAAGTGCGCACCCTCGTCAGCGAGGCAGAGGGCGAACGCACCGCCCTCCTGCAGCAGCTCAAGCAGTTGAACGGTGGCAAGCCACTCGACGTGACCGCCACCGAGCTGCCCCACTACGAGCCGATAGCCGACTTCGAGCAGTATCGCGCCCTCGCCCTCGCCTCGGATGCCGACGTGGCAGTGGCGCAGACCGCCCTCCGCGCTGCCGACCTGAACCTGAAGCAGCAGAAGAGCGAGTGGCTGCCCAGCATCTCCTTCGGCTACCGCCGCAACACCGAGCAGCGCGAAGCCATCAACGGCTTTATGGTAGGCGTGAGCTTTCCGCTCTACAGCAACAGCAGCAACGTTAAGGCGGCACGCGAGCGCCGTGAGAGTGCCGAGCTGCAGGTGCAGCAGGCGCAGCACGATGCCGAAGCCGAGCTGCGCACCAGTTACGAGCAGCTGCAGGGCTTGCAGGAGGTGATAGACCACAGCGACGTGAAGCTCCTGCAGGAGTCGCTCGCGCTCTTCAAGAAGGCATTGCAGCAGGGCGAGATAACCGCCCTTGTCTACTACGTGGAGATAAACAGTATATACGAGAAGCTACAGCGACACATCGACCTCCACTGCCAGAGCGTGAAGCTACTGGCGGAGCTGCACCGGAATGAGTTTTGAGTTTTGAGTTGTGAGTTTTGAATTGTTAAAGGCTTAGGAAGGCTTAAAGCGGCTTAGTTCGGCTTATACGCTGCCTTAAGCTCGGCTTATACGCTGCCTTAAGTCGCTGCCTTAAGCTCGGCTTAATTGCCCCAGAAAACCTTTGTTATACCCATCCGCGTCGACCGACGCGGATGCTCGTATCGACCGACGCAGATGCTCGTATCGACCGACGCGGATGCTCGTAACGACCGACGCAGATGCTCGTAACGACCGACGCGGATGCTCGTAACGGTCGACGCGGATCATCTAACCATAATAGTTTGTCTGGTAAAACGTTTGTAGAGACGGAAAAAATCGCTATATTTGCAAGAGTATGAGGCACGGTATATCATGCAGAACGGCCTTGAGATTCCGTACGGACACAACGCCGACTGTGGCAAGGCCAACGAGTGGGCAAGCAGAGTGTTGCTCGAGGAAGAGTAATTAAAAAGTAAAAAAGTAAAAGAGTAAAAAAGTAAAAAGCGAGGCAATGTCGGTGCTGACATTGCCTCGCTTTTACCTTTTAGAATATCGACTCCTCTGTTATTATGTTTTTAGAATATTGACTCCTCTGTTTCGGACGTGAACAGCTCAAGAGCTTTCATTCCCATGATGGAGTTGCCCTTCGAGTTGAGTCGCGGGCTCCATACCGCAATAGAGTAGCGCGATGGGTATAAAGCCACGATGCCTCCGCCCACGCCGCTCTTGGCAGGCAGACCGACAAGAAAGGCGAACTCTCCCGACTCGTCGTATAATCCGCAAGTCTGCATGATGGCGTTGATGCGTTTCACTCGCGATATGCTCAGGTTGACACCAGCGTGAGAGAACGGCTGACTGCTCTTGGCGAATGCCATGAAGGCACGCGAGAGATCCTCGCAACTCATCTCTACAGAGCACATCGTGCAGTAGAAGTCGAGCACGTCGTGCACATCGTTATGCAGATTGCCGTGATGCTTCAGCAGATAGGCAATGGAAGCATTCAGATAGCAGCAGCTCAGCTCCGAGCGTGTCACCTCCTCCGAGTAGTTGATGTCAGGGTTGTCAGCCAGCGTGCGCACGAAATTGATGAAGAACTCCTTCGGGTTGTCGATGAGCGAGAGGATAACGTCGGCAGTGACCAAGGCACCGGCGTTGATGAACGGGTTGCACGGTTTGCCGTGCTCGTACTCCAGTTGCACAAGCGAGTTGAATGCTGTGCCCGAAGGCTCCTTGCCTATTCTTTGCCACAGATCCTTGCCTAACAGACTCAGTGCTACGGCAAGCGAGAATACCTTTGAGATGCTCTGTATTGAGAACTTCACGTCGGATGCTCCGAGGCGGTAGGTTCTGCCGTCGAGAATGTTGAGGCAGAGCCCGAACTGGTCGGGGTTTACGTTAGCTAAAGCCGGGATGTAGTCGGCTTGCTTGCCGTCGTGAGCGTAGACCTCTATCTCTTGTCGGATGTGTTCCAATAATGGTTGATAGTCCATAGCCAAATGTTTTACGGTTCTCTGTATGCTTTAGTCGAACAGTCCCGGTTCCACAGCGTTGCTGCCCGTCATCGGTCGTCCGAGGTGCTGGTAGGCGAGGGGAGTGACCATGCGTCCGCGCTGCGTGCGCTTTATGAAGCCCTCCATGATGAGATACGGCTCGTACACCTCCTCGACGGTGCCCGTGTCCTCGCCGATGGCTGTGGCGATGGTAGACACGCCGACCGGTCCGCCGCGGAACTTGTCGATGATTGTAAGCAGTATCTTGTTGTCAATCTCGTCCAGACCATACTGGTCGATGTTGAGCGCTGAGAGCGATAGTCGCGCAATGTCGCGGTCGATGCGTCCGTTGCCCTTCACCTGCGCAAAGTCGCGCACACGGCGCAGCAGAGCGTTCGCAATACGCGGCGTGCCACGCGAGCGGCGCGCAATCTCTATAGCCGCATCGTCGTCGATGGGCACCTTCAGAATCATCGCCGAGCGCTTGATAATCTTCTGCAGCATCTCCGGTCCGTAGTACTCCAGGTGGAGGTTGATGCCGAAGCGTGCGCGGAGCGGCGCCGTGAGCAGTCCGCTGCGCGTTGTGGCACCCACGAGTGTGAACGGGTTGAGGTCGATCTGTATAGACCGCGCCGACGGACCCTTGTCGATCATGATGTCGATGCGGTAGTCCTCCATCGCCGAATAGAGATACTCCTCTACGACCGGCGAGAGACGGTGAATCTCGTCTATGAACAGCACGTCGCGCGGCTCCAGCGATGTGAGTATGCCGGCGAGGTCGCCCGGCTTGTCGAGCACCGGTCCGCTCGTAATCTTGAAGCCCACGCCCAGTTCGTTGGCTATGATGTTGCTAAGTGTCGTCTTGCCCAGTCCAGGGGGACCGTGCAGCAGCGTATGGTCGAGCGGTTCGCCGCGGTACTTCGCCGCCTCGACGAACACTTCGAGGTTCTCCACCACCTTCTGCTGTCCGCTGAAATCGCCGAACCGCAGCGGTCGCAGAGCGTTCTCAAAGTCCTTCTCGCCCTTGCGCCCCTGCTCCTGACGTATGTCGAAATCTTCTTCCATGTTGTTTTGCTTGTTTTTTGTGGGAGTAGAGGACAAGCAGTCGGCATGTTACCGGCAGTTGTCCAACTCGTTTCTTTTCATTATCAAAGGGTAACGTTCTGGATGCTTCAGACTTTCAATTTCCAAATCCACATCCAAATTAGGCCATTCAATGGCGTTGCGTCCGCACATCTGTACGTTGAGCGCATCCGAAATACTTGCATTGCGCATCCACGGAATGCGGTTGTAGGAAAGGAAGTAGTCCTGCCCTAACACGGAAATCATTAAACCCTTGTCGTTAATCATCAAGACGCTTACCGACATGTCTTGTGAACTTGACTTTAAAGTAGTCTCCATATTCTGTAAGTATTTTTTCGATAAAACTAAGTTCTTTGTTGTTAAAGCCATAATTCTCGGCAAGTTCTATATCAGGTTCAAGCCAATATTTAGCTTCTTTTTCTGCTTTGATTATGTGGATGTGTATTCTTGCTTCCTCGTTGGAGAAAATCTTGAATACGAATCCGTTCTGTTCCTTGAACTTTGGACTCATAGTTGTTCAAATAATATATTCTTTTTACAAAGTTAGTGCAAATCGAACACAATACAAAACAAGCTGGCTTGTTTTTATTGTTGAGATGCAGCCTAATTTATACAAAGTTAGTGTATTTTTGGCAGAAAAAACGCTATACACTTGGATAAAACAAATGAAACAACTAAATTTGTAGTCAACAGCCACTTCCGACTTACGGAAGAACGCACACTACTAACCCATTAAAACCCGAATAGAATTATGCTCGTAAAGACTTATTCCGCAGCCGTAAACGGACTCGACGTAACCACCGTAACCGTGGAAGTGAATATCGTGCCCGGCGTGATGTATCGCATGACCGGACTCGGCGACACCGCCGTGCGCGAAGGACGCGACCGCATCGCATCGGCGTTGCAGGTGAACGGATATAAGTTTCCGCACGCAGACATCACCATCAACCTCGCTCCAGCCGACCTGCGCAAGGAGGGTAGCTCGTTCGACCTGCCGCTGGCTATGGCTATACTCACCGCGAGCGGAGCCGTGACAGCCGACACTATCGGCGACTACATGCTCGTGGGCGAGCTGAGCTTAGACGGCACGCTGCAGCCCGTGAAAGGAGCTCTGCCCATAGCCATACGGGCAAGAACCGAGAAGTTCAAAGGACTGATTGTGCCGAAGCAGAACGAGTGTGAGGCAGCAGTGGTGAACAATCTGGAGGTGTACGGCATGGAGAGCATCACAGATGTCATCAATCTGCTCACCGGAAGAGAGATCTACGAGCCGACACACGTCGACACACGCCGCGAGTTCTACGAACAGCAGAGCCGCTTCGACCTCGACTTCGCAGACGTGCGCGGTCAGGAGAGCGTGAAGCGTGCGTTGGAAGTGGCAGCAGCAGGCGGCCATAACCTGATAATGGTGGGTCCTCCGGGTTCGGGCAAGTCGATGATGGCGAAGCGTCTACCCTCTATTCTGCCGCCGCTATCGCTCTCGGAGAGTCTGGAGACGACGCAGATACACAGCGTAGCCGGAAAGCTGAAGCGCGGCACATCGCTCATCTCGCAACGCCCGTTCCGCTCGCCCCATCACACCATATCGGAAGTGGCACTCGTAGGTGGCGGCATCAATCCGCAGCCTGGTGAGATATCGCTGGCACATAACGGTGTCTTGTTCGCCGACGAGCTGCCCGAATTCAACAAGCAGACCCTCGAAGTGCTGCGTCAGCCGCTCGAAGACCATAAGATAACCATCTCGCGCTCGAAGTACACCGTGGAGTTCCCCTGCTCGTTCATGTTCATCGCCTCGATGAACCCCTGCCCCTGCGGCTATTACAACGACCCGACGCACAAATGCTGCTGCACGCCCGGACAGATTCAGCGCTATATGAGCAAGATATCCGGTCCGCTGCTCGACCGCATCGACATACAGTGCGAGATTACGCCCGTGCCGTTCAAGGACATCTCGAAAGCGCAGCCCGGTGAGCCGAGTGCTGCCATCCGTGAGCGTGTCATCAAGGCACGCGACATACAGACCGCCCGCTACAAAGACTTCAAAGGCATACACTGCAACGCGCAGATGACTGAGCGCATGATTCACCAATTCGCCGAGCCCGACGACGCCTCCATCAATCTCCTGCGCACAGCCATGGAGAAGTTCTCGCTCTCCGCCCGCGCCTATAACCGCATACTGAAAGTGGCGCGCACCATCGCCGACCTCGACGGTTCAGAGCGTGTGGAGGTGCAGCACATCAGCGAAGCTATTGGCTACCGCAACCTCGACCGTGGCGACTGGGCGGAGCGCAGAATGTATTAAAAGTAAAAAGGTAGGAGGTATGGGCATCCTGCCCATACCACGCAGCCACAAAGCATTTAAAGGTAAAAAGCTAAAAACATGAACAATTCAATAGAAATATACCGCTCGCAAGACGGTAGCGTGCAGCTTAATGTGAAGCTGGAGAACGAGACCGTATGGCTAAGCGCAAATCAAATGGCAATGCTTTTTGATCGCGATGCAAAGACTATACGCAAGCATATAAATAATGTGTTTGCTGATGGCGAATTAACAAAGGAAAGCAACACGCATTTTTTGCGTGTTGCTAATTCTGACAAACCCGTTCCGTTTTACAATCTTGATGTTATCATCTCTGTTGGATATAGAGTCAAGAGTCAGCAAGGTGTACAATTTCGTCGTTGGGCGACCTCCGTCCTCAAGCAATACCTCATCAAGGGCTATGCCATTAATCAGCAGATAAAGCTCGACCGCTACAACGAACTGAAGGATGTTGCGAATCTGATAAACCGAGAGAATCAGTAAAAGTCGTAATAATAGTGCGGCTTGTGTTATATATTTTTGAATATAAATCGTTAAATTTGCACATTATTTAATGCTCGTTTATGGATAATTGTCCCAACATAATAATTTACCGCACGACTGATGGTAAGGTTTCTGTTGCCCTTTATGCCAAAGATGGTAAGGTTTGGCTTAATCAGCAACAGATGGCAGAACTTTTTGCCACCTCCAAATCTAACATTAGTATGCATGTGTCCAATATTTTGAAAGACAAGGAGTTGGAAGAAAAATCAGTTGTTAAGAATTTCTTAACAACTGCCACTGATGGCAAGACTTACAATGTAGTGTTCTATTCTTTGGAAATGATTATAGCTGTGGGCTATCGAGTTAGAGGAGTGCGTGGTACGCAATTTCGTCAGTGGGCAACGGAACATTTGACAGAGTATCTTGTCAAAGGTTTTACCATGGATGATGAACGCTTGAAAAATCCTGATGGACGTCCTGATTATTTTGATGAATTACTTCTACGTATCCGCGATATCCGTACGTCAGAAAAGCGTTTCTATCAAAAGATTCGTGACTTGTTTACTCTGAGTAGCGATTACGATAGAACGGATAAGGCGACGCAAATGTTTTTCGCTGAGATCCAGGATAAATTGCTATATGCTGTTACGCACAAAACTGCTGCTGAGATTGTAGTTGAACGGGCTGACGCTTCATTGCCTAATATGGGACTGACCTCATGGAAGGGAACGATAGTAAGAAAAGGCGACGTGATAACAGCTAAGAATTATCTTTTAGCAGAGGAGATAGAGGATCTGAATAGGCTTGTTGATATCTTTCTTACGAGTGCAGAGATGCGAGTAAAGGAACGTCGTGACCTTACACTCGACTATTGGCGAAAGAATGTTGATGCGTTGTTGATGTTTCAGGACAAAGATGTTCTTAAAGGCAAAGGTTCTGTATCGAATGCACAGATGGAAAGCATAGCTCATAAGTGTTATGATGAGTTCAATGCTTGGCGGAAACAGATTGAATCCAAGGAAGCTGATGAGCAGGATATGAAGATGCTTGAGGATGTGGAGAATAGAATAAAGGCAAAGTGATTTGCTAAAACTGATAATAATTGTTTACATACATACACACAATGAAGAATTCAATTGAGAATCTCTATCAGCTTGACGGTAGAGTGCCATTGGGGAAAGCTCTCCCGTTTGGCTTGCAACACGTGCTGGCGATGTTCGTCAGCAACATCACACCGATAATGATTTTAGCAAGCGTTGTCGGCCTTGACAGCGCGGTCAGTGCGGCACTTATACAGAACTGTATGGTCATTGCCGGCATTGGTACGCTTGTGCAGCTGTTCCCGGTATGGCGCATCGGCTCGCGTCTGCCTATCGTCATGGGTATTTCGTTCACATTCCTCTCGCTCGCCATCAGCATCGCCGGTGCATACGGCATGGGCACGCTTATCGGTGCGGTCATCATCGGCGGACTTGTGGAGGGCGTGCTCGGCTTGTTCGTGAAGTACTGGATAAAGCTCATTCCGCACGTCGTGTCGGCAACGGTCGTTACTGCCATCGGCTTCTCGCTCCTGCCTATTGGTGCCAACTCGTTTGCGGGTGGCATGGGTTCGCCCGATTTCGGAAGCCTTAACAACTGGATCGTGGGTTCTGTTACGCTGCTTGCCTGCCTTCTTTGTCAGGTGTTTGCAAAGGGATTTCTACGTTCACTCTCTGTTCTTGTGGGTCTTATCGTGGGCTATATCCTTGCCTGCTTCATGGGCATGGTCGACTTCAGCGGTCTTTCGGGCTTGGCTGTAGTGTCGATGCCGCGCCTTCTGCCGTTCACGCCGGAGTTCAATATCGGTGCCATACTCTCGGTTGTAGCCGTCTATCTCGTGTCGGCTACGGAGACCATCGGCGACACGTCTGCTCTGTGCAACGGTGCGCTGAACCGCGACCCTGAGACAAAGGAGATGGGCGCAGCCATCAGTTGCGACGGCTTCGTAAGTAGCGTGTCGGGCTTGTTCGGCTGTACGCCAATCACATCGTTCAGTCAGAACGTAGGCTTGGCAGCCATGTCGGGCGTCGTTAACCGCTTCACTATCGGCATCGGTGCTTTGGTGATGATTGTAGGCGGTGTGTTCCCCGTAGTGGGTCACGCCCTCACCACCATTCCGCAGGCTGTGCTCGGTGGCTGTACCATTATGATGTTCGGTAGTATTCTCTATGCAGGCTTCGGTATGATGGCACGCACGGGCTTCTCGCAGCGCAACATGGTAATCGTGAGTCTCTCGCTCAGCGTGGGTCTCGGTTTTACACAAGCTACCGAGATGTTTAAGATATTCCCCGAGATTGTACGCACGGTGTTCGCAGAGAACTGCGTAGCCGTTGTGTTCCTCCTCGCTGTACTGCTCAACCTGCTGCTCCCGAAGAAGGAGGAGTAAGGTGTTGTGGTGGTGAGTCAACCTAAAACCTCACCACCTCAACATATCTCAACATAACACCACCTCACCATAACAACATCCTATCAACATGACCTCACACGAAATCTTTATGCTTACCGCGCTGGTATCCACCGGCATCTTTCTGCTTCAGTTTGTAATCTCCGTGTTCTTTGGCGACTTGGACATGGACGTTGACGGCGATGCCAATGTCGACTTCGACCTTGGCAGTCTGTTCTCGTTCAAGGGACTTGTTCACTTCCTCATCGGCTTCGGCTGGACACGTGTGCTGTTCGGCGGCGACACGTGGCAGACGTATGCCTTGGCTGTGTTGGTGGGCATGGTGTTCATGCTCGTGCTCTTCTACTCTTACGTGCTGGCGTATCGTCTGCAGAACCTGCGCAAACCCGAGAAGCCTTACAGCCTTGTAGGCAGAGCGGGGCGCATATATATAAATGTGGGCGACGGACGATACACCATATTCGTGAAGCGCGACGGCGCGGAACGCGAGCTCGATGTCGTGTCGGAGTCGGGACGCACCGACTACAAGACCGATCAGGTGGTGACGATAAAGACCTACCGCGATAATACGTATTATATTGAGTGAGATGTTGAGATGGTGAGATGGTGAGGTGGTGAGATGTTGACAAATGCTGCTTTGACTGCGGATAATTTGTTAGCTTTTCTCATCCGCGCCGACCGATGCGGATGTCTGCGCCGACCGATGCGGATGTCTGCGCCGACCGACGCGGATGTCTGCACCGACCGACGCGGATTGGAGGTTTAAACCTTCTTTAGGCGTTTTCCTCATCTTCTCAACCCCCAAATTAATAACTAATAATTACCCTCATTCGCT
>NZ_JH379473.1 GCF_000235885.1 Leyella stercorea DSM 18206
TAGGGTGTCAACCTTATTTAAAAAAAGACACTCGTCCTTAAATGGCGTGTATATTGTGAAGTATTGCTGTCCGGTAAAACAGACAGTATGGTCAAAGACGGGCTGAAAGCCCAACAATCACATAGCCCAGGGCAGCGCCCTGGGTAAACATTATATCCCCACATCCCCATACGCCCTGCAAGGGCAAAAGCCTAATTATTAAGGTGTTTAATATATATCATGTTTAAAGGATTTCATACAATTGTGCCAAAGAATCCCTAACTTGAGAAATGACAACTATATAATATGATATACTATCGAACCACGTCTTTTTCCTCTAAGCCTCATTTCTATCTTATTTACAGTGCTTTGGTTTGATGTCTGTACCATATTTTTGAAACCTTTTTATTATATTTTTGGTTCTTGTTCGTCTGCAAACGATATGGTATTTTCTTCTAAACGCCAACGTTTTTATTGAATATCCGCTTTTGAAACGCAAATTTTCCCTCCCACTTCTTTTGCCCATCATGTTGTGTTGGACAACAATAGCTTGGTAATCAATAAATAAAATCACTTAGCAACATATCTTCCTGACGATGATGCCGTCTGCTCTTGGCATCATCATCAGGAAGATATGGTAGATATCCTCATCAACTCGATTTTATACCTATTGAGGTATTTTTTTGAATTTCCTTTTTTTTATTCGTAGAAATATATTAATTTTGTGCAGATTAATTGATTTCGTGTATTCGTACACTTAGTTTCAATCGATTCATGCCTCAGTTCACGCCGAGCCTTTTACGGGTATTTATACTTTAAACAAAGGAGAAAGGGTGGGTAGAGGCACGACATAATTAAGGCGTTTACTTGACGCTCTGTTTGAGACAGCTTGGAATCTCGCAAATTCAAAGTCATTATAGTCTTGAACTTAGCAACGGTAGATGTCCCGGGTGTGATTATATCATTCCTGTGTGGTTCTCTGTAAGCCATCATTGTACCCTTATAGGTGCAGTGCGTGGTTGTGTACACAGACCTCACGGGGAGGATTATCATATCGGCGTGGGCTCTGACGTTGTCTGTTCGACTATAATAGGCAATGCGAGAGCCTCAAGCTGTGGAATGGACAACAGGTAGGTTCTCCACGCTTTTTTTGTGCCAGAATAATAACCTAATCAGAATGCTAACCCTACATTGTTCAGGAGAAAGCAATGTGCCAAAATAAGTCTATTATGGCTACAGGATTTTTGTATCTAAACACTCGCAACGAACTGATTCGCCTTGACTGTTCCAAGATTGTGTACATGGAGGGTGATGGCAACTATACCAACATTGTGCTTGTCAACAAACAGAAGGTGGCTGTCTGTATGAATCTCAGCAACATGCAGCAGTTTATCTCTGAGAGCTTGCGTGAGCGTGCCTCTATTTTTGCACGCATAGGTAAGCGTTTCATCGTAAATCTCAACTTTATATATAAGGTGCAACCTCTGCTGCAAAGCCTTGTTGTGACTGATGGTGTTCACTTCACCTTTCAACTCGGTATATCGAAGGAAGCACTCAAACAGCTAAAGGACATTCTCGTCGGACGGGTTCCAGACCGAACTCAAATCAATGTAGGATAAAATCAAAAACGATGGAAATTATAATAGGAAGAGAAGAAGGCGCACGTCGTCTACATTGTATTGTTGGTGGACGTGAATTCAATATAGGTCAGGCAGGCGCAGTGCCATTGTCTGTAAGTCGTCGGCATTGCAAGATTTCAGTCAATGGAAGCAATATCAGCATAGAGAACATAAAGGCGCAGAACGTAACCTTTGTAGACGACAATCAGGTAGTCAGCAAAGGTATCACCTCGAACAGCCGTGTGCAGTTAGGCGAAGAGCGATTTCTTGTACCTCTGCAGCAGATACTGCAACTGGCTGGTGTCTCAGCAGTCAATGGAATGGATCCGCAAAAAGAGGCACCGACATTCTCGTTGAAACCCATGAAGGCTGTGTGGGAGGAATACGACAACCGCAGAATGAAGATACAGAACGATGCTGCAAAATCTGCGAACAAACAACGTCTGCAAGGTCTATTCTCCATGTTTGGTATGTGTCTCGGCTTTATTCCTGGCATAGACCCTACAATACGCATTATCATCATTGTTGCCGCTTTGTCCATAGGTATATATTTCTTTATAAAAGGAAGCATCACTGCAACCGTTCAACAACAGTTGCACGACCTCGACGATGAGTATGCCAGGAAGTACAAGTGTCCTAATCCTGCTTGTGGAAGACCATTTGGTGCGATACCGTACCGCAACATCGAGTACAATAAGCAGTGCTTGGCTTGTGGTTGCAAGTACACCCACTGACATTTTGTGTAATAATCGGGGCGTTTCATACAGGATGCCGATTTTCTCATGGTGTTGAGGTATAATAAGCATAATTTTGCAGCATCAAAATAATGATTTAAAAACTTTAAAAGCTATTGATATGAACAACGAAGAAACAATCGTCATGAAGCCGCAGAACAATAAGGCAGAACAGACACAAAGCGTAGAGACAGTTGATAAGAAGTCGAACAAAGGCAAGAAAGTAGTCGCTACGGCAGCCGCCTCAATTGTGGGCGGTGTAGTCGGTGGTGGTGCTGCTTATGCTGCTACGGAAATGCTCCATAGCAAGGACGAGGCAGAGGAGCAGAAGCCTGAGGAAGAAGCAGTGGCAGCGGAGAAGCCTGCTGCAGCAGTCGTTGACGAACCTCAAAAGGAGCAGCCTGACGAACCCCAAAAGGAGGAACTCGTATCCAGAGTAGACGATGAAGAAGGTGGCGAACCCGACTATGCTAATCACAATGGTGCTGACCCCGTAACACAAAATCCCGAAGTGCAGGCTACGGTTGACGACACCAATGGCGGCAATGCCCATGAGGTGCAGGTGTTGGGTATGTACGAAGCGCAAGGCGAGGACGGACAAACCATGCAAGCGGCTATGCTGACCAACGGCCATGAGGTAGCTGCTGTTGTGGATTTAGACGGTGATGGTGTAGCAGACGTTCTTGCTGTAGACGAAAACCATAACCAGCAGATAGATGAAGGCGAGGTGTACGACCTCTCAAACGATAATGTACATATGGCGGATTATCAGGATTTGTATATGGCGCAACAGCAACAGATGCAGATGGATCAGGAGCAAAATACATTTGCCTATAACGCCAGCGATGACCAGCCGGATTACAACAATGATGCCGATTTGTCATATGTATAAAGTCACGCAGATACTACTCTTATCGGTAGTACTTGCCTTGCTGCCATTATCAGTCCAAGCGAAGATTTATCTTTTGTCAGTCGGCATATCCGACTATCCTGGCACACGGAACGACCTCCGCTTGCCGCACAACGATGCAGCCACAATGCAGTGGCTCTACAAGGAGAACAAACAGGCAAAGGTCTGCTTGCTGATGAACGATAAGGCAAAGGTGGCTACCGTGAAGAAGGCTCTGCAAAAGATGGTTTCTGTAGCAACTGCCGACGACATCGTTGTGATATTCTTCAGCGGTCACGGGGTTAAAGGCGGATTTGTCTGCTATGACGGTTCCCTGTATTACGATGATATCTATACGGCGATGGCATCGTGCAAGAGCAAAAACAAAATGGTGTTTGCTGACGCTTGTTTCGCAGGGGCTATACGCCAGGGTAAGAGCAACGCCAATGCGAGTTCAAACAGCGTCAATAAGGGCAATGTGATGTTCTTCCTCTCCAGTCGCAGCAACGAGAAGTCAATCGAGAGACCAGGTATGACAAATGGCTTCTTCACTTACGCCTTGCAGCATGGATTGCGAGGAGGTGCAGACAAGAACCGAGACCGCATCATTACGGCAAAGGAGCTGTTCGACTATGTTAGCGAAAAGGTGAAGAAAGACTCAGGCAACCGTCAGCATCCCGTGATGTGGGGCAAGTTCTCCGACGATATGCCTGTGATGAAATGGTGATACCAATATAAACAGAACAACAATGAATGAGATAAAGATAAAATGTCCTACTTGCGGCAAGGTGCTCCGTTTGAAAGATGTACCAAACATCAATGCGGCGTTTTTCACCTGCCCCGTATGCAAGGAAAAGCATATCGTTGGCAAGTGTCAACGATATGTGGAGCAGCCTAAGCCTATCGCTTCTTCGGGTGATGAAACCCAGTATGGAGGTGGTTTTATACAGCAATCGGGAGGCGATGAAACAAGGATTGGTCCACAACCTCAACATGGTGGTGGAGATGAAACACGAACAGCCTCCGCTTCATGCCCTACGGTCGGTGTACTTGTGGACAATACGGGTAGTACATATGCGTTGCGTTTAGGCATTAACACTATAGGACGTAGTGCAGCTTCGTCGACAGCAACTATACAGATAGCCACCAACGACCGCACCATGAGCCGAAGCCATGCCGTGATAGAAGTGAGCAATGCAGGAGGAAAGACAATTCACATTCTCAGAAATGGAGCGAACAAGAATCCGTCCTATATGAACGGAGTACTCATCGGACAACAAGACCAACTGGTGCTCAACAATGGTGATCGTATCAAGATGGGTAGTACAGAACTGACATTCAAAAAGTAACAGTATATGAAATTCAAGATTAAAGCATACAACCTGCAGGAACTTGGACAAAGAACAAATCAAGAAGATTCGCTCTTTCCTGCATTGGGTAAGTCAACGTCTGACGACCGCTTGTTCGTTCTCTGCGACGGAATGGGCGGACATGAGAAAGGCGAGGTGGCTTCGGCTACGGTGTGCGAGACATTAAGCCGTGTCATCCTTTCCGCTTGGCATCCAGGTGAAGTGTTGAGCGACGAACTCTTCCGGCAAGCACTTAGTGCAGCCTACGATGCGCTTGATGCTAAAGACAATTGCGAAGAACGCAAGATGGGCACCACGCTCACCTTCTTATGTCTGCACGCCAGTGGTGCCACTGTGGCGCATATAGGCGATAGCCGTATATATCAGTTGCGTCCGGCTTCAAAAAACACTTCGGCACGTATCGTCTTCCGCACGCAAGACCACTCGCTCGTCAACGATCTGGTGAAGATTGGCGAGATAACAGAAGAGGAGGCTAAGCACCATCCGCAGAAGAATGTCATCACACGTGCTATGCAGCCTTGCCAGGAGCATCGTGCTAAGGCAGACATTGCCCATCTCACAGACATCCAACCTGGCGACTATTTCTACATGTGCTCCGATGGTATGTTGGAAGAAGCTTCTGACGAGAACATCCTCAATATCATTACCAAGCCTAATGCTACAGATGAGCAGAAGTTGGAGATGCTACGCAATGTGACAGAAGAGAATAAGGACAATCACACGGCACACCTTATACATATTGATAAGGTGGAGGGCGATGCCTCTATTGCCTCAAACGAAGAATCTCACTCTCCCGTAAAAGGCACATGGATTACTCCAGAATTTAACAAACCAAAGAAGAAACGGAAAGTATGGCAATGGATTGTCGGTATTGCTGTCATTGCGGTTATAGCTGCCGCTGCTTCATTCTTTATGTGCGGAGGCAAGAACAATGCTTCGGAATTGGTTGGCGATAGTATCAAGTTGGCTCCTGCCAAGGTTCGACCAATAGAACAGAAAAAGGATACGCTGAAAAAGGACACGGCAACGAGCAATGCTATTAATAAGTTTGTCAAACCATCCAACCCAAGAATGAAAAGAGAGACAAAACAAACAATCCTAACGAAAAGACAAAATAAGTCATGCAACAACAATTGATTATAGGAACACTCCTACATGGAGGTACATACAAGATAGAGAAGATACTCGGACAAGG
>NZ_JH379474.1:0-73106 GCF_000235885.1 Leyella stercorea DSM 18206
TTAAAAACACAACAATATTATTTGATCCACTATTGTTTTCCGATGGTAACAACCTAGGTATCATCAGAATATAATAACACATCCGAACGACACCATCTTATAACTTAGTACTGACGCAAAGCAGAAAGCAACTCGTTATTTTCTGGTTTTGCACCAATTGTTATGCGCAGACAATTCTCACACAAAGGCATATCTGCACAATTTTTAACTACGATTCCCTTATCTAACAGATATTTATATACAGCTTGAGCGTCTTCGAACTTCACAAGCAAAAAGTTTGTTTCTGAAGGATATACCTGAACACATATAGACAAATCCATAAAGGCAGAAATCATACGCTGGCGTTCAAGGATGATGAAGCGTACACGCTTCTCAGCTTCAAAAGTATCGCGCAATTGATCTATAGCCACCTTTTGTGACAATGAATTCAAACCAAACGGCAACGCCACCCTATTCAACATATTCACGAGTTCGCTACTTGCATAAAGCATAGCAACGCCAATAGCGGCACATCCCCATGAATTATCCATTGTATTCAAGACAACAAGATTATCAAACTTTCCTAACCGTGTACGCCATGATAACTGACTACTAAAGTCAACATACGATTCGTCTACAACAACTATTCCGTCGAACATCTCTAACAGTACTTCAACCTCTGCAGGATTTGCAGCAATACCTGTCGGTGTATTCGGTGAACAAAGCCAAATAAGTTTTGTCTTCTCATCACATTGCTCCAATACTCGATCAGCATTCAATTGAAAATCGGCATCCAAAAGTACACTTCTATTCTCAACACAATTCAACTCTGCCATCGTCCTATATACATCATACGTAGGCTCAACAATCACAACATTATCAACACCTGGCGTACAGAAGCAACGATACATGGAATCCACCAAAGCATAACGCCCATTTGCAATAAACACATTCGCAGTTTGAACATTCTTAATTTTAGCTATTGACGCCTTCAATACAGCCATCGAAGAGTCTGGATAGCGATTATATGGTGAATTATATGGGTTCTCGTCTCTATCGAGCCATACACACGATTCTGTACGCACCCGACTATCATTGTCTGAGACTTGCATATTCAACACATTTGTACGTACCAATTCCTTTAATGGTTTCATAAACAACAATTCAAAAAGTTTAACCCAAATATTAACACGCAAAAGTAAGTTATTTTTAGGTATTATGCAAGATTTATTGTACTTTTGTAGACTATTGAGAACAAGTTTATATGCAGGCAAAATTAATCGTCACCCTTCTTTTTATATTAAGCATTAGTGCTTGTACTGAAAGACAACAATCCACGCAAACCCCATGGGGAGACACATTCGGCACAGACACTGTATCATCGAACGCTTTCTCGCTCAGAGATATTCTGGAAAGCGGCGAAATGGTCGTTTTAACAATAAGCGGCCCTAATACTTATTACGAATACAGAGGCAAACAAATGGGTACACAATATCTTCTATGCGAGAAATTCGCACAGAAAATCGGTGTATCGCTACGTGTGGAAGTTTGCAAAAGCATAGATGAAATGATCAAAAAATTCAACGCAGGCGATGCAGATATTATTGTATATCAGATACCGACATCCACAAAAGGCACAATACCATGTGGCTATAGTACAAACAACGGAAAGTTAGCATGGGCGGTGAGGACTGACAACACCGAATTGGCAGACAGCCTAAGGAGTTGGTATAAGCCAGAAATAGCAGAAAGTGTAAAACGGGAAGAGAAAGCACTTTTCTCTACACAAAGCATTCATCGTCGTGTATATGCCCCAATGCTGAACACACAAGCAGGCATTATCTCTAACTATGACCACCTTTTCAAGCGTTACGCACCAATTGCAAGATGGGACTGGCGTCTTCTTGCAGCCCAATGCTACCAAGAGTCGTGTTTCGACCCGAAGGCTTATTCGTGGGCAGGCGCAAAAGGACTGATGCAGATTATGCCCGAAACAGCGAAACACCTTGGACTTGCAGAGAGTGACGTGTATGAACCAGATCTAAACATTTATGCAGCAGCGCGTTACATCAACGAGTTAAACACACGCTTTACGGACATACGAAACCCTGAAGAGCGCAAATTCTTCATCCTTGCGAGTTACAATGGTGGCTTTTTCCATATACGTGATGCCATGGCGTTGGCAAAAAAGAACGGCAAAAACCCACGCAAATGGATACACGTAGCTGAATATGTACTCAAGCTCAGCACTCCGGAATACTATAATGACCCTGTTGTAAAATACGGATATATGCGTGGTAGCGAGACTGCCAACTACGTTAGTGCCATATATAGCCGCTGGCAGAAGTATCGAGGCGTCAGAAATGCATCGTCATTAGCCCCAACCGATGATGTTCCAACCGTTTATGAGCCACACAAGGCAAGTAAGAAGCACCGTTTCAGACTCAAAAACGTTAAAGATAATTAATAAAACAAACACATATTATATATAATTGTATCGTTACGAGAAAATATGCGTACCTTTGCAACTCGATTTAATAATTCACATAAAGTCTAACTTTATTAATTTTCAATTTTTACTAATTTTATGTCAAATTTAAAGAACGTACAGCCATTGGCAGACTTCAATTGGGACGAGTTTGAGAATGGAAGTAGCTTGAACGTAAGCAAGCAGGAGCTTGAGAAGGCTTATGACGAAACACTTAACAAGGTATCTGAGCATCAGGTAGTTGAGGGTACTGTAATCTCTATCGACAAGAAAGAGGTTATCGTAAACATCGGTTACAAGAGCGACGGTATCATCCCTGCATCTGAATTCCGTTACAACCCGGAGCTGAAGGTAGGCGACAAGGTTGAGGTTTATGTAGAGAACCAGGAGGACCGCAAGGGTCAGCTCGTACTCTCTCACAAGAAGGCTCGTCTTAGCAAGAGCTGGGAGCGTGTTAACGCAGCTCTTGAGAACGAAGAAGTTATCCAGGGTTACATCAAGTGCCGCACTAAGGGTGGCATGATTGTTGATGTATTCGGAATTGAGGCATTCCTCCCAGGAAGCCAGATTGACGTTCACCCAATACGCGACTACGACGTATTCGTAGGCAAAACAATGGAGTTCAAGGTTGTTAAGATCAATCAGGAGTTCCGCAACGTAGTTGTTTCTCACAAGGCTCTTATTGAAGCAGAGTTGGAAGCACAGAAGAAGGAGATCATCGGCAAGCTCGAGAAGGGTCAGATCCTCGAGGGTACAGTTAAGAACATCACATCTTACGGTGTATTCGTTGACCTCGGTGGTGTTGACGGTCTCATCCACATCACAGACCTCTCTTGGGGCCGCGTAAGCGATCCGCACGAGGTTGTAGCACTCGACCAGAAGATTAACGTTGTTATCCTCGACTTCGATGACGAGAAGAAGCGTATCGCTCTCGGTCTGAAGCAGCTCACTCCACACCCATGGGATGCTCTCGACGAGAACCTCAAGGTAGGCGATCACGTTAAGGGTAAGGTAGTTGTTATCGCTGATTACGGTGCATTCGTTGAGATCGCTCCGGGCGTTGAGGGTCTTATCCACGTTTCAGAGATGAGCTGGAGCCAGCACCTCCGTTCAGCACAGGAATTCCTCCACGTAGGCGACGAGGTAGAGGCAGTTATCCTCACACTCGACCGCGCAGAGCGCAAGATGTCTCTCGGCATCAAGCAGCTTAAGGAAGATCCATGGGAGGCTATCGAGGTTAAGTACCCGGTAGGCAGCAAGCACACTGCTAAGGTTCGCAACTTCACCAACTTCGGTATCTTCGTAGAGCTTGAGGAAGGTGTTGATGGTCTCATCCACATCTCCGACCTCTCTTGGACAAAGAAAGTAAAGCATCCTTCAGAGTTCACACAGGTAGGTGCAAGCATCGACGTTGTTGTTCTCGAAATCGACAAGGAGAATCGTCGTCTCAGCCTTGGTCACAAGCAGCTTGAGGAGAATCCTTGGGATACATACGAGACTCTCTACACACCGGGTTCTGTACACACAGGCAAGATTACAGAGATGATGGACAAGGGTGCTGTTATCACTCTCAACGAGGGTGGTGAGGGTTTCGCTACTCCTAAGCACCTCGTTAAGGAGGATGGCACACAGGCACAGCTTGGTGAGGAGCTCGAGTTCAAGGTAATTGAGTTCGTTAAGGAGACAAAGCGTATCATTCTTTCACATAGCCGCACATTTGAGGCTGCTAAGGACGAGGTTAAGGCTCCACGCAAGCACAACACTGCTAAGAAGGAGGCTGCTCCAGTTATCAACAATGTAGCTGCAAGCACAACTCTCGGTGACCTCGACGCTCTTGCAGAGCTCAAGGCTAAGATGGAGAAGGGCGAATAATTGATATTTGCATCCATAAATACAATTAATAAGAAGGCGATTGCTCATAGCAGTCGCCTTTTTTAATTGCCATTCAAATCAGACAACCTCTATGTTAATGCGTGTTAACGAACAAAAATACAACAAATAATTATCGCCATATTTCAAATAAAATCAGTAACTTTGCAAAACAATAATCCAAAACACTTACGTTTCTGTTCTGAAACGTAGCTTTCCAATTAAAATTTTATTTATGTATAGCAAAGACGAACTATCAGATAAGAATACTTCCGAATTGCAGGACATTGCAACCAACTTAGACATTGATGTTCAAGATAACACCAATAATGAAGAGTTAGTATATGCAATCCTTGACAGACAAGCAGAAGTAGAAGGCAATAAGAATCCTTTAGGAGGTACCAAACGCCGTCGTACACGCATTGTCAAGAAAGACACCGACAAAGTGTATACAGTAAATGGTTCTGAAGGAGAAAATTTCGATGTTAAGAAGAATAAAGTAGCAGCAACTAATACCGAACCAACAAAAGTTGTAGAACCCGAAACTACAACTTCAAACGATGAAACTTTATCACCCGAAGAGTTGCTCAAAGCAATTCCTAAACATCGCGGACGCAAATCTAAGAAAGAACTCGAATTGTTGTCGGCTATAGAGGCACGCAAGCAGCAGATGCCTACGGACGAACAAGAAGATGCCGTTCCATCAGAAATATCAAAAACTAATACCGACGAGCCTCTTCCCTATGTAGCAGACAGCACTGACATAGAAGACACCAATAAAGACGATACGGATACAAATAACATCAATACAAATGATGTTATACCAGAAGAAGCCTTCCATGGTGAGCCCCATCCAGAAAATCAACTTCCTGATACAAGTTTAATCGAGCAGTTGCAGGCAAAGATAAATGCTCACAACTCTTCAAATGAAGAAGAGTCAGAGATGCCTCACGACATGTATTGGGATGAAGATCCTGCTGACGGCACCGATTTCATCACCGTAGTTGATTTGCCTATTGAAGACCAAGGTGTTGTACCAACATACGACATGTTCGACAATCCTACCAACAACAATATGCCACAGGATCAGGCAGGAGCATATCAACAGCAGGAACCTGCAGAGCCGCTTTTCGACTTCACCGACCTTATCACAGCTAACGGTGTGCTTGAAGTGATGCCGGACGGTTATGGTTTCTTGCGTTCAAGCGACTACAACTATCTGTCTTCCCCTGACGACGTATACGTATCTACACAGCAAATCAAGTGCTACGGTCTCAAGACCGGTGACGTTGTCGAGTGTCATGTACGTCCACCGCATGATGGTGAAAAATACTTCCCACTTACAAGTATTGACCTTATCAATGGCAGAGAGCCCATGGAAGTGCGCGACCGCATCGCTTTCGAACACCTCACCCCACTCTTCCCAGACGAGAAGTTCAATCTCTGTGGCGACAAGGCTACAACAAATCTTAGCACTCGCATTGTAGATATCTTCTCACCTATCGGTAAGGGTCAGCGCGCCCTCATTGTGGCTCAGCCAAAAACCGGTAAGACAATCTTGATGAAGGACATCGCCAACGCCATTGCAGCCAACCACCCCGAGGCATATCTGATGATGCTTCTTATCGACGAACGTCCAGAGGAGGTTACCGATATGGCTCGCACCGTGAATGCAGAAGTTATCGCCTCTACATTCGATGAGCCTGCAGAACGCCATGTAAAGATTGCAGGCATAGTACTTGAGAAGGCAAAGCGTATGGTAGAATGTGGACACGATGTCGTTATATTCCTCGACTCAATCACTCGCCTTGCGCGTGCATATAACACCGTATCGCCAGCATCAGGCAAAGTGCTTACTGGTGGTGTGGACGCTAATGCTCTTCAGAAGCCGAAGCGTTTCTTCGGTGCAGCACGTAACATTGAAGGTGGCGGTTCGCTTACAATCATTGCAACAGCACTCATCGATACAGGTTCGAAGATGGACGAAGTAATCTTCGAGGAATTCAAGGGTACGGGCAACATGGAGTTGCAGCTCGACCGCTCACTCTCCAACAAGCGTATATTCCCGGCTGTCAACCTTGTTGCTTCAAGCACACGCCGCGACGATCTGCTTCAGGACAAAACCACACTCGACCGTATGTGGATACTGCGCAAGTACATTGCCGACATGAACCCGATAGAGGCGATGAACACCATCCACGACAGCATGAGCAAAACCCGCGACAACGAGGAATTCCTATTATCTATGAATTCTTAAGATGGAGAAATACATTGAAATCAAAGGTGCACGTGTCAACAACCTAAAGAACGTGAGCCTTAAGATACCACGCGATAAGTTTATCGTTATTACCGGAGTCTCTGGCTCCGGTAAATCGTCGCTGGCTTTCGACACATTGTATGCCGAAGGTCAGCGACGTTATGTTGAATCGCTATCGTCTTATGCCCGACAGTATTTGGGCAGAATGTGCAAGCCTGAGTGCGATTTCATAAAGGGGTTGCCACCGGCTATAGCCATAGAACAGAAGGTAATATCACGCAATCCGCGAAGCACAGTCGGCACCACAACCGAGATCTACGAATACCTGCGCCTGCTCTTTGCACGCATAGGCCACACTTATTCACCTATTAGCGGCAACGAGGTGAAGGTCCACACCGTAGAGGATGTGATTGAATGTACACGCCAATATTCCGAAGGCACCAAGTTTGCAGTGCTCAGTCCACTTACGTTGGTCGAAGGCAGAGATATAGCCACACAACTTTCTTCGGAGATAAAGCAAGGCTATTCGCGCATCTTCTACAAAAACGAGTTTGTAAGAATTGACGATTTCATCGCTAATACAACAGTATTGCAATCAGCAAATGTTGCAGACATCTTCATCCTCATCGACCGAATGAGTGTCAGCAACAACAAAGATACAATCTCACGCCTCACCGACTCTGTAGAGACGGCTTTCTATGAAGGCAATGGCAGTTGCCGCATTGTTTTCTTCCCAGCCAACCTCGTCTACGACTTCTCTACAAAGTTTGAAGCCGATGGCATGACTTTCGAGAAACCAAACGACAATATGTTCTCGTTCAACTCGCCTGCCGGTGCCTGTCCGGAATGTGAGGGCTATGGCAAAGTGATTGGAATAGACGAGAACCTCGTTATACCCAACTCCTCGCTCAGTGTATATGACGGTTGTGTGCAATGCTGGCATGGCGAGAAGCTCGGCATGTGGATGAAGGAGTTCTGCCGACGAGCAGCCAACGACAACTTCCCTATCTTCACCCCCTACTTCGAGCTGACCGCAACACAGAAGGCAATGTTGTGGCATGGTCTGCCGTCTGACAAGCACTTAAGTCAAAGAGAGCAAGTGAGCATTGATGCCTTCTTCCAAATGGTGAAGGAGAATCAGCATAAGATACAATACCGCGTACTGCTCAGCCGTTATCGTGGCAAAACAATATGCCCCAAATGTCATGGCACCCGACTGCGCCCGGAAGCCACATGGGTAAAGATTGGAGGCATGAGCATCACCGAACTTATCGAGAAATCGGTAGACAATCTGAAGGCGTGGTTCGACAACCTTGTATTGGAAGGAAACGAGAAGAAGATTGCCGAGCGACTGCTGCACGAGATTACGAGTCGCCTGCAGTTCTTGCAGGATGTGGGTTTGGGCTACCTCACACTCAACCGCCCATCAAACACATTGAGTGGTGGCGAGAGTCAGCGCATTAACCTCACAACAAATCTTGGCAGTTCGCTCGTCGGATCGGTATATATTCTTGACGAGCCGAGCATCGGTCTGCACAGCCGCGACACCGACAAACTCATACACGTGTTACGCGAACTGCAGAAACTGCATAACACAGTAATTGTTGTGGAACACGACGAAGAGATAATGCGTGCAGCCGACTACATTGTCGACGTTGGTCCTGATGCCGGACGTCTTGGTGGCGAAATTGTGTTTGAAGGTTCTATTGAGGACATTCTCAACCAAAGCGCTGATCAGCGATCCGACAAACCAGAAACCAACAGCCACACGGTGCGCTATCTTACCGGACAGGACATTATTCCTGTTCCACAATCGCGCCGTCCTTGGAACATGTCGGTAGACATAAAAGGCGCACGCATGAACAACTTGCGTGGCATCGACGTGAAGATACCGCTGAACGTGATGACCGTAGTCACAGGTGTGAGCGGTTCTGGCAAGTCGTCGCTGATAAAAGGTATCCTCTACCCTGCCCTCAAGCGCCATCTCAACGAGGTGGCTGACATGCCTGGCGACTACTCTTCACTCGAAGGCGACTGGAACAAACTCTCGCACGTAGAGTTCGTAGACCAGAACCCGATAGGCAAAAGCACACGCTCGAACCCTGCCACTTACGTGAAAGCCTACGATGCAATACGCCAGCTCTTTGCCGACCAGCCACTTGCCAAGCAAGAGGGATATACGGCGCAATACTTCTCATTCAACGCCGAAGGCGGTAGATGTGAGGAATGTAAAGGCGCAGGAGTGGTGACGGTTGAGATGCAGTTCATGGCAGACTTGGTATTGAAGTGCGACGCATGTCACGGACATCGTTTCAAGAAGGAAATCCTTGACGTTCGATATCACGGCAAGAATATATATGATGTGCTTGAGATGACCGTCTCGGAGGCAATCGCGTTCTTCACCGAGCATGGCAACAACAACATCGTTACGCGTCTGAAGCCGTTGGAAGATGTCGGCTTGGGCTACATCAAACTTGGACAGAACTCCTCGACCCTCTCCGGTGGTGAGAACCAGCGTGTAAAACTCGCTTACTTCATCAGTCAGGAACGTCAGGAGCCCACGATGTTCATCTTCGATGAGCCAACAACCGGCTTGCACTTCCACGACATTCATCGCTTGCTTGACTCATTCAACGCCCTCATAACACGTGGACACACCATTGTAATCATCGAGCATAACCTTGATGTCATCAAGTGCGGCGACTATATCATCGACTTAGGTCCAGAAGGAGGCAACAAAGGTGGAAACATTGTTTGTTGTGGCACTCCGGAGGACATCGTGCGTTGCAAAGAAAGTATAACCGGATATTATCTGCGCGAGAAGCTCACCAATAACAATGTTTAAACGCTTGTTTCATTGCGCTAAAGTGCTTGTTTCGCAACGCTAAAGTTGAACAAATGTAACATTAAAGCAGAACTCAAGTCATGGTGTACCGAACGCAACCCATCCGAGTTCCGTACGCAACCGACATAGACCCCGACCGCAACTTGATTAGGTTGCGGTCGGGGTCTATCATACATCTACCACTTTAAAAGCACTAAACAAGCAACTAACAACGAGATAATATTCAGTCGCAAAGGAAATAAACGTTAAAAAACTACTACAACATCCGAAAAAACATTCTTAAAAACACTTGCAAATAAAGAATTTTATGTAAGTTTGCATACGACAAACAATAAACCTAAAACTATGATATACGTAACCTTACCTACTACCACGGAAGAAAAGCGATTAACGTACTATCTTGCTATGGAGGAATACGTTGCACGACACATGGATAGCGACGATTATTTCTTCATGTGGCAAGTGACCCCTACCGTTATATTTGGTCGTAACCAGCTAATTCAGAGCGAAGTAAACTTGGAATACTGCCGCGCACATGGCATAAACACATTCCGTAGAAAAAGCGGTGGAGGCTGCGTATATGCCGACAAGAGCAACATTATGTTCTCATACATCACACATGACGAGAACGTAAACCTCACGTTCAGCAAATATATAGGTATGGTCGTAGATATGCTCCGCAAACTCGGAGTGCCGGCAACAGCAAGCGGACGCAACGATATAATGATTGGCGACCGCAAAGTGTCGGGCAATGCGTTCTACCACATACCCGGTCGAAGCATCGTACACGGCACTATGCTCTACGATACCAATATGCAGAACATGGTCGGAGCCATAACACCTTCGGACGAGAAACTCGTATCGAAGGGCATAAACAGTGTCAGACAGCACATCACGCTGCTTAAAGACCACATCGAGATGGACATTGAGGCGTTCAAGGCATTCGTCAAGAACGACCTCTGCAGTAGAGAGGTGGTGCTCGACAAGGCTGCAATGGACGAGATTTCGCGCATCGAAGAGGAATACCTGACGCCAGAATTCATCTACGGCAACAACCCACGATACAACATTCAGCGCCAAGGCAGAATAGAAGGTGTGGGCGACTTCGTCGTGAACATAGAGATGAAGAACGACGTAATAAAGGACGTGGACATCAAGGGCGACTACTTCCTCGTAGGCGATATCGGTCAGCAAGTGATAGCCCCACTCATCGACAAGCATCTCACTAAAGAAGATGTTGAAGCAGCCCTACCCGACCGACTCGACGATGTTATACTCAATCTGAAGAAAACCGACTTTGTTGAGCTTCTACTTAATAAATAATGTATAAGAAATAAACCTAAACACTACTAATATGGAAAAGAAAACATGTCTCTATGACAAGCACGTAGCTCTCGGAGCTTTGATGCAACCGTTTGGCGGATTTATCATGCCAATCCAGTACTCGAACATCACCGACGAGCACAACACTGTGCGCCAGCATTGTGGCGTTTTTGACGTGTCGCACATGGGCGAAGTTACAGTTAAGGGTCCTGACGCAGAACGCTACGTAAGCCATATCTTCACTAACGACGTGCGTGGAGCTGAGCCAGGCAAGATTTTCTACGGCATGATGTGCTACGAGAACGGTGGCACCGTTGACGACCTCTTGGTTTACAAGATGGCTGAAAACGACTTCTTCCTCGTTATCAATGCTGCAAACATTGACAAGGATGTAGAATGGATGAAAAGCCACTTGGAAGGTTTCGACGTAGAGTTCGAGAACCGCTCAGAATACTACGGGCAGCTCGCAGTGCAGGGTCCGGAGGCAGAACAAGTAGTAGAGGAAGTGCTCGGATTGGAGTGCAAGGACCTCGTGTTCTATACAACAAAGACTATTGACGTTGCAGGCGAAACAGTCATCATCAGCCGCACCGGTTATACCGGTGAGGATGGTTTCGAGATTTATGCTTCACACGCTTTCATCAACGAGCAGTGGGATAAGCTCATGGCTTCAGGTCGCTGCAAGCCTTGCGGACTCGGTTGCCGTGACACCCTTCGCTTCGAGGTTGGTCTGCCGCTCTACGGCGACGAACTCTCAAGCGAGATTTCGCCGGTAATGGCAGGCTTGAGCATGTTCTGCAAACTCGACAAACCTGAGTTCATCGGCAAGGAGGCTCTTGCTGCACAAAAGGCTGAAGGCGTAAAGCAGAAGGTGGTAGGCATCGAGCTCAGCGACCGCGCTATTCCACGTCACGGATATAAGGTGCTCCATGAGGGTGAAGAAATTGGTGAGGTAACTACCGGCTACCACACCATCTCTTCAGACAAGTCGGTCTGCATGGCCCTCATCGACGCACGCTTCGCAAAGCTCGGCACAGAGCTTGAGATTCAGATCAGAAAGAAGACCTTCCCTGGCGTTGTCGTAAAGAAGAAGTTCTACGACAAGCACTACAAGAAGTAATCACATAACAATTCATAGGAGGGTATGGCATCCTTGCCATACCCACGCACCCCTATCTACGCACCCCTATAATACAAGAATAAAATTTAATCTAAATAACAATTAAAAAACAAATCTATTATGGCAAAAGTAATTGAAGGACTCTTCTATTCAGAGTCACACGAATATGTAAAGGTTGAAGGCGATTTCGCTTATGTAGGTATCACAGACTATGCTCAGCACGCATTGGGCAACGTGGTTTACGTTGACATGCCTGAGGTAGACGACGAGGTTGAAGCCGATGAGGACTTCGGTGCTGTAGAAAGCGTGAAGGCTGCCAGCGACCTTATCTCTCCGGTTTCGGGTACTGTTGTTGAAGTGAACGAAGCTCTCGAGGACAAACCAGAGCTTCTCAACGAGGATGCTTTCGAGAACTGGATCATGAAGGTTCAGCTGTCAGACAAGTCTGAGCTCGACGCTCTTATGGATGCTACTGCATACGAGGAGTTGTGCAACAAAGAATAACCGAAGCACATCAAATCACCCAGTGTCAGCTTAACAGCTGGCAATAAACCGATCAAACTATGAACTTCAAATTTTTTCCACATACCAAGGAAGAAATAGAACAGATGCTCAAGCAGGCCGGCATGAATTCGCTCGACGATCTCTATGCCGACGTGCCTGAGCAGATTCGCTTCCGTGGTGAATACGATTTACCCGAACCGATGAGCGAGACAGAAATTCGCTCATTGTTCGAGAAACTCGGCGAGAAGAATCGCCGATTGACTGTGTTTGCAGGAGCAGGATGCTACGACCATTACACACCAGCTGTAGTGCCGAACATCATCTCGCGCTCTGAGTTCCTCACAAGCTACACTCCGTATCAGGCAGAGATTTCGCAGGGTACACTCCACTACATCTTCGAATACCAGAGCATGATGGCTGAACTCACCGGCATGGACGTATCAAACGCATCCATGTACGACGGCTCTACCGCTACAGCCGAGGCTGCAATCATGGCTCTTGCTTCTACAAAGAAGACCGACACGGTGCTCGTTTCTGCTTCTGTAGACCCGAAGGTACTTAATGTAGTGAAGACATACGCTCACTTCCACGGCTTCAACGTGGAGCTTATCCCAGAGAACGACGGTGCTACAGACAAGGCACATATGGACGCACGCTTGGAAAAGGGCGGCGTAGCTGGCGTAATCGTTCAACAGCCTAACTATCATGGTATTGTTGAAGACTTCACGGGCTTTGCTGATTCATGTCATGCACAGAAATCGTTGTTCATCGTGAACAGCGTGGCTGCCGACCTCGCATTGCTAAAAACTCCAGGCGAATGGGGTGCTGACGTAGCAGTAGGCGACGGACAGTCGGTGGGTATTCCGATGGCATTCGGTGGACCGTCTGTAGGCTATATGTGCTGCACAGAAAAGCTCATGCGCAAGATGCCGGGACGTATCGTCGGCAAGACTGTAGACAATCGCGGACAACGCGTATTCGTCCTTACATTGCAGGCCCGCGAACAGCATATCCGCCGTCAGAAGGCTACATCGAACATCTGCTCTAACGAGTCGCTGATGGCTCTCTTCGTCACCATCTATATGTCTGTAATGGGCAAGGAAGGTGTGAAGGAGGCTGCTCAGATATCATACGATGGTGCTCATTATCTGCACGACGCTTTGATTGCAACCGATTTGTTCTCAAACAAATACGAGCGTCCGTTCTTCAATGAGTTCTGCGTTAAGTACAACGGCGACGTTGACCGCTTGCAGCAGCGCTTCATCGAGAACGGCATCTTAGGCGGTGTGAAGGTTGACACAGACACATTGATGTTTGCCGTTACCGAAAAGCGCACTAAGGAAGAAATTGATAAACTCGTTAATATTGCAAAGGAGGAAAAGCTATGAACAATCGTCTTTATGGAAACTTGATTTTTGAGTTGTCTAAACCCGGACGCCGTGGCTACTCGCTCCCTAAGAACGAGTTCGGACATCACGAGGTGCCGGCAAAAATGCGTCGCAACGAAGATGCCAAATTGCCGGAGTGTGACGAGCTGACAGTGGTACGCCACTACACCAATCTTAGCGCAAACAACTTCGGTGTCAACAACGGCTTCTACCCTCTCGGTAGCTGTACAATGAAGTACAATCCTATCATCAATGAGGAGATAGCTGCTTTGCCGCAGTTCGCAGCATTACACCCATTGCAACCTGAGGATACATGCCAGGGCGCATTGCAAGTGTACTACGACATGCAGAAGGCTCTCTCTGCAATAACCGGTTTGGAGGAGTTCACACTCAATCCGTTTGCAGGTGCTCACGGCGAGCTTACCGGTTTGATGATTATCCGTGCATATCATCAGAGCCGTGGCGACTTGAAGCGTACAAAGGTTATCGTACCCGACTCTGCTCACGGCACAAACCCGGCTTCAGCAGCTGTCTGCGGCTTAGAGATTGTGGAAGTGAAGTCTACAGCTCAGGGCGTGGTTGACGTTAACGACCTTCGCGGTCTGCTTGACGACACCGTAGCTGCTGTGATGATGACTAACCCGAACACGTTGGGACTCTTCGAGCGCGAGATACCTGAGATACAGAAACTCGTTCACGAGTGTGGTGGCTTGATGTACTACGACGGAGCAAACCTCAACCCGATGCTCGGCGTTTGCCGTCCTGGCGACATGGGCTTCGACGTTATGCACATCAACCTGCACAAGACATTCTCTACACCTCACGGCGGTGGCGGTCCTGGTTCTGGTCCTGTCGGCGTACGTAAGGGATTGGAGCAGTTCTTGCCTGTACCGAAGGTTGAGAAGGTAGGCGATCGTTATCGCATCGTAACTTCAAACGATCAGAACTTCAACGTGCATGTTGGTGAGTTCTTTGGCAACTACGCAGTTATGCTCCGCGCATACACCTACATCCTCACTCTCGGCAAGGAACATATACGCATGGTTGGTCCGCTTGCTACACTCAACGCTAACTACATCAAGGAAGCATTGAAGGATGTATATGAATTGCCAATACCAACAGTCTGCAAACACGAGTTCGTGTTCAACGGTTTGAAGGACAAGTCAACGGGTGTGACAACAATGGACGTAGCAAAACGCTTGCTCGACTACGGCTATCACGCTCCTACAATTTACTTCCCGCTACTGTTCCACGAGGCAATGATGATTGAGCCGACAGAAAACGAAAGCAAGGAAA
The DNA here is from genome assembly GCF_000235885.1 of Leyella stercorea DSM 18206. Taxonomy (GTDB): domain Bacteria; phylum Bacteroidota; class Bacteroidia; order Bacteroidales; family Bacteroidaceae; genus Prevotella; species Prevotella stercorea. The sequence goes on from NZ_JH379474.1 coordinate 15,070, forward strand.
CGCTCGACGAGTTCATCGCTGTTCTGCGTAAGATTGCAGAGGAGGCAAAGGCAACTCCGGAAGATGTGAAGACAGCTCCGCATAACACTCCAACCGGTCGTGTTGATGATGTACTGGCTGCCAAGCAACCGATACTTACCTGGAAGCAGCTTTCCAACTAATTAACCATAAAGGGTGTGTTAAAATAGAACATTATACATATAGGCTCAGCCCGATAAATTCTATTTTGGCACACCTTTTTAATATCAACTATAAACAAAATGACAAAAACAAATCTTATCATTATAGGTTCGGGACCCGGAGGCTATCGTGCTGCGCACTATGCTGCACAACATGGACTCACCGTGACCATCATTGAAGCAGCCGAGGCTGGAGGCACATGCTTGAACCGCGGCTGTATACCGACAAAGACTCTCTGTCGAAACGCAGAAGTTATAGACACCATGCAACATGCTGATGTCTTCGGCGTGGTACTTGATGGTTTCCAACTTCAATTCCCGAAAGTTATGGAGCGCAAGCAGCAGGTTGTAGAACAGCTGCGCAGTGGCATCGAGACTCTGATGCAGACTCCGGGCATTACCTTCGTTCGTGGTTTCGCTCACTTCAAGGACAGCAAGACTGTTGTTGTTGGCGACGAAGAGTACACAGCCGACAACATTATGATAGCTACCGGCAGCGACTCGAAGTGTCCACCAATAGAAGGCACAACATTACCGGGCGTTATCACATCTACAGAACTTCTCGACATCGACAATATTCCTGAGCGTTTGTGCATCATCGGTGCAGGAGTTATCGGTATGGAGTTCGCTTCCGTGTTCAGCAGCTTCGGTAGCAAGGTGAGTGTGATTGAGTTCCTTAAGGAGTGTTTGCCGGTTCTCGATTCGGACATCGCAAAGCGTCTGCGCCAGACTATCGGCAAACGCGGCGTAGAGTTCTCTATGCAGTCGGCTGTCAAGTCAATCGCAGAGACAACTACAGAGGACGGCAAGCGCCAGCTCACAGTAACGTACGAGAAGAAGGGCAAGCCTGCGCAGGTGGATGCAGACGTTGTGCTCATTGCAACCGGTCGCAAGCCGAACATCGAAGGTCTTGACCTCGAACTCGCAGGCGTTGAATACTCGCCGAAGGGAATCGCTGTAGACGATGATTTCCGCACAAACGTTGAAAGCATATATGCCATCGGCGATGTAAATGGACGCTGTATGCTCGCTCATGCAGCAACCTTCCAAGGGCTGCATGTCGTAAACAAGATTCTCGGCAAAGAGGACGAAATCAATTTTGATGTTATGCCGTCAGCAATCTTCACTTATCCTGAAGCAGCAAGCGTAGGCAAGAGCGAAGACCAACTGAAAGCAGAGGGATGCGAATACGAATGCCGTAAGGGCTTCCACCGTTCTAACGGCAAGGCACTCGCCATGAACGAGACAGACGGCATGGTGAAGTTGTTTGTAAATAAAGCGGACGGAAAAATCCTCGGTTGTCATGCCTTTGGAGCACACTCGTCAGACATGGTGCAGGAGATTTCCGCTCTGATGAGTAAAGGTGCAACCATCACTGACCTTGCAAATGCAATCCATATCCACCCAACCATTGGAGAGATTTTGCATGACATAGCACTATAATGCAACCAACAAAAGACATAAGAAATGGGACTATAGACAGTTTGTTCTATAGCCCCATTTCTTTATTTACTGATATCTAAAACTATTGGTTTGATATTAAAACCTTTTTACCGTCAACAATGTACGTACCTGGCATAAGGTCGCAATTGCTATCGCCTACATACATACCACTTATATTATACACTTTATGGTCCTTTGGTTGTAAGTTAGCATCTATAGCAATAACATCGGTAGCTTCTGAATCAGCATTGTAGCTTAATATCTTATTCACCGCATCCTTTGGAATAACAAAGTATGCCCTCATGCCATTCATCGTATGATTAGTTTCAGATGGTCGGAAGAATCTATTTTCGCTGCCAAGAAACACGTGTGTTCCATCAATGTACAAGTCGGTAGGCTCGTACACGCCTTGCATGTAATATCCATCCTTACCTACCTGAAGTGTAGGATTAGCCTTCATAGCTATTTTAACGTCATCAAACACTACTCCGTCTATATCCGTATTAGGTTTTATAAGATATGGTACACCTGCCTCAATATTCTCTTCTGTCTTAAAAAACATTGTTGTTCCCTCCATGTGATCGAATGTTCGCAAGTCTACACAGTCAACCCCGAATGCCTTTGCTAATTGTTGCTGACTGATATTAAAAGGCAGACATATCGTGTACCACTTTCCATCATTGACAAAACGTCTATTTAACTTGAATTGTACAAGCTTGTCATCGTTCTGCTTCAGTGTCTCAACAGTCTTTGTATCCTTCTCATCAATATCAAGAGGTGGAATTGAACTGATAAATATCTCTATTTTCTTAATAAAAAAGATACTTGCTGCACTTAGACAGAAAGATGTAGCCCCAATACGTTCTGTAAATTCGTACTCGCTTGTGCCATCGACCTCTCCTTTGCCATTTTCCGTATATATTGTGTTATCTATACCAGCAATAGTAGGTCTTGTTGCTGTACTCTTTTGATCAAAGGTAACTCTAACAATAAAACCATCGTCTGCATCAAAATCTGGTGTTTTAAGAAAGTCGGATCCTCCTTCTCTCTTCGTTAAAAAGCCATGACTATCCCTATAACTCATTTTAAGCCTAAAAGGATAAGCATCCCCATTAGTTGAAATAAATTGATAGTTTCTCCAAGTAAGATCTGAGTTTTCTGGTATTTTGGTAGTAACAGCAGCAAAGGCTCCGTCAGAAGCCGAGAATACAATTGTAGGATTACCTAATCTGTCTTTATATATCAAGGTATAGGAGTCTTCTGATCCTTTATACATATCAGAACCTGCATACTTAGCAGTTATAGTTGTCGTTCCAAAATCTTTTAGCGTCACTTCTCCAGTTGACGCATCTACAGATGCAACATTCTCATCACTACTTGAATATGCAAGTTGTGCATCAGTAAGTTCAGCACCATTATCAAGCAGAACCGTAGCTGTAGGTAAAGTATATTGCTTGCCTTTGAGTATCGTCAAGGATGTTGAGCTAAATTTGACTGAAGTTGGTTGTAAAGTTGGAGGTTCAGGAGGATTAGGAGGAACTACTTCACCAGTACTTCTATATAATGATATCATTCGAACATCTTGCTTATAATAGTCAGAATTGTAACAAGTAAATAATTTAGAATTGTCACTATAAAGAAGAGATCTTTTTACATTTTTTGCAAAAAAGACATTAACATAATCTGTGAAAAATGTTATTTCAACTTTGGAAGTTTCATCTGGTACATCCTTCAATTTACAAGCATTTGCAGTACCTGCTGACGCATTTGACAAATATAGACCATCTGCAGTTTTCAAATAATAGTAATTACCATTTTTTTCAACCTTAAGAGTTGTAACCTTATCACTTGCCGTTACAATTCCATTGTCTAAATTTACACCTACAGAATTAAAACCCGTTGTTCCTTCCCATTCCGAAAGAGCACGTTTATAATACTCATTAACGACAATGAAACCTTCAGCACTTTCCAACTCCGAAATACTATTGATTCGAGTAAACGTACGTTCCTCTGCACGCACAGACACACTTGTTCCTGCAATCAGGCAAACAAGCACAAACAAATAATTTAATATCCTTAAATTGATATTCATCTAATAATTATGATTAAATTTAAATTTGATGAAGCAAACTCCAACGGGAACAGAGCGCATTTCATCATTTCATAATACGCCACGACCGATACGCACATACGCATCGATCGTGACACATTGATTATTGATGCTGCTCACGCAGTAAATCGTTAACGGTCTTCACTGGATTAAATGTTCCGATTGGCACTTCTACAAAGATGGTGCTCCAATCGCTCATCGCACCATTCCAAAGACCTGGAAGTTCGAGAGCCTTCAACTCCTTGCCATTCTTGCTCTTCGAAGAAATAAAACCAGTCTTCTTGTCAACGTACTCTGGCAGATTGAAACGATTGCCCTTATAGTCCTTTGTTGCACAAACAAGATCAACAGGATTGAAGTGAGTGCCTTCTTTGAACATACGTACATACTCCTCATTTTTCGTATCAATCTGACTCGACTCAAGAATCTGTGGACTAACAGTACCGTCACTATTATAGCAGAGGAACGGGCCGCCACCTGGCTCACCAACATTCTTAACTACACCACAAACGCGAATAGGTCTATTAAACTTTATCTTGAGGTATTCAGCCAATTCGGCATCTGTTAGTTCTGCAGCGCCAGCCTTCTTACAGCACAATGTTGTCTCAACGAAACGCAACATCTCTCCAAGTTTCTCGCGAGAAGGCACGCCAGCCTCGAGTTCGCGCAGATATTCGAACACCTTCTTCTGTGTGTCAACAAGAACGCCAGCAATAAGCTTCTTGTACAAAACAGTCTCGTCCTTGATTCTATCCGGCACAACGTTGTCGATATTCTTGATGAATACAACGTCAGCCTCAATCTCGTTGAGGTTCTCAATGAGTGCGCCATGACCGCCTGGACGGAACAGCAATGTGCCGTCTTCGTTGCGGAAAGGCGTGTTATCCGGATTTGCTGCGATAGTATCAGTACTTGGTTTCTGCTCAGAGAAGCTCACATTAAACTGCACATTGAACTTCTTTTCCATATAAGGAAGACTCTCCTCAACTTTCTTCTTGAAGAGTTCAAGATGGTCGTGCGAAACTGTGAAATGAATGTTTGCCTTACCGTCAGAACAAGCATAAAGTGCTGCTTCCACGAGATGCTCTTCCATTGGGGTACGCGGACCATCCTCATACTGATGGAACAACAACAAGCCTTTTGGCAACTGACCATAGTTCAAACCCTTTGCCTCAAGCAGGTTGGCAACAACAGCCTTATACTTGTCATGCTTGATAAGATCACAAACACACTCGCCTTCGTTCTCCTTACATTTAGCACAAAGAGCCTTCTTGAAAGCAAACTTCTTTATATTTTCAAAGAAGTATTTCTCAAAATCTGTTGTCGGCTCATCATAGTCAGCAGAAAGGAACGCAAAGAGATTCTTGAACATTCGGCTCGCAGCACCACTCGCTGGTACGAACTTCACAATGGTGTGCTGATCACTAAGATAAGTAGCCCATTCGTTAACGAACTTCTCTACTTGTGCAGAATCAAGCGATAATATACCATTACCAACAGCTGCAGCTGCTTCTATCTTCAAAAACGGAAATCCCTCCTTTATCTCTGTGAGTTGATGTTTGATAGCTTCAGGTGTATTACCCCGCTGTGCTATCTGATTTAAATCTTGGTTAGAAAACATAATATCGTAGTTTTTAGAATTAAAATCAAGCTTTGTTTTAACGCATACAAATGTAAGGACTTTTTCTCAAACGAGGGAAAAAAACACGTAATATTTTATGATTTAGGATTATTATTTATAATTTTGTAGTGTTAATGTCTCAACAATGATAGAACCTATATATAAAGGTATTGAATAATGCAATTTAAATTATAAATTATGATTAATTTTCCTTGTGCAAAAATAAATCTCGGACTCAATATCACTGAGAAACGCCCTGATGGTTACCACAACCTCGAAACCGTATTCTTCCCTATCCCACTCTGCGATGCTTTGGAGGTACAGGATATGAACAAAGCGTTTCCGTCAACACTTAATTGTGATTTGAAAGTGACTGGTAACGGTGTATGTTGCAACGAGGAAGACAATCTCATAACAAGAGCATACAACCTTCTTGCAACCGATTTCGATCTACCACGAGTTCATGCACATCTATATAAACACATTCCAACAGAAGCTGGACTTGGTGGAGGTTCGAGCGATGCTGCGTTCATGATAAAAATCTTGAACGACATGTACAAGCTAAAACTCGGCAGAGAGGATATGGAAAAATACGCTGCCAAATTGGGAGCAGATTGTGCTTTCTTCATCACAGCAGAACCTGCATACGCTGAGGGAATTGGCGAGATTTTATTACCGGTTAATATTGCAGAAAACAACCTTAAAGGCTATTATATAGTTGTAGTAAAACCATCATTGGCAATATCAACAAAAGAGGCATTTGCTCACATACGCCCTCACAAGCCAAGCATTTCATGTAGAGAAATAGTTGCACAACCGATTGAAACATGGCGCAACCGACTGACAAATGACTTCGAAGACAGCATATTCCCCAACCATCCCGAACTGGCAAACATCAAAAAGACTCTGTATAACATGGGAGCGGCATACGCACAGATGAGCGGAAGCGGCAGCAGTCTCTTCGGCATATTCAAGGAAAAGGTAGACAAATCGGTATTCGATAAGCAATTCCCCGACTGCAAGGTCTTTGTCCTTGACATTTAATGATTGCAGAACGCAGTAATTCAAGTCTATACATATATTTGTAGCTGACATACAAACGGAATAGAAACTATATAAATTCAAAATAAATGCGCAATACAAACAAGACATACAAGACACAAGGTGGCGACAATCTCGTTATCAACGTGAAGGAGAACGCTCCCCTGCTCGAATATCTCATCAATAACGTGAGCGAGAGCCGCTCCAAGCTGAAGGCAACGCTGCAAGGTCGTGGCATTGCCGTGAACGGAAGAATGGTAACTCAGTTCGACTACCAGCTTAAGGCAGGCGACAAGATTACAATCAGTCGCCACAAGAAGCAGAACCAGTTCAAGAGTCGCTACGTTAAGATTGTATACGAAGACAGATGGCTCGTAGTTGTAGAGAAGAATATCGGCATCCTGTCGATGGCAGCAGGCCATTCTTCGCTCAATGTGAAGTCTGTTCTCGACGACTACTTCCTCAAGTCGCGCCAGAAGTGCCGCGCTCACGTTGTTCACCGACTCGACCGCGACACAAGCGGACTTATGGTCTACGCTAAGGACATTGATACAGAACAGATATTGGAGCACAACTGGCACCAAATTGTTTACGACCGCCGTTATGTAGCTGTTGTAAGTGGCGAGATGGAGCAAGAGAATGGTACCATTGCCAACTGGCTGAAGGACAACAAGGCATACATAACCTATTCGTCACCAACTGACAATGGTGGCAAATATGCTGTCACACATTTCCAGGTACTCAATCGTACTACCGAACACTCACTCGTAGAGTATAAGCTCGAGACTGGTCGCAAGAATCAGATACGTGTACATTCTGCCGACATGGGGCATCCTGTTTGTGGAGATGTGAAATATGGCAACGGAGACGACCCATTGCACCGCTTATGCCTACATGCATACATGCTCTGCTTCACACATCCGGTGACTGGCGAACCAATGGAGTTCTCTACCCCTATCCCAACCATATTCAGAAGTTTGTTCTAATCATATGAGTAAATCTGTGCCTAATAAATTAGGCACAGATTTTGCATATTGACTTATGAACAATAACAACAAACACATATACAATTGGAGGTAAAGACTATGGCATTTATTGATTATTACAAAATACTTGGCGTAGACCGCAACATTCCACAAGACCAAGTGCGCGAAGCTTACCGCAAAAGAGCTAAGCTGTTCCATCCGGATCTGCACCCTAACGACCCGAAAGCAAAGGCAAAGTTCCAAGCGCTAAACGAGGCGTATGACGTTATTTCTGACCCTGAAAAGCGCAAAAAGTACGACCAATATGGCGAACGCTGGCGCGAAGCCGACGCTTATGCACAACAAGGCGGAGCTGGCGGTCAGCAGTATTGGAGCAGCAACGGTGGCGGTTCGCCATTCGAGGGCTTCGACTTCTCAAGTTTCGGCGAAGGCGGAGGAGGCTTCTCAAGCTTCTTCCAAGACTTGTTCGGCGCAAAAGCAGGTCGCACACATAGCCGCACACGCAGCTCGGCACGACAGAATACGGGCGAGATGAACGCCAACGTGAATATCGATCTATACACAGCCCTACTCGGCGGCGAGGTTATTATACAACTTGGTAATGGTTCAAAGATAAAACTGAAAGTAAAGCCAGAAACACAAAATGGTACGAAGGTTCGCTTGCGTGGAAAGGGATACGACCGAGGCGACGGCACTATGGGTGACCTCATCATCACATACAATGTGAAGCTGCCCACAAACCTCAGCGAACGACAAAAACAGCTGCTTAAAGAAATGCAACAAAGTTAGATACAGAAACCCATTCTTCATAAATGAAGAAAAAGCAATAAGGGTGACAATGTGCGAAACATTGTCACCCTTATTATATTTTGAGATAATTAAATCTTACCTATGAGGTTTCGATTTACTTTACCTTCTCTACGATAGCCTTGAAAGCCTCTGGGTTGTTAACAGCGAGGTCAGCGAGTACCTTGCGATTAATCTCGATACCAGCCTTGTGAAGAGCACCCATAAGTGTAGAGTAGCTCATATTCTCAAGACGAGCAGCAGCGTTGATACGCTGAATCCACAATGCACGGAATGTGCGCTTCTTGTTACGACGATCGCGGTATGCGTATGTGAGACCCTTTTCCCAAGTGTTCTTCGCTACTGTCCAAACATTCTTTCTTGCACCATAGTAACCCTTGGTGAGCTTCAGGATTCTTGTTCTCTTTGCTTTTGAAGCAACATGATTGACTGATCTTGGCATAGTTTTTTCTTTCCTTTAAATGTTTTGACTAATAAAATTAACGGAGGCAGAGCAAATCACGAACCTGCTTAAGGTTGCTGTTGTCTACGATTGTCTGATGAACCAGATTTCTCTTCTGCTTCTTTGTCTTCTTAGTCAGAATGTGACTGTGATAAGCGTGATGACGCTTAATCTTACCTGTACCGGTAAAGCGGAATCTCTTCTTTGCACCGGAGTTAGTCTTTACTTTTGGCATTTTTGTTAATTTTAAATTGTTATTTATTATATGTGGCAACGCATATACCAAGGCGTTACGCACATTTATCATGTTGTCTCTGTTTGCTTATTCCTCGCCTGTGAGAGCTTTGAGAGCCTCTGCACTTACTTTAGCGTTAGCAAGAAGTCCACCGTTTGTCGGCATCTCCTCTACTCCGTTCTCCGTTTCCTTTGCAGAGCGAGCTTCAGCCTCACGCTTCTCGCGATCCATCTTTTGCTGACTCTTTTTTACAACACCAGCTTTCTTTGGTGCGAGATAAAGGAACATCTTCTTTCCATCGAGCTTCGGAAGCTGTTCAACCTTTGCATATTCCTCAAGATCGTTAGCAAAGCGCAACAAAAGCACCTCACCCTGCTCCTTAAAGAGGATTGAACGACCGCGGAAGAAAACGTAAGCACGAACCTTATTACCTTCTGAAAGGAACTCCTGTGCGTGCTTCAACTTAAAGTTGTAGTCGTGTTCATCAGTCTGCGGTCCGAAACGGATCTCCTTGATTTCAACCTTAGCCTGCTTAGCTTTCATCTCTTTCGCATGTTTCTTCTGCTGATAGAGGAACTTGCTATAGTCAATGAGTCGACAAACAGGAGGTTGTGCGTTAGGAGAAATCTCCACGAGATCTACGCCTTGTTCGCGTGCCATTTCAAGAGCACTGCGAGTTGCCATAACGGTTGAACCACCTTCACTTACTACACGTACTTCCCGAACGCGAATTTGCTCATTCACGCGGTACTGGTTTTTCATTTTGTCATTCTTCATTAAACTATTTTTGATAAGCTAATTCTTTTAAGCGGGTGCAAAGTTACCTATTTTTAGCCGACCTGCAAAATATTTTTGGCGCTTTTTTGTCATACAACACGCACATCTTCAATAATTTTTATAATTTTGCATCAAAACACGTATAAAAATATGGAGAATGTACATTTTACGGGACTTTCGATAGCTATCAGCACGTTCTTGGTTATCGGACTGTTCCACCCCATTGTCATTAAAGTAGAATACTATTTCGGTGTCCGCCTTTGGTGGATTTTCCTCCTTGCAGGCATCGCATTCATAGTAGGTTCCATGCTTATGGCTAATGTCATAGCTTCTTCGATTCTTGGCGTGCTCGGAGCTTCTTGCCTGTGGAGCATAGGCGAGTTGTTCGAGCAGAAGCAACGCGTGAAGAAGGGCTGGTTTCCTATGAACCCCAAGAGAAAGGAGGAGTATGAAGACTGAGCTGATACTTGTCGGCAAGACCAACGACAAACTCTACATAAACGGCATTAAGGACTACACGGAGCGCATCTCGCACTACATGCCTTTCAACATAACCACCATCCCTGCCCTTAAGAACACGAAGAACCTCAGCGAGGACCAGCAGAAACAGGCTGAAGGCGAACAGATCCTGCGACTCATACAGCCGTCTGACACGGTTGTTTTGCTCGACGAGCACGGAACTGAGCGCACAAGTATGGAGATTGGTGCATGGCTTCAGAAGAAGCAGCAGACAGCCCGCCGACTTATCTTCGTCATCGGCGGACCGTATGGTTTTTCCGATGCCGTGTACAAACGTTCGGACGAAATGATTTCACTCTCACGAATGACATTCTCTCATCAAATGGTGCGACTGATATTCACCGAGCAACTATATCGCGCCTGCACTATCATAAAGGGCGAGAGCTACCATCACGAATAACCCGACAGCAACAGACAAAAGAACAAGAAGAGTGTGCCTAAATGACCTTGAGCATCATACGTAACGGTCGACGCGGATGCTCGTAACGGCCGATGCGGATGCTCGTAACGGTCGATGCAGATGCTCGCAGCCTATGATTATTGGCTTTTGACACGCCCTTCTTACATTTTATACTTTCTACTTTTATAATTCGCAGGCGGTCTACACGCCCAGCAATGGGATTATAGACGGCGTGAGCAACGATGTAAGGATGCCATTAAGCGTCAGTCCGAGACTGGCGTATGCTCCGTGTACTGGACTCTTCTCCATCGCTGTAGCCGTGCCCACAGCATGAGCTGCCGTTCCCATAGATAAGCCTTGTGCTACGGGCGATTTCACACGCGCAAAACCCATCGTGCGATAGCCACACACGGCACACATCAAACCAACACAGACCACTACAGCTGCCGTAAGCGGAGGAATACCACCTATACTCTTTGTCACCTCCATTGCAATCGGCGTAGTTACCGATTTCGATGCAAGCGAGAGTATCACTTCGCGCGACGCTCCCATCGCTTTAGCGATGTACACTACAGACACGATACCTACTACGCATCCGATAAACTCGCAAAGAAGTATCGGCGTGAGCTGCTTCTTTATCGTAGAGAGCTGCATATAGAGAGGCACGCCGAGTGCCACAACGGCCGGACGCAGCCAGAATTCAATCATTTTTCCACTCTGATTGTACGTTTCATAACTCACGCCCGTTACCTTCAGAAACACTATAAGACAGCATATCGACACGAGTATAGGGTTCATCACCACCCAACCTGTCCAACGACGCAATAGCTTACCAAAAAAATATGTGCCAAACGTGAGTGCTATGAGAAAAAACTCGTTTGAAAAATATTCCATATCCCTATCCTTTCAATTTGTCTTTTGCTTTACCGTAAAACTGATGTACCCAACCCGTAACAGCCAACACAAGTATGGTTGACACCACCGTAGACACAACTATTGGCAGAAGCTGCGCCTTGATAATATCAAAATAGAGCATGATGGCAACTCCTGGCGGAACGAAGAAGAAACCGATATTACCAACGAGGAAGTCTGAAATACTGCGCACCCACTCAAGTCGTATCACCTTCAACTTCAAAAGCAAAGTCAAAAGCAACATTCCGAGAATACTTGACGGAAGCGGAATGTGGGTGAGATAGATGACAAGCTCACCCAAGGCAAGGCAACCGAAAAGGATTGCCAACTGTCTAATCATCATAATACCTGAAAACCTTTAAACCTAAATGTTATTCTAAATCGACTGCAAAGTTAAGATTTTTTAATAACATGACACAACAAAAGCGGCTGTTTTCTCTGGCAAAAGTAACTTTTTTGCCCTTGTTCCTGTTTTATAGCTAACGGAACTAATACTATAGGTTTATATTTATAATCATTAGTGTCCCGTTAAAATCGGGACACTAATGTATAAGACTATTTAAAAAGTCCGAAGAGCATTGCATCAATCTTGTCTGTAATGCTGCGGAAGGCTTCTGTATCCGACTCGAACTTCATGGTGTCGCCATCAACAATGATGAGTTTACCTTTGTATCCTTTAATCCATTGCTCGTAGCGCTCGTTCAATCCTGTAAGGTAATCGATGCGGATTGTCTGCTCGCATTCACGTCCACGCTTACCAATCTGATTGATGAGATTAGGCACCGTAGAACGGATGTAAATCATGAGATCGGGAAGTTTAACGAGGGTCATCATTGTATCGAAGAGGTCTGAATAGTTGTTGAAGTCGCGGTCGGACATGTATCCTTGTCCATGAAGGTTCGGTGCAAAGATACAAGCATCTTCGAAAATGGTGCGGTCCTGTATTATATCCTTATCACTTTGGTTTATCTCGACCACCTCTTTAAAGCGTTTGTTGAGAAAGTATATCTGCAGATTGAACGACCACCGCGACATATCACGATAGAAATCGTCGAGGTAGGGATTATGTTCTACGGGCTCGAAACGGGGTGACCAGTTGTATCTTTTTGCCAACATCTTGGTCAGTGTGGTCTTGCCACTGCCGATGTTTCCGGCTACTGCTATGTGCATCGTTGTTCCTATTTTTTAGAATTGGTAAGAGAGAAAGGAAAGACTGTGTCAATCTTATCTGTAATGAATTGGAAATCTTCCGGGCGTGTTTTATAGTCGAGTTTGTCGACATCGACAACGAGGACTTTCCCTTTGTACTTGTTAAGGATAAAGTCGTCGTAGCGATCGTTGAGTCCCTGCAGATACTCGATGGGAACCTTCTGCTCACACTCACGTCCCCGCTTCTGGATATTCTCCACAAGATGAGGAACTGAAGCTCGAAGATATATCATAAGGTTTGGCAGTTTCACCTTCTCCACCATAATCTCATAGAGTTCCATATATGTCTCAAAGTCGCGGTCGGACATATTGCCTTGCAAGTAGTTGTTAGCCGTGAACACAAATACTCCTTCTTGAAGCGTGCGATCTTGAATAACAATGTTCGTCGATTGTGAGAATTCGAGAACATCCTTAAAGCGTTCCTTCAGGAAAAACACCTCCATAGCAAACGACCATCGCTGCAGGTCTTTGTAGTAATCGTCCATATATGGATTGTTCACTACAGACTCATACCGCGGTTCCCATTGGTAATGCTTTGCAAGCATTTCTGTCAGTGTTGTCTTACCAGAACCAATATTTCCTGCTATTCCTATATACACTTGTTGAAATCTAAAGTTTTAGTAAATTATTTAAGTAGTGCAAAGAGGTATACTCGTATTACGCCTTCACTGTAGTAATCAGTTCCTCAGGTGTTACGAGAGTCTGCTCACCAGTGGTCATATTTTTCAATGTGAGTTTGCACTCAGCAATCTCCGACTCACCAGCAAGAGCCACAAACGGCACTTGCTTTGCATTAGCATATGCCATCTGCTTCTTCATCTTTACGCTATCCGGATAAATCTCTGTGCGGATACCAGCCTCGCGACACTGGCGCAGAACAGGCAAACAATATGCACTCTCCTTCTCACCGAAGTTGATGAAGAGAAGCTGCGTTCCGTTCACGGCTTCCTTTGGATAGAGGTCGAGACCACCGAGCACATCATAGATACGGTCTGCTCCGAACGATATGCCTACACCACTAAGTCCTGGCAATCCAAAGATGCCTGTAAGATTGTCGTAGCGACCGCCACCTGTGATTGAACCAATAGCATAGTCGAGAGCCTTCACCTCAAAAATAGCACCAGTATAGTAGTTCAGACCGCGTGCAAGTGTAAGGTCGAGGTCTATCTGGTTGTGCAAACCACAAGTCTTCAGCGTGTCGAGGATAAAACGTGTTTCCTCAACACCCTTCAAACCAACTTCAGAACCAGCTAAGACCTCTGCAATAGTAGCAAGTTTCTCATCGTTGGTACCGACAAGGGCGATAATCGGCTGCAGTTTCTCGATGGCTTCCTCAGAGATGCCTACACGACGAAGCTCCTCATTCACATTGTCGATGCCAATCTTGTCGAGTTTGTCGATAGCCACAGTAATGTCAACTATCTTTTCTGCCTCGCCTATCACCTCGGCAATACCAGTAAGAATCTTACGATTGTTAATCTTGATAGCTACACGGATGCCGAATTTTGTAAACACGGTGTCTACAATCTGCATCAGCTCTACCTCGTTGAGTAACGAGTCGGAACCTACGACATCGGCATCGCACTGATAGAACTCGCGATAGCGACCCTTCTGCGGACGATCGGCACGCCATACAGGCTGAATCTGATAGCGCTTAAACGGAAGCTGGATATCTTCGCGGTGCTGAACGACGTAACGCGCAAACGGCACAGTAAGGTCGTAGCGCAATCCTTTCTCACAAAGTTTCGAAGCAAGATGCAGCGAGTTGCGACCGAGCAGCTCCTCGTCATCAATCTTCGCGAGACAGTCGCCCGAATTAAGAACCTTGAAGAGAAGTTTATCACCCTCTTCACCATACTTGCCCATAAGAGTCTGCAATGTCTCCATTGCTGGAGTCTCTATCTGCTGAAAGCCATAAAGAGCATAAACGCTACGAATTGTGTCGAATATATAGTTGCGCTTTGCCATCTCAACTGGCGAGAAGTCGCGTGTACCCTTTGGTATACTTGGTTTTGCCATTAATATTTTAAGTTATGGAATTTAAAAAAGCTAAAGAAGTTAAAGCAAAGATTATCACTTTAACTTCTTTAGTTCTGTTATTTATTTTCTTACAATTGTCTGTGCGCGGTCCGGACCGATAGAGATGATACGGATAGGAGTTTCAAGATACTCCTCAATGAACTTAACGTAATCGTTGAACTCCTGTGGGAACTGATCCTCAGATGTAAACTTTGTCATATCCGTATTCCAACCCTTAAACTCCTTGTACACGGGCTTAGCATCGTAGAGTTCGTAAGGCAAATCGGTGGTCTGTGTGCCGTCAGGAAGCTCGTATGCCACGCAAGCCTTCACTACGGGGAAACCATCAAGAACGTCGCTCTTCATCATAATGAGTTCTGTTACGCCGTTAATCATGATAGAATACTTCAGCTGAACGAGGTCACACCAACCGCAACGACGCTCACGACCGGTAACAGCACCATACTCATGTCCGAGGTCGCGTATCTTTGCACCTGTCTCGTCGAAGAGTTCTGTTGGGAACGGACCTGCACCAACACGTGTACAGTAAGCCTTCATTATACCATATACATTGCCAATGCGGTTCGGACCAATGCCCAAGCCGATGCAAGCACCTGCGCAGATGGTATTAGAAGAAGTAACAAACGGATAAGAACCAAAGTCAACATCGAGCATTGTGCCCTGAGCACCCTCGCAAAGAATATCCTTACCCGAACGCAAAATCTTGTTTATCTCGTGCTCGCTATCCACAATCTGGAACTGCTTAAGATATTCAACGCCTTCCATCCATACCTTCTCAACCTCTGTAATGTCGAAGTCGGTGTAACCGAGTGCTGCAATCTGTTTGAGATGAGCAGCTTTATGCGCCTCATACTTCTCCTGGAAGTTGTCGAGAATATCACCCACACGCAGACCACTGCGCGAAACTTTATCCGTATAAGTCGGACCGATACCCTTACCTGTTGTGCCTACCTTGTTCTTACCCTTTGAAGCTTCGATAGCAGCATCGAGTACGCGGTGTGTTGGCATGATAAGGTGAGCTTTCTTAGAGATATGCAAACGACCCTTCAAATCGTGACCACTCTTCTCCAAGTCCTTTGCCTCATTCATAAAAAGGTCGGGGGCAAGAACAACGCCGTTGCCAATTATGTTCACCTTACCACCCTGAAAGATGCCTGACGGGATGCTACGGAGGACATACTTCTGACCTTCAAACTCAAGGGTATGACCAGCGTTTGGACCACCCTGGAAACGTGCGATAATATCATACTTAGGGGTCAGTACGTCTACTACCTTACCCTTGCCTTCATCGCCCCACTGCAATCCGAGCAGGACATCAACTTTACCTTTATTCATTTTTATCAATATTTGATTTCTTCGTTCCTTTTAAGTTCTTCTTACGTTTACTGCGAGCCTGACACGTTTGACATACACCATAGAAATACAAAGAGTAGTACTCTCTGCGAAAACGCTTCAAGCGCACACTGTCAAGCACCTTGCCTATTTCTGGCAAATCAATCTCTGTCACCTTGCCACAAATGGTGCACGTCTGATAGCAATGATTGGAAGTATCGCAACACGCTTCGTACTTTGTCTCTGTTTGAAAGCGATGCTTTACAACAAGACATAACTTCACAAACAGATTGAGCGAGTTGTACAGCGTTGCTCTACTGACGTGGAAGTTCTGCACCGCCATTCGCTCTGCAAGCTCTTCAATAGTGAAAAGTCCATCGATATCGTACATAGCATCAAGGAGCGCAAAACGCTCTGTAGTCTTTCTACAATTGTTCTCTTCTATGTATTTGGTCAGTGCGGCGCGTGCTGCTACCTTTTTATCATTTTTCATCAGTATGCAAAGTTACATTATTTTGCGAAAGTGACCAAAAAGAAACACTAAAAAGCGTCAAATCCAGCCGCTTTCAACAATTGTACAGCCTCTTTAGCCTGTTCTCTATCAGTTGACGAAACATAATCGAGACTGTTGACAAGTGGATGAAGCAGTTGACGGTCGGCACTTTTAAGGTCAATAGCTGCTTTTTCGAACAACGTAGCATATAATTGCGACGCACATTCATTATTGCGTTTCAAAAGACGGCATACAAGATTGTACGCACATATGCGCACTAACTTATCGTCGTTTTCGAATAACATAAGTGAGAGTTTTTCTGCCTCATTCATGTGTTGGAAGAGGTTGAATACCACCATCTCTGCCATCTCTACTGTCAACAAAGTAGCAGCCCATTCCATAGCCTCACTTGCCGTGAAGTCGTCTGCGGGCATTATAAGTGTTGCCAGTATCTTGCACTCGCGTATGTTCTCCTGCCACAGAGCCGCAGCAAGAGCCTTGTCCTTGCCATACTGTTCAGCCATGTGTCGCAGGTCCATCTGCGACACTCCCCAATTTATCTTATAGTCGAGTCCTTTCTGTCGCATTGATGTCGACGTTATGCCGTTCATATACAGACGGAAAGAACGCTTTATCTGTTTTACCTGTTCGGTTGTTTCCATATTCTCACATTATTATATATCTACAGAAAGCCATACTCGTTTGAGTAGCGCAGCATCTGTTCGTCATAAGCCTCCATATAGTCGAGGCGCACATCTGTAGCGTTGCCTTTGCTGTCGCTCACAATCTCCATCTTCGGGTTCAGGAAGCCCTTGTACGGTGCTATGCCGAGCGACTTGTAACGTACCAGAAGTTCTTCGTGCAGCTTCGGCTCCACGTGTATTGCGTAATGCTCTACGAGTTGCTTTGCCGCCTCGAAGTCACCTTCGCTCTTTATGCGCTGTATCTCTGCGAGCAACTTAGCAAACGCCTCGCGCAACATCTCGTAATCGCTCACCTCCACGTAGGTCTTCTCATCGTGCTTCACGAGTCTTACTGCCGATGGATAGTGCTTCAGCGTCCAGCGGGCAATGAGTGCTCTGTTGCGCATATGCGCTTCTTCTATTTCGTTTCCCGGCTGAATGCGTGTGAGCTGAGTAAGCAGACCGTTCATCATGTATGTGTAGTACTGCGACTTGTATGCTTCTGCATCTGGCACAAGCCCAAGTTCGACGAGCTTTGCGTCGGCTATGTAGTACAAGCCGAACAAATCGGCACGTGCTTCCTCTATTGTGCTACCGTACGAACCGAGTGCGTCTGCCGACACTCCTGCGAGCAGTTGTCCCGATCCGTGTCCGAGACATTCGTGCAGGTCGGTATGCAGGTCGTCGCACACGTCACCATATTTCTCAATCATGGCGCGTGTCGCTTCGTCAGCCACGAACTCTTGCAGAAATCCATTGCCCTTCGCCGCCTGATTGTATGCGTGTGTCAGATTGCCTATCGTTATGCTCTTCGATCCGTATTGTGCTCTTATCCAGTCGGCATTGGGCAGATTGATGCCTATCGCCGTTGACGGATATTCGTCACCACCAAGCATAGCCGAGCACACCACGTTTGCCGTCACACCTACTACCTGCGACTTGCGAAAACGTGGGTCTACAGGCGAGTGGTCTTCAAACCATTGCGCATTCTTGCTGATTGTCTGCGTGCGCTGAGTTGCCACCAGGTCTTTGTACGTCACGATGCCTTCCCACGATGCCTTCATACCAAGCGGGTCGCCATACACTTCAATAAAGCCGTTGATGAAGTCGATGCGTCCTTCGTGCTCTTTCAACCATTCTATCGAATAGGCATCAAACTTACTGAGGTCGCCTGTTCGGTAGTAGTCTACGAGCATACCGATTATCTTCGTCTGAAGTTCGTTCTCAGCCACTTCCGATGCCTTCTCCAGCCAGTACGTGATGTGCTTTATTGCCTCGCCGTAGAGTCCGCCTTCGTGCCAAACGTCTTCTTTCAGCGTACCGTCGGCAGTCTTTCGGAGCGTGGAATTAAGCCCATACGAAATCGGCATCGGGTCGTTCTCGTCGCGCATGGCGTCGTAGAAGCGTTCCGCTTCCTGCTGCGTCACTCCATCGTAGTAGTTGCATGCAGATGTCTGCACGAGGTCGTCACCGGCCTTCTGGTTCACGCGCTTTGGCAGAACCATCGGGTCAAATATCACCTTGCAAAGCTCATCGATATTCTCGTCTTCGCAACCGCAACAATCCACAACCTGTCTGAAGTATTCCTCAGTAAAAGCTGGTACAAACTTCTCGCAGCCGTAATGGTGGTGTATGCCGTTCGAGAACCACACTCGCTTGAGATATGTCTCCAATGCTTTGTACTCTTCGGTCGTGCGGTCGCCTTCATAGCGTTTGTATATGGTCTCAAGCACTTTGCGTATGCGCAGATTATAACGTCCGAACTGGTCGGTAGTTATGTCACGACCGCAGAGCGTTGCCTTAGCCAAGTAGTATATGTATAGCTTCTGACGCAGGGTCAGTGCCTCAAAACCATCGAGACGATAGCGCAGCATCTGTATGTCGGCAAACCGCTCGTCGGTATATCTGAATTGTTCTGTCATTGTTTACGTTTAGAGGTTTTCACATTCTGCCAGCCATAACGCACTTGATGCGTCGGTAGGCATACGCCAGTCGCCACGCGGGCTAAGGCTCACGCTGCCTACCTTCGGACCGTCGGGCAGACACGAGCGCTTGAACTGCTGGTTGAAGAATCTTCTTACGAATGTCTTCAGCCAATGCTTTATCACTTCGTCAGAATAGAGGTCTTTGCTGAACGCATGGCGTGCAAGCATGTATATCTTTGCCGGACTGAAACCGAAGCGCATGAAGTGGTAGATGAAGAAGTCGTGCAGCTCGTACGGACCTACGAGGTCTTCTGTCTTCTGCTTTATGTTGCCATGTTCATCGGCTGGAATCAGCTCAGGCGAGATAGGCGTGTCAATGATGTCGAGCAAGGTTGCTCTTGACTGCTCGTCTACGCTGTTCTCTGCCACATGGCTCACGAGATAACGTATGAGGGTCTTCGGTATGCTTACGTTCACACCATACATCGACATGTGGTCACCGTTGTATGTTGCCCATCCGAGTGCCAGCTCGCTCAAGTCGCCCGTACCGATAACCATGCCGCCCAACTCGTTGCTGAGATCCATGAGTATCTGCGTGCGTTCGCGTGCTTGTCCGTTCTCGTATGTCACGTCGTGTACGTTTATATCGTGACCGATATCCTCGAAGTGCTGCATCACGCTCTTGCGTATGCTTATCTCACGTACAGTGATGCCCAAACCCTTCATAAGCGTCATGGCGTTGTTGTATGTACGATCTGTTGTTCCGAAGCCTGGCATCGTAACACCCACAATGCCCTTGCGGTCGTAACCCAGTTTGTCGAAGGTCTTAACGCAGACAAGCAGGGCGAGTGTAGAGTCAAGACCGCCACTGATGCCAATCACGGCACACTTGCAATGAGTGTGTACCAGGCGCTTTGCTAAGCCACACACCTGAATGCTGAATATCTCGTCGCACGAAGCGTACATATCGTCGTTCTCCGGTATAAACGGATGTGGGTCGACATAGCGAAACAGTTCGAATCTTCTTTCGTCTGTTTCGTCTGCATCGAACACTCTGGCTTTATGTCCACGCTGGGCATGTACGAACGAAGTGTTTCTTCTGCGCTCTGTACGAAGCTTGTCCACGTCTATCTGGCTCACCACGAGCTGTTCTTCCAACGAGAAGCGTTTCGACTCTGCCACCAGGGTACCATTCTCGTAGACGAACGCATTGCCGCCATAAACCACGTCTTGCGTACTCTCGCCGAAGCCGCACGAGCTATATACGTAGCCGCATATCAGTCGGGCACTCTGCTGCGCAAGCAGGCTCTTAAGGTAGGCGTTCTTGCCGATGAGACCATCGGATGCCGAGAGGTTAAATATGATGTCGGCTCCCGACAGCACGAGGTTGTTCGACGGGGGCAATGGCGACCATACGTCCTCACAAAGTTCTATGCCGAACTTCACGCCGCGTGCCGTCTTGAACAACGTTTCTTCGCCACTCACGCTCACCCAACTGCCGGCGTAGCCAATCACAACAGATTCTGTAAGGTCGTCTGACGAGGCAAACCATCGCTTCTCGTAGAACTCGCCGTAGTTGGGCAGAAAGCGCTTCGGCACAATACCCAGCACCTTGCCGTGCTGACATACCACGGCGCAGTTGTACACGCCGCCGCCAATGCATACCGGCGCGCCAACAACGCTTATCACATCACAGCGCTCTGTAGCCTCAAGCAGGTCGGCAATCTTCTTTTCCACACGATCAAGTAAAGCCTGTTGTGCAAAGAGATCCTGACACGAGTAACCCGTAACCGACAGTTCGGGGAATACCAAGATCTCCACACCGCGCTTATCTGCGTCTACAACAAAGCGTTCTATCTGCTCTACGTTGTAGTCTACATCGGCAACCCTTACTTGAGGTATCGCCGAAGCAACAGTTATATATCCGTAATTCATAAAAGCCCTTTTTTCTCTTTTACTTTCAAAAGTTTTGTGGCTGCGTGGTATGGGCAAGATGCCCATACCTCCTACTTTTTACTCTTTTACTTTTATCGTATCATTACCTGCGTTGCTCCATATCCATACTCTTGGAACGAAGCATCTTGGTATCTGTAGTTCTTATATCTGTATCTCAGTTCGTTCACGATAGCATGGCGCAACACGCCCTCGCCCTTACCGTGTATGAATACGATACGCTTGCCCTTGTTATGCTTGTTCTCCTCGAGCGTACGGCGGAAGTAGTCGAGTTGGTAGTTGAGGATATCTGCCGAGCCCATGCCTACCGTAGTCTCCAACAATTCGTCGGCATGAAGGTCTACCACCAGAATATCGTCGCCATTAGCGCGGTTGTTACGATGCGACGCAGAAGTGTTCAGACTGCTGTTCTTCAACTTCTCCATAGCGTTCTTCATCGCCTCGCCTCCTTTGTTCTCGAGCTTCTTCTCGTCCTTCTCCTCGTCTACGTATATCAGCTTTTCGGCATCAACTGGCTTCAGCTGTGCAACACCGTCGTTCTTAACAACGGGGTACAGCAACGCCGGAGTCTCAAAGAAATCGTTCTTCTGGAAGGTATGCAATTTGTAGAACTTCACCTTGTCGATGCGGAACTGCACGTCGCAAACCGGCTTAGCCACAAACTCCTTGTCACGCTTGAACGAAAGCAGCTGGAAGCGCACGCGGTCTATCTCGTTCAGGTCTTCAAGAGCGAAACTCTCCACGTACATCTTCATGTTCGGCTCCAATTCTCCTTCGCCACGCAACTTGTACGAACCTCCCTCTACGCTCATATACAGATAGTGAACGTAGTAGTTGCTATCGTTCACAAGGTAGCAGGCGAAACTGGTCTTAGAGAAGTTTTGCACATCTTCTGGCACGAACGCACAGTAAACGTTCAGCACGTTGCCGCCCTTGCGCTCTTCCACCTTCGCCTTGTACGTGATTTCTCTGTCCGCTGCGTCATACTCGTCTTCGTCTTCCAGCACGTCCTCGTCCATCTGGTTTATCTTCGCCTTCACCGACATGTTGAACGTATCGGGGTCGGCTGCCGTCGGCTCCTCTGCCCCACTCTTCTTCTGTATTGACTTCGATATCGAGTAGTCGTCGCTACTGCTCATCACTACGAGGTCTGATATAGGTGTCGGAATCTGGAAACCGTCCTCGTCCTCCACCAACGCTATATCTTTACCTTGAAAACCGGCAATGCGTCCGCCGCCGA
Source organism: Leyella stercorea DSM 18206 (assembly GCF_000235885.1). GTDB lineage: Bacteria > Bacteroidota > Bacteroidia > Bacteroidales > Bacteroidaceae > Prevotella > Prevotella stercorea. The sequence goes on from NZ_JH379474.1 coordinate 37,417, forward strand.
TATCACTAAGGAATTGTACTTTGTCTCCTATTTTCATTTTACTTTACTTCTTTACTTTTAGACATCTTCATAGGGTGCGTGGCATGAGCAGGATGCCCATACCTCCTACTTTTACTTTTTTACTCTTTTCCTTTTAACTAAGGTATCAGCAACGAACTGTCGCCATAGCTCAAGAATCTGAAATCGTGCGCCAGCGCATAGTCATACACCTTATGCCAGTCGCCATGCAGGAACGCACTCACCAACAGCAGAAGCGTGCTCTGTGGCTGATGGAAGTTCGTCACCAACATCTTCACGATTTTATACTCATAGCCCGGCGCAATGATGATCTGCGTGCTCGAGTGCAGAGCACTCAATCCGTGCTTGTCCAAATAAGCCACGATATTCTCCAAAGCCTTCATCGGTGTCACGCCCTTCGCAGCCTCATTCTCGTACGGTTCCCACTGATTCACGTGCAGCTCTTCCTCCGAGAGGTCCATGTTCTGCTCCAGCTTCACGCCCATATAGTAGAGGCTCTCCAGCGTGCGCACACTTGTCGTGCCCACAGCAATCGCCTTCGCTCCATGCTTTATCAGTTTCTCGAGCGTCTCTCTATGCACACACACATACTCGGTATGCATCTCGTGGTCCTGAATTTCCTCCGACTTCACTGGTTTGAACGTACCAGCACCAACGTGCAGTGTCAGTTCCTCGCGGTCGATGCCTCGACGGTCGATTGCCGCCAATACCTCTGGTGTGAAATGCAGACCTGCCGTTGGAGCTGCCACAGAACCCTTCACCTTCGAGTAAACTGTCTGATATGTCATCTTGTCGCTCTCCTGCGTCTCGCGGTTCAAGTACGGCGGAATAGGTAGCTCGCCCACAGCGTCCAACAACTCTGCAAGCGACACCTCAGCGTTGTCCCAAGTGAAGCGCACTCTGTAGCTCTTGCCCACGTCCTCAAGACGCTCGGCCTTGAGCGTCACCGACTCGCTGTTCACATCGAATGTGCGCTGAAGCACCTCACCCTTCCACTTCTTCAGATTGCCAATCATGCACAGCCATTCGCATTCGCCTCGCGTCTGGAACATCTGCTCGTAGTCAGCCGGAGCATACGGCTCAAGCAGGAATACCTCTATCAGTGCTCCAGTAGCCTTGCGGAAGTGCATACGCGCCTGAATAACACGGGTATTGTTGAAAACCATCAGAGCACCCTCGGGCAGATGATTAGCTATGTTGCAGAACGTGTCTTCCGACACTTCACCGTGCTTATACAATAATAGTTTGCTATGATCGCGCTGCGCCAACGGGAACTTAGCAATACGCTCGTCCGGCAACGCATAATTATAATCCTTGATATGTATGTGTTTTGTCTCCATAATCGTTTTCTTTGTCTACAGCCCTAAAAATAAGGCAATACTATCTAAATCCCACAAAGTTAATTATAAATTCTGACATACATATCCTATAGCACAATATTTTTGCAAAATTCATACACGCATAATGCACAACATTGTCGACATAACAGAACTTATACGAATGCGCATCATGCTCTATTATTGCATACAACTGCTACAAAGGGGTATTTAAAACTAAACTTTTGTCATCGTTCTCCGAACGCAGTCCGATCAGATTGCGAACGCAGCCCAATCGGATTGCGAACGCGAACGGATCGGACTGCGTTCGGAGAAGAATGACTTTTGCATTGATTTCGCTCTATTTATATAATCATATTGGCCTACAATGCGAAGACCAAAAGACAATTGATTTTAATGCAGCACTCCACGTAGAACAGCGTAGATTAATGTGAGAACTATCACAAGCATAACAATATCAACATCAGAGTGGCTAAAACCACTTGATGTGTACTGTGTAGATACGAAGCGTTTCGACTGAGAGAGTTTCTCTCTGAACTTATAATAAACAAAATAGACAACACATCCTACCGTGCCACCCCATAATAATCCAACAGCGATATCAAGCGGATAATGAACACCAAGATACATACGTGTGTAACAGCAGACGAGCGACCACACAAGAAGGGAAATACTCAATATGCTACTGCGCACAAGTAAGCAGAAGAACACTGCAATAGAGAAAGTGTTGGCTGCATGTGCTGAGAAAAAACCATACTTACCATTGGCGCAATATCCATCAACAAGCTGCACAAGATTACATAGCGAAGGGTCATTACAAGGACGAAAGCGTTCTACACTGGGCTTAACAATGCCGTCAGCAATACCATCAGCAAGCAAAACGCAGAGCGCAGCACATGCCACAACGAGTACGATTTGTCCCATCGTCTCGCGGTTCTTTACCACAAGATACAGCAAGGCAACGTACATAGGTATCCAAGTGAAGCCCGAAGTAAGAGCTATCATCAGTCCGTCAACAAACTGCGAACTGCTGCCATTGAGTGCGAGAAGGAGGTCGGTGTCGGCCTGTAAGAGGGTATCCATATTCATTTTCGCTGAGTTTTTATCAAATTACTTCTACTGAGTTCTTTGGCAACCAGCCTTCTTTGCCGTCATCAAGGCGTACACCATACCAGGCATTCATCGAACTATCGGTAATGGTGAGACGTGTGCCCTCATGGATAACGAAGGCATCTGAACTACTCTCCGCAGGCGTTGCCTTTACATTGAGCGTTGGCGTGAGAACTATGGCGATGTTATGTTCTGAAAGGGCAACCTTGCGCTGATAAGCGAATAGGAGTCCTAACACAAAAATCAGAAGTCCGACAAGTGCTCCGAAGAAACCAATCTTACGCAGAAGAATATTACTGCCGAAGAGATATGCCAATATCAGAATGAGAGCAAGCACAAAGGCTGAAACAGCGAGGATAGCCCAAGCATCAATGCTCATAAGATTCTGCAGCGAGTGATACCACGTAACGAAGAACATCTCATCAACAGGCACTACTTTGTCGATGGTCTTACCACGAAGAAACTGAAGATTGTAACGAGTATCGCTATCGCCTGGATTAAGGCGCAAAGCACGTTCGTAGGCAATTATCGACTGTGTGATATTACCCAAACGATACTCACAGTTGCCGAGGTTATAATAGAGTTCTGCGCTCTCCCCTACCTTCAGCAGTTTGGTATAGCACTCTGCAGCTTGCTGATAATCGCCCTTTGCATAAGCAGCTGCGGCAGTTTCACTGCTATCGCCCTGTTGAGACTTTGCGGTGTCTACAGAAGCATTTACAAAGCCACTAAAACACAAAACCACAAACAGCAAGATTATTCTCACCGTATCACCACTGTTTCTCTTCACCATCTTGTCACGCAAGACACCATCAATCTCCGTAATAGCTATCATTGCACTATCGTATGTCTTAGTCATATTGCCCTCGGCACTACCTGGGGCATAACGTTCGTACTCACACTCATCAAGAGCAGAGATGAACTTTTCTATTATCTCTGCATTAATATTGTGTGCAGCAAGTTGCTCACTTATATTTTCGCGTGAGAGTTGCTCTACAGGCATGTTCAGTTTGTCACCTACATAGCCCCAAAGTGCACGCAATACCTCATCATAGAACTCGTTCTGCTTGCCAGCGGTGAGCAACTTATAGGCAGTTTTAAGACGCTTGGTAGCCACCTTGTTGGCGCGTTTACCACGTTTACCCACGATATCAGCGTTCTCTACCGCCTTCTTGTGGAAAATAGCCACAAGAGCTACAAACAAAACAAATGGCAGAAGTAGCCATAACAAGAATGAAGTAGAACCAAAGAATAGTTTCTCGGTGTCAATTGTATCATAACCGCCCTGCTTTATCGGCTTAATATCAGTCTGCTGAACAGCCGAATAATCGGTAACAGAAGTGCCCTTGCCGTCGCCTGGCTCCACCTTAATGGTAAACGGCGCAGTTTTCACTGTCTTATACATGTTGCTCGATGTGTCGTAATAAGTAAGCGACACAGCAGGGATGGTGTAGTTACCCTGATTGCGAGGCACAACGAGGAAGTCGTACACCATATTGCCTTCCAATCCGTTGGTTGTGAGTTTTGTCTTGTCGGTCACCTTCGGGTCGTACTTGTCGAAGTCCTTCGGGAAGGTAACCACGGGCTGCTTGATGAGCTTCAGGTTGCCGTTGCCACCTACCACTACACGCAATGTAACTGGTGCGCCTGCCTTCACTGTGTTATTCAACAGCTGCGAAGATATTGAAAAGCGACCTACACCACCCGAGAAGTCGGCTGGCTTCTGCGGCAGTGGGTCTACCTGTATATCAATAGCTGGTGCTACGATATTGCGCTTTACTTCTATGTATCCAGATCCGCCGTTGAAGAACGCCTCAAACGGGTCTACATTGCGGTTTTGCATAACCACAACGCCCTTGAACGTAAGGCTCGGTATCGTCATCTTGCCCGTCATCTGCGGATACATAACATACTGGCTCCACGTTACACAACGATAGTTTCTGCCGTTCAGCTTCTCAATGTGAAAACTCTTCTGCTGTGGCAATGGTATTTCCTGAGTATGGAAGCCTTTCAAGTCGGGCATCTTACCATCAAGAGAAGTAAGGTCAACGAGAGTGTACACCTTATACGTAAGCAAAATAGGCTCTTGCTCGTGTACGTGTTTCTTGTTGGCAGTCACCTTCACGAAGAGGTCTTCCGAAGATATTCTGCCACCCGAACTGTGCGAAGGCGAAACTGCGTCATCGTGCATATTGGGAGCCGACGAACCGTTGTTGCGTGTGGCGCCCGACACCTGTATGCGGAATGGCCGCGAGGCGATTGTCTTGCCGCCTGCCTTGGCGTGTGCTGCACCTATGGTGTATGAGCCAGCTTTCTCCGCATAGAGCGTGTAGGTATATGTTATCGACGACGAGCGGCTGGTATGTCCGTTCACAATCTGATAGCTCGACTGCTGCGATGTGTACGGACCAGCTATCACTTCCAGACCGGAAGGGATGGAAGCCGAACGGAACTCGTCTACCGACACATTAGCTATAGTGTACGACACACGGAAGTTCTCACCAGTTGCAACGTGTGTGGGGGCAGAAACAGAAATGTTTTGCGCACATACCGAGAGTACATACGCAAAACATGTCAGTAATAGTGTGGTTATCTTCTTATTCATTCTGAATGATGTATTTTTATGTGGTCTACCAGTTTTTCTGCAACTTGCGCGATCTGTTCTGACGCATGGCGTCCTTTATGCGTTGCTGTGTCTGCTGCTCCTGCTGCATGGCGGCGTTAAGCATCTGCTCGGCGTTCTCCTTGCTCATCTTTTCCTGCTGCTTCTGCTGCTGTTGCTTTTGGTTCTTGTCTTGTTCTTTCTTTTCCTTGCTCTTGTTCTCGCCCTTGTTCTGCTGCTTCTTTTGCTGTTGCTTGTCCTTGTCCTGCTTGTTCTTTTTCTGCTGGCGCATGCAGAGCGCAAGGTTGTAGCGGGTCTCGTTGTCAGACGGGTTGTTGCGCAGACTCTCCTTGTATGCCTCCGCAGCCTCGCCGTACATCTTCAACGACTGGCATATCCATCCGATGTTGTGGTATGCCATAGCCTTACGCTTCGGGGCGGTCTCTATCTTGCCAGCATGCTCAAACTGTTGGATGGCTGCCGAGTCTTTCTTCTGCATGAGCAATGCGCAACCGAGGTTGTAGAGCGCTTGCGGATTGGACGGATTCTTGTCTACTGCCTTGCGGTATTCTGCCTCTGCCTTTACATAGTTGTCCTGCTTGAACCAACGGTTGCCGTAGCGTATGTGCTGGCGGTCGGTCTGCGCAAAGCCTACCAATGCCTGAATCATCAAGATTGAAAGAACTAAAAACTTCTTCATGTTGAATATCGTTTATTTCTTGAATAGTCTAAAATGTTTGAACAACGGATTCTTCTTCTCCATGATGCACGCCTCCACTATCAGCAAAACGAGCAACACTATGCAGAACGACTGGAACTGCTCGGCGTACTCGCTGTAGATTACGCTCTCTGTCTCACCCTTCTGGAGCTTCGAAAGCTCGTCGTTCAGCTTCTCCTGAGCGTCGTTGGTGTTGTCTACATGGATGTATGTGCCACTACCGGCACGGGCTATGTCACGACACATATCCTCATTAAGTGCCGACATAACGATGTTACCGGTGTTGTCGCGGATATACTCACCACCCCCAACGGGTATCGGAGAACCATTTGTGCTACCTATGCCGAGAATGAATACATTGATGCCTTTCTTACGCGCTTCCTTTGCTGCCTCCAATGCTCCGCCTTCATGGTCTTCGCCATCAGTGATGAGTATGATAGCCTTGCCTACACCCTGCTGCTGAGTGAAACTGCTTGCTGCTACGGAAAGGGCACGTGCAATGTCGGTACCCTGAGTAGAGATTAGTGCCGGACTTATGCCATGAAGGAACATCTTTGCTGAAACATAATCACTCGTGATTGGCAGCTGAACAAAAGCATCGCCAGCAAATACCACAAGACCAATCTTATCGTTAGTGAAGTTGTCAACAAGATTCTCTACAAGCATCTTGCTCTTATCCAAGCGCGAAGGTGCTACGTCCTGTGCCAACATCGAATTACTAATATCGAGACAAATGATTGTCTCTATTCCGTTGCGCTTCTCGTTGCTTATCTTGGAGCCCATCTGTGGACGAGCAATAACAACCACAAGCACAGCTACAGCTGCCATCGTAAGCCAAAACTTCACACGGCGACGCATGGTCGAAGCGTCGGGCATAAGCTGACGTACAAGATCTTTGTCGCCAATGCGCATTATCTTCTTCTGCCTGCGCCATAGGCTATAGTATCTGACCGCTACGAGCACTACTACAAGCCATAGCAACCATAAATATTGGGGGCTCTCAAATCTGAACATTTTCTTAACTTTGAATTTTGAGTTTTAATATGGGCAAAAACCAAAGGCTACGCCAACAAAGAACCTTAAGGTATCCGGCGAAGAACAGTAAAGCGCAGCAGAAACTCTGCCACAAGCAGAAACAATGCTACGATGGCAAATGGCTGATAAGCCTCGTAGTGCTTGGAGAAGCGTTTCACGTCCATCTTTGTCTTCTCGAGTTTGTCGATGTCCTTATATATTTGCGACAGTTCGCGGTTGTTGGTAGCACGATAAGAGTTGGCATTCGTTATCTGTGCTATCTCGCTCAGAGTCTTCGTGTCTATCTCTACCGGCATATTCACATACTGAATGCCTCCAGCTACTGGCACGGGATAAGGTGCCACCTTGTTAGTTCCTACAGCAATGGTGTATACACGCACACCAAGACTGTGCGCTATCTCCGCACTCGTCATTGGCGAGATGTCGCCCATGTTGTTACTGCCGTCTGTAAGCAGGATGACCACCTTGCTCTTTGCCTTCGATTCCTTCAATCGCGACACGGCGTTTGCAAGTCCCATACCAATGGCAGTACCATCTGAAATGATGCCACGTGCGGCAATGTCGGTGCGAACAGAACCAAGCAGATTGAGAAGCGAAGCATGATCAGTAGTCATTGGACACTGGGTGAACGACTCACCTGCAAAGATTGTTAGACCGATGTTGTCATTCGGACGACCTGCCACAAACTCTGCAGCTACATTCTTAGCAGCCTCAAGGCGATTGGGCTTAAGGTCTTCTGCCAGCATAGATGTCGACACGTCCATAGCAAGCATGATGTCGATGCCTTCTACCGACTTATTGTCCCAAGAGTTGCGTGTCTGAGGACGTGCCATGACGCACACAATCATCACAAAAGCAAGGCAACGCAAAAACATCGGTGTATGCACGATGCGCTGTCGCCAACTTTTAGGTACCTTGTAGTAAGCCACCACTGTGCTGACACGCATCGTAGGTTCGCTATGCTTACGATTGCGCCAATACCATATTATATAAGGTATCAGCAACGTGAGCAGTATAAAGTATTCTTTATTTACAAATTCCATTGTTGTATATTACTTTCGTTACGTATCGTTAGACTCTACATAAGGAGCAACCACACACGATAAATCACATAACCTGCAAGTCCGACGATAGCGACAGCAATAGCGCAAAGAAGCACATTAAGCATGACGCGTGTCTTGCGTGTACGCACCTCTTCCTCACTAAGTGTCGGTTCTATACGCTCTTCTGTAGGAGCATCCTCACGCTTGGTCTGGTCTATAAAGTTGATGGCGTTCAGAAGATTCATGTCTTTCTCGTTGAGAAGTGCCGAATATTTCGCAAACTTCACAAGGTCGGCAGTCATGAACAACTCGCTTAGCTCTGCAAGCATTTTCTCGTCGCCGGCACTACGCAGGTTTTCGAGAATCTCCGAAGAAGTCATCTCCATAGCGTTGAAACCGAAACGCTCGCGTATATACTGGCGCAAAGTGTCTGTAAGCTGCGTATAGTAAGCCTTCTGGTCGTAATCGGCTGTATGCGACTCGCCCTTCAAGCGGTTCATCTCGTCCAATGCCTTCTTGTGTGGCGGCACTTTCTTCACGATACGTATGCGGGCAATAATCGGTTTGTTCTGCTTCAGACGTACTATAACCCATGAGCCTAACGCAATAAGTAACAACACAATAAGCGTCATCCAAATAAGCGGCATCCACTCTGCCCAAAGGAACGGATTGTCCTGTACAGACTTCGGTGGAAAGAACTTATCCATATTGAGAGTATCGACATCGCAAGTGATTACCTTAAGTGCTACGGGGTTCGACTTGTAGCTCTTGCCGTCTACCTTTACAGTGATGCCTGGTATAGCATACAATTGCTCATCGAAGCTCGTAAGTGTGAGTATCTTTTTCACACTCCAATAACCATCGACAACTGCCGTATCACCCTTTGTATCATCCAACACCTCAACGCCTGGCACAAGATATTGCGACCGCTTATAGTGTGGATACACAATCTTTGCACCCTGGCGAGCCGTGATGGTAAGTTGAAGATGTGCCTGTTCGCCAATCATTATCGCCACAGAATCGATCTTAGCCTCAACACCTACCTGCTGGGCGGCAGCCATCGTGAGTGATGACACGAACAATATGAGAGTTATTAATCTTTTCATTGCTTAACTGTTTCTTGATGAGAACAAAGTCATCATCGCTTTCACGAAATCCTCATCGGTAGCCACAGACATCCAGTCGACGTTTGCCTGAGAGAATGTCTCACGAAGTATTGCCTCACGCTCCTTCCAATAGCGTGCATGAGCAGCACGCACTTTCTTGCTTGAGGTATCGATATACATCTCACTACCCGTTTCTGCATCCTGCACCTTCATAAGTCCTACGTCAGGCAGTTGCTTTGCCCATCGGTCGTACACCTGCACAGCCATAAGGTCGTGCTTGCTGTTGGCTATCTGAAACTGCTTTAGGAAGTCCTTGTTGTCGTAGAAGTCGCTGATTACGAACGCTGTTGTGCGACGCTTCATCATACGTGTGAAGTAAGCCACCGCCTCGCCTATGTCTGTCTTGGTACTTTGTGGGTGAAAGTCGAGCATCTCTCGTATAATATACAGGATGTGCTTACGTCCCTTCTTTGGCGGAATATACTTCTCAATGCGATCGGAGAAGAACACCACACCAATCTTGTCGTTGTTCTGCATGGCACTGAAGGCGATGGTAGCAGCAATCTCGGTAGCCATCACCGACTTCATACACTTGCGTGTGCCGAAGTCGAGCGAACCCGAGACATCAATCAACAACATAACGGTGAGTTCGCGTTCCTCCTCAAACACTTTCACGTAAGGCTTGCGGAAACGTGCTGTGACATTCCAGTCTATGTCGCGAACGTCATCGCCAAACTGATACTCGCGAACCTCGGCAAACGCCATACCCCTACCCTTAAAGGCAGAATGGTACTGGCCTGCGAATATGTTCTGGCTCAGACCCTTCGTCTTGATTTCTATCTTACGAACCTTTTTAAGTATCTCTGACGTTTCCATTGTCTTATGTTTAAGGCACCTCTACCTTATTTATTATCTTAGATACGATCTCCTCACTTGTGATGTTGCTTGCCTCAGCCTCGTATGAGAGACCTATGCGATGGCGCAGCACGTCGTGTGCAACGGCACGCACATCCTCTGGCACTACGTAGCCGCGACGCTTGATGAAAGCATAGGCACGCGCTGCCTTTGCAAGCGAGATACTTGCACGTGGCGAGCCACCGAAGGTAATCATATCTTTCAGTTCGCCCAAACCGTACTTCTCAGGATAACGTGAAGCGAAAACGATGTCAGCAATATACTGCTCAATCTTCTCGTCGATGTATACCTCTTCAACCACCTCGCGAGCCTTCAATATTTCCTCTGCTGTAGTTACGGGCAACACCTTCTTCTCCTCACCTCGCAGATTCTCGCGAATAATGAGTTTCTCCTCCTCAAGTGTAGGATAGCCGATAACCACCTTAAGCATGAAACGGTCTACCTGAGCCTCAGGCAACTGATAGGTTCCCTCCTGCTCAATAGGGTTCTGCGTAGCCATTACGAGGAACGGATTAGGAAGCTTGAATGTCTGCTCGCCGATTGTTACCTGATGCTCCTGCATAGCCTCGAGCAAGGCGCTCTGAACCTTAGCCGGTGCACGGTTGATCTCATCGGCAAGTACGAAGTTCGCAAACACCGGACCCTTCTTCACCTGGAAGTTCTCGTCTTTCTGCGAATAGATAAGCGTACCAACAACGTCGGCTGGTAACAAGTCGGGGGTAAACTGGATGCGGCTGTAGTCGGCATCGATAAGCTGTGAGAGAGTCTTTATGGCGAGAGTCTTTGCCAAACCGGGCACACCCTCCAGAAGGATGTGGCCATCGCTAAGGAGCGAAATAAGCAACGACTCGATGAGGTGTTTTTGTCCAACAATCACTTGGTCCATACCAGTCACCAAGTTGGTGACAAAACTGCTTTGCTGTTCTATCCGAGCGTTAAGCTGGCGGATATCTATTGATTCTGACATAATAGTTTATGTTTAATATTTACTCGTTAAATCTTGCACGACCATTACAGCCGCACCATAAATTAAGCGCAAAATTACAGAAATAATAAAACAGAGGCGAAATATATAGACTAAAATATATTAAATAGTCGAAACATTTCACTAATATTGAACAATCTTAAATCGATTTGTCAATTCTGCATACACGCGTTGAACGGGGAAACCCATTACATTATAATAGCTACCATCCAATCCTGTAACACCGATATATCCTATCCATTCCTGAATGCCGTAGGCTCCTGCCTTGTCGAATGGTTTATAGTGCTCAATGTAATAATCTATCTCGGCATCTGTCAGCTCCTTGAACGTAACCCCCGTCACAACCGAGAAGCTATGCTGCTCCCGTTTTGTCTTCATGCAAACACCAGTAACGACATGATGAGTGCGTCCGCTTATCTTGCGCAACATAACATGAGCCTCAGCTGCATCATGCGGTTTGCCGAGTATGTCGTCACCAACAATCACAATCGTGTCGGCAGTTATCACGAGTTCGTCGTCAGCCACTTCATACGCAGCAGCCTTCTCACGCGCTATATACTCTGCAACATCCTTTGACGGTAGTGTATCGGGATACGACTCGTCAACACCTTCTATTACTTTCACTTCAAAATCGATGCCAAGACCAGCAAGAAGCTCTCTGCGTCGTGGCGAATTGCTTGATAATATAATCTTCATCTTTGTGTACTATTGCTTGTTGATTACTTCCATCTGTTGACGTACCGACTCCTCATGAACGAGTTCGAATATATGCTTGACAAACTCCGAGTCCATACCGAACAGTTCGCCTTGTGCTCCACGCTTGTCTATTATCTCTTTGTATCGATTAGCCTGCAGAACTGTCATATTATGCTCTTTTTTATAGCAGCCTATCTTGCGACAGATGTTCATACGATTGGAGAGAAGTTCAACAAGATTGTTGTCGAGAGCATCTATCTGCTCACGCAAGCCGTGTATGCCTTCTATGTCAATATGTCCGTCGCGAATTGTAAGTTGCGACAATATATTATAGAGTTCGTCGGGCGTAACCTGTTGTGCAGCATCGCTCCACGCTTCGTTCGGAGAGCAATGCGTCTCCACAATCAAGCCATCGAAACCAAGATCCATAGCCTGCTGACTAAGTGGAGCTATCAGGTTACGTCGACCACCAATATGACTGGGGTCGCAGATTATCGGCAACTCCGGTATGCGGCGGCGCAACTCTATAGGTATCTGCCACATCGGAGCATTGCGATATATCTTGTTGTCGTAACTCGAGAAGCCACGATGAATGGCAGCCAAGCGCTTGATGCCTGCCTGATTGAGACGTTCCATCGCTCCAATCCACAATTCGAGGTCTGGATTTATGGGATTCTTCACAAGTACGGGAATATCTACACCACTAAGCGAATCGGCAAGTGCCTGCATAGCGAAGGGATTGGCAGAGGTGCGTGCTCCTATCCAAATAATGTCGACACCATATTCCAACACAAGTTCTACATGCTCGGGGGTGGCAACCTCTGTAGCCACAGACATTCCTGTTTCTTCCTTCACACGCTTCAGCCACGGCAATGCTTTCTCGCCGTGTCCTTCGAAACCGCCTGGTTTGGTACGGGGTTTCCAAACACCAGCACGATACACGTTACAACCAAGCGAAACGAGTTGTCGGGCAGTAGACATAACTTGTTCTTCTGTCTCTGCCGAACATGGACCAGCTATAACAAAAGGACGCAGCCCACAGCCTTTTATATTTAGAGGGATTAAAGACAAATCCATCGTTTTCAGTTTAAAAGTTGTTATTTTACAAACAAATGTATAACAATTATTTCTATCCTACAAATAAATTATGATTAATTGCTACATTTACATCTTTTCATTGTAACTTTGCGCCTTAATAATAAGAATATTTCGTTTCGCAATATCCAAACATGAATAGTATAGATAGTAATAAAGCCGAAGAAATGCTGAAGCAAAAGGGCGTGCGCCCAACAGCTAACCGCATTCTCATTTTGAAAACGCTACACAACGAGCATCGCCCCATGAGTCTTTCGACAATGGAGACTATATTGTTGCCTATGGACAAGTCGAGCATCTTCCGCGTGCTGACACTCTTTCTCGAACACGACATTGTCCATGCCTTCGAAGACGGAAAAGGCGCACTCAACTACGAACTTTGCTCCCATCACGACTCGCACGACCATACTGCCGGCCATGCTCATTTCTATTGCGAGAAATGCACACGCACCTTTTGCTTGAACGACATTCCTGTGGAGCATGTTGACCTACCCGATGGGTTCAAAGCCAACTCCTTGTCATTTATCATTAAGGGCGAATGTCCAGAATGCAGCAGACGCAAGTAAAGGCTTCGACTATAACTTTATGTGATAAAGATCACTGGTTTTACCAACCGAAAGCTCTATTGTCTGCCATCCATTTTTCTTGTGCCTTAAGTACTTGCTCTATGATATCACGTCCCACTCCGCAACCGCCGCGACGCTGACTTATATACTTGCTTACCGACCTTATTTCCACACTTGCGTCCGCCGGGCAGCAAGGACAACCTACAAGCGACATCACCTCGTAATCAGGAATATCATCGCCGACGTATATAATCTCATCATCAGATAGTGAATATTTAGCCTTGAATTCTTTATAGGTTTTCACCTTCACGCTACAACCCATATACAGTTCCTTCACGCCGAGCATTTCATAACGTTTGCGCACAGCCTCGGTATTTCCACCCGTAATGATGCAGACAATCAGACCAATCTTGCAAGCATACTGTATGGCATAGCCATCCTTCAGATTGGCAGTACGCAGAGGTTCGCCCGTAGTATCGACGGTAACAGTATCGCAAGATAACACGCCGTCTACATCAAATATTACAGCACGTATCTTTTTCAAATCGTAATCAATCATTCTTCTAACCTAAATAGTTAAACACAAAGTGCCTATTCTCTATTCTTCAAGATATAATTCGACAGAACGCTATAGACCTCGCTCAGTTCCTTGTTGTCTTCGAGCATAGCAAGATGCTTGCTCACCACTCCCACATCTCCTCTTGAAGCCGGACCGGTCTGCGCTTCCCTTGGATGGAGTCGGTGAAGCTTTGCCACCGTTTCGTCGAGAAGTGGAAGCATCACATCAAAGCTAAGTCCGTGACGTTCAAGTATTTGTGCAGCCATAGCGTTGCACACATTGGCAAAGTTGCAGGAGAAAACTGCTGCTATATGAAGCCATTTGCGTTCAGACTCCGCAAGCTCTCGAACATTATCAGAGAGAAGTCGCGCCAACTCCATTATTATGTCCAAAGTATGTTTGTCGGAAGCCTCAACGAAACACGGAACAGTCCGGAAGTCCACCTCTTTTTGCTTCGAGAATGTCTGCATCGGATAAAGCACGCCATAATGTTCCGCTTTACCCGTGAACATACTCATCGACATTGTGCCTGCGGTATGAACAAAAACCCCATGCTTGCAATGAGCACAAAGCAAATCTATCACATTAAGCATAGCATCGTCTTTAACCGCCACGATATATACATCGGCATCTTTTACCACAGAGTCCCAATCACTTGTTGCACAAGTACCTACAGCATTTGCAAGTGTTTCTGCAGAAGCAAGCGTTCTGCTCCATATCTGCACCGGTGTTTCACCTATATTGGCAAGAGTCTTGGCAATATTGGTAGCCACATTGCCAGCACCTATCATTACTATTTTCATAAGTTCTTTTCCTGTTGTAGCTACAAAAGTAAACAAACTCGCAGAAAAAGCACAGCAAACGAGTCGATTTTTAAAAAAGATTTGCTATTTTTGCCACATGAAAGAAGAGGTAAGTGTTAGTCTGATTACTAAAGCATCCGATTTGCCCGACATTATATGCGATGATTTCTTTCACAGCGTGGAGCTATTCAAGATACTTGAAGTCACGCCAAAACAGAAACCATACATGGCATTAGCAATTGACGGGCAAGGACGTATCGTGGCACATCTCTTGGCAGTAGTGTCTTATCACCACTTGCTATTACCCCCATTTGCTTATTCACATTGTCACATATATGGCGAAGGTGTTTATGCACCAGAAGTGGAAAATAAAGAGGAAATTTTCTCGCTGTTCGTGAAGGCGATAACCGACGAACTTACTCATAAGCTATGCCTTTTTATTGAAATAAGCGACTTGAGTAGTAAGATGTTCGGATATGCCAAACTGCGCGAGAATGGATATTTTCCTATACAATGGCAAAAGATACACAACTCGCTACACTCCAAATCCCCCTACAAGCGTCTACCGCAGAAATTGCGCGACAAGCTATCTATAGCCGAACAACGAGGTGCGAAAGCCGAAATCGTAAACTCAGATAGCAAAGAGCTGCAACAAGCAGTGAAACTCATGCGCCATTATTTCAGACTAAAACCTCGCCGCACGGTGCGTAATTCAAAACTCTTCGAGCATTTAGCTACAAGCAAGCAATGCAAGATATTCGCAACTAAATACAAAAATCGCGTCATAGGCACCTGCGTATGCTTCTTTTTCGGCGGCAACGCCTATATGTGGCAGTTGGCTTCACTCCGTAAGAGCTTTATGATGCTCTACCCTGCTTCATATACGGTATGGTCTGCGCTGAAGTATGCACACGAACAAGGCTTTGCACATATGTACTTCCTCGATGCCGGTCTGCCTTTCAAACGCAACCCTATGCGAGAGTTCATCTTAAACTTCGGTGGCAAACAAGTTGCAGAATATCGTTGGTTCCGAATACAGATTCCTTGGATTGGAAAATTCATGGATTGGTTCTACAACGAGTAGCAAGAGCAAAGAGCTCGTTGTACTATACGATAACACCATCGACTTTGAAACATTTAAATATAATCAATTAGATAAACAAAAATAAAAACTCAATAACAATGAAAGCACTCATAGACAGAATTCTGAAAGATGGCAAATGCTACCCTGGTGGCATCCTCAAAGTAGACAAATTCATTAATCACCAGATGGATCCTAACTTAATGAAGGACATCGCCGTAGAGTTCATACGTCGCTTTGCAAGCACAAAGGTGAACAAGATTCTTACTATTGAGGCATCGGGCATTGCACCAGCTATAATGATGGGATTTCTGATGAACCTTCCCGTAGTGTTTGCAAAGAAGAAAAAGCCTAACACGCTTGACAACATGCTTGCCACGAAGGTCACTTCGTTCACTAAGCAGCGCGACTACGACGTGGTTATCTCACGCGATTATCTTTGCCCCGATGACCATGTCATATTCATCGACGATTTCCTTGCTTATGGCAACGCAGCAAAGGGTATCATCGACCTCTGCAAGCAGTCGGGAGCCACACTCGAGGGCATGGGATTCATTATCGAGAAAGCATTCCAGGACGGTGGACAATATCTGCGCGAACAAGGTGTGCGTGTAGAGTCGCTTGCTATAATCGAATCGCTTGAGAACTGCGAGATAAAGATTAAAAACGCATAATGAGGAACGACATCCAACTCCTCGAACTGCTCCTAAAAGACCAATCGCTCAGTTTGCCCAATGAAAACACATATATTTCATGGGCAACTGACGATTATTGCGTCACTGACGAGATGGACGACAATAGCCCATTTGCGTTTAACGCACAAATCACTCCTGAGTTAATCAGTAGCCACCCGGATCTTATACAACCACGTATAAAGAAGCAACCATCCATGCAGACTTCTCGCTCGAAGTCGCGTGCTGAAGTGTTCACTCCTGCATGGATATGTAATGCACAGAACAACCTTATCGACGAACAATGGTTTGGCAGAAAAGATGTATTCAATACCGAATATATAAATGAGGAAGGCGAACACAGATGGCTAACATCCAAGCCACCTATCGTGTTTCCGGCAAAACGCTCATGGATGTCGTACGTGAGGGCAAGACGCATGGAGATAACTTGCGGAGAAGGGCCGTATCTTATTTCGCGCTATGATGCCACCACTGGTCGACTAATTCCTATCAGCGAACGTATTGGTATGTTGGACCGCAAGTTTCGCATAATAAACGAGAATACCCCTTCCGAGCCGACAAAGGCTAACAAACGTCAATGGATACGCAAAGCTTACCAAGCACTTCAGTCGATATATGGCTTCGACAGTCAGGGCGACAACGTCTTTCTTACACGTGAGTCACTATTCCTTTCGTTCTGTGAATACTACACCGAACGTTGGCATCGACACCCACACCGCGATGCCGTATTGAAGGCTGCAGAAATCATTTCGTGGAACATTTGGCAAATGGATGGACTGAACTTCAACGTTCCCAACTCCGACCATTACGCCATAATCATGGAATGGCACAATACCGAACCACTGAGTGGCAAGAAAATGACTTACAAAGACATTATGAAATAGGCTTACGACTATAATAGTCACAACTAAAATACAAAACAAGAATGATATCAACAGAAAACATAGTATTCCGAACCGAACAAGAAGAAGCTATCAACTTCACCGTGACGACACTAAAACGCTCACGTAAGGTACTTTGGAATGCAAAGATGCGCTTCGGTAAAACGCTTTGCGCCATCGAAGCAGCACATCGTCTTGGGTACAGACGCACACTCGTGCTCACTCATCGCCCTGCTGTGCGACAAGAGTGGTTTGACTCTATTGAAAAACTGCAGCTTGAAGGCTGGCTGTACGGCAGCAAGACAACATCTGCTATGCCCGAAGAGGAACGCAAACGTCGCGGAGCGTCGTTTGCCGAACTTGAAGACATAGCCAAAGACCCTGCAACCCACTACGTCTATTTCGCATCAATGCAGGACTTACGCTCTTCAAAGCGCGTGAACCAGCAGAAAGGTATTGTGAAGAACGATGATGTATTCTCTGCAAAGTGGGATTTTCTTATTGTTGACGAAGCACACGAGGGTATCACAACACGCCTTGGCAACGACGTTATCGCCGAACTACAGAAACGCCGTAGTCTGCGCACGCTCTATCTCTCGGGCACACCCTACAGCATCCGCCAGACCTTCGACACCACAGACGTGTACAACTGGGACTATTGCATGGAGCAACGTGCAAAGGAGCAGTGGGATATCTCTAACAGCGGTGCAGCCAACCCGTATGCAAATATGGCACGTATGAACATCGTCACTTATAATCTGCGCAACACCTTCGCACCTTATTTCCTTACAGACAACGAAGGCTTTAACTTTTCCGAGTTCTTTCGTGTTGACGAGGCGCAGACGTGCTTTGTGCACGAAGCCGACGTAAGAAAATTCGTAAACCTTCTCGCAACCGCTCCGCTGTATCCATTCGCCGATGAAGCGATGGGCCAATCGTTATGCCATACTCTTTGGTATGTGCCTGGTGTCAACGCGGCTCATTGTCTTGCACAGATACTCGCTGAGCCAACTGCAGATAATCCGTTCCGTAACTATAAGGTCGTAAATGTTGCCGGTGATAGCGTTTCTTCTCAAACATCTCCTCTTGAGGAGGTAAGAACCGCTATCAGCACTAATGAACGCACAATAACATTATCGTGCGGACGACTCACTACTGGTGTCTCTGTACCAGAATGGACTGCCGTATTCATGCTCGCTGGCTCTGCCGACACTGGTTGCGCTCATTACTTCCAGACAATCTTCCGCTGCCAGAGTCCGTATCGCGAGGGCATAAAAGCAGAGTGTTACACATTCGACTTCTCACCGACACGAACACTCACCGCCATCGACCAATATATCAGCAACAATCTTGCATCTACTGAGCACGAAGCACGTGTGCAGAAGCTCACTGAATTCCTGCACTACTGCCCTACTATCGTTATCGATGGTGGCAAACGCAACCGAATGGACACGGATACATTCATCCGACACATCAACACCTCTTACTCTACAAGCCTCATCCGCAATGGTTTCCACGGCGATTGTCTGTACACCGACCTGAACAATCTCGGCAAAAACGACCTCCGTCTGCTCGACGAGGTGGCAGAAGCTATGGCTAATGCAGTACTTGAAGAGCGTCGTCAGAGGAATAACGACATACAGTCTGCCAAGAAACAGACGAAGAAAGCAAAAGACAAGACGGCTGAAGATGCGGCAAAGCAGAATGACATTCCTAACACGCAGGCAAGAGAAAATGCAGGCATAACTCGCCTCACACCGCGTCAGCGTGCCATTGCCATACTCAGTCAGATATCCACTCGCTTCCCTATCATGATATATGGCACGGTGGATAATATCGAAGGATTGACTATCGACTCATTCTTGCGCAACATCGATGCAGAGTCGTGGCGTCATTTCATGCCACGTGGCATCACCATTCAGCTGTTCAAGCGCCTTAAGCATCTCTATCGCGAGGACATCTTTGTAGCAACAGCCAAGGCTATTGTTGCACGCTTGCGTCATGCCGATACACTTCCCCCAGACAACCGCATTGCTGAGATTGCGAGCATCCTCTCCGACTTCTCTTACCCAGATCGCGAAACTATCCTCACACCATGGAATGTCGTAAATCGTCATCTCTCTGACACACTCGGTGGCTACTGCTTCTTTGACGATAAGTTTACGAAGCCACTTGCTCAACCACGCTTTGTTTACAACGAAGGCGTGACCAACCGCACGCTGATGAACCCCAACGCACAGATACTCGACATCTGCTCAAAAACTGGTCTTTACTCGCTTTACGTAGCTTATTCTTTATATAAGGTGCGCAGCAGTCAGTCGCAAGGTCTGTTCGACATGCTGTCCGACCAAGAGTCGTGCTCGATGTGGAAGGAAATCGTTGAGCATAACATCTTTGCTGTCTGCAAGACTGCTATGGCAGCCAGCATAACACGCCGCACTCTCGTTGGCTTCGATAGCAATGTACGACCAAACATACTCACCATACCCGACCTCAACAGTCAGGTAATTGTGTACAAAGCGAAGCTCGCAAGCACCATCAGCGACCCACAAAACTATCCCAATTTAAGCACCAATCAGCAAATGAAATTCGACGCAATCATTGGCAATCCACCATATCAGATGAACATCGGTGAGAAGAAAGACAACTACGGCATACCTCTCTACAACCAATTTGTAGATATCGCCCGTCAGATGCGCCCACAATTCATCACAATGATTACCCCTTCACGATGGTTCACGGGCGGACGCGGACTCGATCAGTTCCGTCAATCAATGCTTGGCGACACACGCATACGCGCCATCTTCGACTATGTAGACTCAAAGGACTGCTTCCCTACCGTAGACATCTCCGGAGGCGTAAGCTATTTCCTGTGGGACGCGAAGCACAAGACAACCTGCCAGTTTACGAACCACTTTGGTGGCAACGCCAACACACTGCCTCGCAAACTCGACGAATTCAACATCTTCGTGCGCAACAATGGTGCGCTCTCGCTCATTCACAAGGTGAAAGCAATGTCGAAGACCATGCTCAACGCGCAGATTAGTCCGCAGACTCCGTTCGGCTTCGTTTCTACATATCGTGGCACTACTCAGCCTGATGCTGACCCTACAGCCGTCATGCTGAAGTCGTCGGGCGAACCATCTTACGTTCTGCGTGATGATATCAAGAAAAACCAGCAGTGGGTTGACCTCCATAAGGTTATATTCTCGAAGGCTACATGCGAACATGCCGGTACCCCCGACCGCAACGGACAGTACCGCGTGCTCTCCGCCCTCACCATACTGCAACCGCAATGTGTCTGCACGCAGAGCTACCTCGTTGCAGGTGCTTATCCTACAGCGCAGGAGGCAGAGAACTTGCTCACCTATCTGAAGACCAAGTTTGTACGCTACCTCATCTTGCAGACCATCACTTCGCAGGACCTCTCGCCGGAGAAGTTCATGTTTGTGCCGCTGCAGGACTTCACAGCTGCATCAGATATAAATTGGAGTGCTGCCATTGAGGAAATAGACTCGCAACTCTACGAAAAATATGGTGTGGATGAGGCGGAGAGAAGCCTTATAGAAAACACTATTAAGGAGATGTAATATTATCGGACACCGAACGCCGCCCGATCGGACGGCGAACGCAATCTATGCAGATAGCGGACGCAACCCAATTGGGTTGCGTCCGCTATACCACGACTAAGGTTTTACTTTAGAACTACTAAACAATAACTTTAAAGCCGCTTAACCGTAACTTTAATACTGCTTAACCGTAACTTTTAAATGGCTTAACCGCAACTTATGCATCGTCAGAATAAAGATTATTTACATCAAGTATATTAAGTTCAAAAGCCTTAACAACAAGACGCGTAGCGTTTACTCCCATTCCGCCGTTGCCATTAGGGAACAAACGCTGAACCAGTTCGTTCTGCCTTTTCTCCAGACTCTTCACGCCAAACGGCATTGTACGCAGTTGCGAAATCTGGTCTTTTGTATATCCTAACGCCAAATGACGCAGAAAGCGTTCGTCGTATTCGTCAATCTCGTAGCGTATAAGTGCTTCTTGATGATCCATCTGCTGCTGTATTGTGTCGCAGAACTTGTCTACAATCTTTTTAAGAATAGGCTGATTGAAAACATACTTCTTGCCATTCATCACGCTCAACACATCATCGCGTGTGAGCAGTTCGCCACTCTTCAGAATGATGCCGTCGCAATGGGCGTGCAGAGCATCTACCCACAACTGCTCGTTGAGTATCTCGCCTGTAAAGATAAGTACCTTCACATCCTTATGCTCCGTCTTCAGCTTCTTGCAAATCTCCACACCGATGGTTGTGCTTCCGCCAAGACCGAGGTCGAGAAGCACAAGATCGGGCTTGTTGGATGCGAACACTTCCCAGAACGAGTCCTCCGAATTGGCTGTAGCTATAATCTCTGCCTCGGGCACCTCGCTATGCAAGAGTCCTTCTGTGCCTTTGAGTTCGAGCAGCACGTCCTCCACTATGATAACTTTAAACTTTTCCATATCTCTTTCTTTATATAAATTACTATTGTTGATGTTCCGTCACTTGCGGTCTTTGTCTCTACTCCGCAACCTCGTGCACGATAATA
This sequence comes from Leyella stercorea DSM 18206, assembly GCF_000235885.1. GTDB lineage: Bacteria > Bacteroidota > Bacteroidia > Bacteroidales > Bacteroidaceae > Prevotella > Prevotella stercorea. The sequence continues at coordinate 59,257 of NZ_JH379474.1, forward strand.
CTCGCCCATGTCGCGCATTATCTGACAAAGCACAAGGTAGTCGTATATTGACTGCTGATTGCTGGCTGCAGGGTACTGCGAAGCGAGATTGAATACCAGTTTCAAATACCCATCGTCGGCATCCAACTCTATCGGTTTCAGTTGTCTTCCTCCATTCGCTCGCTTCAGTAGCACAAACACGTATTGCATCGCAACACTCGGTTCAAACGACGACATTGTCTGCGCCACTCGAACAGTTTGGCTTAGCAGCGTTGTGTACATTGTTTCGTAGTAGGAAGCTATCTCATCCAATGCAGCCAAGAGTTCCTTTTCAGACATAGAGGTGCTACCACTGCGAACTTGCAATATCTGCTTCAGACGCGATGGATAGAACATTGTCTCGTGCTTCAACGTCGAAAGGCGGTTGTCAAGGATATTGTTTATGACGTAAAGGCGGTCGCGATTGACCGTGATACGCTTCGTGTTTTCCTCCAGTATAACCAACTCCTGCTCCATGGCTGAGGTCCTTGTGACATCCTCTGCGAGAACTTGACAGATACGATTCACTATGCCCGAAATCTGTGTGGTATTCTTATTCATCACCGCAATCTGCTTCGAAACCTTTATGTCATTCTTCCACAAGGCTCTGATTTGTCTAACCTTCATATTCGACGACAGATTATCCGATTGCAACAATTCGTTGATCTGCTCGATACGTTCGATACATAAATTATAGAAACGCTTATGGCGATAGTACAGGAAGTAGTAGGCAGGGAACACGGCAAGCAGCAACAGCACGAGCAACGCTATCGCTACATTGCGATTGTTCTCAGCACGCTGCATTGTCTGTACATACGTAGCAATAGAGCGGTCGGCACTACACTCGCGAAAGAGCTTCGTGAACACCTGATTGTTATATGTGTACAAATCGATGTCATGCACGGCAAGAGCCGCAACCGCAACCTCATTACGCAGGGCAAGAAGCAAGCTATAGTCCATCTTTACACTGTCACGAAACCACTTCAGTTCGATAGCTTCGTCTGCATCCGTACCTTTAAGCATCATTCCACGTGCGCCGTTGCTTATAAGCATACTGTCTGCAAACAAGTGGTTAAGCACCCGTATGCAGCTATCCGACAACTCCAACGTGCGATGATAGTTGCCTAACACATTATTATAATATATACTATCGACCAATGTATTTGCCTGTCGTGTTCTATCATTTTCGTTAATTACGACCCCCATAGAATTGGTCTTTGCACACGAACAGAACACACTTAGGAGCAATGCGCAAAGCATGAGTACTTTCTTCATGCCTTTAGGCAATCGGAAGAAGACACGGCTACCACTACCCTCTTCGCTCTCTGCTCCAATGGAACAAACGCTAAAGAATGAGCTCATCTTCTTATACTTCTCTACGATTCCTTTACAGTTGAGAAGTCCGAAGCCATGACCACCTTCTTTCGTCGTATCATTGGAGTCGGTTATATAGCAAGGCTTGAACAAAGAGTCGAGTTGTTCCTTGTCCATACCCTTACCCGTATCTCTAACTGACACCTCAACATAACTGTCGGTTTCCTCAGCATACACATCAATACTGCCACCATTTGGAGTGAAGCGGCGTGCATTCTCCGCAATAGTGTTGAGCATAAAGAGGGTCAGCACCTTATCTGCCTTCACAACACTTTCGGTCGGAACAATATTAAGTGCTATGCCCTTGAGCTTGTATTCTATATCACTACTACGTAGAGTGTCGAACAGCGTTTGCAAAGCAAAACTCTCTATGCGCAACGCTATCTCGCCCTGCTTCAGTTTCACCCAATCGGTAAGTCGCTCGTTTGTTTGCTCTATGGAAGAAGCCAACTGACCGATGTACTCATAGCGACTATTGCGTTGTTCGGTTGTTTCCTTATCAGACGAAAGCATCTTCACTTCGTGCAACAAACGATTGATAAGCGGAGCAACTGACGATGCCAAAGACACCTTGGCACGTTGCTCGATATTCTTCTCCAAGTAGTGCTCGTACTGATTCTGAAGAATGGCTATCTGCTCGCGCCTCTCCTCATACTCAACCTCAGTACGTTCGTAATAGTCGGAACGTGCTTTCTGCCAATCTTCAAGAGGTTGCAGCAGAGTGTTTATCGGGAACTCCGCGGCTTTCTTTCGTGTCTTATAGACGAAGAATGCCATAGCCACAATGAGCAGAATGATTGCCACAACCACAATCACAATCATGATGTCTTGCTTACGTAACGAAGAAGCGAGTTGTTCGGCACGTGCCTCAAGCATACGATCCTGGCGTGTGTACTCCTGGATGTCAAGATAGGCATTGCGATTGTAGTCGCTCATTTTCTTGTTGTCGAGTGCCGAATATACAATTGACATCTGCTCGCGAATGGACGCAACAAGGTCGGGAGCAGCATTTATGGTTGTGTCGTTGGCAATAGCGTTTTTCAGACAGATAAGTGCCGACTTATTGTCGCCAACCTTGCGGAATGCCTCCGACAAAGTACGCCATGCGCCTGCAATCTGATACACATCGCCATATTTCTTGAACAACTCCAATGCTCGCTCCGCAAGATTGCCGGCAAGCAGAGTGTCTGGCATATTATCAACATTGAGGAAATTGATTTCTGGGCGGAAATTCAGCATAAGGAACTCACGTCTGCTTTCGTCTTGCAACTTCTCGCTCAATGCCTGCATAGAGTTCGCCTCCCAATAAATATAACCACACTGGCGAGCAAGCATATAGCAACGTATGAGGTAGTTGAACTCTGTACGCATCAGTTCTTCATGCTGTTGGCCTTGCAATATACCGCCCGAACCTACAGTATAATAATATGTCAGCAACTGTGGCATATCGCTCATCAGCAGGGCATCTTCCTCGATATTCAGTACCGCCTCCGATGCTCCACGCGGTTGACCGATATAATATAAATAGGTAGAGAGCACTATCCAATACTCTGAACGTGCATACACAAAACGCTTACGTTCCGCTGCCGACAGATTGGCATACTCCTTTTCTATCTTCTGCATGTGCTGCAAAGCATAATGGCGTTCGTGGTAGAAATTCTTATTCTCCGACTTGCGCTGACAAAGACGCATAAGCTGCACACGACTTATCATCAACTCAATCTCATCGTCGGTAGACTTAACCGTCTCGTTGAGTATTCTCTCGGCTTCTCCGTATTGCATCTTTGCAATGTAATAGAAAGCCAAATCATTCATGGCGTGTGCCCACGCTTTCGATTTAGGCACAGACAACGACAGAGCCTTCTCCGCATACGTCTTCGTTGAATCCAGACTCTTATAATGTACTTCGTATGCTCGTTCATTCAAACCTACTACTTCTTTGTCGCTATAGTCAGAACACGAGGCTGTCAGCATGACCAAACAAACAAGCCATGACACAACTGCGAAATATCGAGATTTGAATATTTTCATATACCAAAAATTTAAATACAAAAGTAGACAAAAAACTCCATTTACTTGCACACTCCGAAATAAAACTTTAACTTTGAAACGTTATATTATGCAGCTAACGATAATCACTATATAGTATCTAACGTTATTCATGTATTAAAACAAACGACAATGATAAAACGACTTCTTTCTTTCCTTGATGCATCGCCAGTGAATTTTCTGGCTGTCAAGAATATTGCAGATACACTTGCGGCTAATGGTTTCCGCTGTATCAACCCTGCACTGCCATTGGGCGAAGTGAAGAGTGGCGACCGCTTCTTCGTTACCAAGAACGACTCTTCTATCTATGCTTTCCGCATCGGCAACAAGCCGATTGCTGACGCGGGTTTTCACATGATTTGCGCTCATTGTGATTCACCAACCTTCCGCATCAAGCCCCATGCAGAGATGCTTACTGAGGGCGGCATCGTGAAGCTGAACACCGAGGTGTACGGAGGTCCGATTATGTCTACATGGTTCGACCGTCCGCTTACTCTCGCCGGTCGCGTGATTGTCAGAGGTGAAGACGTTATGCAGCCCGAGACTCTGTTGCTGCACATCAAGCGCCCATTGCTGCAGATTAGCAACTTGGCTATACACTTCAACCGCCAGGTGAATGACGGCGTAGCACTCAGCAAACAGAAGGATGTACTGCCGTTGCTCGGACAGATTACAAGCCAACTCGAAACAGGCAATCTCTTGATGAATGTTATCCTTGAAGAGCTAAACAGCACAATAGCCGATTGCCAGTTCTGCGCCAAAGATATTCTCGACTTCGACCTCTACCTTGCTGACGCAACACCGGCTTGCACATTCGGCGTACACAACGAGTTTATATCGTCTGGCAGACTCGACGACCTCTCTATGTGCTATGCAGGTCTTGAAGCACTCATTGCTTCCGATACAACAGACACAACGCAAGTGCTCGCCCTCTTCGACAACGAAGAGACTGGTTCACAGACAAAGCAGGGCGCAGGCAGTCCGTTCCTCGCATACATACTAAAGCGTATTGCAATGTCACAAAGTCATACAGAGGAAGCGTACTATCAAGCCGTTGAACGTGCCTTTATGATTTCGGCAGACAATGCTCACGCTTGGCACCCGAACTACCCTGAGAAGTACGACCCGACGAACCACCCAATGCTTGGCGGTGGACCAGTTATCAAATTCAACGCTGCACAGAAGTACGCATCGGATGCTGTTTCGGCTGCGGTCTTTGCTGGATTATGTGAGAAAGCAGGCGTACCATGCCAGCGCTTCGTAAACCATAGTGACGTGGCAGGCGGTAGTACCTTGGGCAACATTCTTGCATCATCTATCCCACTGTGTGGTGTAGACATGGGTAATGCTATCCTTGCAATGCATAGTTGCAGAGAAACAGGAAGCGTGGTTGACCACGAGTACTGCGTGAAGGTATTTACCGAATTCTTTTCGTAACGCTCTAACGCTATGACAATGAACACAACAACCATCTCCCCTTCGCGCGATCCGATGGGCAGTGCTATCAGCGACTACTATAAGAACGGAAGAGCAGCACATCTGCGTGTGCTCTCTTCCATGTTCGAAGAGGACGAGATGCCTATAGCTCATCTGTTCCGCTCAGAACAAGAGATGCCACAACTTGAAAAACGAGCCTTAACGCTTGTGCGTGGCAGAGTGTTGGACGTAGGTGCAGGAGCCGGGTGTCATGCCATTGCGTTGCAGGAGAATGGATTTGAAGTGAAAGCCATTGACATTTCACCGCTAAGCTGCGACGTGATGAAGGCTCGTGGAATAGAAGACGTAGAGTGTGTAAACCTTTTCGACACACAGCTGCAAAGCAAGTTCGACACAATTCTTTTGCTGATGAACGGCACAGGCATTGCCGGCAAACTATCACGCTTACCATTACTACTCAATCGTCTGAAAGAACTGATGGCTGAAGGTGCACAGATTCTTATCGACTCCAGTGACCTTAAGTACATCTACGAGAACGAGGACGGATCAATGGATATAGATCTTGGCGGTAACTACTATGGTGAAGTAGACTATCAAATGGTTTATAAGAATGTAAAAGGCGACTCGTTCGACTGGCTATACGTAGACCCTACACTCCTAACAGCAAGTTGCGAACAATGCGGACTGAAATGTGAGATTATCGAGAAAGGTGAACATTACGACTATCTCGCACAAATAACAGTAACGAAATAATCAATTTGAACAAAATAAAGAAGAATGAATAAACGCGAATATGCTAAGACAAACCTCGATTGGCTTGCTGCAAAGGCTGAGGAAGAAGGCGTAATGGTTCTTCCTGAAGGTATATATTATAAGGTGTTAAGTTCTGGTAATAACGACGGTAAACACCCTACACCACGTTCCATCGTTACGGTTCACTACACTGGTCGCACTATAAACGGCAAGAAGTTCGACTCCAGCCGTGGTGGTTCACCTATAGCATTCCGCCTAAGCGACTTGATAAAGGGTTGGATTGTAGCCATGCAACAGATGTGCGTAGGCGATAAATGGGAAGTGTATATCCCTGCAAACATGGGATATGGCAAATTCTCACAACCAGGAATACCAGGCGGATCTACACTTATTTTTGAAATAGAATTATTAGGAATAGCGTAGCAATTGCTACACTATTCCTTTTTTTATTAGTTGAGATTAGTCGAGAAGTGTTGAGGCTCTCACACGCGACAACGTTTCCGGTGTCATCTGCAGATAGCTTGCTATGTACACAAGCGGAGCACGAAGCACCACCTGCGGCATGAGCTTGCACAACTTCTTGTAGCGGTCTTGTGCTGTCTCAAATCGCACAAGGTCGGCATGTATCTGAGAAGTGATAAGACTCTCCTCAAGTATCTTGCGGTATAGTATCTGTATGTTGACATTGTGCAGGGCTACCCGCTCAAGGTCAACCTTTGGAAGAGCATATACAAGAGTGGGTTCGAGGGTTTCTATCTGCAGGTGTGTCGGTTCCTCCTTAAAGAGACTCTCAATACACATCACTATAGAATGGTCCTGACCCAAATGCTCTGTCACTTCCTTGCCATGCTTGAAGTAGAACTGACGCATCAATCCACGGTCGATATAGTAAAAATTACGACACACGTCGCCCTCTTTAAGCACCAATTCACCCTTCTGGTACTTTATCGGGACAAGAATACTTTCAAGAGCATCAAGCTCTTCATGCGTCATAGTACTGTATCTTCGCGCCAACTCGCGAGCAATGTCGCGAGTATTGGCGTTGAACTTCTCTTTCATAAGATACTTTCCTTTCTATTATTTTAGTAAACAGTTGTTTATAAGTAGTCTAATAGACCTGTCAATTAGTCGAGCTTAAGCACAGCAAGGAATGCTTTCTGCGGTACCTCTACATTGCCAATCTGCTTCATACGCTTCTTACCCTTCTTCTGCTTCTCAAGCAACTTACGTTTACGGCTGACGTCACCACCATAACACTTTGCTGTAACGTCCTTGCGCACACACTTGATAGTTTCACGAGCCACAATCTTTGCACCGATAGCTGCCTGAATTGCAATATCGAACTGCTGACGCGGAATGAGGTCTTTGAGTTTCTCGCACATCTTGCGACCAATGGTCACTGCGTTGTCCTGATGTGTGAGCGCGGAGAGAGCATCCACGGGTTCACCATTGAGTAGGATATCAAGCTTTGCAAGACGCGACGGGCGGAAACCATCAATATGGTAATCGAATGACGCGTAACCCTTGCTTATTGATTTCAACTTGTCGTAAAAGTCGATAACAATCTCACCAAGCGGAAGCATGAAATGCAGCTCAACACGATTGCCACTAACGTACTCCTGATTGATAAGTTCACCACGCTTGTCAAGACAGAGCGTCATAATCGGACCGATGAAGTTGGTGGTCGTGATGATAGTAGAACGGATATACGGCTCCTCGATATGGTCTATCATCGTCTGCTCGGGTAATCCGGATGGGTTATGCACCTCTTTCACATTTCCTTGTTTGTCATATACCATGTACGACACATTGGGAACCGTTGTGATTACGTCCATATTAAATTCGCGATCAAGACGTTCCTGCACAATCTCCATGTGCAAGAGGCCGAGGAAACCACAACGGAAACCGAAACCAAGAGCTACGGACGACTCAGGAGCGAATGTCAATGAGGCATCATTAAGTTGCAACTTCTCAAGCGAAGCACGCAGGTTTTCGTATTCGCTCGGATCTATCGGATATACACCTGCAAACACCATTGGTTTCACCTCCTGAAATCCAGCAATCGCCTTATCGCATGGACGTGTGACATGTGTAATGGTATCGCCCACTTTCACTTCCGTTGCGTCCTTAATACCAGAGATGATATAACCAACCTCACCTGTTTTGAGCACATCGCGAGGCACCATATCCATCTTCAGTACGCCTACCTCATCGGCTACGTATTCCATACCTGTATTGAAGAACTTCACCTTATCGCCCTTACGTATCTCGCCATTCTCTATCTTGAAGTAAGCAATGATACCACGGAACGAGTTAAACACAGAGTCAAAGATAAGCGCCTGAAGCGGAGCTTTCGTGTCACCATTAGGATGCGGCACTCGCTCTACAATTGCAGCAAGCACTTCGTCGACGCCCTCACCGGTTTTACCCGACGCGCGCAGAATATCCTCACGTTTACATCCAATAAGCTCTATAATCTCATCCTCCACCTCGTCTGGCATTGCGCTCGGCATGTCTATCTTGTTGAGCACGGGGATAATTTCCAAATCGTGCTCGATAGCCATATAGAGGTTAGAGATAGTCTGTGCTTGCACGCCTTGTGTAGCATCGACTACGAGTAATGCGCCTTCGCAGGCAGCAATGCTTCGCGACACCTCATAAGAAAAGTCAACGTGTCCCGGAGTATCAATAAGATTCAGTATGTATGTTTCGCCATTATGCTTGTACTCCATCTGAATAGCGTGACTTTTAATTGTTATACCACGCTCACGCTCCAGATCCATGTTATCCAACATCTGGCCTTCAGTTATCTTGATTGTTTGTGTACGCTCCAACAATCGATCGGCAAGTGTAGACTTGCCGTGGTCGATATGAGCAATAATACAGAAATTCCTTATATTATTCATTGATATATATCAGTTTTTATGTGCAAATTTACTTATTTTTTCTGACAAATAGGTATCTTTGCATAAGAAAAACAACTAAGAAAAATGAAAACGTTTTTATATTGTACTATAGCAAGTGCTATACTGCTCTGCAGTTGCCACGAAAGTATTGAAAAGCGCGCCCAGCGCGAGGCACGTGAATACACAGAAAAGAACTGCCCTACCCCAGTTCTTAACTATATGCGTACCGATAGTGTTGTCTTTGAAACCAACACGCGAACCTATCATTATTACTTATCTGTAATGAACGATTTGGACGATGCAAAGATATTCGAGTTAAACCGCAAGCTGATTGTTGACAACTTCATAAAGCAAGTTGACGAAAGTACATCGTTGCGTGCATACAAACAAGAAGGCTTCAACTTTGCATGGACACTACGTTCGGGCAAAGACCCAAAGGTTACTTACTACGAGAAAGTGTACACACCAAAAGAGTACAACAAGTAATTAAGAGTTGAGAGTTGAGAGTTATGATTACCAATGATTGTTTTTGAAGTTGTTGGTATTATACATATCATAAACTTTAAATTCTAAATTCTAAATTGGATAAACTCCCAATTCTCAACAAAATCTACTCTCAACTGAAAAAATTACGGTAGTTTCGGATACTTGCTGAAGTCGGGCTTGCGTTTTTCGAGGAATGCCTTGCCACCTTCCTGTGCTTCATCAAGCATATAATAAAGCATTGTTGCGTCGCCGGCAAGTTCCTGAATACCTGCCTGTCCATCGAGCTCCGCATTCAGACCAGCCTTTATCATACGCAGAGCGAGCGGCGAACGCTCCATCATTGTTTCTGCCCACTCTACGCAAGTGTCCTCAAGCTCGTCGAAGGGCACAACCTTGTTCACCATACCCATACGCTCAGCCTCAACAGCAGAGTACTGACGACAGAGGAACCAAATCTCGCGAGCCTTCTTCTGACCTACGATACGCGCCAGATAGCTTGCACCAAAACCTGCGTCGAACGAACCCACCTTCGGTCCGGTCTGTCCAAAAATTGCGTTATCGCTCGCAATAGTAAGGTCGCACACCAGATGAAGCACGTGACCGCCACCGATAGCGTAACCATTGACCATAGCGATAACCGGCTTTGGCAGCGAACGAATCTGCTTCTGCACATCGAGCACATTTAGACGAGGCACTCCGTCCTCACCCACATAACCACCACGTCCCTTCACGTGCATATCGCCACCCGAACAGAACGCTTTGTCACCTGCACCAGTAAGGATTACAACGCTAATGCGTTGCGCCTCACGACACCATGCAAAGGCTTGTGACATCTCCCACGTGGTGCGTGGGGTGAATGCGTTGCGGTAGCGCGGACGATTTATTGTAATCTTCGCTATACCATTATATTCTTCGAAGAGAATCTCCTTAAAGTCAAAACCCTCAATGGTTTTCCAGTTTCTTGTCTCCATATATTCCTTGTTTATTATATAATAAGATGCGCTGTGTCACGACAGCACCAAAATTAGTAGCCCATCTGCTCCAAGGCTGTAGCTAGCTGGTCCGGACAACTTGTGTCCTTACTACCGCATGTAATACCCTTAAGTGCATTCTTTATCTCTGTAGCCGGTTTGCCGATGGCGAGAGCGCAAATACCTTTAAGGTTGCCGCTGCAGCCGCCGAGGAAAGAGAGGTTGCGGATGATATCGTCAGCATCAACGTCGACAGTGATTAGTCGGCTGCATGTGCCGCAGGTTACGTACTCCAAATGATTCATACCTAATATTGTTATCTTCTGAAGCATTCCGCAGGAACAATACTTGCGGAACATCTATGTTCAACTAAAAAAGAGTGGCTGTAGCCAACCACTCTTTTCAATATTTTTTATTCTTACTCTTACTCAGCCTCTTCCGGCTTCATGTTTGTGTAAACGTTCTGTACATCGTCGAACTCCTCAAGGCGCTCAACCATCTTGTCGATAGTAGCACGCTGCTCAGCGTCGATGTCCTTAAGGTCGTTAGACACGTATGTAAACTCGCCACCGATATCCTCGAAACCCTGCTCCTCAAGGAACTTCTGTATCTGTGCGTAAGCCTTTACGTCATCACCATAGATAGTGATTGTACCTTCCTCGTCGTCCTCGTCAAACTCGTCCTCTACGTTGAAGTCGATAAGCTCAAGGATAAGCTCTTCCATATCCACGCCGTCCTTCTTCTTGAATGTGAACACACACTTGTGATCGAAGAGGTAAGAAAGCGAACCTGTTGTACCGAGTGTACCATTGAACTTGTTGAACACCGAGCGAACGTCGCCTACAGTACGTGTTGTGTTGTCAGTAAGCGTGTCAACAAACACAGCGATACCGTGAGGACCATATCCCTCGTATGTTACTTCCTTGTACTCGCTCTGGTCTTTACCCATTGCGTTCTTGATAGCACGCTCGATGTTGTCTTTCGGCATGTTCTCACGCTTACATGTAGCGATGATAGAACGGAGTGACGGGTTGTTCTCAGGTTCCGGACCGCCAGCCTTAACAGCGATAGCGATCTGCTTACCCAGACGGGTGAATGTCTTAGCCATGTGGCCCCAACGCTTCAGCTTTGTAGCCTTGCGATATTCAAATGCTCTTCCCATTTTTGTATATTGTTTTTTTATTGTTTATTATCTGAGTTCTGCTCCCAACTTTGACTTCAAGTTGCTGATGAGCTTCGTCATAATTGCCTCAATCTGCTTGTCGTTGAGAGTCTTTGTCTCGTCCTGCAGAATGAAGTTAACGGCGTAACTCTTCTTGCCTTCCGGCAGGTTCTTGCCTTCGTATACGTCGAAGAGTTCTACGCTCTTGAGGAGCTTCTTCTCTGTCTGACGTGCAATCTGCTCAATCTGCTCGAACTGTACGTTCTTGTCGAGAAGCAATGCGAGGTCGCGGCTAACCGACGGGAACTTGCTGATGTCGTGATAGAGCACCTCGTTCTTCTTGATGGCACGCATCATATTGTCCCAGTTGATGTCTGCATAGAACACCTCCTGGTCGATGTCCATCTTCTTGAGCACCTTGTGCGAAACGATACCCATCTCGCAGAGCACCTTGCCCGAACGTGCCTTCAAAGCGAGAGCCTTGCCGAACACGTTGTTGTCAGACGACTCTGCAACTACGATGCCCGGGTTAACACCCAAACGTGTGAAGATATTCATCACGTAAGCCTTCAGCTCGTAGAATGTAGACTGCTCGTCGGCATGTGCCCATGAGCCTTCAACGCGCTTACCGGTGAGCCACATGCCGAGATGCATCTCTTCGGTATACGCCTTTATCGGGTCTTCGTCATTCTTCTTCTCCGGTGAGAAGTGGTAGCAGTTGCCGAACTCGAAGAAGCGTAGGTTAGGCATCTTGTGGTTCACGTTGCGACCAACGCTCTCCAAACCACCGAAGAGCAGAGTCTGGCGCATAACACCGAGATCAGAACTCAACGGGTTCATCACCTTTACGGTTGTCTCCTCAGTATAGCGGTTCAGTTCGGTATAGTATGCTGTCTTTGTAAGCGAGTTGTTAAGAATCTCGCGGAAGCCGCAGCCTACAAGCTGCTCGCCTACCACGTTCTGCAAGTGGTATGCCTTGTCCTCGTCGCCGAGAATTGTGAGCGACGATTTCAACTGTGTCGGAATCTCCACATTATTATATCCATAGATGCGCAGAATGTCCTCCACAACATCGCATGGACGCTGTACGTCTACGCGATAAGCCGGAACATCGAGCAACAAACCCTCGGCTGTCTCCTCTACTACCTTCATTTCAAGGCACTCGACTATGCTCTTTACCATGTCGTTACCTATCTTCTTGCCAATCAAGCGGTCTACATACTCGTAGTCGAGCTGTACACGCGAGTCAGCTATTGGCGACGGATATACGTCCTTTATCTCCATGCTCACCTTTCCGCCAGCCAACTGCTTGCAGAGGATGGCAGCTTGTTTCAGAGCGTAGATAGTGCCGTTCGGGTCGATGCCGCGCTCGAAGCGATAGCTTGCATCGGTACTCAGACCATGACGACGTGCGCTCTTTCTAATCCACGTCGGGTGGAAGTAGGCACTCTCCAGAACGACATTTGTTGTTGTGTCGTATGTACCGGAGCCCTTACCGCCAAAGATGCCAGCGATGCACATCGGCTCGTTGGCGTTGCAGATGCTGAGGTCGTGCTCGCCAAGAGTGTGCTCCTCACCGTCGAGAGTGACAAACTTAGTGCCTTCGGGCTGAGTGCGCACAACAATCTTCTTGCCTTCTACCATGTCTGCATCGAAACAGTGCATTGGCTGACCATATGCCATCATAACGTAGTTGGTGATATCGACGATGTTGTTGATTGGACGTAAACCTACAATCTTCAGCTTGTCCTGCAACCACTCTGGGCTTTCCTTCACTTCACAACCTGTGATGCTTACGCAAGCATAGCGGCGGCAAGCCTCTGTATTCTCAATCTCTACGTCGATAGGCATGTCGTTGTTGTCGACGCTGAACTCCGAACAGTCGGGACGATGCAACGATGTCTTGTGGCCGTTGCGCTTGAGCCAAGCATAGAGATCGCGTGCCACGCCCCAGTGCGAGAGAGCGTCAGAGCGGTTTGCTGTGATATCTATCTCGATAACCCAATCGCTCTCCAAGTGATAGTACTCGGCAGCCGGCTGACCAACGGGAGCATCCTCCGGCAGCACGATGATGCCGTCGTGAGCTGTGCCCACGCCTATCTCGTCTTCGGCACAGATCATACCAAAAGACTCTACGCCGCGGAGTTTCGACTTCTTGATAGTGAACTCACTGTCACCATCATAGAGCACGCAGCCCAAGTCGGCAACAATAACCTTCTGACCTGCAGCAACATTAGGTGCACCGCAAACAATCTGCTGCGGTTCGCCCTTGCCGAGGTCTACGGTTGTGATATGAAGGTGGTCTGAATTAGGATGCAGTTCGCATGTGAGCACCTTGCCCACGTACAGACCCTTCAATCCGCCACGGATGGTCTGCACTTCTTCAAGAGCGTCCACTTCGAGACCGCATGATGTCAGCGCGTCGGCTGTCTCCTGCGGTGTAAGGTCGAAATCGACATACTCCTTAAGCCATTTGTATGAAATCTCCATTATATTGATTTATTTTTGTTTACTACTTGAAACTTTGTGCAAAAGTAATAAAATTTAGGAAAGTGAGCAAAATAATATTTGATAAAAGTAGCAAGAGTTGCATAGCAATGCCAAAATGAATAATAAAGGCATAAAAAAAAGAGAAACGCTTCATTGAAACATTTCTCTTTTTAAGTCGGGGCGACAGGATTCGAACCTGCGACC
>NZ_JH379474.1:73116-85979 GCF_000235885.1 Leyella stercorea DSM 18206
AGGCGCGCTACCGGACTGCGCTACACCCCGTTTGCTGAATTAGCCTATAGTTTCTAACACAATAAACCAACGTTTACAATCAGAGAGAAGTCGGGGCGACAGGATTCGAACCTGCGACCACCTGGTCCCAAACCAGGCGCGCTACCGGACTGCGCTACACCCCGTTCTCAAATTGCGAGTGCAAAGGTATAACTATTTTTTTACATACGCAAAATTTCAAGCAAGTTTTTTGCACATTCCACCAACAACCACCGACTTTTCATTGTGGCACACTATTTGTTATTTAGATTTTATAGTTACAAGTAAAAAAATAACATCAATATTAAAACTATAAACTCATATTATGGCACAGAAAGGCAATATTGGAGTAACGACAGAGAATATATTTCCTGTCATTAAAAAGTTTTTATACTCAGATCACGAGATTTTCCTCCGCGAGATGGTGTCTAACGCTGTCGACGCAACACAGAAACTGAAGACGCTTGCCGAACGCGGCGACTTCAAGGGCGAATTGGGCGACCTTACCGTTCGCGTCAGTCTCGACACAGAGAAAGGCACACTGACCATCAGCGACCGAGGTATCGGTATGACCGAGGAGGAGATTAACAAATATATCAATCAGATTGCGTTCTCTGGCGTAACCGACTTCCTCGACAAATACAAGGATAACGCTAACGCAATCATCGGTCACTTCGGCTTGGGCTTTTACTCTTCGTTCATGGTAAGCAAGAAGGTGGACATCATCACACGCAGCTACAAAGAGGGTGCAAAGGCCGTAAAGTGGAGCTGCGATGGTAGTCCAGAGTTTGAGATTGAGGACGTAGAGAAGACAGACCGCGGTTCGGACATCGTACTGCACATCGACGACGACTGCAAGGAGTTCCTCGAAAAGCAGAAGATAGAGGAACTGCTAAACAAGTACTGCAAGTTTATGGCTGTACCAGTAGCCTTCGGCAAGAAGACCGAGTGGAAGGACGGCAAACAGCAGGAAACCGACGAAGACAATATTATTAATAATGTGGAGCCACTGTGGACAAAGACTCCCAGCACTCTGAAGGATGAGGACTATAAGTCGTTCTACCGCACACTCTACCCGATGCAGGACGAGCCGCTGTTCTGGATACACCTCAACGTCGACTATCCGTTCAACCTCACCGGCATTCTCTACTTCCCACGCATCAAGTCGAACATCGAGCTGCAGCGCAACAAGATTCAGCTCTACTGCAACCAAGTGTTCGTGACCGACCAGGTGGAAGGCATCGTGCCAGAGTTCCTCACCCTACTCCATGGTGTAATCGATTCACCGGACATTCCGCTAAACGTAAGCCGCTCATATCTGCAGAGTGATGCTAACGTAAAGAAGATTTCAAAATACATCACAAAGAAGGTGGCAGACCGCCTCGCTGCAATCTTCAAGGAGAATCGCAAGGACTACGAGGAAAAGTGGGACGACTTGAAGATTTTCATCCACTACGGTATGCTTTCGCAGGACGACTTCTACGACCGTGCAAAGGACTTTGCGCTGCTGAAGGACGTAGATGGCAAGTATTTCACATACGAGGAGTACCAAACCCTCATCAAGGACAACCAGACCGACAAGGAAGGCAATCTCGTCTATCTCTACGCCAACGACAAGGAAGGCGAATACAGCTACATCGAGGCAGCCAAGGCTAAGGGTTACAGCGTATTATTGCTTGACGGACAACTCGACAACCCAATGGTTTCAATGCTCGAACAGAAGTTGGAGAAGACACGCTTCTCACGTGTAGATGCCGACATCGTCGACCGCCTCATACAGAAAGACGACAAGAAAGAAAGCGAATTGGCAAAGGACGAAAAAGACAACCTGGAGCAGACATTCCGCTCACAGCTGCCGAAGATGGAAAAGACCGAGTTCTACGTAGACGTGCAGGCTCTCGGCGAACATACTCTGCCGGTACTCATCACACAGAGCGAGTATATGCGCCGAATGAAAGAGGCAAGCAAATTCCAGGCCGGCATGGCATTCTACGCACAAATGCCCGACACATTCAATCTCGTACTTAATAGCGACCATCCGCTCATTAAGCAGGTTCTCGAAGACGGCAAGACAGCTTGCGCCACAGAGTTGCAGCCCGTTGAGAGCGAGCTTAAAGGACTCGAAGCACGCCTCGCGGCATTGCACCAGAGCCAGAATGGCAAGAAGCAGGAGGAGATTTCTCAGGAAGAAAAGGACGATGTGAAGAACACAGAGAGTGCCCTTAAGGAGCAGCGCACCAAGAAGAACAACATCATCGCCACATACGCAGCAGGCAACAAGGTTGTACATCAGCTCATCGACCTTGCATTGCTGCAGAACGGCATGTTGAAAGGTGCTGCACTCGACTCGTTCTTGAAGCGTTCAGTTGATTTGATTAAGTAATTATTGTTGTTTGGTAACAAACAACGTAACAGCAGAGTTTGTCATCCGCATCGACCGGCGCAGATGTCCGCATCGACCGACGCAGATGTCTGCATCGGTCGATGCGGATCAAAACAATGCTACTATAACCATGTTTCCACAGCGCGATTGCTAAAGAGGTCGCTGCGCTATCAGCAAACAACAGCAACTGACAGAAATAAAAAGGCAGGCTATCCACACGGACAGCCTGCCTTTTCTTTATTATATAGTTTAATATACTTCTTACTAAAATATTATTAGAGCGCAGATATTAATCCTTAATGATATCCAACTCCTTGAACACGCGCTTCAAAATCTGAACGCCACGTTCCACCTGTTCTTCTGTATGGGTAGCCATGAGTGCAAAACGAACAAGCGTATCCTGCGGTGCGCAAGCCGGCGGAATAACCGGATTGATAAACACACCATACTCGAAGGCCTTAGCTGTCGCAACGAATGTCTTCTCAACATCGTGAACATAAAGCGGAATAATCGGACTCTCTGTCTCACCAATCTCAAAGCCCTCCTCCTTGAAACGACGAAGTGCGTAACGTGTGACTCTCCAAAGGGCATCAATGCGCTCCGGCTCTTTCTGAATGATGTGAAGCGCCTCAAGAGCGGCAGCGGTGGCAGCCGGAGTGTTTGACGCACTAAAGATATAGGTGCGACAAGAGTGGCGCAACCAGTTGATTGTATCCTTGTCACCAGCAATAAAGCCACCGATAGAAGCCATCGACTTAGAGAATGTACCCATGATAAGGTCTACCTCGTCTGTCAAGCCGAAGTGATCACAAACACCACGACCCTGCTTGCCGAATACGCCAAGACCATGAGCCTCGTCAACCATGATAGAGCAGTTGTACTTGTGTTTCAGTTCCACGATAGCTGGCAGATTTGCGAGATCGCCCTCCATTGAGAACACACCATCAACGATGATGAGCTTGATAGCCTCCTCTGGAAGATTCTTCAGCACGCGCTCAAGATCCTCCATATCGTTGTGCTTGTAGTGGAGCTGTGTTGCAAACGACAGACGACGTCCGTCAACAATACTGGCATGGTCGCGGTCGTCGCAGATGATATAGTCGCCACGACCAACAACTGCAGGAATAACGCCACTGTTTACAAAGAAACCAGTAGAGAAACAAAGAGCGTCGTCCTTGCCAATATACTCTGCGAGTTCTTTCTCAAGCTGCACGTGGATATCGAGCGTACCATTCAGGAAGCGACTACCTGCACAACCAGAACCATACTTATCAAGAGCTGCCTTACCAGCATCGATGATGCGCTGATCGCCAGTAAGACCAGTATAAGCATTTGAGCCAAACATCAGAACTTTGTGTCCGCCCATTTCTACTTCTGTGCCCTGCTTGCTCGTAATCTCACGAAAATAGGGATAAACACCTTCCGCCATGTACTTCTGCGGAAGACGATAGCTTTTATACTTTTCTTGTAACTGTCCCATTATAATATTAAATAGGTATATTTCAATTTTGTTATTTCCAAGGTGCAAAGGTACAAAAAATATGTTAAACACGCACGTTTTTCATAAGAAATATGACTTTTTGGTATTTTTCACCAAACCACAACCTTACTTATAACATTATTTTATTATCTTTGTGCCTTATTTATAGCATCAATAAATATGAAGAAAAAAGCCATTTTCATAATCAATCTAATTTCTGGCACATCTGACAAAGCTGCCATCCCCGAACTGATTGAGCAACTTCTTGACAAAGAGAAGTTCGAATATGAAATCGCAATAACTCAATATGCTGGCCATGCTTCAGAGATTGCATCAAAGGCGAAAGACGCAAACGTCGACTTGGTAGTGGCAGTCGGAGGCGACGGCACTGTCAACGAGGTAGCACGTGCCATCGTACACTCCAACACCGCACTTGGCATAATACCATGCGGTTCGGGAAACGGACTTGCACGCCACCTACAGCTACCTATTAATGTAAAGAAGTCGATAGAAATATTAAACACCTTTGAGGTACGCGATCTTGACTATGGCATCATCAACGGATACCCATTCTTCTGCACATGCGGCATGGGCTTTGATGCCTTCATCAGTCTAAAATTCGCAGAAGCTGGCAAACGCGGTCCGCTAACATACATTGAAAATGTACTTAGAGAAGGCTTGAAGTACGAACCTGAGACATACACAGTGATGGCTGACGACGAGACGAGCCTGCACAAAGCCTTCTTAATATCGTGCGCCAACGCATCACAATATGGCAACAACGCATACATCGCACCACAAGCGTCTATGAGCGACGGACTAATGGATGTTATCATCATGGAGCCATTCGGACTGATTGACGCCCCACAAATCAGCATTGAGATGTTCAACAAAACACTCGATAAGAACAACTCGAAGATTAAGACATTCCGCTGCAAGAAACTATGCGTGCATCGCCACTCACCAGGAGCTATCCATTACGACGGCGACCCAGTTATGACGGGTGCTGATATCGACGTAGAGTTGAAGCCAAAAGGCATTAAGATTGTGGTAAACTCACAAGCTGACCGAAATCTCAGAAAGCCGAATGCCCTACAGAACGCAGCCACAGAACTATTCAACGAGATAAACATAATACGCGAAGAAATAAGCAAGAGTCGACTAAAACTGCAACAATGGAGTAAAGCCGTACAGCACAAATTCGACTTGTAAACAACAGCGAAGGCGTTAAGACTTCCACAACAACATCGTACAATCATAAATGTTCGCTTTCAAAAAGTTTGTAATCCACCAAGACCACTGCGCCATGAAGGTTGGTACCGACGGCGTACTACTTGGTTCATGGGCAAATGGCGGCAAACGCATCCTTGACATTGGTACTGGCACCGGACTCATTGCACTGATGATGGCGCAACGCTATACTGATGCCATCATTGATGCCGTAGAGATTGACCATGACGCAGCTCTACAAGCATACGAAAACGTTAGCAACACCGAGTTTGCAAACCGTATAAAGATAGTGGAGACAGCGATACAACACCACTCCACCCAAGACAAGTACAACGCTATCGTATCAAACCCTCCGTTTTTCATCGATAGTCTGCTCAACCCCAACGCACAACGCTCTACAGCAAGACATGCTTGCGCGCTGAAATACTGCGAGTTGTTCGCTACCGTGAAAGCATTGCTCGATACCGACGGCGAGTTCAGTGCCATCATACCAACCGAATGTCTACAAGCATTCATTGCCGAGGCATACAAGGCAGGACTTGCCATGTCGCGCCAATGCATTGTGCGCACCACTCCCCGCAAACAGCCCAAACGCCACCTTGTAGCATTCCACCACGCAGACCACAAATGCGAGAGAGAAATGAAGGAAGTGTGCCTACAAGATATTGATGGTTCAAGATCAGAATGGTACGCACAACTGACCGCCGATTTCTATATAAAATAACAACAAAAATTCACTCATTAGCAGAATTTTAAGTAACTTTGCACGGAAATACACACGCCCCCGATACACAGTTAACGAGATATGAATAAGAGAACGAGTACTTCAATACAGATGATAGCCGATTATGACGGCGATATTTCAAATTTGTTCAACGTAAACATAGAAGGCGAACTGCCCATTCTTGCCACATGTAACATGGCAATGTTCCCGGGAGTGATTACTCCCGTAATCATTGGAAGAAAACAAAGTCTTAATCTGCTCAACCATATACGCAAGACTCAGGATGCGAGCTTTGCCGTGTTCTGCCAGCACGACCAGGAAGTTGAGCACCCAGACACCAAAGACCTCTTTGAGTATGGAGTGTACGCACGCCTCGTGAAGATACTCGAACTGCCCGGACCTGGAAATAACATCACCGCAATCATCCAAGGTTTAGGACGCTGCCGACTGAACAAGCTCACCGCTAACAAGCCTTTCTTGATGGGCGAAATATCACCAGCCATGGAGGAACTGCCTGATGCAGACGACAAGGAGTTCAACACGGCAATGGAAGATTTGCGTTCTACCACTACGGAATACATCCGACAGAACGAAGATTTGCCTGATGAGTCGCAGTTTGCACTGAACAACATTTCGAATGATGTAATCGCAGTAGACTTCATCTGCACAAACCTGCCATTCGACATAGCCGACAAAGCCGAACTTATCTATACAAGTTCTATCAAGGAACGTGTCATCAAGACACTGAAGGTGCTGCACAAGGAGATACAGTTACTCGAACTAAAACAGAACATTCGCACGAAGACTCGCGAAGATCTCGACGAACAACAGCGCGAATACTTCCTGCAGCAGCAGATAAAAAACATCAAAGAGGAACTGGGCAGAGGCGAAGGATCACCGGAACGCAAGGAGCTTGAGCAGAAAGCAGCTAAGAAGAACTGGTCGGAGGATGTGGCAAAACTCTTCCGCAAGGAGCTTGACAAACTGGACATGTTCAACCCGCAGAGCCCAGAATACAGCATACAGTACAACTATCTGCAGACGATGATCGCACTGCCTTGGGGCGAATACACCAAGGACAACCTTGACTTGAAACGTGCCCAGCGCGTGCTCAACCACGACCACTACGGCATGGAGAAGGTGAAGGAACGCATTCTCGAATACATGGCTGTACTGAAGTTGCGCGGCGACCTCAAGTCGCCCATCATCTGCCTCTACGGCCCTCCGGGAGTCGGCAAGACATCACTTGGCAAGAGTATTGCTGCTGCCATGAAGCGCAAGTACGTACGCATGTCATTAGGTGGTCTGCACGACGAAAGCGAGATTCGCGGACACCGCCGCACTTACGTGGGAGCCATGCCTGGCAGAATTATCAAGAACATACAGAAGGCAGGTTCGTCAAACCTCGTGTTTATCCTCGACGAGATTGACAAGGTGACACAGAACACCGTCAATGGTGACCCGTCATCAGCCTTGCTTGAGGTGCTCGACCCTGAACAGAACAACGCCTTCCACGATAACTATCTTGATGTTGACTACGACCTCTCGAAGGTGCTTTTCATAGCAACCGCCAACGACCTCAACACTATACCGCGTCCGCTGCTCGACCGTATGGAACTTATTGAAGTGAGCGGATACATAACGGAGGAGAAGATTGAGATAGCGAAACGCCATCTCATTCCGCGTGAAATAGAAAACTGCGGATTGGACAAGGACGAGGAGAAGCCTACATTCACAAAGGCAGCCATAGAGAGAGTGATTGAGCAATACACTCGCGAAAGCGGTGTGCGCCAATTGGAGAAGCAGGTGAACAAGGCTCTGCGTAAGATTGCTTACAAGAAGGCACTCGACAACGACGTAAACGAAAAGATTACACCTAACGAGATTGAGGGATTGCTCGGCAAGGCACCTTTCTATCGCGACATATATCAAGGTAATAGCTATGCAGGTGTCGTTACGGGCTTAGCATGGACAAGCGTGGGCGGCGAAATTCTCTTCATCGAGACATCGCTCAGCAAGGGCAAGACGGGCAAGCTGACACTGACCGGAAATCTCGGTGACGTGATGAAGGAGTCGGCTGTCATTGCCCTCGAATACGTAAAGGCTCACATCGATACGCTCGGCGTAGACTATCGCATCTTCGACAACTGGAACATACATATCCACGTACCAGAAGGTGCAACGCCGAAAGACGGTCCGTCGGCAGGCATCACGATAGCTACGTCTATTGCCTCGGCTCTCACACAACGCAAGGTGCGCAAGAACACAGCCATGACAGGCGAGATAACGCTCCGCGGAAAGGTTCTGCCGGTAGGCGGCATCAAGGAGAAGATTCTTGCAGCCAAGCGTGCCGGCATCACCGACATCGTAATGTGCCAGGAAAACCGCAAGGACATTGAGGAAATTCCTGAGATGTACCGCAAGGGTGTGGAGTTCCACTACGTCGAGAATGTACAAGATGTGTGGAAGTTTGCGCTCACTGATGAGATTGTAGACAATCCGATTAATTTTAAAATTGAAGAAGAAACGAAAGAATGACTTTTGAACTGCAACATACCGACCCGTGTAGCGACGCTCGCACTGGTATAATAACCACCGACCACGGACAGATAAAGACCCCTATCTTCATGCCCGTAGGCACAGTTGGCTCTGTGAAGGGAGTACACTTCAACGAACTCCGCGAACAGGTGAAGGCACAGATTATCTTAGGCAACACCTATCATCTCTACCTGCGCCCAGGTCTTGACACTCTGCAAAAGGCTGGCGGATTGCATAAGTTCAACACGTGGGACCGTCCGATACTTACCGACTCTGGCGGCTTTCAAGTGTTCTCACTCACCGGCATACGCAAGTTGCGTGAGGAAGGCTGCGAGTTCCGCTCACACATCGACGGATCGAAGCATATCTTCACACCGGAGAACGTGATGGATACGGAGCGTATCATCGGAGCCGACATTATGATGGCATTCGACGAATGCCCTCCAGGCGAAAGCGACTACGAGTACGCCAAGAAGAGTCTCGGACTCACACAACGCTGGCTCGACCGCTGCTTCAAGCGCTTCAACGAGACAGAACCCCTCTACGGCTACAACCAGAGCCTCTTCCCTATCGTGCAGGGCTGCAAGTACAAGGATTTGCGTCGTGAAGCGGCGAAGCACGTAGCCGATAAGGGAGCTGACGGCAACGCCATCGGCGGATTGGCTGTGGGTGAACCGACAGAAGTGATGTACGAAATGATTGAGGTGGTGAACGAGATTCTGCCGAAGGACAAACCGCGTTATCTCATGGGCGTGGGCACACCGCAGAACATCCTTGAGGCAATAGAACGCGGCGTGGATATGTTCGACTGCGTGATGCCTACCCGCAACGGACGCAATGCGATGCTCTTCACCTACGAGGGCACAATAAACATACGCAACAAGAAGTGGGAGCAGGACTTCTCGCCAATCGACCCCGACGGATGCGACATCGACCGCATACACTCGAAGGCTTATCTACACCACCTCTTCAAAGCCCAGGAGTTGTTGGCTATGCAGATTGCGAGCATTCATAACTTGGCTTTCTATCTACGACTGGTCACTGACGCACGCAAACATATTGAGCAAGGCGACTTCGTACAATGGAAAGCAAGCGTTATAGACAACCTCGGAAGAAGAATTTAAATGAAGATAAAAAACATCAGGCGTTTACACAAACTGCTACATCTGCAGCAGACAGTACGCAGAAAGACCAAAGGAATACGCACAGCTTGGGCATGGTTATGCCACAAGCTGCGCTTTCTCCGTGTCTTGAACGTGATAAACCCATTCCACTATATCAGCATTCTCGACTGGTATATCATACGCAAGTTCATCGGCACGTACATCTACTCTATCATACTGATCATCTCTATCAGTATCGTGTTCGACGTGAACGAGAACCTCGTAAAGTTCACGCAATACCACGCACCGCTAAAGGCTATCGTATTTGACTATTATGCCAACTTCGTGCCTTACTTCGCCAACTTGTTCAGTCCGCTATTCGTATTCATTGCGGTAATTTTCTTCACATCCAAGCTGGCTTCAAACTCCGAAATCATATCCATGCTTGCTGCAGGAGTTTCGTTCAAGCGCCTCATGCGACCTTACATGATTTCGTGCGTACTCATCTCTACACTCTCGTTCTTCCTCAGTGCATACGTCATTCCACACGGTACGGTGATAAGACAGAACTTCGAGACTATGTACAAAAACAAAAAGAAGAACACATCGGCAGAGAACGTTATGCTGCAAGTGGACAAAGGCACTATTGCGTACATACAGCATTACGACAACAATCAAAAATGCGGATATGGCTTCTCTCTCGACAAGTTTGAGAACAAGAAACTCGTGAGCCATCTTACGGCAATGGATATCCAGTACGACACCATCTCCGACTCAAAGTACCATTGGACTCTTTCCAACTGGAAGATACGTGAGCTGCGCGGACTGCGCGAACATATCACAAGCGGAACAAAGCGCGACACCATCATACAGATGGAACCAACCGACCTCGTTTACTCGAAGGGACAACAAGAAACATTCACCAATCCGGAGCTGAAAGAGTATATCGGCAAACAAAAAAATCGCGGTAACGGCAACGTCGTACAATACGAAGTGGAATACCACAAACGAATAGCTTCATCGTTCGCATCGTTCATCCTGACCACCATCGGTCTGTCGCTATCATCGCGCAAACGCAAAGGAGGAATGGGCATGTATCTCGGCATGGGACTCGCCTTGAGCTTCGGCTATATCATGCTACAAACAGTATCGTCTACATTTGCCATCAATGCCAATACGCCACCTATTTTGGCTGCATGGATTCCGAACTTCATCTTTGCAATCGTTGCGTATTTCTGCTATAAAAAAGCCCCTAATTAAAAAAATAAAACCCATAACATAATATGTATTTCGACGAAACACAACTCAATGACAATGTGCTCGACGCATTATATGATATGCGCTTTGATCAGTGCACACCAATACAAGAGAAATGTATTCCGCCTATCCTCGAAGGTCGTGACCTCCTTGGTGTGGCGCAGACAGGTACGGGCAAGACTGCAGCCTATCTCCTCCCCATACTCTCAAAACTCGACGACGGTGGCTATCCGCACGATGCCATCAACTGCGTCATCATGAGCCCGACACGCGAACTCGCACAACAAATAGACCAAGCTATGCAGGGCTTCGGCTACTACCTCAACGGCGTGAGCAGCGTGGCTGTGTATGGTGGCAACGACGGCAACCGCTACGATCAGGAACTGAAGAGCTTCCAGATGGGTGCCGATGTGGTCATAGCCACGCCCGGACGCCTTATCAGCCACATCTCTCTCGGCTCTGCCGACCTTAGCAAGGTGAGCTTCTTCGTTCTCGACGAAGCAGACCGAATGCTCGACATGGGATTCTCTGAGGATATCAAAATGATTGCAAGCAAATTGCCTGCCACTTGCCAGACTATCATGTTCTCGGCTACAATGCCCGAAAAAATTGAAGAACTCGCAAAAAGTCTGCTGAAAAACCCCGTAGAGGTAAAGATTGCAGTGAGCAAGCCTGCAGAGAAAATCAAACAGAGCGCATACGTCTGCTACGAAACACAGAAGATAGGTATCGTAAAAGACCTGTTCCGCAAAGGCGACCTCAACCGCGTAATAATATTCTCGGGCAAGAAGCAAAAGGTGAAGGCTATCAACCGCACACTGCAGCAGATGAAGATTAACTCTGGCGAGATGCACTCAGACCTTGAGCAGGCAGAACGCGATGACATCCTCTACAAGTTCAAGACCGGACAGATCGACGTGCTCGTGGCTACTGACATCGTGGCTCGCGGCATCGACATCGACGACATCGCCATGGTCATAAACTTCGATGTGCCCCACGACCCAGAAGACTACGTCCACCGTATAGGACGTACTGCACGAGCACAACGCGACGGCATCGCTATCACATTCGTAAGCGAAGACGAAATCAGCAGCTTCAAACAAATAGAGAAATTTCTCGGACGTGTTGTCGACAAGAACGAACTGCCCGAAGGTCTCGGCGAGACTCCTGACTACAACGCACCACGCTCAAGAGGCAGAGGCGGAAAGGGACGCGACGAAAAACGCCCAAGAAACAACTCTAAAACCAATGGATCGCATGGCGACAACAACAAACGCCGCGACAACAGAAAGAAGAACAGCGTAAAGGAGCAGAACAATAACGAGACTTCTGCTACAGAAACGCCACAGACCACAAATGCTCAAGAGACCGTTGCAGAAACAACTACTCCGGACGGCACACAACCCACTACGCAAAAGAAGCGCAGACGCAAGCCGAACCGCAAGCCTGCCAATGCAGAAGGCGGCAACAATCAGCAAACGGAGAATGGAGCCAAAGAAAGCAATGCAAACAATAACAAGGGCGATAACGCTAAGAGACGCAATGAGCGTGCTGCACGTGATGGCGAACAGGCAAAGCAAAACAACGAACAACCTAACCGTGAGGGCGGACAGACAAAACGCAACAATCAGCAACGTCGCCAGCGTAAGGACAACGCTTCACGCCGTTCAAATCAGAATCGCAAGCAGGATAGAAAGGAGAATGGAAAGAGCACCACAGCAAAATCCACTCCCAATGTGCCAGCAATAAAACAGCCAACCACACTTACAACTATCCTTAAAAAGCCATTAAACTGGCTAAAGTCGCTCGGAAAGAAGAAAAATTAAAGAAAACCACGAAAAAGGTGCGCAAATATTTTGGAGTTTCAAAATAAATGCGTACCTTTGCACTCGCAATTAAGGAACAAGCCTAATTGCTTAATATTAGGAGGCTCCGTAGCTCAACTGAATAGAGCATCTGACTACGGATCAGAAGGTTGCAGGTTTGAATCCTGCCGGAGTCACAAAAGAGGATATTACTTCACGTAATATCCTCTTTTTTTGCTATATACACATAATATTCTTGTCATATAAAGGGCACAGAACGAAGCGTATATAAAGGGCTCATATAATATTGTTGTGTTTTTAACAA
>NZ_JH379475.1 GCF_000235885.1 Leyella stercorea DSM 18206
GTGTCAAAGAACTTCAACATCGACTATACCTCGTCTCTGCAGTTGACGGCAACAGTGCCCGTTAGCATCGGCAAGTGGTATAATGCCAACTATGTGCTCACGTGCTATAAGGACCGCTACAAGAGCAGCGACTGGTATGGCTACTCGTTCGACCGCAGCAAGTGGGCTACGATGCTCAACCTCTCCAACACGTTCACCTTCTCGCGCAAGCCTATGGTGGCTCTTGATGTCAACGCCTTCTTCCGCACGCCTACCATTGTCGGTCTGTGGAACTACAGCCGCCAGTGGAATCTGGATGCAGGTCTGAAGTGCCAGTTCCTAAAGAATCATGCCGTAGTGGCGTTGAACGTGTCGGACATCTTTGAGAGCGGTATGCCGCTGCTGAAGGAGAAGTTCTATACACAGCGTCAGACTACCGACGTACGCTTCTACCGTCGCAGTATCTTCCTTTCGTTCACGTACAAGTTCCGCAACTTCAAGGAGCAGAACGCAGGAAGCGTCGATACGTCGCGCTTGGGATATTAAGCAGGGAACGTCAATGCAGGGTTTCTATCTTCGGTTAAATATTATTCGCCAACACCGAATAAAATCCATTGTTTTTATTTTGTCGTACCGAATACTTCCGTGAGAAACGTATCTGGCTAAATAGTTTATACAACCGTATCTTCTTTAACGATTTGATAGTGCGCCATAAGATTAAAAATGAAGATGCTTTGCGTCTTTGTGTGCGCCGTTTGGCAGAGAGCGTCATGCAGCCTTGTTCGTTGAACAGACTGAGCAAATTACTCTATATAAGAGATATAATAAGAGCGTATATTATTTCAATCGCAATATAGAGGTCGACTTCTATATACCCGACGAAGGGTTGGCTATTCAAGCGAGTTATAGAATGAGCGACGCGGTGACAATTGAACGTGAGACAAAAGCACTCGTAGCTCTAAACTCTCTATATACTCTTAAAAAAGCTATGATTATTACATACGAGGACGAAGGCGAAATAGAGCGTGATGGATTAAGAATTGAAATAATACCGAGTTGGAAATGGGTGTTAAATGAAGGTCATTCTGACACAAACAGACAATGTTTCTATTATTAGTTGATTATCAGTATTATACGTTCTAAACGGTAGAAAAGTGACTGTGTGGATTCTGATTAGATACGAAAAGGTAAATATTTAACGTATATTACCTATCATACCCTTTGTTCTAAAAAGCATTTTGTGTAGTTTACGATGCAACATTTTGCTGTTTTTTACTTGGTAAACGCAGTTTTTCCATTGATTGTGCTGGATTTTGGGATAAAACAATTATTTTTGCGGTGTAAAATATGATACCAATATCAAAAATAGTACTCTAATATGATATTTGAACGTAAGAAATATCTGGATGAACTTATCGCAGGACGTGGGAATGGACTTGTGAAGATTATAACAGGTGTCAGACGATGTGGAAAGTCTTTCCTGCTGTTTGATATCTGGCATAACTGGCTGTTGGAACATGGTGTGACTGATAATCACATCATCGAAATACAACTTGATGATTTCCGAAACAGACGGTTGAGAAAGCCTGATGCCTTGCTCGACTATATAGATTCAAAGGTTGTGGATGATGGCAAACCTTATTATATAGTCTTGGACGAGGTACAGTTGGTAGAAGAATTTGTGGAGGTTATTCTTAGCTTGACACACATGAGGAATGTAGATGTGTATGTGTCAGGCTCAAACTCTCGTTTCCTGTCAAGTGATGTTGTGACTGAGTTCCGAGGCAGAGGTGACGAGATACGCATCTGGCCTCTCACCTTTGACGAATACTTTAGTGGTATTGGTGGAGATATTCGCAAAGCTTGGTTGGATTACTATACTTTTGGAGGACTGCCACAGGTGGCTTTGCTTGAAACGGAAGAAAAGAAAACAGACTATTTGCGTGGTCTGTATGAAACTACCTATCTGCGTGACGTAATTGAGCGCAACCATCTGCGTAATCCTGAAGGAATGAAGGAATTGGTGCGTGTTATAGCCTCTGGCATTGGTTCGTCAACCAATCCAACGAGAATAGCCAATACCTTTCAATCTTCACAAGGGGTAACCATAAAAAGAGACACTATAAAACAATACATTGACTATCTGAAAGACTCTTTCTTGATAGAAGAAGCTTTGCGCTATGATGTGAAAGGCAGAAAATATATTGGTACCGAGACGAAATACTACTTCGCAGACATCGGTATTCGTGCAGCCATTCTTAACTATCGTCAGCAGGAGGAAACACACATTATGGAAAACATTATCTATAATGAGCTTCGCAGTCGAGGATATAATGTGGACGTAGGATTGGTTGAACTTGGTGGCAAGGATGAGAACGGTAAGTTTGTCAGAAAACAGTTGGAGGTAGACTTTGTGGTGAACCGCCCTCCATACAGAGTGTATATCCAGTCGGCTTTCCACATGCCTACGCCAGAAAAGGAACAGCAAGAACGTCGCCCATTATTGTCAATCAATGACCACTTTCGTAAGATTGTCATTGTTGGTGATGACATTCATCGCAAGGAGGACGAACTTGGTGTGTTGACTGTCGGACTGTTGGATTTCTTGACAGACAAGAAAATACTTGAACAAGGTTAAACGCAATCGGGTAAAAACAGATTCTTTTAACTCAAAGCGGTTATTAGGAATTCTCTTTTCCGTACGACACGGAGAATTCCTAATGACCGAGGGTTTTTATTATAAAAAGTGTCATATCTGTCAGCATTGCCTGTACACCGCTAATTATCAGCGACTTGAAGGCTGACAGATGCTGCCCCGACCAGCAGTATCTATCAGCCTATCTACCAGTTCATCTACCAGTCATAAGACATGGCAGCCTACGCATCTCGACGCACAACGAGGTAGCGCGCGCCGGTTTCGCACTTGCGGCGGCGCATACCCTGTAGGTTGGCCAGCTTTCGCCCGAACGAAATCAGACTGTTCACCTTCAGCGAGGCACCCACCTTACGCTTTATTACGTCGAATATTTCCGCCGCCGACATCCACTCGGCATTCTCGTCGAGCGGATCCTGCGCTATCGCGAAGCAGAGGTCGAAATACTGGTCGGCAGGTTCCTGCACCTCGTAGCGGCGGTTCCAGAGCATTATCTGCTCGGTCTCCGCCTTGTCGAACCAGCAGCGGTGTCCGTTGCGCAAGAGCTGCAGCGCCTGGGCGAAGAGTTGGCGATGGTTGGGCACACGGGTGGTGTCGATGGGTGCCGTCAGCTCGATGCCGATGAAGCGACGGTTGCCCGACGGGTCGGCGAGGATGTCGGTCATGTTGCTCGTGGCGATGAACGACGCCTTGCGCGGCAGTTCCTCGATGCGTGTGCCATAAGGCCGTTTCGCCTTTATCGAGGGCAGCTGTATGATGTTCTTCAGAAAGCCCTGCTGCACGCGCGGCGAAATCTGGTTGAACTCGTCGAGGTTGATGAGCAGCTGCTGCGACATGGCGAGCATCACCTGTCGGCGGTCGGAGATGGCAAGACTGTCGGTGTAGCCCCACCTTAGTGCGTCGGGCAGCAGTTGGCGGCAGAACGTGCTCTTATTGTAGCCCTGCGGCGAGATGAGCAGCGGCGCGACGCTGTTGCCGTAGAGTCTGCCTGGCGTGTTCTGCCACTGGGCGACCATGGCGAGCATCCATGTGGTGAACCACTCGCGCCACAGCGGAGCGTCGGTGGGCACGGTGCCGGCGAGGTCGCCTATGTGGTCGTGCCCGTCCCATGCGCCTTCGCACGAGGCGAGGTAGTCGCCTACGGGGTCGAACGCACGCACATAGTCCGACTCGATGTAGTTGTTCACATCGTTCTGGCTCACCTCTATCCCCTCGCGCTGCACCTCAAGTATGATGCGGCGGCGCGTGCGTGGGTCGAGCGGCTCGAAGCCGTCGGAGGTACTGCCCGTGTGGCGAAACTCTGTGCAGTTCATTACGGTGTTGTAGCGGAAGGCGTAGCGCATGGTGAGGAAGCCGATCATGCGGTCGACGGCGTTCATTGTGTCTTTGTTTGTTGTGTCTTTCATGTGTGTATTGTGTGTTGATATAGTGTCTTTTTTTAAATAAGGTTGACACCCTA
>NZ_JH379476.1:0-18459 GCF_000235885.1 Leyella stercorea DSM 18206
AAAGTAGTCAACTAAAAGCGTTAAACTACAACATAGGTTGTTGCCACGCTGCGACAATGAAGTTGCGGTAGCGTGGCAATGAAGTTTCGGTAGCGTGGCAATGTTGTTGTAGTAGCGTGGCAATGTTGTTTCGGTAGCGTGGCAACACTTTTTTACTCCATCAAGTCCTCGCCGAGGTGCGTTGTCTGCTCGCGTTTCATGCGCTCTTCCACCTCGCGCGGCTTTGTGGCGTAGGTGATCATGCGGATAGAGTCGTTGTAGCTGACGTACTTCCAGAGCCAGTTGAGCAGCACCATCATCTTGTTCTTCACGCCGAGGATAGAACGCAGGTGGACGACGAGCCACAGCACCCAGGCGAAGAAGCCCTGACTGCGGAACTTGCCTATCTCTACGACCGCCTTGTTGCGTCCGATGGTAGCCATCGAGCCGAGGTTCTTGTAGTGGAACGCGGTGAGAGCATTGCTGTCTGCGCCCTGGTTGATGAGCTTGAGGTTCTTGGCGAGGTTCTTAGCCTGCTGTATAGCCACCTGCGCCACCTGCGGATGGCCGTTGGGGTAGGCTGCGTCGGAGGTCTGCAGACACTGGTCGCCGATGGCGAATACGTCGTCGACACCTTGAATGCGGTTGAACTCGTCCACCTTGAAGCGGAAGCCGCGACCCAAGCGGCTCTCGTCGATGCCGGGCATGGCGTTTGCTCTGATGCCCGACACCCAGAGGAACGTACGTGTAGGTATCTCGGTGCCGTCCTTCATGACGACCTTGTGGTCGCGGTAGTCGGTCACCATCTTGCCGAACTGTATGTCTACGCCCATGCTCTTGAGGAACTCGTACGCTTTTTGCGACGACTCCTGCGAGAGTCCGGCAAGCAGGCGGTCGCCCGCCTCGATGAGGTATATGTGCATCAACGACGAGTCCATGTCGGGGTAGTCGTACGGTATGACGTAGCGTCTCATCTCTGCGAGCGCGCCGGCAATCTCTACGCCCGTTGCGCCGCCGCCCACGATGACGACGTTGAGCAGTTCCTGGCGTTCCTCCTCAGTGGCGCAGGTGAGAGCACGCTCCAAGTTGGAGAGCAGGGCGTTGCGCAACCCCATCGCCTCGGGCACCGTCTTCATCGGTATGGCCCACTCCTCGATGTTCTTGTTGCCGAAGAAGTTGGTCGTAGCACCGGCTGCCAGCACGAGATAGTCGTAGTCGATTTTGCCGATAGAGGTCTGCAAAATCTTCTTCTCGCTGTCCACCATACGAGCCTCTGCCATGCGGAAATAGAAGTCCTTGCGCTTACGGAATATCTGTCGGAAGGGGAACGAGATGCTGCTCGGGTCGATACCTGCCGACGCTATCTGATAGATAAGCGGCGGAAACTGGTGGAAGTTGTTCTTGTCGATCAGCACTACCTGCATACCCGACCCGTAGAGGTCTTCTGCAAGGCGCAGTCCGCCGAGTCCGCCACCAACGATTACTACTCTTTTCTTCTTATTTCTCTGAATATTGATGCTCATAATATTGGGTTAAAAATGGTTATCCTTAATTCTTCTACAAAGTTACAGTATTTTTATTGAAATACGTGTTACATCAACCAACAGATTGTGATATTTGTGTTTTATGTTAAGAGTTGTTTTTCTCATGCTGCTTTTGTATGGAGATATTGGCAGTTGGGTAGCGTGAGGCTCTTATGCAAAGTAATATTAAAAAACGTTGGAAAACCGAGAATTTGTAAGCTGCGTTCGGTGTTTGGCGTAAATGTATAAGCAGAAATATATATCTTTGTACGGAAATATATAGAGGGTATTATACAAGTACGTATTTGAAATGATTATGAGAAAACCACACGTATGCTTCTTAGGAGTTTTGTTTGTGTCGCAGCAGATGCTGGCGCAGACCGATAGCATAGCCGATACCCGCGAGCTGAAAGCTGTGGTGGTGAAAGCCACGAACGGCATCAAGTCGAGATTCCGGGTTGACAACGCCGAGATAATAGGGCAGGGACAGCTGATACGTGCGGCTTGCTGCAACTTGGGCGAGTCGTTCACAGCCAATCCGTCGGTAGACGTTAGCTACAGCGATGCTGCCACCGGCGCCAGGCAGATAAAGCTGCTCGGACTGAGCGGCACCTACGTGCAGATGCTCACCGAGAACGTGCCCAACCTGCGAGGCGCAGCCCTGCCATACAGCTTAGGTTATGTGCCGGGGCCCTGGATGCAGTCGATACAGGTGAGCAAGGGAGCGTCGAGCGTGAAGAACGGATACGAAAGTACAACGGGACAGATAAACATCGAGTTTCTGAAGCCGCAGGGCACCGATGGCGTGCGTGCGAACGTTTATCAGGACAGCGAACTGAAAACGGAGGTGAACCTCGACGGAAGCGTTCATCTCAACGAACGCCTTTCTACCGCAACACTTCTCCACTTCGAGAACCGCCAAATGGACCACGACGGCAACGGCGACGGCTTTATGGATATGCCGAAGTTGCGCCAGTATAACATGATGCACCGCTGGGCTTATGTGTCGCCACGCTGGATCAGTCAGCTGATGCTGCGCGGCTTGCACGACGAGCGCAATGGAGGGCAGAGCCGCAAGCATTCGGCAACCGCTTCGTCTGAACCTCTCTACACAACTGGGGTGAAGACCAACCGCTACGAGGCACAGTGGAAGAACGGCTTTACGCTGAACGCCGACCACAACACGTCCGTCGCACTTATGCTGCACGGATCGTGGCACGATGCAGACAACATCTTCGGACGCACCGAGTATGATGTCACCCAGAAGAACGGATATGCGCAGCTGATGTTCGAAACCGACATCACGGAGCATCACAACCTAAGCGTCGGTGCATCGCTCAACCACGACTATTACGACGAACGCTTCAATCCGTTGGGCACACTGGCACGAGCTGAGAGCACTGTTTCTAAGGAGACGACACCGGGTGTGTATGCACAATATACATATAAGTTGGGCGAGAAGCTCACTGTTATGCCTGGCGTGCGTTGGGATCATTCGAGTCGTTACGGCGGTTTCTTCACGCCGCGTCTGCACGTAAAATACTCTCCGAACAGCATCGTCACGCTCCGCACCTCGGTGGGCAAGGGCTATCGCTCGCCACATGCTCTGGCTGAGAACGTGTCGCTCTTGGCAAGTGGCAGAGAGATATTCGTATCGCCCGACCTAAAGCAGGAGGAAGCATGGAACACGGGCGCTTCGTTGGGCTTCAATATACCGCTCTTCGGCAGAAATCTGGAGCTGAACGCGGAGTATTACTACACCGACTTCGTCAATCAGATGATAATGAACTTCGACGGAGCGAGTGGACAGCACACGCTTCGCTTCGAGAACCTCGACGGCAAGAGCTATAGTCACACCTTTCAGGTTGACGCCACATACGCGTTGTTCAGCGGCATGACAGCCACAGCCGCCTTCCGTCTTAACGACGTGAAGTGCACCTACGACGGCAGTCTGCGACAGAAGCCCCTCACTTCGCGCTACAAAGGCTTGCTCACGCTCTCGTACAAGACACCGCTCGAACTGTGGCAGTTTGACGTGACGGGTCAGCTGAACGGTGGCGGCGAGCTGTACGACCAGAGTAGCTATCCAGCCTACTTCCAGTTGCAGGCGCAGGTGACCAGGGAGTTCCATCACTTCAGTCTGTACTTAGGTGGCGAGAATCTCACCAACTATAAGATTGACGCCCCGATACGCCATGCACATCACCCGTGGAGCGCGGCGTTCGATGCCACACAAGTGTGGGGACCCGTTACGGGAGCCATGGCATACGTCGGAGTACGCTTCAAACTTGAAAAGTTATAGTAACCCAAATATATAGTAACCAATATAAAATAAGAATAATATGAAAAAGAATCTTTTAATGGCATTTATGCTCATGCTTGCCGGCAACAGTTTTGCGCAGACAGCAACTGACACACTGGTAGTAACAACACAGCCGCAGATGCACTGTCAGAACTGCGAGAAGAAGATAAAGAGCAACATCCGCTTTGTGAAAGGCACAAAGAAAATCGCAACCTCTGTGGACGACCAGAAAGTGACAATCGTGTACGACGGCAGAAAGGCCAAATACAACGACTATGTTGAGGCTTTCAAGAAAATAGGTTACGAGATAAAGAAGAAGTAAATATCCAGGGTTAGTGCCATACCTTAGCGAGCCATTTTCTAACGGGCACGTCGTATAGTTTAAGGCACAGCCATGCCAATACGATGCTGCCAACTACAACAGCCAGCGCTACGTACCATGTCTCTTGCAGGGTGTACTGTTTGGTCTTGATGAGCCAGCGGTAGAAGGCGTACATCAGCGGGTAGTGGACGATGTAGAGCGGGTAGGATATGTCGCCCAGGAAGCGGCAGATGCGTGTTGAAGCGGCATCGGTTGTCTTGCCTGACGCGGCAAGCCACACTATCAAGGGGAAGATTGCGACGATGCATACGCTTTCGAACACGCCATTCAGACTAAGCGTGTGAAAGATGCCACCGAGCGCATAGCTACTATTTATATAAGGTACGTGGAAGAGTGCGAGTAGCACAGCGGTGCTTATCCAAAACGCACCACGCACGTTATTGAAAGGCTTGAAGACGCGCGAAAGCAACACACCGGCTGTGAACGGGCAGAGCATACGCAGCGATCCGCCGAGCATATTCATGCTGTCTACAGTCCAACCCACACCGATAGACCCGTAGCCAGACTGATCGGTGACGGCGAACCACGTCAGTGTGCAGCACAATGCTACCGTCAGCAGGGAGAGCAAGCGTGTGGAAAGTCGGCGTATGATGAGCGCATACACGATGTTGCCGATATACTCGAAGAAGAGCGACCAGCACGGTCCGTTGAGCGGAAACATCTCGCCGTTGCCACGCACCTCGCGTGGCATACCTGGTAGAGCCGGCAGCATCAAACAGCCACATACGAAGGCAAGAAGTGTAAGCCCGAGAGTGGCGTGCGAGCCGTCCCAACGCTCCATGCCAGTAAGTAGGAAAGACACGGCACCGATGAGTGCGCCCATGCACACCATCGGTTGCAGGCGTATCAGACGGCGACGGAAGAATCCGCCCGTGGTGAGCGTCTTGCCCCAACGACTGTCGTAGGCGTAGCCCACTACGAAGCCTGAGAGGATGAAGAAGAAGTCGACAGCGAGATAGCCGTGGTTGATGAAGTCGATGACGGGCTTGTTGCCGGCGAACTGGAAGCCTTCGAACACGTGATACCATACGACGAGCAGGGCGGCTACACCGCGCAGACCGTCGAGTAGGGCGTAATGAGGTTTGGAATTGTATGCTTGCACTATTTATATTTTATTTTGTTCCTTTTACGGGTCGCTAAATTACTAATAATTTTACAATTTGGCAAGTGCTTTCGTAATACAGTCCATTAAGAGTTATGATATGTGGAAAAATTCCACACTGTGTAGACCGGTTTCTACACTTGTTGGATATGGCGTAAATAAGCAATCGGCTGGTTACGAGTGCTTTAAGATAAAATATGATGTGTGGCACGTAATTTGTCCCCTGTCTTGTTATTAATCAACAATAAATATATAAATCCCAGATATGAGACTGTTTTATACAAAGAGAGAATTGGCATTGAAGAAGAAAAGAACAGCACTTGCAGTATTATGCATCGCTTTGGTTATTGGAGTTTATCTGATAGCTACCCATCGTTCTGAACCCGAACCCGAACTTCCCACAGTGGTTGTTGCTCCGGCAACACAAAAAGACGTAGAGATTTACGGCGAATATGTAGGTCGTGTACGCGCTCAGCAGTTCGTAGAAGTGCGCGCTCGCGTTGAGGGCTATCTTGAGAAGATGCTGTTTGCAGAAGGTACTTATGTGAATAAGGACCAGGTGTTGTTTGTTATCAATCAAGACCAATACAAGGCTAAGGCAGACAAGGTGCGTGCGCAGCTGAAGAAGGATGAAGCGCAGGCGCTGAAGGCGAAGCGCGATTTGGAGCGTATCCGTCCGCTTTACAAGCAGAATGCTGCCAGCCAGCTCGATCTCGACAACGCCATTGCTGCGTACGAAACAGCTGTAGCCTCGGTGGGCATGAGCAAAGCCGACCTCGACCAAGCGGAATTAGAGTTAGGGCGTACTGTGGTGCGATCTCCGATTGCAGGACATATCAGCGAACGCCATGTAGACTTAGGCACTCTTGTCGGACCGGGTGCCAAGTCGCTGTTAGCGACTGTGGTGAAGAGTGACACCGTACTGGTGGACTTCAGCATGACGGCACTCGACTATCTGAAGAGCAAGGAGCGCAATGTGTTGCTCGGTCAGAAAGACGACACACGTTCATGGCAACCGAATGTAACCATCACCCTTGCCGATAATACGGTGTATCCGCACAAGGGATTGGTAGATTTCGCAGAACCTCAGGTAGACCCTCGCACAGGCACTTTCTCCGTACGTGCCGAGATGCCGAATCCTAACCGTGTGTTGCTGCCCGGTCAGTTTACCAAAGTAAAGCTGCTGCTCGATGTACGTGAGCACTCTATCGTGGTGCCCATGAAATCGGTTATTATAGAAAAGGGAGGAGCCTACATCTACGTAATGCGCCGCGACAATATCGTGGAACGCCGCTTCATAGAGCTTGGTCCGGAAGTTGGAAACCAAGTGGTAGTGGAACGAGGCTTGGCAGCCAACGAGAATATTGTGACCGAAGGCTTCCACAAGCTTACACCGGGTGTTAAGGTGAACCCCGTAAAGCCTACAGCGAACACAAACAGAAAATAACGTGCGAATATGAAAGTTAGTTTTTTCATTGACAGACCGATCTTCTCGGCTGTCATCTCCATATTGATAGTCATTGTCGGCATCATCGGTCTCACGATGTTGCCTATTGACCAATATCCGCAAATCACGCCACCCGTTGTGAAGATCGGAGCATCATATCCTGGTGCAAGCGCTCTGACCGTTTCGCAAGCCGTGGCTACGCCTATCGAGCAAGAGCTTAACGGTACTCCGGGTATGCTCTACATGGAATCGAACAGTACGAACACAGGCGGATTCTCTGCCACCGTTACTTTCGATATTAATAGCGATCCCGATTTGGCGGCAGTAGAAATACAGAACCGCATCAAGTTGGCAGAATCGCGTCTGCCAGCCGAAGTAGTGCAGAACGGCATTTCGGTAGAGAAGCAGGCACCAAGCCAGTTGCTCACTATCTGTCTTACCTCTTCCGACCCTAAGTTCGACGAAATCTACCTGAGCAACTTTGCTACGCTCAACGTGCTCGACCTGCTGCGACGCATCCCCGGCGTAGGTCGTGTGTCGAATATCGGCAGCCGCTACTATGCCATGCAGATATGGGTGCAGCCCGACAAGATGGCCAACTTCGGACTTACCGTAGCCGATATCCAGTCTGCCATAAAAGACCAGAACCGCGAGTCGGCAGCCGGAGTGTTGGGTCAGCAACCCATGAGCGGACCCGACATCACTATCCCCATCAGCACCAAGGGCCGTCTGTCTACCGTGAGCCAGTTTGAGGAAATCGTAGTACGCGCCAATCCCGACGGCTCAATCATTCGTCTGCGCGACGTTGCACGCATCTCGCTTGAGGCTTCGTCGTACAGCACAGAGAGCGGAATAAACGGCGGAAACGCTGCCGTGCTGGGCATCTATATGCTTCCGGGTGCCAACGCCATGGAAGTGGCTGGCAAGGTGAAGGAAGCCATGAAGGAGATCAGTGCCAACTTCCCCGAGGGTCTCAGCTACGAAATACCGTTCGACATGACCACGTATATTTCCGAATCCATCCATGAAGTGTACAAAACCCTGTTTGAAGCCCTCGTTCTGGTTATCCTCGTGGTCTACCTCTCATTGCAGAGTTGGCGTGCTACGCTTATCCCGCTTGTGGCAGTGCCCATCTCGCTTATCGGTACGTTCGGCTTTATGCTTATCTTCGGCTTCTCGCTGAATATGCTTACCTTGCTCGGACTGGTGCTTGCCATCGGTATTGTGGTGGACGATGCCATCGTGGTGGTAGAAAACGTAGAACGCATCATGGACGAAGAGAACCTCTCGCCGTATCAGGCTACAAAGAAAGCCATGGAGGGATTGGTCGGTGCTATCATCGCTACCTCTTTGGTGTTGGCTGCCGTGTTCGTGCCCGTTAGTTTTCTGCCCGGCATCACCGGACTGCTGTATCGTCAGTTCACCATCACCATCGTGGTGTCGGTATTGCTTTCTACGGTCGTAGCTCTCACGCTTAGTCCCGTGATGTGTTCGCTCATTCTGAAGAAAGAAGACCCCAACAAGCGTAAGAACATTGTGTTCCGCCGCATCAACGACTGGCTGGGCGTGGGTACTAATAAATATGTGGTTCTTATCAAGCGCATCTT
This sequence comes from Leyella stercorea DSM 18206, assembly GCF_000235885.1. Classification (GTDB taxonomy): domain Bacteria; phylum Bacteroidota; class Bacteroidia; order Bacteroidales; family Bacteroidaceae; genus Prevotella; species Prevotella stercorea. Next base: position 8,343 of record NZ_JH379476.1, read on the forward strand.
GCGCCATAAGCGTCGCGTGTTAAGCTCGTTTGGAGTAGTGCTTATCGCCATTCTTGTGCTGCACCGCATCATTCCTACCAGCTTCCTCCCAACCGAGGATCAGGGATACTTCCGTGTAGAACTGGAGTTGCCCGAAGGAGCTACACTTGAGCGTAGCCGTGTCGTAAGCGCCAAGGCGGTAGAGTACCTTATGTCTCTGCCGTCGGTCGATTATGTGCAGAGCGTAGTGGGCAGCAGTCCGCGTGTAGGAACCAGTCAGGCGCGTACCGACCTTACTGTTATCCTGAAACCGTGGGAAAAGCGAGGCGAACAGACTATTGATGCCATCATGGCGCAGGTAAAGAAAGAGCTTTCGGCTTACCCCGAATGCAAGGTGTATCTTTCCACTCCTCCCGTCATCCCCGGTTTGGGTAGTTCGGGCGGTTTCGAAATGCAGCTCGAAGCCCGTGGCGATGCCACCTTCGAACAGTTGGCTGCAGCTACAGACACTCTGCTCCACTACGCCCAGCAACGCAAGGAACTTTCAGGACTGTCGTCATCGCTTCAGGCAGAAATACCGCAGCTTTACTTCGACGTAGACCGCGACAAGGTGAAGTTTGCCGGCGTGCCGATGGCAGATGTATTCTCTACAATGAAGGCTTATACCGGATCGGTGTATGTGAACGACTTCAATATGTTCAACCGCATCTATCGTGTGTATATTCAGGCTGAAGCCAACTACCGCGAGCACAAGGACAATATCAACCTCTTCTTTGTGCGCGGAAGCGACAATGCGATGATTCCGCTAACCTCGCTCGGCACTACAAGATACACCACAGGTCCCGGTAGCATCAAGCGTTTCAATATGTTCAATAGCACCGTGATCAGAGGCGGCGCAGCCGAAGGATACAGTTCGGGACAGGCGATGCAAGCGATAGAAGAGATTGCCCGCAAGCATCTTCCAGAGAACATCGGTATAGAATGGAGCGGACTCTCGTATCAGGAGAAACAAGCCGGCGGACAAACCGCGATGGTGCTGGCATTGGTGTTCCTCTTCGTATTCCTCTTCCTGTCTGCACTCTACGAGAGTTGGACGGTGCCAATCGCTGTTCTCTTCACGTTGCCGATAGCAGCCTTAGGTGCTTACCTCGGTGTGTGGGCGTGCGGACTCGAGAACGATGTCTACTTCCAGATAGGTCTCGTGATGCTTGTCGGATTGGCTGCCAAGAACGCCATCCTGATTGTAGAGTTCGCCAAAGAGCAGGTAGACCGTGGGGTAGACGTGGTAGAAGCCGCGCTTCATGCGTCGCAGCTGCGTTTCCGCCCAATCCTAATGACCTCGTTGGCATTCATCTTAGGTATGCTGCCTATGGTCATAGCCAGCGGTCCGGGTTCAGCCAGCCGTCAAGCCATCGGTACCGGTGTGTTCTTCGGAATGATAGTAGCCGTAACCGTCGGAATACTCCTGGTGCCTTTCTTCTTCGTACTTATATATAAGATGAAGAACAAGGCAAAAGCCACCACCCTCCGCAAGCAAGCGTAATGTTGTTTATTATAAAAAGCGAACACAATGAAAAAGATACTATTCTATATGCTCGTCGTGGCAGGAAGTCTCAGTATGGCTTCTTGCCAGCTGGGCCAACACTATACACGTCCGGAGCTTAATCTGCCCGAACGGCTCTCTAAGGCTCCTCAGAACGATACGCTCACCATTGCCGATATGCAGTGGTGGGAGATGTACACCGATACCACTTTGCAGCAGCTCATCAGCAAGACATTGGAGCATAACAAGGACTTGCTGATTTCCAGTGCGCGTGTAAAGGAGTTGGCAGCCATGAAGCGCATCGATTGGGCAAACCTCTTTCCGCGCATAGACGCCAAAGCCTTTATAGAAAAGGAGGGCACCAACTATGGTGGCGATAATTATAAGAACAGCACCAAGCAGCATGCTAAGTTCATTGCTTCGTGGGAACTCGACTTGTGGGGCAACCTCCGTTGGGCTAAGGACAAGAGCATGGCGCAGTTCTTGGGAAGCATCGAAGCACAGCGTGCCTTGAAGATGAGCATCATCTCCGAAGTGGCGCAATCCTACTTCGAGTTGGTAGCCTTGGATAACGAACTGAAGATTGTGCGCCAGACCTTGAAAGCGCGCGAAGAAGGCGTGCGCCTCGCCAAACTGCGTTTCGAAGGCGGTCTTACTTCTGAGACATCGTATCAGCAGGCAAAGGTGGAATACGCCCGCACCGCTACACTGGTGCCAGAGCTGGAGCGTAAGATCTCTATTAAAGAGAACGACATCGCTTTCCTTGCAGGCGAATATCCGCAGGTGATACATCGCTCAATACTTCCCGAAGAAGTGAAGTTGCCCGAGTCGCTGCCCGTCGGGCTCCCCTCCACCTTGTTGGAGCGCCGCCCCGATGTGCGCGAAGCCGAACAACGTCTTATAGCAAGTAACGCCGCCGTGGGCATGGCATTCACCAACCTCTTTCCGCGCATCACACTTACTGCCAGTTACGGTTTGGAGAGCAAGGAAATGGGCGACTTCTTCAAGTCGCCCATCCACTACCTCAGTGCTAATCTCCTGGGACCGCTTTTTGCTATGGGTAAGAACCGCGCCATGCTGAAAGCACAGAAAGCTGCCTACGAGCAAGCCTGCTACGCATACGAGAAGGCTGTGCTTTGTGCTTTCAAGGACGCCCGCAACGCCATCGTCGACTTCAACAAGATTGAGGAGATCTACGAATCGCGTCGTGAGTTGGAGCGTTCGTCAAAGGTGGCTATGGAATTGGCACAGCTGCAGTACATCAACGGCGTAATCGGTTACCTTGATGTGCTCGATGCCCAGCGTAGCTACTTCGACGCGCAAATAGGTCTTAGCAACGCCATCCGCGACAAGCAAATCACCATGGTTAGGATGTACAAGGCGCTGGGCGGCGGATGGTAAAAATATAGTTGTGTTCGTGCACATATGTTGATTTAAGTCAATAAAGAGGCGAAAATTTGAATGTTTTGCTCTGATTGTTTGCGCAAACAGCAGATTGTTTATACCTTTGCATCGTCAAAAGATTAATAGATTGTTTAGGTTAGTAGTAATAGATTTAGGTTTTTAGTTATTAGGTTTAAGGTAACGATTGTTTAACAAGGTAGCCATGAAGGCTCGTGAGAATCTTCATTGATTACGAAATTTTTTCAAGTTAAACATAGTGACAGTGGCGCAGCTCGTTGAGAGTTGCGCCACTGTTTTTTATTCTAATTGTTAATTGTTTGGCGGTGTATCAAAGGTCAAACAATATGGTTTATTAAGTTAGAAATTGATGCCGAACTGGGCGCAAAGGGCGCGCAGGGCGAAGAAAAAAATAGGCATGAAGAGGGCGGGCAGCAGATTGATGGTCTTGCAGTCTTTGATGTGCAGTATGCCTAAGCCAGAAGCGGTGATGAGTATGCCGCCGACGAGCGACACTTCGGTGATGAGTTCGTGGGAGATGAGCGACTGCGAGAGCAGTGCAATGCCGTAGATTGACGACATCCATACGAACACAGCGATGCCAGTGAGTGCTATGCCGAAACCGTACGACGAGGCGAGCACCAGAACGGTGACGAAGTTGAGCGTGGCGGCAGTCATGAGATAGGTGTTGTCGTCGTAGAGTGCGCTCATCACGGGACCCATCATGGCGAGTGTGCCGACGCAGCAGAGTAGAATGGCGGTGGTGATGCCTTCGGCAAGGTTGCTGCCTGAGATGCTACGTGTGGCGCGATCCATGTGTTGATCCATTTTGAGGAGTGTGCCGATGAGTCCGCCAATCGACAGGCAGAAGATGAAGAGCACGGGGTATTCTGACTTCTGCATACTTTCCATCGCAACATTCGCACCTAAGGTGATGGCGCAAAGTCCCATTGCGGTGTTGAGGACGTTGACATATTTCTCGCTGATGCCTCGCTGAAACAAGGCTCCGATGGCACTGCCGATGATGATGGCTACGGCGTTGATGATGATTGCGTACATATTTTTGGGGGTGGGCTAATAGATTTTGGTTAAACGATTATGTAAGTGCAAAAATAATATGAATGTGCCAAATCGCCAAATTTTAGAACACAAAAATCGCTTTCAGGGTCTTTTGAATACGAAAAAAGTCCTATAAAGGCTTTGTGCATGGTTGCACATTGTCTTAATAGGACTATGTTTGTTGGAGCAGTTCTTGCTCGGTTGGTGCAGTTCTTGCTCGGTTGGTGCACTTGAGACAAGTGCACCCCCTAAAAGTGCACCCCCTAAAAGTGCACCCCTTGAGGTTACTTCTGGATGTCCCAGCCTACTGCTGATGCACCGAGCACGGCTGCTGAAGAGCCTTCGAGAGCACTTACGAGGAACTTAGCCTTGCCCTTGAAGATGTTGAGCACGTTCTCGTCGTATGCCTTCTTGATCGGGTCCATGATAAGAGCACCTGCTTTTGTCAGACCACCGAAGAAGATGAATGCTTCTGGTGAAGAGAAGGCTGCGAAGTTGGCGCATGACTCGCCGAGCAGACGACCAGTGAACTCGTAGATGTCGAGAGCAATCTTGTCGCCCTTGGCAGCAGCCATAGACACGTCGTAAGAAGTAATCTTCTCTGGGTCGAGTTCGCGGAGGAGTGACGGCTCGTCGCTGTTAGCGAGGAACTCGCGTGCTGAGCGTGCTACGCCAGTAGCCGAGCAGTAGGTTTCGAGGCAGCCTTTGCGTCCGCATCCGCAGTCGCGTCCGTTCTCCTTCACGATAACGTGACCGAGCTCGCCGGCGAAACCATCGCAACCGTAAACGAGCTGTCCGTTCACTACGATGCCAGAGCCGACGCCTGTGCCGAGAGTGATGACGATGAAGTTCTTCATGCCGCGAGCTACACCGTAGGTCATCTCGCCGATGGCTGCTGCGTTAGCGTCGTTGGTGAGTGCTACTGGAATGCCGAGTTTGTCGCTGAAGAGCTTAGCCAAAGGCACTACACCGTCGCGTCCCCACTCAAGATTCGGAGCGAACTCGATGGTGCCGTTGTAGTAGTTGCCGTTAGGAGCGCCGATACCCATAGCCTTAATCTTGCTGATGCCGCCTACCTGGTCGATGATGATCTGCAGAGCCTCTACAGCTGCGTCTACGTAAGCCTGAACATTGTTGCCATATCCCTGGGTCTTGATGGCTGTGGTAGCTTTGATTTCACCACGGCTGTCAACGATACCAAACACAGAGTTTGTGCCTCCGAGGTCCAAACCGATTACATACGGTTTCAATAAATCTTCTGTCATTTTTTGTTTTTATTTAGTAAATTAATAGAATAGTTGACGAGTTGACGAGTTGACAAGTTGCTCGTAAGCCAGTTGACAAGTTAACAAGTAAACGAGTGTTTTGTCTATGGGCAAAGGTATTAAAAATGTCTTAATCGCACAAAGTTTTAACACTAAAATTTGCCTATATCGCATAAAATTCGCAATTTTGCAATTGTTATGCACTTTCCAATTCAATTAGATATTTTAGACTTTGTATTCCATGGAATACTGATTGGCATCATGGCATCGGCTCCGATGGGTCCGGTGGGGGTGCTTTGCATACAACGAACTCTGAATAAAGGTCGCTGGTATGGTTTTGTTACGGGTATCGGTGCTTGTATCAGCGACTTCATATATGCGTTGTTTACGGGTGTCGGTATGAGTTTTGTCATGGATCTTGTGAGCAACGAGCGTACGCGTTTTATGCTTCAGATAAGTGGCAGTATTGTATTGCTATTGTTTGGCATCTACTGCTATCGCTCCAACCCGACGAAGAATATTCATCGGAGCAACAAACCGCAGAAGGGCACGCTGATGCACAACTGCTTCACGGCGTTCTTGGTGACACTCTCCAATCCGCTTATCATCTTCCTCTTCATCTTCCTCTTTGCTCAGTTTGCCTTTGTGGTGCCGAAGCGTCCGTTGGAGATGTCGATAGGTTATGCAAGCATAGTGTTTGGTGCTATGCTGTGGTGGTTTGGTCTGTCGTGGCTCGTAGACAAGGTGCGCGGTAAGTTCGACCAGAGCGGCATCCTCATCATCAATCGTGTGGTGGGCTGCATCGTGGTCATCTTCTCGCTGATTATGCTTCTGGGCACAGTGTTCAATCTGTACACGCTGCCGTATTAAGAAGCTCCTCCCAACCCTCCCCCATAGGGAGGGCTTAGCAAGGCTTAAAGGGAGTTCCTCCCACCCCTCCCCGTCGGGGAGGGCTTAGCAAGGCTTTATTAAAGGGGCTTAGCAAGGCTTAAAGAGGCTTACAACGGCTTAGTTATAGTAAGAAAAAGCTAACAATATGTTTATTTCTCAAGAATTAAGAAAGAAGAGCACGGCGGAGTTCGTGCTCTATATGTGGCAGGTGGAGGATATTATCCGCGCCTATGGCTGCCAGCTGTCGCGCATCAAGAACGAGTACATCGCACGCTTCGCCGACTATACCGACGAGCAGCGTGCGGAGATGGTCGACTGGTATGGTGCTCTCATCACTATGATGAACTCGGAAGGTAAGCGCGAGGGCGGACATCTCGCCATCAACCAGATTGTTGTGAAGGACATGAACGACCTGCACAACCAGCTGCTGCAGAGCTCGCGCTTCCCGTTCTACAACGCCGAGTACTATCGTGTGTTGCCGTTCATCGTGGAGCTGCGCAACAAGGGCGACAAGGACGTGAACGAGGTGGAGACCTGCCTCAATGCGCTATACGGCACAATGATGCTGCGCCTGCAGCACAAGACGATAAGTCCCGACACGGAGCACGCTATCAAGGAGATTTCAACCTTCCTCGGTATGCTCAGCGACTATCACATCAAGGACAAGACTGAGGGTCTCAAGTTTGACGACGAGGAGGAGTTTTAAAAGTAAAAAAGTAAAAAGGTAAAAAAGTAAAAAGTCGGCTCCTCGGCTTAAAGAGGCATAAGAAGGCTTAGTTCGGCTTATCCTATCTGAAATCCCAATTAAAGAAAAGTATGAATCAAGAAATAGAACGCAGGCGAACATTCGCCATCATATCACACCCTGATGCCGGTAAGACAACGCTCACCGAGAAGTTCCTTCTCTTCGGTGGACAGATTCAGGTGGCAGGTGCAGTTAAGAACAACAAGATACGCAAGAGTGCTACGTCCGACTGGATGGAAATTGAGAAGCAGCGCGGTATCTCGGTGTCAACATCAGTTATGGAGTTCGACTACGAAGGCTACAAGGTGAATATCCTCGACACTCCGGGTCACCAGGACTTCTGTGAGGATACCTACCGCACGCTTACAGCTGTCGACTCTGCCATCATCGTGGTCGACGGAGCGAAAGGTGTGGAGACACAGACACGTAAGCTTATGGAGGTGTGCCGTATGCGCAACACCCCCGTAATCATCTTCATCAACAAGATGGACCGCGAGGGTCGCGACCCGTTCGACTTGCTCGACGAGCTGGAGGAGGAGTTGCAGATCAGCGTGCGCCCGCTCTCATGGCCTATCAATATCGGTGCCAAGTTCAAGGGCGTGTACAACATCTTCGAGCAGAAGCTCGACCTCTTCAAGCCCGACAAGCAGCGCGTGACGGAGAAGGTGGAGGTAGACATCAACTCGCCGGAACTCGACGCACAGATTGGCGAGCAGGATGCGCAGCAGTTGCGTGACGACCTTGAACTCATCGACGGCGTATATCCAGAGTTCGACGTAGAGACATACCGCTCGGCAGAGGTGGCACCAGTATTCTTTGGTTCGGCTCTCAACAACTTCGGTGTGCAGGAGCTGCTCAACTGCTTCATCAAGATAGCTCCGTCGCCACGCCCCACAAAGGCAGAGGAACGCATGGTAGACCCCGAAGAGCCGAAGTTCACGGGCTTCATCTTCAAGATTACAGCCAACATCGACCCCAACCACCGCTCATGTATCGCTTTCTGCAAGGTGTGCAGCGGTAAGTTCGAGCGCAACAAGCCCTATCTGCATGTGCGTCAGGGCAAGACATTGCGCTTCTCTTCGCCCACACAGTTCATGGCTCAGCGCAAGAGCACCATCGACGAGGCATGGCCGGGCGACATCGTTGGTCTGCCCGATAACGGCATCTTCAAGATTGGCGACACGCTCACCGACGGCGAGAAACTCCACTTCCGCGGACTTCCCTCGTTCTCACCAGAGATGTTCAAGTACATCGAGAACGACGACCCGATGAAGGCGAAGCAGCTTGAGAAGGGCATCAATCAGCTCATGGACGAAGGTGTGGCACAGTTGTTCGTCAACCAGTTCAACGGTCGCAAGATTATAGGCACCGTGGGCCAGCTCCAGTTCGAGGTTATTCAGTACCGTCTTGAGAACGAGTACAACGCCAAGTGTCGTTGGGAACCAGTACACCTGCACAAGGCGTGCTGGATAGAGAGCGACGATGCAGAAGAGCTGGATCAGTTCAAGAAGCGCAAGTATCAGTACATGGCTAAGGACCGCGACGGTCGCGATGTGTTCCTTGCCGACTCTGGCTACGTGCTCTCGATGGCGCAGCAGGACTTCAAGCACATTAAGTTCCACTTTACGAGCGAGTTCTAATCTGATATGGAAACAAAAGACAGAGAGCACCGCATCTACTTCGTCACGCTCATGGGCAGCGTGGTGAACGTGGTGCTGTTGGTGTTCAAGTTCATGGCAGGCATCCTGGGTGGCTCGGCAGCTATGATAGCCGATGCCGTGCACTCCTTGTCCGACTTCCTTACCGACATCGTAGTGGTGTTGTTCGTGAAGATAAGCTCAAAGCCCGAAGACAAGGACCACGACTATGGTCATGGCAAATACGAGACACTCGCCACATCTTTTATAGGTGTGGCGTTGCTCTGTGTCGGACTATACATATTATATAGTGGCTCCTACCGCACGTGGGCAGCATTCAACGGTGCTCCGATCGAACAACCGGGCATCGTAGCCTTGTGGGCGGCACTCTTCAGCATTATGTTGAAGGAGTGGACCTACCGCTTCACCGTCAAGGTGGGCAAGGAGGTGCAGTCGCAGGCAGTCATAGCCAACGCATGGCACCACCGTAGCGACTCGCTCTCCTCCATAGGCACAGCCATAGGCATCGGCGGAGCCATCTTCCTCGGAAAGGAGTGGGCTGTGCTCGACCCCATAGCCGCCGTTGTGGTGAGCATCTTCATCATACGCACGGCAGCCATGCTCGTGAGTGGTGCGCTCGACGAACTGCTTGAGAAGAGTCTGCCCGACGCAGAGGAACAGCAGATAGAGAAGATTGTGCAGAGCGAGCCCGATGTGAGCGGAATGCACCATCTGTGCACACGTCGCATCGGCAGTCGCATAGCCATAGAGATGCACCTGCGTATGCCGGGCAACATCTCGCTCAACGAGTCGCACGCCCACGCCACGAACATCGAGCGCAAGTTGCGCAGCCACTTCGGCGAGCGCACGCACATAAACATTCACGTTGAACCACTAAAGTGAACAGTAGGGGGGAGGATGCGGTATTTCCTATGTTTTATACATCTCTCCCTAATATATTAAAACCTAAGCAGTATGGACAAATCAACAGACAAACAACCTCTTACTCCCGAACTTGAGGCATGTGTGCAGCGTGCGGTGGACAACTTCATGCAGGGCTACGGCTGTTGCCAGTCGGTTGTGGCTGCCTTCGCCGACTTATATAACCTCGATGACACGATGGCGAAGCGTATTGCGGCAGGCTTCGGAGGCGGAGTAGGGCGTATGCGCATGATGTGCGGTGCCGTCTCGGGCATCGTTATCCTCGCCGGACTTGACCGCGGACAGATTGACGGTGCCGACCGTAAGGGCAAGTCGATGTGCTATAAGGTGGTGCAGGAACTGCTCGACGAGTTTAAGGTGCAGAACGGATCGGTAGTCTGTGCCGAGCTGCTCGGACTGAAGGGGCATGAGAAAGCGCAGTCGAGCTACGTTGCCTCGCCACGCACAGCCGAATACTACAAGACACGCCCGTGTGCAGCAAAGGTGGAGAGCGCAGCACGCATCTTCGCTGAATACCTTATGAATTATTAATTTTTAATTATTAATTATTAATTGGCGGCTTCCCGATGAGGAATTGTTCAATTATGAATTAGCAAAGGCTTAGAACAGCCTATCTCCACAAGGGCTTAGAAAGGCTTAAAGAGGCTTAGTTCGG
>NZ_JH379476.1:18469-30579 GCF_000235885.1 Leyella stercorea DSM 18206
GCTTAAAGAGGCTTAGTTCGGCTTAAACGCTCCCTGAAGTTCGGCTTAAACGCTCCCTAAAGTTCGGCTTAAACGCTCCCTAAAAAGACCGCTCTCCAAGAAAAAACAATCTACAGAAATAAAAACAATGAACAGCAAATCTATTCTTTCTCTTGCAGCCCTCTCCTGCGTTACGGCAGCGTACGCCCAGCAGCAGAAGGCGCAGCAGCACCCTAACATTGTTTACATCATGTGCGACGACCATGCCTACCAGTGCATAAGCGCATACGGCAGCGCACTCTCAAAGCTCGCACCGACCCCGAATATCGACCGTCTCGCCGAGCGTGGTATGCGCTTCGACCGTGCCTTCGTCGAGAACTCGCTCTCTACGCCGTCGCGCGCCTGCCTGATGACCGGTCAGTACAGCCATCAGAATGGTCAGCGTCAGCTGGGCGAGGGCATCGACACCTCGCGCACGTTCTTCACCGAACTGCTGCAGGAGGCGGGCTATCAGACAGCCGTTGTGGGCAAGTGGCACATGGGTTGCGACCCGAAGGGCTTCGACTACTATCATGTGTATAACGACCAGGGACAGTACTGGAATCCGCAGTATCGTGGCACCGACACCAACAACGAGTTCGTCGTGGAGGAGGGCTACTCTACAGACCTTACCACCGACCACGCACTCAGCTTCATCGAGCACCGCGACCCGTCGAAACCGTTCTGTCTGCTTCTGCACCATAAGGCACCGCACCGCAACTGGCAGGCAAACCTGAAATATCTCGGTATGTACGACGACGTTGAGTTCCCGATGCCGGAGAACTTCTACGACGACTATGCTACGCGCGGCTCTGCCGCTCGCACGCAGAAGATGTCCGTCACGCGCGACATGCGTTGGGAGCAGGACTTCAAGGTGCCCGAGATGCTCGACCTCAACAACCCCGACAGCAAGGATTCGTACAACGCTCTAATGGGCGAGATAAACCGTATGACTCCTGAACAGCGCTCGGCTTGGGGACGCTACTACTTCCCGCGCAACCGCCGTCTGCTCGAAGCGCAGCTCAAGGGCAAGGACCTCGACAACTGGAAGTATCAGGTTTACATCCGCGACTATATGTCTGTGATAGCAAGTGTTGACGAGAGCGTGGGTCGTGTGCTCGACTATCTCGACAAGAACGGACTCACCGACAATACGATGATTGTCTACACCTCCGACCAGGGCTTCTACATGGGCGAGCACGGCTGGTTCGACAAGCGCTTCATGTACGAGGAGTCGCTACGCACTCCGCTCATCGTGAGCTACCCGGGTCACACCAAGCCGGGTTCGGTATGCAACCGTCTTGTGCAGAACATCGACTATGCGCCGACGTTTCTCGCCCTCGCCGGCGTTCAGCAGCCGAAGGATATGCCGGGACGTTCGCTCGTACCAGTGCTCACCAACGGAGACAACGTGAAGAACTGGCGTCAGAGCATCTACTACCACTACTACGACTATCCGACGTACCATATGGTACGCAAGCACGACGGTGTGCGCACCGAGCGTTATAAGCTCATCCACTTCTACGGCAAGGGCGGTCTCGACGCTGTGTCTGAGAACAAGTATCAGAACGTACCGGGCACACGCGAGTATGGCACGATGAAGGGATTGGAGTCGATAGGTTACTTTGAGCCGAAGGATGAGGCTGTAGACTATTGTGAACTTTACGACCTGCAGGCTGACCCGCACGAGCAGAACAACATCTTCGGCAAGCCGGGCACGGAAAAGATTACGAAGCAGTTGCAGCGCGAACTTGATAAATACAGAAAGACACTCGCTGTGGACGAATATTAGAAAAGTAAAAGAGTAAAAAAGGAGCCCCTCCCAACCCTCCCCATCTCGGGGAGGGTTGGGAGGGGCTCCTTTTTACTTTTAATAGTTAATCTTCATTCCGATATAGTAGCTTCTTGGCAGCGATGGACCATAGATGTAGCCGGAGTCGCGGTTCCATCCCTTGTCGAAGTCCTTTTGGTAAGAATTGGTGATGTTCTGCACACCGCCATTCACCTGAAGTGTGAGATACTTGTAGACGGGGAAGTCGTATGCCAGTTTTAGATTTACCTCCATGAATTTGGGAGTGTTTACTGCCACGGGTGCTTCAACCCCCGAGCCTGCAGCGTGACCAACGAGCATACTGCCAGTGTAGTTTCCAGTTACGGAAGCTGTGAAGCGCTTCACGGGTGTGAAGGAAGCTGTGAAGTAGCCGTATGTATTTGGCGTGCGCATCATCTTCTTGTACTTCTGTTCTGGCACCTCATCGTTCCAGGCAATAGCCTCGTCGTAGTGGCTTTGCTGCAAAGTGAGTCCGGCTTGCAGCATGAACCATCGTGTGAACATAGCCTTTCCTTCGATGTTCAGTCCGAATACCTTCGCACCATAAGCATTGTAACGCTCCTGCACGGTGTTGCCCTGTGCGTCGGGTTGGTCGAGCTTGCGAAGCGCAAACACATTGTTCAAGTCGGTGTAGAAGCCTTCTATCAGGAGGTTGGTCTGTACGGAGCCGAAATTATGATACAAGTCGGCTGACAGGCTGAAGCTGTTTGATCGCTCCTCCTTCAAGTTGTTAGCCAATACCGTAACCAGACGTTCGCCACCCACAACGCCCACATGCAAGTCTTCGTCGAATGCTTGCGGTGCTCTAAATCCTCCGGCATAGGTAAGGCGGAGGTTTATGTTCTCCGTAGGGTTGAAGCGGAGGTTGGCACGCGGACTGAATATCATGCGTTTCACTAAGTTGTGCTTATCCGCTCTGCCGCCCAAGAGCAGGCTCCACTGCTTGTTCTTCCACTCGTTTTGGAAGAAGAAACTACCGATGTGCACGTCTTGCTTGAAATTGCGGTTGTAGCCGAGGATTACGTCTTTCAAACCGTCATAGTTGTACTCTGCACCGAGAGTTAGGTCGGAGGGCATGAAGAGCAATTTCTTAAACGAGTGGACGTACTGCGACCCTGCGACGTATGTGAAGTCGTGAGTGTTGCCGTATGCCTTTGTAGCGGCTTGTATGTCTTCTTCGGTTCCCTCTCCGATGCCGCCATAATAGCTCTTTCGTGATGTGGTTTGGAACGAGAAGTAAGCCGACAGGCGGTTCTTCTCGTCTGGCGAGTAGAAGTTGTACGTGAGTCCGCCGCCCTGTATGTTGTGCTCCACCTGCTCGGTGATGTTCGCCTCGTGAGAAGGCAGATCGAGTTTGTTGCCGCCGCGGCGGAACTCATGTATGCCGTGATACTGAAGACTCAGCTTGGAGTGTGGGTTAAGTCGGAGGTACGAGTTAAGGCCGAAGGTCTGGCTCTTCAGTTCGGGCAGTTCGGTGTATCCGTCGCCGTCGTGGTCGTAGCCCTGGCGTGTGCGTGTTTGTCCGTAGGCATATACGCCAGCCTTGTTGTCGTCGGTAACCAAAGACACGTTTCCGGTCGTTACGTTATCGAACGAGTTGGCACCTCCCTGCGCCATGAATGTATGTCCGAAGGATGCCGAATTGCGTATGGGCTCCTTTGTGATGATGTTGATGGTTCCGCCGATGGCTGATGCACCGAAGAGAGCGGAGCCTCCGCCGCGCACCACCTCTACACGGTCTATCATGTTGGTAGGTATCTGTTCCAAGCCGTACACACCGGTGAGCGAAGAGAAGATGGGGCGCGAGTCGACCAATATCTGCGAGTAGTGTCCGTCCAAGCCGTTTATTCTTACCTGTGTGAAGCCACAGTTCTGACAATCGTCTTCTGTGCGTACACCGGGTTGGAAGTTGAGTCCCTTAGCCAGACACGTCGATTGGGTGATATCAAACATTTTGCTGCCAATCACGCTCACCAAGTTCGGAGCCAGTCGGCGTTTTGTTTCGCTGCGGTTGGCTGAAACGACGACCTCGTCAAGCGCAACGTCGTCGGTGAGAAGCTCAAAGTTGAGTTCCTGAGTGGCATCCTTTTTTATCGTTATTGTTTTCTCGACGGGCTTGAAGCCCATACATTTTACCTCAAGAGTGAATTTACCCTCAGGCAAGTTCTTCAGAAAATAGTGTCCCGTCTTGTCTGTAGTACAGCCTATTGTTGTACCTTTGATATGGATGGTGGCGTAGGCAATGTGTTCGCCACTCTTTCTGTCGACCACATGTCCGTAGACGTTGGCATCGGTAGGCGTGGGCGTGTGTTCCGTACTGTTATCCTTCACTTCAACACGTGTTGTGTTTTCGTTATCCTTTACTTCGACTGCATTAGCCGCAAATGACACTGTCAATGCACCGGTGAGGAGCATCAACTGATAATTCTTTGATCTCATTTTGCTTTGTCTTTTAAAATTTAGTGTTACGTAAAAATGTTATTTCAGCATTTGAGTTGCAAAGTTATTTACTTTTGTAGATATATGAAATACCTAATATGTATGTTTTGTGTGATGTTCGGTTCGCTCCGATACCCATAAATGATTATTCGAATGGTCGTTTGATGGGGTTTGATAGTATATATAATGTGTATGTGGCGTTGAGTCATCAAAAGTAGGTAGTGCTATGTGCTAACTTTCTTTACTATATTTTAGGTATTGCCTGCTTTTTTTCTTCAAAGTACCTTTGCAGTCGTGAAAATTATATAATTAAAATGAAGAAATCTACAATCGTTTCTATGGCGTGTGCAGCGATGGCAGTATGCAGTCCGCTCGCAGCAAACGCGCAGATAGTGGCTGCCGACAGTGTGATGCAGCACGCCAAGGGTTCCCGACTGAGTGTTGGCGGATATGGTGAAGTGGCTTACAGCCGTAACTTCTACAGCGACAGTGGCAACCGCTACAGTTCGGCTAAGCTGCATAAGAACGACCCCAGTCATGGACGTTTCGACATACCGCACGCTGTTATCTACTTAGGTTATGACTTTGGCAAGGGCTGGACGTTGGGTACGGAGATTGAGTTTGAACATGGCGGTACAGGTTCGGCTATAGAATATGAGGCAGAGGAATCTATCGAGTTTGAGCAGGAGCAGGAGCGCGGTGGCGAAGTGGAGTTGGAGCAGTTCTGGATTCAGAAGTCGTTCGGACGCTTTGCCAACATACGTGCCGGCCACATCGTCGTGCCCGTAGGTCTGACCAACGCCTACCACGAGCCGCTCAACTTCTTCACCGTCTATCGTCCGGAAGGCGAAAACACCATTCTGCCTTGCACATGGCATCAGACTGGCGTTTCGTTCTGGGGCCATGCTGGCGACTTCCGTTACGAATTGCAGATGATTGCAGGTCTCGACGCATGGCAGTTCTCGCGCGACAACTGGATTAAGCCCGGCACCACGAAGCCCTTCGAGTTTGAGGTGGCTAACAAGTACGGCTTTGCAGCGCGTGTAGACAACTATACAGTGCCCGGCTTGCGCTTGGGCGTGAGCGGCTACTTCGGACAGTCGATGCACAACGCCGTTCCGCACGACATGGAGAAGGGCAACAACAAGCGCATCAAGGGCAACATCTATCTCGGTGCGTTCGACTTCACATACAACGCCCACAACTGGGTGGCACGCGGCAGCGCCGACTACGGCTACGTGAGCAACGCTAAGGAGATTAGTGCTATGCGCAAGCCTAACACGCAGTACGTGAAGCCATACCAGTCGAACCAGGTGTTCGGCTCGCACGCCATCGCCACAAGCGTGGAAGTAGGCTACGATGTATTCTCACAGATTGAGAAGTTGCGTGCAGCCCGTCAGAAGATGTATGTCTTCGGTCACTTCGAGTACTACAACTCATGTCTCGGTGGTTCGAAGGAGTACACAAGCAAGAAGATTTTTGCAGGCGGCGTCAACTACTATCCGTTGCCGCAAATCTGCGTGAAGGCAGAATACAGCTATCGCAAGTTCAAGCAGCAGTACAACGACGAGCCGGCTCTGAACATAGGCGTGGCTTATCAAGGACAATTCCTTTAAAAGTAAAAAAGTAAAAGAGTAAAAAAGTAAAAGAGTAAAAAGATTTTCTTTGTGTAACCCTCGTCATAGAGAGGCTTATCAAGGCATAAAGAGGCTTAAAAAGAATAAAGTTCCTATAGTAATAATAATTAAACATCAAAGAC
The DNA here is from genome assembly GCF_000235885.1 of Leyella stercorea DSM 18206. Taxonomy (GTDB): domain Bacteria; phylum Bacteroidota; class Bacteroidia; order Bacteroidales; family Bacteroidaceae; genus Prevotella; species Prevotella stercorea. Next base: position 24,517 of record NZ_JH379476.1, read on the forward strand.
ACAATGAAAAAGTTTCAACAGTTAGTAATGGCGTTCCTCGTCGGAGTCGTATCGTTCGGTTTTACTGCATGTAGCGACGATAATAGCGAGCCGCAAGATTTCCAGCTTCCGGAGGTTGGTCAGGCAACAGTGAGCGTAAGTTCTTCGGACAAAGCGATGCAGAAGGTGGCGAAGGTTTACGTCGACCAGGTTGTTTACCCAACATACAAGGCACTCGCTGCAAACGCACGCACACTCTACACCACAACAGCTGCTCTCTACAGCGCTGCTGAGGCAGGCACTATGACTCAGGCGCAGATTGACGCTGCTTGCGAAGCCTTCAAGGACACACGTCGCGAGTGGGAGCGCAGCGAGGCTTTCCTCTACGGTTCGGCTTCCGACAACGAGCTCGACCCGCACATCGACTCATGGCCTCTCGACCACGACGAACTTGTGAACGCCCTCAAGAACCCTACACTTGTAGCAGGCTTCAAGGGCAGCGACCCAGCTAAGTTCGTGTCAGACAACAATAGCAAGTTCCAGTCGGTACTCGGTTTCCACGGCATGGAGTTCGTGCTGTTCCGCGAAGGCAAGAACCGCACCGTAGACGCACTCAAGGCTAACGAGACAGAAGAAGGCATGACCTCAGTAAAGGGCATTGACGAACTCGCATTCCTCCAGGCTGTAGCAGCCGACGTGCGCAACATCACCGCACTTCTCGAGTTCACATGGATGGGCAGCGCAGCAAGCAACGAGACAAAGAGCGTGCTCAGCAACGCAAGCTACGTGTTCTCATCGCTTCGCAACAACGGTTTGGCAGCCAACGGCACAATGTGCTACGGTCAGTTCCTGCTCTCGCCGTCAGCTACAACAGGCTACAACTCATGGCAGGGCACAATCCGTCAGATTTTCGTAGGCGGTTGCTCTAATATCTGCGCAGAGGTTGCCGACCAGAAGCTCGGTCAGGCTTACCGTACAGCAACAGGTTCGGGCTCAGCAGAAGACTCTCGCGACTATATCGAGTCGCCTTACAGCCACCGTTCGTTCATCGATTATCAAGATAACATCTACTCTATCAAGAACACGCTTTACGGCACACGCGACGTAAACGCAACAGCTCCGGCAGAGCACTCGCTCCTGAACCTGCTCAAGGCTATGAACTACTCTGGTCTGAACGACTTGACAGCGGCTCTCAATAAGGCTATTCAGTCACTTGAGACAGCCAAGAACAGCGGCAAGTCGTTCGTTGAGGCTCCTGGAGCCCAGCACGTAAAGGACTGCATCGACGCTGTTTCGGCTCTCGACGAGGAGTTGAACAAGGCTGGCGACTGGGTGAACAAGCAGGACGCGCTCTAAGCGCCCTGCCATGTTCGGCAGTTTAGAAATACAAAACCAAGGCTTTTTAAAATTATACAGCAATGAAACGAATCTATCTCATGGGCTCATTAGCAATGGCCCTCTCTCTATCGCTGTTCTCGTGTTCGGACGAGAACAGCGATCCGTCGGGTGAAGACTTCAAGCCAATGGAGTCTGACGGCAAGTATGTAGGCGAGGCTGTCGGCAACTTCTCTAAAGAGGAGTGGTATCCTGGCGGCGAACTCGGAACAACCGACAATGTGGCTTCAGGATGCTACGAAGACGAAACACCTGCCGTAACCGCGCAGGGACTTATCGACGACTTCAACGCCGGCGAGAAATTCTTCGAGCGTCAGTTCACGTCAGCCAACTCGGGCTTCAAGGGACTTGGTCCGGCTTCTGTTCGCCGTTCGTGTCTCGACTGCCACCCCAACTACGGACATGGTCGCCGCATGGACTCTTACACCACGTCCTACGGCAACGGCAACGGCTATCTGCTCGCTGTTTATCACCCCGTAGACGGAGCCAACAGCAACGACGGCGGCTACGTAGCCGAAGTGACTGGTATGCCGCAGACACAAGCTACAGAACCCTTCAAGGCACCTATCGACGAGAGCCAGATCAAAATGCAGTGGCATCACGTGACGGCTATGGAGAGCGGTCTGCCTATGAAGTTCCCCGACGGCGAAGCCTACGACCTTATCTATCCTGAGATTACAATACCGCGCTCGGCGTTCCGCACCAACCCTAATCCTTACGACACAGGCAATAAGGCAGTGGCTGTTCGCGTAGAGTCTACAATCGGCGTGATGGGTACGGGTCTGCTCGACGCCATCTCAGAGGATGACATCAAGGCGCAGTATGCCTCTACAGCCAACTACTACAAGAACGTAGCAAAGGTGGCTAACGTTTCGGAGTACGTTAACCCTAACTTCTGGGACGCTTCTGCCGACAACTTCGCTGCTGGCGCATGGTATCCCGGCACCGAGAACACCGGTGTATACGCCGACGGCGGCAACGGCAAGCCGATGGTGAAGCGCTTCACCTACGCTCTTACACGTGCCTCGCTGCAGGACGGACCTGGCGCCAACGCCATCTGGAATATCACGAACGTGTCACGTCCCGACCGTCCGAAGCTCTACACCACAAACGCTTGGGCTGCGGCAATGGCAGAAGACAAGGAGGTGATAGAGAAGATAAAGAACGACCCGACATCGCCGTTCTGGGCATCGACCGACGACGAGATAAGCAAGCGTGTGAACGGACTCTTGAAGCCCGGCACCAACCAGTTCAGCAACGAGTGGCACAACTTCGAGCCGGAGATGTCTGCCGACCACTTCTACGAGTTCATGGTATGGCATCGCGGTCTTGCCATTCCGCGCGCCCGCAACCTCAACGATGCGCGTGTGCAGCAGGGCAAGAAGGTGTTTATGGAGATTGGCTGCGCCAGCTGTCACCGCCCGTCGTGGAAGACCGGTTCGGACAACTACTGGACACCGAACATGATAGCCGGCAAGAAGCTTCCGCGCTACGCCAACCAGACCATCTATCCGTACAGCGACATGATGCAGCACAAGCTCTACATGGTGAACGACATACACGGATCGTGGTGTCGCACAACACCGTTGTGGGGACGCGGACTTGCCGCAATCAACGGCAGCGGTGTAGAACGTCTGCACGATTGCCGCGCACGCAACGAGGTGGAAGCAATCATGTGGCATGCTTACTCGAAGAACTCGCACGCCTACAACTCGGCGCTCAAGTTCTACAATCTTTCCAAGGCAGACCGCGACGCAGTGGTCATGTTCCTTCGCTCTATTTAGTAACTTATTCTCCCACGGCTTCCTGCGAAGTACGTGGGAGAATAATCATATATAAGCAAACCGAATTATGCAAAACCCTTTAAAGAAGACACTCTTCGCATTGTATGTTTTAGTGATAGTCTGCATGGCAGCCGCTACAGTCGTGGAGAAGTATAGCGGAACCGACTTTGTGCGCTCCAATGTGTACGGCGCATGGTGGTTCTCGCTGCTTTGGGCTGTGCTCACGGCTGCTGGCATCATCTATTTCCTGCGCCACCGCTGCAAGTCGTGGTCGGGCATAGCGCTCCACCTCTCGTTCGTGGTGATACTCGCGGGCGCTTTCGTGACACACGTCAGTTCGGAGCGCGGCACGGTTCATCTGCGCCAGGGCGCATACATCAACACCTGCGTGATGTACGACCGTCACAACCAGCCGCACGACGCGCAGATGCCGTTCCAGATGCGCCTCGACCGCTTCGACGTGCAATACCATGAGGGCACCGACGCGGCAGAAGACTACGTGTCGCAGTTCACCATCATCGACAACGGCAAGCAGTACAGCGGCAAGGTGTCGATGAACCGCATCTTCAGATACGGAGCGATGCGCTTCTACCAGTCGTCGTACGACAACGACATGCTCGGCGCGTCAATCTCCTTCAACTCCGACCCCATTGGCATACCTCTTACCTATACGGGCTACGCTCTGCTGTTCATCTCGCTTGTATACATGCTCTTCGATCCGCATGGTGCATACCGCAAGCTGCTGCGCCTCTCACATCTGAAGAAAGGACTGATGATGGTGGCGCTGCTTTTCGCGCTCGGCTCAGGCTCGGCTCAGGCACATGTTCTGCCTAAGGAAAGTGCCGACCGCTTTGGATGCTTGATGGTTCTGCACAACAGTCGCATATGTCCGCTGCAGACCCTCGCCGTCGACTTTACCAAGAACCTTTACGGCAAGGCATCGTATGACGGCTACACGCCCGAGCAGGTGCTCACGGGCTGGATGTTCTACGCCGACGACTGGATGCAGGAGCCGATGCTCCGACTGAAAGGTGCCGAGATGCGCGACCGTCTGCAGCTGCCCGAATACGTGCCCGTAGGTCAGTTCTTCAACAGCGCGATGGGCGGCTACACGCTCGGTCCGTACGTGCAGGAATACTATGGCGGCAACCACGATGCGTTCCATTCGCAGGTGGCTGCCATAGATAATAAGATACAACTGATAATGGAGCTGCGCAATGGTTCGCTCCTTAAACTCTTTCCTTATACATATAAAGGCAATACCACGTGGTATGCGCCTACCGACTCTCTGCCGAAGACGATGGACAGAGAACACCAGCAGTTCGTGCGCTCGATTTTCTTCTTGCTATCCGATTGTGCTCTAACCTCCGACTATGCGCAGATGGATGCCGTGGTGGGTAAGATGCTGAAGTATCAGCAGAAGAATGGGGGAGCATCGCTGCCTTCCGACAGACGTGTCGCAGCCGAGCGTATATACAACCGCATCCCCTTCGCCACAATACTCTTCATGCTGTGTCTGGCGATGGGCGTAATCTCTTTCCTTTATACTATAATCAGAATGTGCCGTGAGGACGACGGTGCGAACGCTAAAGGTGCAAGCGGCAATGACGGACTGAGCGTGTGCAGCAAGAGGTTGCACGTATCGTTTTTCGTTGTCAACTATGTGGTGATGCTTCTGTCGTTCTGCGCGCTCACCTATTGCGAGTATCTGCGCTGGACTATCAGCGGCACGCTCCCGATGACCAACGGCTACGAGACGATGCTCTTCGTGGCGTGGCTCGTGCAGCTGCTCGCGCTCGTCTGCGGCGTGCGCTTCCGCCTGCTTGTGGCGTTGGGTTTCCTCATGTCGGGCTTCTTCCTGCTCGTGAGTCACATCGGACAGATGGATCCGCAGATAAAGCACACGATGCCCGTGCTCAACTCGCCGCTGCTCAGCGTGCACGTGTCTATAATAATGATGGGTTTCGCCATGCTCTCGTTCACGTTCATCAGTGGGCTCACCGCCCTTCTGCTGCGCCTCGTCAGTCGCACAGCGCAGCCGAAGATGATACAGCTGCAGCAGCTCTCGCTCGTGTTTCTCTATCCTGCACTTGCCGCACTCGGCATCGGCATCTTCGTCGGAGCCATTTGGGCTAACGTCTCTTGGGGCGAGTATTGGGGATGGGACCCGAAGGAGGTATGGGCACTCATCACGTTCATGATATACGCCGTTGCGCTGCACACGCGCTCGGTGCCCCAGCTGCACCGCCCGACAGCGTTCCATGTGTTTATGACACTGGCTTTCCTCACGCTCGTGATGACCTATTTCGGCGTGAACTACTTCCTCGGCGGAATGCACAGCTACGCATAAAAAAACAGTGGCACAACTCTCAACGAGCTGTGCCACTGTCACTATGTTTAACTTGAAAAAATTCTAAAGTAATGAAGAGTCTCACGATCCTTCATAGCTACCTGTTAAACAATCGTTACCTTAAACCTAATAACTAAAAACCTAAATCTATTACTACTAACCTAAACAATCTATTAATCTTTTGACGATGCAAAGGTATGAATAATTAGTTGTTTGCGCAAACAGAATAATAATATTGTTGCTTATCCTTGTGTTTTATTGACTTAAATCAAAATTGCTGGCGTTCTGCTTGCCACGTTTTTGTTGTTTATGCGCAGAACGGTTGTGATGTACATGTTCTGCAACAGTCCGCCAATGGTGCATCATTCTCTCTGTGAAAGCTGATGAAAAGTCATCGTTTCGCGTTCGGTGTCCGATTGGGTTGCGTTCGGAATCCAATCAGATTGCGTACGCCGTCCGATCAGATTGCGTTCGGTGGCGGTGGGGAAAGGTGGGGATTAGCTGAGCCTGTAGTGGGGATATTGGCAGCTTTAAGTTGGGTTTTCGTGCTATCGA
>NZ_JH379476.1:30589-39592 GCF_000235885.1 Leyella stercorea DSM 18206
TAAGAATTGTTTTGTTTTTATCTTTTTTATTCGTAAATTTGCGATATAACTTTTAACCCATCTTTTCGTTATGGCAGACTTTGAGGAGAGACGATTGCCGGTTGGCATACAATCGTTCAAGGAAATAAGAAGAAACAACTACGCCTATGTCGATAAGACCGAGATTGTTTGGAACCTTGTCAACAGAGGAAAGAAGTACAACTATCTGAGTCGTCCGCGACGATTCGGAAAGTCGTTGCTTGTAGATACGTTGCAGACTTATTTCGAGGGAAGAAGCGACCTCTTCGAAGGACTGAAGATTATGAATCTTGAAAAGGAATGGAAGAAGTCGCCCGTGATAAGGCTCGACATGAGTCGCGCTGGAGCATCGGAAAAGACAATCCGCTCGTATCTCAGCATGGCATTCTCGCGCGAAGAGGCGAAGTATGGCATCGCCATGCACGAAGGCGCTTCGTTAGCCGACCGTTTCGACACAATCATTCAGACTGCCTGCCAGCAGACCGGCGAGTCGGTGGCGATATTGATAGACGAGTACGACTCGCCCTTGCAGCATTCATGGAAAACGCCCGACCATGAGGCGTGTACAGCGGTCTACCGCGAAGTGTTCGCCATTCTGAAAGCCGACGACGAGTACGAGCGCTTCGTATTCATCACCGGCATTACGAAGTTCACGCAAATCTCCCTCTTCTCCGTTCTCAACAATCTCAGCAACATCAGTTTCGACGAGCCGTTTGCAGCCATCTGCGGTATCACTACCCAGGAGATAAGTGACTATTTCGGTCCGGAAGTGAAGGCGATGGGCGAGGCGAACGGATGGACTGAGGAGGAGACAATGGTTCGCCTGAAGACCAACTACGACGGCTATCACTTCTGTCGTAGCAACATGGTTGATGTCTACAACCCATTCAGCCTTGTCAACGCTTTGGCAGACAAGGATATCAAGAACTATTGGGCTACATCGGGAGCAACCTCGCTTCTGCTCAAGTTCGTAGACGATATGGAGATAAAGCTGACAGACTACGACCATAGCGCCATATTAAGCACCATCATTGAGACATCTGACGTGACAGGAGGCGGAGCGGAACTCTTCCTCTACCAGTCGGGCTATCTCACGATAAAGGGATACATGAACGGACTCTACTTGCTCGGATTTCCCAACCACGAAGTTCGTCAGGAGTTATACGAAACTGTGCTGCCGGCATTAGCCATGCGCAAGCGCGGAGACATCCAGTCGGCGCAAGCTTATCTGTACATGCACATGTACATGGGCAATACAAACGAGGCTAAGAAGTTTATGAAGGCTCTGATAGCCGATGTGCCATACAGCAACAAAAAGCTGGCAAGCATGGATATGGAGGAGCGTTATCGACTTATAATGAGCACTATCTTCAACGCCATTGGCTTCCGTGTAGAGGTGGAGCGAATGCTCGCTACAGGTAGAATTGACATGGTTGTCACAACCGAAAACTATATCTACGTTATCGAGCTTAAACTTGCAAAGAACGGAGGTATTGCTGCTGCAGAGAAGCAAATAATCGACAACCGATATACCGAGCCGTTCAAGGCTGACAAGCGTAAGGTCATAGCCCTTGCCGTTGAACTCGACGACCAGGGAAAGGGGCTTGTCGATTGGAAGCAAGTGGGTGTTACGGAACAATAATCCGCAAAAAGTGCGGCATTTCTGCTTGTATCTGCGAGAAAATAAGTAAGACATCTCAGACCTCTACCGTCGCGGAGTGCGCAACTCTGGCGAGATGCAGGCTCTGCGCGGCATCATACCGGCAGCTTTAAGTTGGGTTTTCGTGCTATCGAAGTTGATACAATAGTAAGAATTGTTTTGTTTTTATCTTTTTTATTCATAACTTTGCGATATAACTTTTAATTTGAATATTTGAATCTTCAATAATAACAGCTTGTTTATTACTTATAGGAATAAGCTGCAACTTCTCATTATATAGTTGAACTATCTTTTCACCTTTTTTCTTGAATGGAAAATTTCCATAATGGGGAATCGTATAAAAATCGACCAAATCTAAAGAAGTACAGTCTTTCAATTCAGGAGCCTTTTCTATTGGATCAAAATTCACACTTCTCATATATTCTGCATCGGGAGAGGCTATTATTGCTCCGGCAGATTCCCCAATATACAGTTTACCCAATTTCACTTGTTTAGATATAATTTTATCAACACCTTTTCTTTTTAACTCTTGCAAAAGGAAAAATGTATTTCCACCTGTTATGTAGATATAATCGCATTTATGTAATATAGAAGATATTTCCTCTTTGGGCAGTTGGGTAATCTCGACTTCTTCAACAATCATTCCTGCTTCTTCTAAAGCCTTTTTCCCCTTTTTTACATAGAATCGTATTGGTTCTGTAAGGCTTGCAGTTGGTATAAAAGCTATAATTTTCCCTTGCAAATCTTCTTTGGCACAATCGACAAATAGATTAGCAACATCAGCAAATGATGAGCATAAAAATAATCTTTTCATATTCTATAATATTAAGTTTAACACTTTTTGATACAAAGATAGCGTCTTCTATGACAGCCCTATGTCAGTAAGTCTAAGTATTGAAGAGTTTTTTCATCGAAAGTACTTATTTTTTATAAGTAATTGAGAATGAGATAAGTTTTTATCTCATAAAAAGAAGAGGTTACGAATTAGAAATATACAGAATGTAGCATCTTGCTGTGATTTGCATAACCATTCAAAGAACTCTTTCGGTTGCAAAGGTACGATATTTAATCGGGGATAAAGAATGTTTTAAGATTTTTTTAAGTATTTGCATCTTTTCGATGAGCCAAGGACAGCTCATGTATCTTTCGAGGACAACGACGATGCTTCTTATAACTGCAACATCATAAGCCATAATGCCAAGCTCATACATAGGGAAGATGGTAACTATTTTATGGCTATAGCCACAGTGAGTACACAGGGACAAAATACTCCTATACTGCAAAAGTATATGAAAGCCGATGTGAGAATCATCGTCAGCAACAGAACGTTGTGGCAGCAGGTATTTGGATAGTCTATGTCCGAATACCTACCGTTTGTTTTAGGATGCATATTGTGTTGCTAAGCATCAGATTTTACGCAAAAGTTCTAAATTCCATAAATTTCTCCTAACGAGTTATGGGATATTTGGAAAAATATAGTATCTTTGTCCCCGAATTAAGGCGTTCTTTGCATATTGCAAAATACAGAAACGAGCAGAAGTCCGCTCGTTTCCATATTGTTACCTATATAATATAGGCAAACGCCCAGCTTCTTGATTTTCAATCAAAGTCCAATTTAGAGCGAGTTAGGAAATCCAAGAAATTCGTTCGGAGTGTGAAACTTATGGCATCCCAATATTCAGTATTGACACAAAGAAGAAGGAGATGATTGGCAACTTCAAACGTCAAGGCACAGTCTCTTGCAAGGGGAAGCCTAAGGCTTATGACCATGATTTCAAGAGCTTTTCGGATGGAATCATAGTCCCTTATGGCATCTATGATGTTGGAGCTAATACTGGCTATTTAACATTGGGGGTTAGCCATGACACCGCTGAGTTTGTCTGTGACAATTTCATTCATATTTGGCAACAATTCCTACAATGGAAATACCCAAATGCCCACACAATCTGTATTCTCTGTGATGGTGGCGGTTCTAATGCATGTTCGCACCATATAGTAAAACAAGCTTTGATGAAGTTGGCTTCAACCATAGGGGTAAATATCATCATGGTACATTACCCCTCCATATTGCTCCAAATACAATCCTATAGAGCATTGCATGTTTGGACCAATTTCAAGAAGTTGGAGTGGCGCACCACTCTTGTCCATTGAGAATGCAAGAACGAGAGCAGAGGCTACCGTCACAAAGAAAGGACTCTCCATTATCGCTACAATAAATCAAAGAACGTATGAAACGAAAAGACCCAATGAAGAATCTTACGAATCAAACAAGAGCAAACGTATCATTTTTGATGATGAGCTCTCCAAATGGAACTATCTCGTCAAATGTTGCTCTTAACCGCAGAAAACTGCGGAAGTTATTTTTTACACATTACATAATCCGGATTTTTGTCTAAATTTTCCTGTATATTTTTTTGTTTTTGTTTTCCACAGATGTATGAGGAGGCCATCCTGCAATAGGGCCGATAGCAGGAACTTTGGCATAATTATAAAGAGACTCTGCATCGTTTTCTGCCCAGGAACGAAGTATCAATCTTTGTGTTTCCATATTCATCGCTACACAAGTAATTTATTGATTTCCTGCTGCAAGCGATCCAGAAACTTTGCAGCATGTGCCCCGTCCATTTGAGTGTGGTGGAATTGGAATGAAACCGTTAGTGTCGTTCTGAAGAAACCTTTATGGTACTTGCCCCATATCATAAACGGATTGTTGAAGATACCGCTGTACATACCTACCGCACCGTCAATTTCATATTGGGCCAGTGCGGAAGTCCCTATTACCATGCTTTCTGTCAAATCGTGGTTCTCACAGCTTCGGACTACTTCCGTTGTCAATTTCAGATAATCTTCATTGAATAGCTGCAAATCATCAGAAAACGGCACATCACATGAACTGACCTCATTGTCCTTGTTCATAACAATGGTATTAACCGCAATAGCATCATATTGCATCAATTTATCTCCGACAGGCAGCATATAAAATTCCTTGATACTGCTTGCCGCTTTGCCGATGCACCAGCACATCAGCATATTGAATTTCATACCTGACTTTTTGCTGATTTTAACAAGACGACTGACATCCAAAATCTTGAAAAACGTAACCATTGGCATCGGGGCTTTCATCCAAAGCTCAAATGCATATGCACGGGTGGTTTCTTTGGGATTTATTTCTCTCATAGTGCTTAACTTCATATTTTTATCGTTTTTATACTACAAAAATAACGTTTTATTTTGATAATCCATCCAAATCCCTTGAATATCTGCTGTATTCCGTCGTAATTTAGACAAAATAGAAATATAATCTGCAAAAATGGAACTAAGCAATTGATTTCCCAACATGGCAAGATACATGGATGCGTTTATGAATATCGCTCTTTTGCCATATTCTTAAAATGACGTTACATGAAAATTACTGTTGGTAACTACTCTTTTACCTTTGCAAAGACTAATCTTAATATTTTGTAAAATCACAGCATAAAATGTTGTTTTTCAGAAATTAGATTTAACTTTGCACTCGAAATCAAAGCGTTCTTTGTATATTGCAAAGTTGTGAAAGAAAAAGAATATAGCTCGTTTCTAAATCGTTAGCAGTCACATTCTTTAAAATACTCAACTCGCTGATATTCAATAAATAAAAGAATTTACTGTGACTCTTGTTGTGCCATATACAGATGGGTTGATGGTTACTGCGCCAGTCGTGGGGTCGACAGTAGCCACAGCGTCGCCCGAAGCTGCGTATGTGATAGTGCCGTCAATGTTGTTAGCTTCGGTAGCGGTGTAGCCCGTGAAGTCTGTGCCGGCATCGGTCTTGCCTTCGGTAAGAGTGACGTCGGTGCCGTTAAAAGAGAGAGAAGTAGCGATGTGGTTGTCCTTGTTTTCGACAACGTATGAGTCGGTAGATGTTTGGTAGGTGGCTGTTTTAGGCAGGGTGGCTGTGATAGTAGCCTCGCCAAACTTGGTGTTGGTGAATGTCAGTTCGCCGGTTTTAGAGTCAACGGCTACGATGTCCGCGTCAGAGCTTGTATATTCAATAAGGTCAGACAAGTCTGTGTTGTCGTCGCTCTTTGTAGCAGTAGCTTTAGGCGCAGTAAAACCCTCAAGCTTGCCATTGGTGAATGTGAATGTCTTGCCGGAGTTGGCACCAAAGGTGGTAGTGGTGGCAGAAGAAGTAGAGCTGGTTGTATATTTGTAATAGCTAATCTTTGTTGCTTTTATATTATTGTTCGCATAAGCTCTCCAATCCTTATTTGAGTAGATGCAAATATATCTATTTGTTGATGTATTTAAAAGTCCTTCATATTGTTTAGAGCTAATAGCAACATATTTAAATGTCTTGTTGGTGCCTGTTGAGCCAATACCTAAATCGGTGCTATTGCTACTATTATATAGCCATGCTTTTTTATTGCCATTAGGATAGAATGTATATTTCTCTTCACTCTTCTCAATATTCCATTTTAGGTTGTCTGTAACATCCGCAGTGATTTGATTGCCATCTGTAGAAATTGTAATTGCAACAGCTGCAGGTTTTTGGTTTGTTTCTGTATTCGGAAGTGCATAGGTTTTGTTTGAGATTGTTCCCACAATGACGAATACGTCATCGGTTGTCAAATCAGTCAAACTCACCTTTTCCCAAGTCTGACTATACCCCCCACCGTGCACACAATCGTGAGCAGTGTGAGCATAAAGAATCGTAAATGTTTAGTCATAATATGTAATTTTTAATGTTATAGGCTTGTCGTTATGTCGTTAAAATTACTAATGTTGTAGTTGAGATAGGGGATGTTGTTTCTTTGAATGCAAAATTACATCTAATGTTTTGTATTTGTATTAAAATAATGTTTAAATAATTTAAAAAGGGTATGGCATTGTGTGAATGTCATACCCTTTGTATTTGCGTGGGTATGGCAAGGATGCCATACCCTCCTATTATTACTCATAAACCCAGTAGCCGGTGGTCTGCTGTTGTGCTGTGCCGTCCTTAGCCGGAGCAGCTGCAGCGGATGTTTTGCGGAAGTAGCCTACGAGTGTTACGTCGAAGATGAGTGTGGAGTAGGCTGCGCCCGGCGTGGCTGACGAACCGTATGCCAGCTGATGGGGCATGTACACGAGCCATCTGTCGCCGATGTGCATGTTCTGCAGTGCTGTGGCGAAGCCTTTCACCACTCCGCTCACGGCGAAGGTGCGTGGCTTCATCGTGCTGAGGTTGTACTCGCCTTGCCACGACTTGTCGAAGACATAGCCCTCGGCGTAGCTTGTTGAGGGCAGCAGACGGCCGCTGTAGTGCACCTTCACCGAGTCGGTGAAGAACGGGCAGCCCGAGCCCTTGCCAGCGTTGAGCACGTTGGCAAGCACGAAGTCGTAGCTATGCGTAGCCACCTGGTCGTTGAGGCTCCATGAGCGCAGCACCTTCCAGTCGGCAGCACCACCCGCCACCAGCTGCTTCACCTCGGCATACTTCCTGTCGTAGTATGCCTCGTTGGTCTTTCGCCAGTTGGGGAACTCCTCCTTCTCGTTGTCGGTCTCGCTGCACGACGACAGGCTTGCTGCGAAGACGGTCGTCATGGCGAGGAGTATGAATAAATAGTATTTCTTCATTTAGTATGTTTTTACTGCAATTTCTTGAGTAGGCTTGTGATGCTCACCTTGTCCTCGATGATGCTGAGGAGTTGGTCGATGCTCACGCGCTCCTGCTCCATTGTGTCGCGGAAGCGTAGTGTCACGGTGTTGTCCTGCAGTGTGTCGTAGTCGACGGTCACGCAGAACGGTGTGCCCACTGCGTCCTGACGGCGGTAGCGCTTGCCGATGGTGTCCTTCTCGTCGTAGCTTGTGTTGAAGTGGAACTTCAGGTTGTTCACAATCTCGCGAGCCTTCTCGGGCAGTCCGTCCTTCTTAACGAGCGGCAGCACGGCGAGCTTGGTCGGCGCGAGTGCGGGCGGGAGCATGAGTACGACGCGTGTCTCGCCGTTTTCGAGCTGCTCCTCTTTATAAGAGTGGCACATCACGCTGAGGAACATGCGGTCTACGCCGATAGATGTCTCGATGACGTACGGAGTGTACGACTCCTTGGTCTGCGGGTCGAAGTACTTGATTGAGCGGCCCGAGAACTTCTCGTGCTGCGAGAGGTCGAAGTTGGTGCGGCTGTGTATGCCCTCTACCTCCTTGAAGCCGAACGGCATGTGGAACTCGATGTCGGTAGCGGCGTTGGCGTAGTGAGCCAGCTTCTCGTGGTCGTGGAAGCGATAGTTCTCGGCGCCGAAGCCAAGAGCCTGATGCCACTTCATGCGCAGCTCCTTCCACTTCTGGAAATACTCGAGCTCGGTGCCCGGCTGCACGAAGAACTGCATCTCCATCTGCTCGAACTCGCGCATACGGAAGATGAACTGGCGTGCCACGATCTCGTTGCGGAACGCCTTACCGATCTGTGCGATGCCGAACGGAATCTTCATGCGACCCGTCTTCTGCACGTTGAGATAGTTGACGAAGATGCCCTGTGCTGTCTCCGGACGGAGGTACACCTTGTTAGAACCGTCGGCTACGGAGCCCATCTCTGTAGAGAACATGAGGTTGAACTGGCGCACGTCTGTCCAGTTCTTTGTGCCGCTGATCGGGTCGACGATCTCCTCGTCTATGATGATCTGCTTCAGCTCGGCGAGGTCCGGACCCTGCATAGCCTCTGTATAGCGTGCGTGGAGAGCGTCGCGCTTCTGCTGGTGCTCGATTACGCGAGCGTTTGTGGCGCGGAACTGAGCCTCGTCGAAGCTCTCGCCGAAGCGCTTGCGAGCCTTGGCAATCTCCTTCTCGATCTTCTCGTCGTACTTCGCAATCTGGTCCTCGATGAGAACGTCGGCACGATAGCGCTTCTTTGAGTCGCGGTTGTCGATGAGCGGGTCGTTGAATGCGTCTACGTGTCCGCTTGCCTTCCAGATAGTAGGGTGCATGAAGATGGCAGAGTCGATGCCCACGATGTTGTCGTGGAGCAGCACCATGCTCTTCCACCAGTATTGTTTGATGTTGTTCTTCAGTTCTACACCGTTCTGTCCGTAGTCGTACACTGCAGCCAGTCCGTCATAAATCTCGCTACTTGGGAATACGAAACCGTACTCCTTACAGTGACTCACGATTTTCTTGAAAACGTCTTCTTGTGCCATTTTTATATGTGTTTTATTATAATTTTAGTTGCAAAGTTACGCTTTTTTGATTAATTACGTAGCGTTTAAGGAGTTAAATGTTATGAAACGGTTGTTTTGCGGTGGTAGTTGTGTGGTGTTGTAGTGATGGTTAAGTCATCGGACAGCGTACGGAATCTGATCGGGCGGCGTACGGAA
>NZ_JH379476.1:39602-52465 GCF_000235885.1 Leyella stercorea DSM 18206
CATCTTTTCGATGAGCCAAGGACAGCTCATGTTTCTTTCGAGGGTAACGACAATGCATCTTATAACTGCAACATCATAAGACATAATGCCAAACTCATAAATAGGGAAGATGGCAACTATTTTATGGCTACAGCCACTGTGAGCACACAGGGACAAAATACCCCAATATTGCAACAGTACATGAAAGCCGATGTCAGAATCATCGTCAGCAATAAAACGTTATGGCAACAGGTATTCGGATAAACTATATCCGAATACCTGCTGTTTGTTTTTGGATGCATATTGTGTTGGTAAGCATCAGATTTTACGCAAAAGTTCTAATTTCCATAAAATTCCTCTTGTAAATCATTGGATATTTAGAAAAATATCGTATCTTTGTCACCGAATTAAGGCGTTCTTTGCATATTGCAAAATACAGAAACGAGCAGAAGTCCGCTCGTTTCCATATTGTTACCTATATTATGTAGGCAAACGCCCAACTTCTTGATATTCAATCAAAGTCCAAATTAGAGCGAGTTAGTTTTATTAACCTATTTTTTTGTTATGGCAGATTTTAAAGAGAGGCTATTACCGGTTGGCAATTTTATTGCAAAAATGCTACTGTTTTGTGTAGGCATAAGTTTTGCGATGTCTGTGAATGCTCAAGAAAGCATCGGTGGAAGAGTGTTAGACGAACAAAAACAAGGACTTGATGCAGCTGTCGTCATGCTGGTATCTCTGCCAGAGAATGTTCTAATAGAGACAACCGTAACAGATAGTACTGGGTGTTTTCATTTGCCAGTTCATAAAGGTGAGTTTCTTTTATGCATAAGGACCTTGGGTTATAGGGAGATAAAGAAGAATATAACCATAACAGGTCCTACCGCTATTCCGAACATCTATTTGGAGCCTGACGAGATTTCTCTGCAAGATGTTGTAGTCACAGCACGGAAGTCACGTCCAATGACAACTTCTTCGAACGGCAAGATTCATATTAATGTTGCCCAATCATATCTTACAGACATCGGAAATGCTTTAGAGGTTCTGAAGCATTCTCCAGGCGTTTCCGTAAATAACAAGGGTGAAATATCCTTGGCTTCGCTTGGTGGAACAGCCATATATGTTAATGGTAGAAAAGTAATGCTGCAGGGAGACGAGTTGTCAACTTATCTCCGCTCCATGTCTTCTGAGAAAATATCACAAATAGAAATATCCCATAACCCGAATGCAAGTTTTGGGTCAGAGGGTGCTGGCGGTGTAATAAATATTATTCTTAAAACATCTGAAACATCTGGTTTTTTCGTAACGACATCACATAGCGTTGGTTATTGGGAAAATCTAAAACAGAATTCTGATTTCGCTATTTCTTATAATACTAACAAATGGCAATTGGGTCTGAACTATAATCATAGTTTAGGACACCATTCGATGGATTATGGTTACGAAAAGGTTCAAAATGGAGACAAGAATATTTCAGAGACGACAGATACAGACAAACGAAACACTTATTCTGCAGGCATTGATTTTTCATGGCAACCTAATCAAAAGAACAAGCTTTTTATGAACAGCACTGTAAATGTGCTTGTTGGTCCAGGAGAGACTGAGACAACAACAGAAATCTATCAAGGAACAAATCTGTTGGATAACATACTCAAAGCACGTAACAATTATATTGAACAGAAAAACCTCCAATATAGCAACAACGTGAATTATCAGTATAGACCATCATCAAAGATGCAGTTCTCGTTTTCGGCAGATTGGACTCATTTTGATGGCAATGCTCGTTGCGAGCAGCCTAATGAGTACTTCTCTGCGACCAATATGCCTATACGTTCCGATCTTTTCTATTCTGAGCCAGATAAAGACATTGATATCTATGCGCTTCTTGCAGACTATAAATACAACCCGAATGCTCAGAACGAAATACTTGCAGGTGTCAAGACTACTCTTATCAATAGTAACAATACGTTTCTCTTCAAGAAGAATGGTGCAATAGACACACAACGCTCAAACAACTTCTATTACGAGGAGAAAAACCTTGAGGCTTATGCTCAATACACTCATTCTTGGAATAAAATCGAGTTGAGTGCAGGACTGCGTATGGAGTATATGCACACATACAACAGACTCAAATCGCAAACGAATCAAGATTCTGAGACAAACAAGCAGAGTCATTTTCGATTGTTCCCAAATCTGAGTGCTTCATATACAATAAATGAAAAGAGCAAAATCGCTCTGCTATACAGCAGAAGACAGGACAAACCCCGTTATGAAGACCTGAATCCATTTGAGTATCTGCTTGACGAATTGACTTATTGGAAAGGTAATCCGTTCCTCGAACCTCAAATAAGCAATAAGATTATGCTTTCCTATACATTAGGAAACTTGTCTTTGAATCTATATTACAACAAACTCAACGATTATTTTACATCAATTACTGACGTGTATGGTGAGAACAAAACAGTCATGACGACGAAAAATATAGGCAAACAGCAACAAATAGGTCTTGATGCCATATTCTCAAAACGCGTGGCTTCTTGGTGGCAGTTCAGTGCAAATGCAGGATTATACTACTTTATGAATAAACTGGATTACGAAACATATAAACATGAATACAAGCGTCCATCCTGCTTCTTGTCTGCAACCAACAGTATTTTCCTGCCTGCCGGTATCACCCTTGAAGTATCAGGAAGGTACTATTCGAAGCGACAAGGTGGAAGCTATGAAGTGAGCAAGTCAACTGGAAGTGTAGATGTTGACCTTAACAAGAGTTGGCATGATGGACGTATGCGTCTTTCTCTTTTGATGACAGATATCTTCCATACTGAGCGTTGGGACAGCTATGGCATAAAGGATGCTTTGAATATTTCGTCTTGGGGCCATGGAGAAAGTCGTAAAGTTATGCTACGATTCAGTTATAGCTTCGGAAAGCAAAAGTTTGAAAAGGTGGACAAGAATATCGAAGAATTAAATCGATTGTAATATTTTTATGATACTTTCT
Source organism: Leyella stercorea DSM 18206 (assembly GCF_000235885.1). GTDB lineage: Bacteria > Bacteroidota > Bacteroidia > Bacteroidales > Bacteroidaceae > Prevotella > Prevotella stercorea. Next base: position 42,583 of record NZ_JH379476.1, read on the forward strand.
GCTTGTATCTGCGAGAAAATAAGTAAGTTTGCACCCGAAAAATATAGTACGGAAAAATGACTTATACTATTGAAAAGGTAACAACGCTCATTGGAGCCCACCGCTTTGGCACAGCAGATGCCAATATCGGGTTCCTCCTTACTGACAGCCGATCGCTCTGTTTCGCAGAGGAGACATTGTTCTTCGCTTTGAAATCGGGACGCAACGACGGTCACAACTACATTTATGACCTCTACCGCCGCGGAGTGCGCAACTTCGTTGTAGAGGATGTTCCTGCCGACTATAACACAACATACGCCGACGCAAACTTCTTGAAAGTGGAGAACTCGCTTGTCGCCCTGCAGCGACTCGCCGAGCGTCACCGCGAGGAATACGACATACCTATTGTGGGCATCACGGGCAGCAACGGAAAGACCATCGTGAAGGAATGGCTCTACCAGTTGCTTTCGCCGGAGATGAATGTGACGCGCTCGCCGCGCAGCTATAACTCGCAGATAGGCGTGCCGCTCTCCGTATGGCTGCTCAACGAGCAGAGCCAAGTGGGTGTGTTCGAGGCTGGCATCAGCGAACCGGGCGAGATGCAGGCTCTGCGCGGCATCATACAGCCTGACATCGCCGTGCTCACGTTCATTGGCGACGCGCATCAGAAGAATTTCTCGTCGTTGGAGGAGAAGTGCCGCGAGAAGGTGGTGCTCTTCCACGACACGAAGACTATCGTCTATTGTAAGGATGACGAGGTGGTAGACCGCGTGGTGCGCAGCGTAGGCTACAAGGGCGAGAACCTCGCGTGGTCGATGAGCGATCGCTCGGCTGCGCTCTTCGTGGAGAGCGTTGAGAGGAAGGGGCTTACGTCTACTATACATTATATATATAACGGGGAGACGGGCGAGTATGTGCTGCCGTTCATCGACGAGGCATCGGTGCGCAACTCTGTTACGACGGCTGTTGTGGCGCTGTATCTCGGACTCTCGCGCGAGCGTCTTGCCGAGCGTATGGCGTCGCTCGAACCGGTGGCGATGCGCCTCGAGGTGAAGAAGGGACAGAGGGGTTGTACGCTCATCAACGACTCGTACAACTCGGACATCAACTCGCTCGACATTGCACTCGACTTTATGAGTCGTCGACCAGATCACAAGGGACGCAAGCGCACGCTCATACTCAGCGACATCTATCAGACCGGTGAGCCGCTCGACGTGCTCTACAAGGAGGTGTCAAACCTCTGTGTGCAGCGCGGTGTGGAGAAGATAATAGGCATCGGTCCGCAGATTATGGAGCATGCCGACCTGATAGAGGTAGGGGAGAAGTACTTCTTCCACGACGTAACGTCGTTCATACACAATAAGGTGTTCGAGTCGCTCAGCGACGAGGTGATACTCATCAAGGGCGCACGCCGCTTCGGTTTTGACAATATCACTGAACTGCTTGTGCAGAAGGTGCACGAGACCATTCTTGAGGTGAACCTCTCGAACGTGGTGAAGAACTTGAACTTCTACCGCTCGTTCATGCGACCGGAGACGAAGCTTGTGTGCATGATAAAGGCGGACGCCTACGGAGCAGGTGCGGTGGAGATAGCGAAGACGCTGCAGGATCATCGCGTGGACTATCTTGCAGTGGCTGTAGCCGACGAGGGCGTGACGCTGCGCAAGAACGGCATTACGTCGAACATAATGATTATGAACCCAGAGATGTCGGCATTCAAGACTATGTTCGACTATGACCTCGAGCCCGAAGTCTACTCGTTCAGACTGCTCGACGCGCTCGTTCGCGAGGCGCAGAAGGAGGGCATAAGCAATTTCCCTGTACACATAAAGCTCGATACGGGTATGCACCGCCTCGGCTTCGACCCCGACAAGGATATGCCGGAGCTGATAGATCGCCTGCAGCACCAGTCGGCAATCGTGCCGCGCTCGGTGTTCTCGCACTTTGTGGGCAGCGACAGCGACTCGTTCGACGAGTTTTCGGCTCATCAGTTTGAGCTGTTCGACCGCGGTAGCAGTCAGCTCTGTGCGGCGTTCCCGCATAAGATTCTGCGCCACATCGACAACTCGGCAGGCATCGAGCACTTCCCCGAACGCCAGCTCGATATGTGCCGACTCGGACTTGGACTGTACGGCTACGACTCGCGTGACAACTCGATGATAAACAATGTGACGACGCTGAAGACAACGATTCTTCAGATACACGATGTGCCAGCAGACGAGACAGTGGGCTACAGCCGACGCGGCAAGCTCTCGCGCAACTCGCGCATCGCAGCGATACCTATCGGCTATGCCGATGGTCTGAACCGCCATCTCGGCAACCGTCACGGTTTCTGTCTCGTAAACGGCAAGAAGGCTGAGTACGTGGGCAACATCTGCATGGACGTGGCGATGATTGACGTTACGGATATCGACTGTGCAGAGGGCGATCAGGTTGTCATCTTCGGCGAAGAACTGCCTGTGACTACGCTCTCAGATGCCATCGACACCATACCGTATGAGGTGCTTACGGGCATCAGCAACCGCGTAAAGCGAGTTTACTATCAGGACTAAATTGTAGAAACTGATACAGATTGTAGATGCTGATATAATTTGCATCTAATATAGATTATAGGAACTAAAACAAAAAAGCGGAGGCATCAGCCCCCGCTTTTTTGTATACTATACTTTAGTTTTTAAATCCAGAAGATATAAGCCAGACTTATCAGGCTGATGCTTATCCATAGCATAACGCCCTGCACAAGCGGCTTCAGACCTACGCAGCGTAGCGTCTCGCGCGTCAGCGATGCTCCGATGAAGAAGAGCGAGAGCGTGATGAGGTTCTTCGCGAGCTTGTTCACGGCTCCGCTGAACTGTGTGCCGATTTCGGCAGCCGCGTCGCCGATGAGTGCGGCGTTGCTCAGCACGTATGTGTTGAACAGAATGGCTACGACGAACCATATTATGAAGCGCGGCACGCAAGAGTACCAAGGCTTCGTTGCGCCGTCGGCTGCAGCAAGCTGCTTGCGGAAGAAGAACGGCGTGACGAGTGCCAGCACTACGATCCAGAGTGCACGTGTCAGCTTGATGGTCGTAGCCACCTCCAGTGCGCTCACGCCCTGCTGAGCCACAAGCTCGGGATGCATCTGGTCGTAAGCCGCACCGGCTCCAACCACCGACGACGTGTCGTGTATGGCTATCGCCGCCCACATGCCGAACTGCTTCATCGTCATGCTAAGTGCGTCGCCGATAGTGGGGAAGAGGAACAGTGCAATGCCGTTGAGCACGAACACCACGCCCAACGCCACCGACATGCTTTCAGCCTTGGCACGTATTATCGGACCAACCGCAGCTATCGCCGAACCGCCGCAGATGGCTGTTCCCGACGAGATAAGATAGCTCGTCTGTGTGTCTACGCCCAGCAGTTTTCTGCCCAGCAGCCATCCGAGCGCCAACGTTCCGAACACGCTGGCTATGGTGAACACCATGCCCTCAGCACCCGATGCGAGCGCCTTGTCTACGTTCATGCCGAAGCCGAGACCTATAACGGAGTACTGCAGCATCTTCTTCGACATCGTCTTGTTGAAATCGGGGAACGCCTTGCCCAACAACAGTGCGAAGGCGAAGCCAATGGCGAGAGCAATCGGTGACGACACCCAACCGGCAACCCAACTGAAGCCACCCAGATCGAGGTGAAACACTTCTACGGCGAAGCTCAGCAGCAGCGAGATGCCAAGCACGGCTACAATAACGATGTAGCAGAGTTCTTTCTTTTTCATTATTTGTGTGTTTGTATTTTGAAGATACGAAAAAATCCGTGTCGCTGTTCATGTTGCGAAACGGATTTTTTCACTTTATATTATTGTTGTATTTTGTTCAGAACGCTTATTCGTCAGCCTGCTCCTCAAGCGTGTACTGGCTCGAACCGTCGAAGCAGTGGGTACATACCTGGCACTTCGGCAGTCCGATGGCCTTGATGAGCTGCTCAATGGTGTTGAACTTCAGTGAGGTGAGTCCCAACTGCGAGCGTATCTCCTCAACCATGCGTTTGTACTGCGGCGAGTCGGTTGTGGCGTACTTCTCGAGGTCTTTGTTGGCATCGCCCTCAAACTTCTCGATGATGCGGCGTGTGATGAGTTCCATCTCGCTCTTCGACGATGTGAAGCCGATGAACGGACAGCTGTAGACGAGCGGTGGACAGGCGATGCGCATGTGGCACTCCTTCAGTCCTGCCTTCTCGTACAGCACGTGTACGTTGTCGCGCAGCTGCGTGCCACGCACGATTGAGTCGTCGCAGAACAATACACGCTTGCCGTTGAGCATAGCCTTGTTCGGTATGAGCTTCATCTTGGCTACGAGCGAACGCATCGACTGGTTGGACGGTGTGAACGAGCGCGGCCATGTCGGAGTGTATTTGGCTATGCAACGCTGATAGGGCACACCCTTGCCTGCAGCGTAGCCCATCGCCATGCCCGTACCTGAGTCGGGGATGCCAGAACAGCAGTCTATCTCCACGTCGTCGGTCTTTGCGAGATAATAGCCGTTGTCGAAGCGAGCCTTCTCCACGTTCTTGCCCTCGTAGGTAGAGGTGGGGAAGCCATAGTAGACCCAAAGGAATGAGCATATTTGCATCTTTTTGTTGGCAGGGCGTATCTGTGTCATGCCATCGGCGGTGAGTTTCACAATCTCGCCAGGTCCGACGTTGTAGCACTCCTCGTAGTCGAGGTTCGGGAACGATGACGACTCGCTTGAGGCGGCATACGCCCCGTCCTTCTTGCCAATAATAATAGGTGTGCGGCCCCATGCGTCGCGAGCGCAGATGATAGAATCCTCGGTGAGAATCATCATTGTGCATGAGCCTTTTATGTGATGAAAGACATTCTCTATACCTTCGCGGAATGTCTTGCCTTGAATAATGAGCAAGGCAACGAGCTCGGTTTGGTTTGTGGCACTTTGAGAGAGTTCGGCAAAGTGCATGTTTTTCTCAAGCAATTGTTTGGTGATTTCCTCAAGATTTGCAATCTTTGCTACGGTGCAGATTGCGAAGCGTCCGAGGTGCGAGTTGATGATAAGCGGTTGTGCGTCAGTGTCGCTGATTACGCCTATACCCGCTGTGCTACCTTCGAACCGGTCGAGTGTAGGTTCGAACTTTGTCCTGAAATACGAGCTTTCCAAATTGTGGATAGAACGTGAGAACCCTTTCTCTTTACTGTACATGGCAAGACCGCCACGACGAGTACCGAGGTGTGAGTTGTAATCGGTTCCGTAGAAAACATCTGCTACGCAGCTTTTCTTGGAGATGGTGCCAAATATGCCTCCCATAAGAATGATGTGTTTTGAAAATTTGTGATGCAAAGTTACGTATATTTAGTGAAAAATCTGCGCTTTCGGCTTGAAAAAACTCACTTCGGGGTGTTATTTCTTGATATAATTAAGGTGCAAGGAGTAGGTGAAAGTGCATTTTTAGAGTTCTTAATTTGGCTGATTAACATAAAGTTATTACTTTTGCATATCATTTAAAAAATGGAAAATTAACTATAATTTATTACTAATTATAACTATGAGTTTGAAAATTGTTGTACTTGCCAAGCAAGTACCCGACACACGAAATGTCGGCAAGGACGCAATGACAGCCGAAGGTACTGTCAATCGCGCTGCCCTACCGGCAATCTTCAACCCCGAAGATTTGAACGCGTTGGAGCAGGCTCTGCGTCTGAAGGAGCAGAATCCGGGTTCAACAGTAGGTATTTTGACAATGGGTCCTCCGCGTGCAGCAGAGGTTATTCGCGAGGGTCTCTACCGCGGTGCAGATACAGGATGGTTGCTTACCGACCGTTTGTTTGCAGGTGCCGACACACTCGCTACATCTTACGCTTTGGCTACAGCCATCCAGAAGATTGGCGACGTGGACGTAGTGATCGGTGGTCGTCAGGCTATTGACGGCGACACAGCGCAGGTTGGTCCGCAGGTGGCTCAGAAGCTCGGCTTGTCGCAGGTGACATACGCTGAGGAAATCCTCAAGTGCGAGGACGGCAAACTCACCATCCGTCGCCATATCGACGGCGGTGTAGAGACCGTTGAGGCTCCGATGCCGCTCGTAGTTACAGTGACTGGTTCTGCGGCTCCGTGCCGTCCGGCTAACGCCAAGCTCGTCATGAAGTACAAGCGTGCCACAGCTCCTATGGAGCGCAAGCCCGAGGATAAGTACAACTATCTCTACGAGGAGCGTCCTTACCTCACACTCAACCAGTGGACCGTTGCCGACGTAGACGGCGACCCGCAGCAGTGCGGTTTGAGCGGTTCGCCTACAAAGGTGAAGGCTGTCAAGAACATTGTGTTCCAGGCTAAGGAAAGCAAAACCCTCACCGGCTGCGATGCCGACATCGAGGGCTTGGTAAAGGAATTGTTGGACGAAAAGATTATTGGATAATGAACAACGTATTTGTATATTGCGAGATAGAAGGCACTCAGGTTCAGGAAGTGTCTCAGGAACTTCTCACCAAGGGCCGCAAGCTCGCCAACCAGCTCGGCGTAGAGCTGAACGCTGTGGTTGCGGGTACTGGTATTAAGGGCAAGGTGGAAGATCAGATTCTGCCTTACGGCGTTGACAAGCTCTTCGTCTTCGACGCTGAGGGCCTCTTCCCTTACACATCGGCTCCTCATACCGATATCCTTGTGAACCTCTTCAAGGAGGAGCAGCCGCAGATAGCGCTTATGGGTGCTACAGTTATAGGTCGCGACCTCGGTCCGCGTGTTTCTTCTTCGCTCACAAGCGGTCTTACAGCCGACTGTACAGAGCTTGAGATAGGCGACTACGACGACAAGAAGAGTGGCGTTCACTACGACAATCTGCTCTATCAGATTCGTCCGGCTTTCGGTGGCAACATCGTGGCTACCATCGTCAACCCTGAGCACCGTCCGCAGATGGCTACCGTGCGCAGCGGTGTGATGCAGAAGGCTCTCTACGAGGGCGAGGCAAAGGGCGAGGTGGTTTACCCGGACGTAGCCAAGTACGTGCCCGAGGCAGACTTCGTTGTGAAGGTGCTCGACCGCCACGTTGAGGCTGCAAAGCACAACCTCAAGGGTGCTCCTATCGTTGTGGCTGGTGGCTACGGCGTAGGCTCTAAGGAGAACTTCGATATGCTCTTCCAGCTTGCCAAGGAGCTTCACGGCGAGGTTGGCGCAAGCCGCGCTGCCGTTGACGCTGGTTGGTGCGACCACGACCGTCAGATCGGTCAGACCGGTGTAACTGTTCACCCGAAGGTGTACATCGCATGCGGCATCTCTGGTCAGATACAGCACATCGCCGGTATGCAGGACTCTGGCATCATCATCTCTGTGAACAACGCCCCGGATGCTCCTATCAACAAGATTGCCGACTATGTAATCACCGGCACCGTTGAGGAGGTACTTCCGAAACTCATCAAGTACTATAAGGCAAATAATAAGTAGTTAAGAATTCAGTAGTTAAGAAGTTAAGCCATTTGTTTTTTATGGGACAAACTTTTCAAAATATTTTGGCATGGCAGAAAGCTTATGATTTTGTATTGGATGTATACAAATATACAAAATCATTTCCTGAATCAGAGAAATATGGGTTAATATCCCAATTTCAACGTGCAGCCGTTTCTATTATTGCAAATATTGCGGAAGGCTATAAGAAAATTGGCAAAGCAGATAAACTTCGTTTTATGAATATTTCTCAAGGCAGTCTCGAAGAATGTAGGTGTTACGTAATATTATCACGAGATTTGGGATATATAGATAATGACGTCTATAATATTCTTTATTCAAAAATAGAGGAAGCGAGCAAACTTTTAAATGGTTATTGCAAAGCAATGCTTAATTCTAATTTTAGTAATACATTGGAATAACATTACGGAACATGATAAGAAGAGCTGCATATATTATAAGAAGGTCTGCATATGGCTTAACTTCTGACTCCTTAACTCCTTAACTCCTAAAAAATAAAAACAATGGCTAACTTTTATACCGACCATCCGGAGTACGATTTCTATCTTAATCACCCGGAAATGCAGCGCGTAGTAGAGCTCAAGGAGCGCAACTTCGCCGACAAAGATAAATATGAGGATGCGCCCGTCGACTTCGAGGACGCTATCGAGAACTATAAGCGTGTGCTCGAGATCACTGGCGACATCGCTGCCAACATCATCGAGCCGAACTCTGAGGACGTAGACCTCGAAGGTCCGCACCTCGTAGACGGACGTATGCACTACGCATCGAAGACCTACGACAACATCGAGGCTACACGCCAGGCTGGTTTGTGGGGCATCTCTATGCCTCGCCGCTACAACGGCTTGAACATGCCTATCACTCCGTACTCTATGGCTTCGGAGATTGTTTCGGCTGCCGATGCCGGCTTCCAGAACATCTGGTCGCTGCAGGACTGCATCGAGACTCTCTACGAGTTCGGTTCAGAGGAGCAGCGCCAGAAGTACATCCCGCGTGTCTGCGCTGGCGAGACAATGTCAATGGACCTTACAGAGCCTGACGCAGGTTCCGACCTTCAGCGCGTAATGCTCAAGGCTACACAGGACGAGGACGGCACATGGCGTCTGAACGGTGTGAAGCGATTCATCACCAACGGCGACTCTGACATCCACCTCGTGCTCGCACGCTCTGAGGAAGGCACACGCGACGGCCGCGGTCTGTCGATGTTCATCTACGACAAGCGCGACGGCGGCGTAACAGTACGCCACATCGAGCACAAGCTCGGTATCCACGGCTCACCTACCTGCGAGCTTGTTTACAAGAACGCAAAGGCAGAGCTCTGCGGCTCTACACGTCTCGGACTCATCAAGTACGTAATGGCTCTCATGAACGGCGCACGTCTCGGCATCGCCGCACAGTCGGTAGGCATTAGCCAGGCTGCTTACGACGAGGCTCTGAAGTACGCTCGCGAGCGCAAGCAGTTCGACACAGCCATCGTTAAGTTCCCGGCTGTTTACGACATGATTGCACGCATCAAGGCTAAGCTCGACGCCGGTCGTTCTATCCTATACCAGACAGCACGTTACGTAGACATCTACAAGGCTCTTGAGGACATCTCTCGCGAGCGCAAGCTCACACCCGAGGAGCGTGCAGAACTGAAAAAGTACTCGCGCCTTGCCGACGCGTTCACACCGCTAGCTAAGGGTATGAACTCGGAGTATGCCAACCAGAACACATACGATGCTATACAGGTACACGGCGGTTCGGGCTTCATCATGGAGTACAAGTGTCAGCGCCTCTATCGCGACGCACGTATCTTCTCTATCTACGAGGGTACGACACAGCTGCAGGTGGTTGCCGCTATCCGCTACATCACCAACGGCACCTACCTCGGCATCATCAAGGAGATGCTCGAGAAGGAGGTTGCAGAGGAGTTGCAGCCGCTGAAGGTTCGCGTCGTTGAGATGGTGAAGCTCTACGAGCAGGCTCTCGATTACGTGAAGGAGGCTCAGGACCAGGAGGTGCAGGACTTCCTCGCACGCCGTCTGTACAACATGACTGGCGACATCGTTATGTCGCTCCTCATCCTCGAGGACGCTACACGTTCGGCAGAGCTCTTCTCTAAGAGCGCTAACGTATACGTTCGCATGGCTCAGGCTGAGGTTACGGCAGAACATGTGTACATCATGAACTTCGTAAAGGAAGACCTTCCGAGCTTCCGCGCTGAATAAACGAATGTATTATAAATAATAGAAAAGGGTATGCAGATATGCATACCCTTTTTTGTTGTTTACATGAAAATATCTACCATATCTTCCAGTTCTTGTGTAGACGCTTGTTTATTAATAACTTAGGAGGGTATGGCATCCTTGCCATACCCACGCAGCCCTCATGCTTGTGCATCTTTCTGCTGCACACCCACGCCGCTAAGGCATACTTAAGGCTAATTGCGTGGGTATGGCAGGGATGCCATA
>NZ_JH379476.1:52475-60420 GCF_000235885.1 Leyella stercorea DSM 18206
GGTATGGCAGGGATGCCATACCCTCCTAAATATGTTATTCGATAAAGAAGTCGTAGTTTTCTTCCGTGTCTTTCTTCTTATCCTCCGACGGCTGCTTGGGCTTCGGTACCTCCTTCAGTTTTCCGTCCTTGTCGAACATGCCGTACGTTGTGCGCAGCACGATGAACTCCGTGCGGCGGTTCAACTGGTTGCAAATCTCCTGCTTGTCCTTGTCGAGCGTAAGGATGAACTCCTCCGAGAGCACGTCGCCTTCCTTCAGCCACGGATACTTCTCGGTGAGTTTCTTGCGGATAGTCTTCGGCTTCTCCTTGCCGTAGCCCACGGGCGAGAGACGGTCGCGCGAGATTCCCTTTTCCGTGAGGTAGGCAACCACTGACTCGGCGCGTCGCTGCGAGAGTCCCTTGTTGTACACCGCCGAGCCCTTATAGTCGCAGTGCGACGAAAGCTCTATCGTCACGTTCGGATTCTCGTTAAGCAACTTCACCAGTTCGTCGAGCGCAGCCGTCGACTCCGGTCTGAGCGTAGCCTTGTCGAAGTCGTAGAAGATATTGTCGATAAGCACCGGTGCCGTGATGGAAGCAAGTGGGAACTGCATCACGTATTCCTCCGACTCCTCAGCCGGTTTTACACGTAGTTCCTCCTTATGGTTGAGGAATCCCTTGCACGTTGCGAGGAAGATATAGTCGACGTTCGGGCCAATCACATAGTCGAACGAGCCATCGCCCTTCACGCTCACCTTCTTGTTCGTGCCGTCCGATCCGACGATGTACACAAGTGCCTCAGGCAGTTCGTAGCCGTCCTGCTCGTACACCCAACCCTTCACGTTCTGCACAATCTCCGGGTTCTCAAAACTGTAAATCTTGTCCCATCCCCTGCCGTCGTTGCGGTTCGACGAGAAGTAGCCGCGGTTGTGCACACCCTCGAACGTCATGCCGAAGTCGTCGCCCTGCGAGTTGAGCGGATACCCCGGATGCTCAATGGTGTAGCCACCGTTCTTATTCGGCGATGCGATGTAGATGTCCAAACCACCCATGCCCACATGACCGTCGCTCGAGAAGTAAAGGTCGCCGTTGGCACGGAACGTAGGGAACATCTCGTTGCCCGGCGTGTTGATTGGTTCGCCTAAGTTCTCCACACCCACAAGACCCAACGACGTGATGCGTGCTCGCCAGATGTCCAGTCCGCCCAGTCCGCCCGGCATGTCCGACACGAAGTAGAGCCACTCGCCGTCGGGCGACACCGCAGGGTGGGCGTAGCTCGAGAGCGTGTCGTTCGTCACTTTGAATTCCTCGGGCTTTCCCCATGCAGCATCAGCGCGTTGCGATGTCACAATCTGCGCATAGCGCGGATACGACGGGTCGGTCTGACACTGCGTGACGTACATTGTCTTGCCGTCGGGCGACAGCGCACAGGCACCCTCGTCATACTCCGTGTTCAGTCCGCCGTTCACCGGCTCCGGCTTCTGCCACTTTCCCTTCTCGTCCTTCTGCGACACGAAGATGTCGGCAGCCTTCGCTCCGGTGATGCCGCTCAGTTCGTTGCCCGTGGCGTCGTTGCGTGTAGAGGTGAAGTAGAGGTAGTCGTATTGGTCGCCACCGAGCACTGGGCTATAGTCGGCGCGTCTGGAGTTGAACACGTCCATGCGCTTCACCTGATAGCGCGAACCCTCCTTCTTCCATTGCGGTGCGTTTTCAGCCGAGGCGAGTCCGTTCTTTGCGAGCACGTTGTCGGGCATCGAGTCGAGCACAGCGCGGAACTCCGTCTCCGCCTGCTTGTATGCACCGTTCTTCAGCAGCAGACGGGCGTAGTTGAGGCGGTCTTGCGTCGAAGCCTGGTTGTATCTGATGGCGTTGCTGTATGCCGCAATCGCCTTCTGCGTAGAGTTGATGCGCTCGTTGCAGTAAGCCACCTTCAGTGCTATCTTGCCACGCTGCTCGCGTTCTTTCGGCGCAGTGCGCTGATAGGCACGCTTGAACTGCGTCGCTGCATCGTAGTATTCGCCCACTGCAAGATACTTCTCACCCTTCTTCAGGTTCTTCTCCGCGCCGCAACCGCTGAGCATGAGCGCAGATATAGCGAGAATGAATAGGGTGGAGTAGAGTCTTATTTCTTTCTTCATTGATATGTTCTGTTTAATTAACAAAACGTATAACTCCTGCTTTTATTGTGTAGCGAGGCATGTATTAGGAGGGTATGGCATCCTTACCATACCCACGCTGCCCTCCAGTAGCCAAATAGCCGCCCTCCATATAGCTAACTGTCTGCCTTCCATACAGCTAAAAAGCTAATTGCGTGGGTATGGCAGGGATGCCATACCCTCCAATCGAAAAAATCCTCGCAAACGCATTAGCGTCTGCGAGGATGATATTTGTATTGTTAATCGTTGATTAGCGCTTCAACAATGGGTTCTTCTCAACGTCAACTGTTGGATAAGGACAGTAGATAGAGTTATCGCCAGCCCATGTGTTCTTAACAACAGATACGCTTTCCTTAGCCTTGTATTCCTTGCCAGTAGCATCCTTAGCTACAACAACCTCAGGGTTAGCAACGCGGTAGTCGAAGTTCTTCTTGAGTTCGTTCATACGGAGCTCGTCGGCGCGGCGTGTAACCATCTGTGTCCACTGACCTGCAACCTCCCAGCCGTGCTCGATGTAGCAAGCCTCAGCGAGCTGGTCTGCAGTCATGTTAGCGATAGCAACCTTTGTGCCGTCTGAGAGAGTTACGTTCTCGAAGTCGGTAACGGCACGCTTGCGAACCTCGCGCAGATATTCCTTAGCAGTCGTGAGGTCAGCAGCACCTGAGCGAGCTGCACTCTCTGCATACCAAAGAAGTACCTCTGACCAGCGGATCAGACGATGACGACGACCGTTAGTCATGTTGGTGTAGTTAGGCTTGGTGTAGTCGTACGGCTGCTTGAGCTCGATGTTAGAGTTAGAAGGATCGCAGTTGGTAGTGTAGACAGCGAACATAGGGTGGTAAGCTGCTATGTACTGATCGCCCTTCTTGAATGTACGCTGCTCGTACTTGCCTGTTGACACCTTACGATATTCCTCAGGCTTCTCTGCAACCTTCTTCTCGAGGTCGGCAATCTCCTTGTCGTAAGCTTCCTTATCCTTAGCAGGGTCGTTCTTCAGGTCAACAGCCTCCCAAACGTCCTCAGCTGCAATCTCCCACCAATCAACTGTGCGGTAGATTTTTGTACCCTTCTGGAATGTAACCTTAGGAGCATAAATAGCATCCTTACGTGGTCCTTCCGGATAACGCTTCCAGAATGCGATCTCGCCCCAAGCATCGCCCCAACCACCATCGCCGAGTCCTTCAAAGCGACAGCAAGAAGTAAGCTCAGAGTCGTGATCCCAAGAACCGTTGTTCCAGTTGTTGTCGATACCTACGACAGTTTCCTTATTGTAGTTGTGACCCATTGAGTAAACGTGGCTCCAGTCAGCGTCGTTATAGAAGCCGTATGTGCCGTTAGCGTCGATTACTTCCTTAGCCTTGGCAGCTGCGAGACCGTAGTACTCCGCGCCCTTGTTGAGCGGGTAGCCTGCCATTGCCATGTACACTGCTGCGAGTGTAGACTGAGCAGCCTGCTTTGTAGCCCATGCGTCAACGCCGTCGTGGTTGCGCGGAGCCTTGCTATAGGAAGTAGGAAGATTCTCAGCGAACTTCAAATCCTTAACGATGAGATCGTAAATCTCCTCAACACTTGCAACGGTGCAGTTCTGGACATCGAGGTCTGTGCTTGTGATGAAAGGCAACGGACCGAATACGCGTACCAGGTAGAAGTAAGCGTAAGCACGCCAGTAGTGTGCATTACCGAGGGCGATGTTGATCTCCTCTTTTGAAGTTGGTGTCTTCTCTGCGCCTTCGATTACGAAGTTACAAGCCTTGATAAGGGCGAAATGTTGCTTCCAAGCGTCTGTTACACCCTTGTTGTCGCCGTCAGAGCTAAAGCCGTCGAGCGCGGCAACAGCCTGCTTGTTTGAGCCAGGGTTAGCTGTCATATCGTCGCCCTGCCACTGTGGGTACATTGGGTTGGTCCACGACTGTGTCTGGTTCAACTTTTCGTAGATTGCATGAATGCTTGCATCAAGGTCTGCCTGACATGTGAAGTATGTCTCCTGTGCCATCTGACCCTTCGGGTCCTCATCAAGGCTGCAAGATGTTGTAAGCATCGAAGCTGCGAAGAGGCAACCCATTAATATTTTTGAATTCATATTGTTTCGTTGTTTAGATTGTTAATTAGTGGTTTAGAAGTTCAGACGTACACCGAATGTGAAGGTACGTGGGTTAGGATAAGCACCCATGTCGAGACCGTTGTTGTTATCAACGTTGTGCTCTGAGAATGAGTTGCCTGCTGGATCGATACCCTTGTAACCTGTGATGGTGAAGAGGTTCTGTGCAGAGATTGACAGACGTACGTCAGCAAACTTAGTCTGCTTGCGTGGGAATGTGTAAGCCACGCTGATGTTCTCGCAACGGAAGTAGTTAGCGTTCTCAAGCCACTTGTCTGAGTTGCCGTATGTCTTGTTCTCAGCACCGATTGTAGGCATTGTCTTACCAACTTCTGAGAAGTAGTCCTTATCGGTTACGAACATCGAAGCACCTACCTCAGAGTTCATGGCGTAGCGCACGAGGTTCAAACGCTTAGCACCGAATGCTGCGTTGAAGAATGCGTTGAATTCCCAGTTCTTGAAGCTGATGGTGTTGTTCCAACCGAGTGTTACGTCTGGGTTAGAGTGTCCGAGAACGAAGCGGTCTGTGTCAGCGTTCGGAGTGCGTGTCTTTGTGCCGTCGGCTTTGTAGTAGGTATCCACCCACTGACCCTTCTCGTTCTGCTCAAGACCTGCCCACTTGAAGCCGTAGAATGTACCGATTGCCTCACCCTCGGTGATGATGGTACTTGCGTCTACTGTACCCGGTGACGGGCTGTTGCCGTAGAGACGCTTAGTCTGTGCAGTAAGCTTAGTAACTTCGTTCTTCAGGTAGCTTAAGTTGAGAGTAGATGTCCACTGGAGATCCTTCTTCTGCAGTATCTGTGCTGTCAGGCTAACGTCAACACCCTTGTTGCTTACCTCACCGGCATTTGTCCAATACTCGAGAGCACCGATATAGCCAGTAGACGACTGCTTCAAGAGGGCATCAGTAGTCTTCTTCCAGAAGAGGTCAACACCGAGGCTCAAGCGGCTGTTGAAGAAGCCGAAGTCGAAGCCGAGGTCGAACTGCTTAACCTTCTCCCATGTGAGGTCAGGTGTAGCGATGTTGCCAGCCCAGTAGCCAGTGTAGTTGGTATCTGTACCATAGTTGAACGACAAAGTCTTGAGCGAAGCGAGTGTTGAGTACGGATCAATATCCTGGTTACCGATGACACCGTAGCTTGCGCGAACCTTGAAGTTGTCAACAACGTTGCGAACTGGTTCCCAGAACTTTTCGTTAGAAACAGTCCATGCAGCAGCGATAGATGGGAAGTAGCCCCACTTCTTGTTTGTGAAGCGGCTTGAACCGTCGGCACGGAATGTACCAGTCAGCATGTACTTGTCTGCATAGTTGTACATAACACGTGCTACGCCAGAGAGCATGAGCCACTTGCTGTAGCCGTTGTCTGCGTCGCGCGAAACAGCGTTCTTGATGTTCCAGTAGCCGAGAGCTTCCTGACCAAGACCCTTACCCTCGATGCTCATGCGACGAATCTCGCGGTTTGATGCCTCCCATACGCCGGTAGCAGTAAGGTTGTGGTCGCCCCAAGAGTGCTGGTAAGTAAGGTTGTTGGTTGTCTGAAGAGCCATTACCTGAGCGTTGTTGTTGCTCATTTCGGTCTTACCGAACAACTTTGTAGAAGAAAGTGAGTACCACTTATAATCGTTGAAGTCGATACCGTTTGTTGTGGTGAATGTCAAACCATCGCAGATGTTGAACTTCAAGTCAACGTGACCAGTTACCATTGTACGGTTGCGGTCGCTCTTGTTAGCGTGGATAAGGCCATAAGGGTTAGCCTGGATGTTGTTGTACGGGTCCTTGTTGTAGTTGCCGTTAGCATCAGTCATCTCCATTGTCGGAGAGTAGTTAAGACCTACCCAGATTGGGTTCGACTGGTTCTGAGCGAAGCCTGCCGAGCCGCTGTTCTCTGTACGAGAGAGGTTGGCGTCTGCTGTGAGCTCCAACCACTTGTAGAGCTTGTTGTGGATATTGAACTTAACGGCGTAGCGCTTCGACTTTGTGTCGCGGATAACACCCGTCTGATCCATATAGTTGGCAGAGAAGTATGTCTGTGTGCCCTCTGTACCCTTAGAGATAGCCACCTTGTAGTTCTGTGTAACGCCAGTGTGGAGCAACTGATCCATCCAGTCGATACCCTTGTTTGAGCCGTCGATATAACCAGCGAGAGCACTTGCGTCAGCACCCTTGTACTGTACCAAAGCGTTTGCATAGTCCTTAGTGCTCATCACTTCAGGTATGTGGTATGCGTTAGACACACCGAGCGAAGCGTCGAATGTAACCTGAGTCGCACCAACCTTACCAGTCTTGGTCTGAACCATTACAACACCGTTAGCACCACGTGCACCGTAGATGGCTGTAGAAGAAGCGTCCTTCAGCACCTGGATGCTCTGGATGTCCTCAGGGTTGATACCCTCAAGACCTGTCTCACGAACGATGCCGTCAACTACGTACAACGGGTCGTTGCTCTTGTTTACGGAGCTTGTACCACGCACACGGATTTTCATTGCACCACCAGGAACGCCAGACGACATTACCTGCACACCCGACATACGACCGTTGAGGGCATCCTCAACACGTGCTACCGGCTGATCCTTGAACGACTTGCTGTCCATGATGGCTACAGAACCAGCCAAGTCGGCTTTCTTCACAGTACCATAACCGATAACAACAACGTCGCTAAGCATCTCAGCGTCTTCATGAAGAGTAATCTGAAGGTTCTTTTTACCAGCTACAGAAACCTCCTGAGCCTTGTAACCTACGTAAGAAACTACTACTGTTTGTGATTTAGAAACACGGAGTGAGAAGTTACCATCAATGTCGGTAACAGTTCCGTTGCTCTTGTTGCCTTTCTCTACAACGCTAACGCCAATAAGCGGTTCGCCAGCGGCATCAAGAACGCGACCAGTAACCTGCTGGTTCTGCGGTGTTTGAGCTACATTGTAAACCGAACGTGCGAGTTCGTCAGCTGCTGATGCGCTTGTGGCGCAGAGCATAATACCCCCCCCAATTAGCAACGAAACAGCCAACTGCTTCGTCATAAGTGGAAGTAAAGGCTTCTTTACTTTTTCCATAGATTTGGTTTTTAAGTTTTGTAATGCACCGTTGTTAGCATCTTGTCAGAAGCTGTTGCGAGCATACCGTTTTAAAATTAATAATAGTTATGTAGTATTTTATAACTCGGTATAAAACAATAGTCACTATCTTTTCACCTTGTGCGTTTTTTTACTGGAGTGATTTGTTTTTAGTAGGCGATTGTTTTTTTACGGCTGCAAATGTACGAAAATTTATTTATGCACAAAAAAAAATATTAAAAATTTTAATGAAAACGTTTGTCTTGCACGTTTTTTGTACAGCAATCGTTCGTCAGTTTAAAACAATTTGCGTAAATTTGCATCTGAAAAATCGCAACGGTTCCGTAGCTTAGCTGAATAGAGCGTCAGATTCCGGTTCTGAAGGTCGTGGGTTTGAATCCCACCGGAATCACCAGGAGGTGCAGCCTTTCGAGGTTGCACATTTTTATATTAGGAGGGTATGGCATCCTGCCATACCCACGCCGCATTAGTCTCAGCAGTCTGCTGCACCTTTTTATTTTAGAGCAGAAAGACTTGGTCGAGAAAAAGTTCTGAAGGTCGTGGGTTTGAATCCCACCGGAATCACCATGGGGGTGCAGTTGTCTCAACTGCACCTTTTTATATTAGGAGGAAGGTGTGTCAAAACTCCCTTATTC
>NZ_JH379477.1 GCF_000235885.1 Leyella stercorea DSM 18206
ACGAACTAAGGGACGGGGGAGCCTAATACCCCTGATGACTGACGTCACAGGGAGGGTGTCCGTACAAGCAGCAAGCTGGGACACGAAGGACTGTTCAGATAAACCAAAAACAATATGATGAATCCCAAACAGGTGCTGGATGTGCAGGCATCAAAAGGCATTACTGCCGCCCAGAGCAACGAGCATCTGCGCGACCGAAGCGAACGGGCGGAAAAATATGCCATGACCAAAGGCAACTACGACCCCACACGCAAACACTTGAATTTTGAAGTCGTGCCCGGCGGGAAAATACGTCCCGTTGACACGAGCCGCAATATTCCGGAACGGATGGCGGACATATTGAGATTCCGCGGAATCAAAGATCCCAATGAGGGATTGCCCGAACCGAAATACCGTACGGTGGTGAACATCATTTTCGGCGGATCCAGAGAGCGCATGCAGGAACTTGCCTTTGGCAGTCAGAAGGTGGATTACGAAAAAGATGCGGACAATAGCCATATCCAGCGGAAGGCTGACATTGAACGCTGGGCAAAGGATGTCTATTCATTTGTAAGTGGCAGATACGGTGAACAGAATATCGCTGCCTTCATTGTACATCTGGACGAAATCAATCCCCATGTACATTGCACGCTTCTGCCAATCAAGGACGGCCGCTTTGCGTACAAGGAGATATTTGCCGGAAAGGACAAGTTTGAATACAGTGCGCGAATGAAACAGCTCCATTCGGACTTTTTCTCGGAGGTCAATACCAAGTGGGGCATGTCGAGGGGAACAAGCATATCCGAGACAGGTGCCCGGCACAGGAGTACCGAGGAATATCGCCGCATGCTGTCCGAAGAGTGTACGTCGATTGAGGAGAATATCAAACGCCATCAACAGGTGCTGGGAGAACTCCAAACGGACATCCGCCTGGCAGAACGCCGGGTAAAGGGACTTACAACCATGGTCGCTAACCTGGAGGTGCAGAAAGCAGAAAAGGAATCCCTGTTATCGGCAGCCGAGCTCGACTTGAAGGAGAACAAGGGCAGTGCGGCAGAATTGGCTGCCCGGATAAAGATGCTGGAGAAAGAGCTGCAGGGCATTTCCAGACAACTGGCAGATAAACAGGAGAAATTGCAGACGGCTGACCGACAACTCATCAGTCTGAAGGAGAATATGGATGCCATTGCAGAGCGTACAGAAACGCTCAAAGAGGAAGCCTACCATTATTCACAGGATGTTCACTCCAAGGTGGACACCCTGCTCAAAGATGTTCTGCTGGAGGACATGGTCAGTGAATACCGCAGCGCATCGGTACAGATGGGTGAATCGGAACGGCAACTGTTGGACGGTTCACTGATGCAATCCATTGCCGAACGTGGTACGGAGGTCATGCACTGTGCAACGATGCTGTTTCTCGGTATGGTGGACGATGCCACCACGTTTGCCGAATCACATGGTGGCGGCGGTGGCGGAAGTGACCTCAAATGGGGGCGTGACGAAGACGAGGACAACCGTGCCTGGGCTCTGCGCTGTATGAGAATGGCGAGCCGCATGATGCGCCCTGCCATCGGCAAGAAACCCAAACGATAAGTGGCATCGGTCTGAAATCAATCAAATGTATAATGAATTAAATTATTGGAATATGACGAAACATCTTATTTTCATCTTCACCTTGCTCTGCTCATTGCAGTTGCATGCTGGTGTACAACCCATACAGAAAGACACTGTACAATACGCTGTCCGGTACGAATCCATGGAACTGCTTCAACCGCTTCGTCCGGTCTATCTTGACGGAGTCGTGCTTCCGATGTCGCGGAGCGGCAACTGGTTTGTCAGCATCGCAGGTGGAGCAACCGCTTTCCTCGGTACACCACTTGGTTGCGAAGACATTTTCGGAAGATTGAAACCATCCTATAGTTTTGCTATCGGCAAGTGGTTTACCCCTTCGGTAGGTGCAAGGATAAACTACAGCGGATTGCAATTCAAGGACGGAGCATTGTCCACTCAAAAGTATCATCACATCCATGCAGACTTGTTGTGGAATGTCCTTGGTCGCAGATATGCCCGGCAGGAACAAGTACGTTGGGGGCTTGCACCTTTTGTTGGTGCCGGCCTGCTGCATCATGCTGCTAACGGGCATAATCCGTTTGCAATTTCTTATGGTGTACAGGGGCAATACCGCATTTCAAAAAGAGTGAGTGCAGTTTTGGAATTGTCCAATACGACCACCTTCCGGGACTTCGACGGGTATGGAAGAGCAAACCGTCTGGGCGATCACATGCTTTCATTGACCGCTGGATTCACATTTCACCTTGGTAAGGTAGGCTGGAGGCGGGCCGTCGATGCGATGCCTTATATCCGTCGCAACGAACAATTGATTGGCTATACCAATTACCTGACGGAGGAGAACAGACGATATGCCGGACTTCATGACCGAGACAGACGGACACTTGCCGAGTTGAAGAAAATTCTGGAAATCGAAGGACTGCTTGATAAATACAGTCATCTTTTCGAGGACGACGTGGACGGAGCTAAATTCCCTGTGAACAATTACAGCGGACTGAACTCGTTGCGTGCAAGGCTGAAGCACAGATATTGGGACGGTACGTCACCTCTTGATTCTGCAGCCATCCTATCCGGAAGTGGAAATCAGATTCTACAAAGCACATCGACAGGAAACCGGAATGACTTTGCCGTGGATACCACACTTTGCGCTTATGCCGGGAGCAAGTGCATCGGAGCACCCATCTATTTCTTTTTTGCGCTCAATTCCGCACAACTGACAGATGCGTCGCAAGCTCTCAATCTGGACGAACTGGCTCGTGTGGCAAAGAAATACAATTTGTCTGTAAAAGTGACCGGAGCTGCTGACAGTATAACCGGCACATGCGACATCAATCAATCCTTGAGTGTGTCAAGAGCCGGCTTTATCGTCTCGGAACTGGAACGCCGTGGCATTCCGATCCAACGGATAGCTCAGATTTACCGGGGTGGAATTTCGGACCATACGCCTGCAGAAGCCAACCGGCATACGAAAGTTGAACTGTATATTTCAGGAGTGACTTCGACATCGGAATAACTGATGTCGAAGTTCAATCATTAAAAGAGTGTTCAATCGAGCACTCTTTTATATTTAGGACAGATGTATCTCTAATACGGACAGTAAGGAAAGCGAATTTCCGCACGAGTTGACAAATTCGATACTACCCGCCTTACTTGTTGCCCGTCTTCAAGGGGGTGTAATAAAGATGCAAGGAAACATCTGGTTTAGCATATCATTTTTATCTCCAGGGCTTATGGGAAAATAATCAATAAAGCCTCCCCGCAAGAACAAAGAGGCTCTATTCAGATACGGCTTACGTCACAAAACTGAATTTATTTTGAAGATGCTTCCAGCGATTCCTTTCTGAATTGTTTGAGAAGCTTTTCAAGTTCAAGCGATGCCTTACGGGCACGGGTGCCTGCTGTCTTGTTTCCTTTCTCTATCTGGAGACCGGCATCTTTGGAGAATTGAGCGAATAACTCACTGATTTGTGCAACTGTCTTTTCCATTGTTTCCTGTTTTATGTTATACAATATCCGGCAAATATAGCGAATTTTATTTCTACTAAAATAAATTACGTCGTAATTTCTTCACTTGTAACACGATATATCATTCTTTTTCTTTTCTATAACTCTTTCGTGCCATTCCTTTATTTCATCTTCAAGACTCCTTGCCGGTGAGATTTTCCCATGCAAAGGTACAGCAGCCGCTCAGTTATCAAGTACCGCCATGCTAACGGATGCTTGAATTGAAACGGCAGCCTTCCGCAAATCAAAGATTTGGGTATTCCGTTAAATTCCAGCCCGTTTACTTGCTTTTCCTATCCCTGCCTGCTGTTGGAACCGCATGTAAAATCCATCCCGAAAGGAAGTCGGTAAGACTTCAAGAAAAGGGAAATATAAAACAGTGTCTAACAACAATTAAATCTTAGAATTATGCCAAATTGGTGCAGCACAGCGTATGTTATAGAGGGCAACGCAAAAGAAGTCAAAAGTCTCTATGAGTTGATGAGAGGATTGCAGGAACGGAAAGAACCGTCCGTTGAAAACGGCTTCGGAACCTCATGGTTGGGATGCCTTGTAGATGGATTGGCCGGTGATTGGAACAAGACCTACTGCCGTGGTGACTGGAGCAATCTTGAAATGAACGGAGACAATCTTCAGTTTACAACGGAAACGGCATGGTCACCTTGCAACGAAGTCTTTGACCTTGTTTGTGAGAAATTCCCGTCACTCCATTATTATTATCAGGCAGAAGAGCCGGGATGTGTTTTCTATCAGACCAACGACAGCGAAGGAACATATTTTCCCGACAGATACCTCGTTGACTTGTGTACCGCTGATGACAAGTATTATTTCGAGTACTTTCAAGACACAAAGACCCTGTTCGACTGGCTTGGAGAGATAGCAGGCAAACCCATCCAGTCCATGGAGGATGCCGAAACGCTGGGTGAGGAATGGGAAAAGGAAAATTCGGATGCCTATTGCTATATCAATGAATTTACGATAGTGAATTGAAAATGCTTATAGGATACAATCCTATTGAAACCCCATGGCTGGTACTGAACCATGTTCAATGCCGGTTACGGGGTTTTTCAGTTAAAAACAGGCTGACTATGACTACATGTATGAATATGAGTACAACCCGAGAAATGCTGTTTTATGCCGGTAAGCCCCTTTATACCTATTTTTCCAGACAGCTTTTAATGACTTTCTTTTTTACTTTCTGTTTTCTTTCCCTTTTATCGGCTACGCTGCGTTTTCCACGTTTCTCGCTTCGGTGCTCCTTGTCGGTGTGATTTTCCCATGCAAAGGTACAGCGTCTGTCCGGTCGTCAAGTACCGCTGTGTGCTAAGCTGTTCAAGAATTGAACGGCAGCCTTCCGCAAATCACAGATTTGGGTATTCCGCTAAATTCCTGACCGTTTACTTGCCTTTTACCGTCCTGGCCTTGCTGTTGGACCGCATGTAAAATCTATCCCGAAAAGGAAGCCGAAAGGCTCTATCAGAGGGAAGAAAAAAGTTTAACATTAAAATTTATCGTTATGCACAGCAGTATTTTTCAGATTTCAACCAAGCCTATCAGCAAGGAAAATTACATCACCGAAGAAACGTTCATTGGCGGAGATTTCAGTTTTTATGACTATTGCGCAAATATGGGCGAGGAAGAGCGCAAGGAGGCAATATCTAATCTGGTGACATACTTACTGCCCAAAGAAATGTTTGAGCAGACATCCGAAGATACCATCCTCTATAAAGGCGGTGTGGAGCAGTGGAAAGCCGAATTTGTTGCCAATGTACGCAAGAAAGCGGAAGCCATTACCATCGAGAACATGCTGGAATGGGGACCGGTCTATGCCATTGAAAAGGCTTTGACAAATCCGTTGGACACCGATTATCATTTCTATCTGAATGATGATTGCACCAACACCTATGCCGAGACATCCCTTTCCTTTGTGAAGTTTGTCTGCGGACTCGAACCCGGAACGACGTTCTATGTCGGAGGTGTGGTAGATTACCATTATTGACGTATTCGCAGGTTTTGATTGTCCACCCGTCTCACCGGCGGGTGGATTTCCTGTCGGACAGCCTGTTCCTTTTATACTTACACGCTCTACCGCTTGCCTTCCTTTTCTATTCGTATTTCTTCCGGTTCTAAGGAAATTATCCATTTCTGCAGACCGACCACGCCGTGAGGATTGTTTCGGGTGCAAAGGTACGGCGGATGAACATCGGTCAAGCACCGCTGCCGCTTCCTGAAAGGAAATTTGACAAAACTTTCCGCAATCAAAGATTACGGCATTTCATAAAATTTCATTCCCGGCTGCTTGCCCATAGTTCTTGTTTCCACCGTTTGGACCGCACATGAAACAATCCCTTGGGCGAAGTCGGAAGGCTTCAAGAAGAGGGAAATAAAAATTTACCGATATGACAGCAATTCAACAAATTACCGCAGTAGCCGCCAGTTTGGGCTGGGAAGTGAAGACTGACATCCAAAAGAAAAAACGGGTGGAGTTTGAGTTTCAGCGTTATACGAAGATGGGGCAGGATTTCTTTTTCACGGTCGGCATGAAAGGCAACGATACCGGCAGCCTTATCAGCGAAATAGAGGATTATTACGAGGACTTTGACCCTGACTATGAAGCCTATCTGTGGATAGGTAC
Organism: Leyella stercorea DSM 18206; assembly: GCF_000235885.1. Lineage (GTDB taxonomy): Bacteria > Bacteroidota > Bacteroidia > Bacteroidales > Bacteroidaceae > Prevotella > Prevotella stercorea. The sequence continues at coordinate 6,188 of NZ_JH379477.1, forward strand.
GGACGGCCACGGCAGAAACGGTGCGCCTTACCATATCAAGGACATTGTCAGCGATATGGAGGATGCCGAAGCTATGATAAAGACCTTGTATGAAACATTAAAAACCACGCTCCAATGAAAACCAAGACACTTTATAAGCGAGATGCACAAAGAATAGACATCAGCCGTTTTCCGAACTTCCACCGCACGGGAAGCATATCCGGAATGAAAAAGCTTTATTACGGCAAGAATGCCCTGCTGGTACGTTGCGGCAGTTGGATTTACAACGTGTCAAGTGAACCCGAAATTTATTATAACATAGCACATTGACAGATGAAAAAAGTTAAGACAAAAGATTATCAGAGTTGGAAAGGCATCATGACACTAAAGATGCTTTGCTGCAATATCGTTGCAGGTCGTTTCAATTGGCGGAAATACTGTACGCCAAAGTCGTATTTCGGTCAGGAAATATGCGTCACGCCGCTGCATTGCTCCTACGGACAGATAGGTTACACCGTCTATTTTCCCTATTCCAATATGCCGGAAGTGGAATACGACTGGGAAATGAATCAGTTGACCATTGACCATGAGAATTGGGAAAACTATTTACACAATTAAAACAGCAGAGAATATGACACAGAAATTTTACACCAAGTGGCAGGCTGCGACCCTTGCGGATGCTGGCTGCTCCGTTTCCCGGGAATACCGCCGGTTTCAGACGGCTCTTATCCATGAACTCACCAGGTACGCAACCGCTTCCGGGGCTAAAGTGGTTTCCAGTTTGAAAGGTCATTATGATACCTCCTGTTTCATCGAACGTAACGGCAGGTTTGTATATATCAGTCATTCATCCACATTCTCCCGAACGGGCAGCGGCGTGAAAATCGAGCTGGACAGCTTTCTGATACGCACAGCTTCACATGCCAAAGACTACACCGGCGGCAGTAACCGGTATTGCAGACTGGAGGAGCTGTCGGTCATGATAGACCGGCTTCTGGACCGGTAAGATACAAACAAGCGGAGCCGACTGACTCCGCTTGTCCATTTTTGTTTCTACCGGCGCATTCCGCCCTGATACTCCACTTCCTGCTCTTTCTCCTGGTATTCCTCCATTTCGTTCAGCTTCTCGTTCACGTTCTGGAGGTTGGCATCCAGTGTCTCGTTGTGGTCATAAGGGAACGTGTGCCGGGCAGCCAGTCCCGCATTGGTGACATGTCCGACATCGAGGCTGTCGGATTCCCTGTTGTATTCGAGATACAGCATCTCTCCGTTTGGCATCTCGAATGCTGGAATCTTCTGCTGTGCCATGGCTGCAAACCGTTCGGCTGTCATATCCTTGGCCACCTCCCTGACGTCGTTGCTGGCACGGTCAATGCCGTAGCGCGTGATGTGGTTCCGTACTTCCTGTTCCGAACATTTCAGCATCACCTCATAGGTTCCGCCCACACTTCCGTTATACACTACAGCAAAGTCCTTGTCCTCAATGAGCAGGTCGTCACCCCGGTTCTGGAGAGGCGACGCATAGGTATCTTTCTCATCCATGCCGTTGCCGTCGTAATACTCCTTGGCAAGCGTCAGCAGCCCCTCATAATCCCCTTTATTCCTGAAGGCATCCAGCCGTGCCGTATCATAGCCGGACTGGAGATAGGCCACGGAAGAGTAGAACATCTTCTCTTTCGGTGCGGTTTTCTGTTCTTCACCGACCTGTTGTTCCAGTTCCTGCGCAATCTTGTCCACTTTTTGCGTAATCAGTGAGGTAGCCTTTTTCACATCCAACAGTGTCGTCTTGATGAACTGCGGTGATTCCTTCAGCGCGTCAAGCCAGCTTTTCAGGTAGGCACAGCTGTCTTCCTTGATATGTTTGGCCATTCCGTAACGTTGGGCTGTCAAGGCACTTCCCAGTTCGGCCACCAGTTCCTCTCGGGCGTATTCCTCCGAACCGAAAGAAGTCGGCTTTATCCGGTCGAGTACGCCTTCCGCACCGGTCGAATGTGTCATTTCATGGAACAGCGTTCCGTAGAATGCCTCTCCGGTTTCGAACTGACGCTTTTCCGGCACGACGATTTCATTCTTCGAAATGGAATAGTAGGCACTGTCCTGGTACTGCGGCCTGATAGGACATATCCAAAGGTTATCCTTAATCATCGCATCGACCGGGGCAAAGCTGAACTGTTCTCCCGTTTCCTGCTTCGGCTGCATATATTCCGTTTCGAGTTTTTGCCACAACTCCGGCCTTGCTTCCTGCAGGTTGGTCTGTGCCACGTTGAAGACGCGGAACACCTGCATCTTCGGATAGACATTGTATTCCTTCTTCTCATTTTCGGACAGTTTCTTGTAGTCGTCATACTTGATTTTTTCCTTCGTCTCCTTGTGAATGCAGGTAAAGGTGGTCAGCATGACCGGGAACGATTTTTCTCCGCGCAAGACGGAAACCCGTGGCAGTTCCTGACCGTCCTTGCCGGGCTTGTTGAGCCGTTGCACGCAGTCGAACGTGCAGAAGCGCGGAATCTTGTAACCCTCTTTCTCACAGTGCATCAGCAGCATGAAGGCATTCATGCCGTTGTATTCGCGTCCCGAAAGGTTACGGGGCCATGGCAGCGTGCCTTCGATAAACCAGGGCTTCTTCCAGTCCTGACGGATGCTCTCGATTTTTTCAATCATCATTTCAGCGAACAGGTCCAGAGCCTTGTCCTCGCTGTTCGGCCCGTCGCTATGCTGTTTTCTGTATCCGGCCATATCGCTTACTGATTGAGGTTAGACGATTCCACTACATACTGGGCCAGTTCTTCCGCCTTGCAGGACACGTTCACTTTCCCATTGTATGCAGAAAGGCTCATTTCTCCTTTGGCTTCCACTTTCACGCCCGGCTGCAACCAGGCTTCGCGTTCCTTTCCGAAACAGAAGAAGCGCACCCATTGGTACTCGAACCCGTCTTCCACCTTCTCCGTGCTGAAGGCCGAAAACATCGTATAGGGCTGTTCTTTCTTGTCCCTCTTTTCCTCGATCTGCTGACCGACCTTGCCGCGGAACTCCATGACTCCCCTGACTGCATCCGCCGCATGGACATCAGCCGTTCCAATCTCACTGGCGAAGAGATTGAAGTAGATCCGGTCGCCCCGGTGTTTGAGGAACATTGTCCCTTGCACTTCGACCCGGGTGCTGTTCCGGTAGCTTCCGGTCTCCTCGCCGGCAGTTTCCTTGCTGACATCCACTTCGATGGGAGCAGTCTTCCCTTCGGTAGCAGAAATCATCACCCGAAGCGGGAACACCAGGAACGATTTTCCTTCCTTGTTCGTGCGTATCGACGCATCACGTCCGATTACGCCGCATACTGTAACATTGCATTTGATCATCTTGATTGTCTTTTAATGTGAAACATGATTTCCCGACAAGCAGGATGTGGTTGATTGATTGTTGAGTTGAGAATGTACCGCCTCTAATCGGGTGCGCGTATCATGGACCAGACCAGCCATCCGGCGAGAAGCAGCTGCACGCCCACGATGATGAGCGTGGCCGTCAAGCCGAAAATCAGGTAGCAGGACAGGACATACAGAACAAGGTAGGACAGTCCGAACAGACCTCTGCATAGCTGTATCATCACGCATTTTATCATATCGCCTTGCATCTATCTTTTCAGATTCTCCGTCTGTTCCTGCTGTTGGGACATCCCTTGCTCAAAATTACGGGAGGCCGCTTCCGAAAGGATGACCGTATTCAGCATACCGGCTACACGCATCCGTTTGGACTCTTCCGATAGCGAGCCGTTGTTCAGCGTTACGGACAACCGGTTCAATTCGGCAGCAGTCAGTTCTCGTGACACCTTCAGCGAACCGTTGTCCGCCTTCAGGACGGCTTTCCCGTTCTCACATACGGTCAGCTCACAGCTCTTCATCTCCGGTACAAGCGGTTTCAAGTCGATTCGCCGTTTGTCCGCCGCTTCCGAAATGGCTTCCATCTGTTCCTGTTCATTCTTCCTGTCAATCTGTACGGCCAGGAGCATGAGTGAGCTGAAGGCGGTCATTGCCATCTCCACAACGGGATCGTTGCATCCCGACATTCCCACGCCGCTGTCCTCGGAGGAAAGTAGTTTCTTCATCCATCCGTCGGGTGAAATGCTTTTGTCTGCGGCAGGCTCTTCCAATCCCTTATATCGGGCCAGCAGGTCGTTTCCGTTATGCAGCACTTGCTGCCTGATATGCCCTTTCCGGGCAATTTCGGTCAGATACGCTGCCGGGTCAATTTCTCTCCGGGTACCGTCTGCATAGAAGTTCGTTACCCCGAAATGCAGGTGTTCGCCCGTTGTCCGTGTACCCGTATTTCCTGATAGACCGAGCCTTTGACCGGCCTGGACCGTATCACCGGTCTTGACGGATATTTCCCCGAGGTGCATGTAGGTACATTGTACCTTGCTGCCGTCCTCACGGGCATATTCCACCGTCAGCGACTTGCCACCGGGTGTATTTCTGTTCAGGTTCACTGCCACCACCTTGCCACCGTTCTCAGTTGCCAGCACCGCATCACCGTTACAGCGTATGTCGATGCCCTTGTGCATCTGTTGCCGGGTTCCATCCGTCGGGTCCTGGCGCATACCGAAAGGCGAGGTCACGAAAAGGAACTCCTTGCGTTCCACTGGAAACGAATAGTTTGTGCCTTGCGGTGCGTTTCCGGAAGTTCGGAGCGGATTGTTCTCCACCCCGAACTCCCGGCCTTGCCGGGTCATCTCCCGCATCACCTGCCGGTCATATTTCTGCAGGCCGTTCTGTTCGATGATCTTCTGCAGGTTCTCGGCATATTGTCCGCCTGAGGCATAACCCGCCTGTGCGATGCCTTCCGTCCATCCCTTGTAGTCATCCGGGGCAAGCGTGAAGCAGCGGGCATAGCGGCTGTTCTCTTTCAGGAAACGTGAATGGTGCTCGTAGGAATCACCGACGTTGTCATAGCTGCAGAACTTTTCGTTCGGACGGTCATCGGTATAAATCCCGTACCGGCCCCCTCCGGCAATCCATGCGGAAGTAGCCTTGATACCGAAATGGTTGTTTTCGTTCTTTGCCAGCCGGCTCTGCCCGTTGGAACTTTCCAGTATACCCTGTGCCAGTGTCACCGAGGCTGGTATTCCGTATCGGCGCATCTGCTCCATGGCAAATTCTGCGTAGTTTGCTGCATATTCTTGATTCTTGCTCATATCCATATAGTTATCTGTGAATGCCTCTGTAGGATTCCTGTTCGGCACTCCGGTTTTCTTTCGCAATCATGTCCGTAATGACTACACGCTCGCCGGCACGGATGAACTCCGGCAGGTAGCTGTCAAGCAGGTTTGCCCGAAATTCCGCTGACTCCGTAAATCCGTACGGGACTCTGTCCCCTTTATTTAATGTCAGCCCCAGCAGCTCTGCACTGCGCACGGCATCTTCGTTGAAAAGCAGGTATTTGTTACCGCTCCGTACCAACTGCATGGCATCGGGATGCTTCTCCTTCAGCTCGTTCCATGCTTCTTGTTGTGGGGAAAGGTTTTTTCTCTTGCTTTCCGGTCTTTCCAGTACTGTCGCTTCATTCTGTCGCTGTTCGGCCTCCTGTTCCTGTTTCTCCCCGGTATGTTTATCCTCTGACCGGCCCTTTTGCAGCACATCGGCAAACAGGGCGGCTGCCAGATGGCGTTTGTAGCCGTCCCGGTCTTCCGCTATCCACATCCGCTGCCACTGTTGCGGTGTAACGCTTCTGGCCGGTGACTTTCTTCCGTCGATGGTGGCAACGCACTGGATGCCTTCCTGCTTGGTCTTGAATATCGAAACACGCTGGATACGGTTCAAGTCTATTTCCGGTGCTTCGCTGCCGAACAGGTCCACCTTCAGGTCAGGTTTGACTTCCGCCAGCGCATAATACTTGTGCGCCAGCTCCATCCGTACCTTGCCGATATTATCCATCGACTGCTTGAGCGTGGAGAAAAAACGGTTTATATCCTCCTTGTCAGGATAGATGCTGTACCCCGGTTTGTTTTCGGGTTTCAGATAGAGTGCCCAGCGTCTTTTGTCGTCCTGAATCATTTCCACCTGGTCAAACCCGATTTCGTTCGCCCGTTTGACGGCCGAGGACACATCAAGTGTGGACAGTTTCTCCATGGCCCAGTTTTTCAGCCTCGCCAGCGTGATCATCTTTTCGGCAAAATAGCTATCATCGGGATGGTAGCCCAGGGCACCGTCCGTATTGAAGAAGCGTACCTGTTCAATACCTTCCTTCTGTAGGGCCCGTGCGATGCGTCCCTTGTTCATGCCCGGTATCTCGTTGTCCACTTCCGTGGAAGCTCCGGCCGGAAGGATTACATCGGCCGTTTTTGCCTGCGGGTCGATGACCAGGACTATCTTTTTCGATTCCCTGTCCGGATGCTGCCGGATTTCATTCGCCACAAAATAGTGTTTGGGCATCTGTTCCTGCATGGTCGAGGTGTCACGCCGGTTGCGTAGCGTGGCATATTCGATTTTCTCGCCGCGTTCCGCCTTGTTGATAACTTCGATGGCATTGTTTACGTCGCTTTCGATGGCAGCTACCAGATTGGGATTCTCCTTCAGTTCCCGGCACCAGTATTCCACTGTTTTCAGGCTTTCTTCCGACAATCGCGCCGGCAGACCCAGCTCCAGCATCTTGATACCCGAGGCCAGCTCCACGATCAGCCGTTCCTGTCGGATGGCATCCTCTGATGGGGCCACGCCTTTCTTCATCACCATGCCTTCACGTGCCAGCCGCTGTTGGTGGCCGGTAGCACTCACTATCTGCCGCAGGGCTTCCTGCACATAGTCATGGTAGTGTCCGAACTCCCTCTGTCGCGGCATATAGACCGCATCCTTGTCCGTTTCGTAGTGCGGCACACCGCTTCCGTCCGAACGTACCGGTACAAGGTTGTCACGCATCTTCAGCAGGAAGTCGTTGAAACGGATGCGCAACTGACGGTTGTCGCTCTCCGTATATCCTCTCTCCACGGCACTGCCGTAGCGTTTCAGGGCCGCTTCATAGCGTTCCTTGTCCACATAGGGCAATGTAGTCTGGTCAATGTTGAACAGCGTGCGGATTTCACGGTTATGCACACCTTTGTACAGTTTCTGTTCTTCCTCGCTCAGTTTCAGGTAGTCGCCCCGACTGATGATGAGTTCAGGATTGTTGCGATGGACATACCTGTCCCAGTTGTAGAACAGGAATGGAACGCCTTGCTCATGCTCACGTACCGATATGCCTTGCGCCTTGGCATCGCTGAAGAGTGTGAACAGGTTGGTCTTGCAACCGTTCCTGTCCGAGTGCAATGCCATGAATAGGGCGTTGAACGCACTGACCGAAACACCCTTGGGATAAAAGAGCGGATATCCCTTTCCCGTTGCGTTGAGCCAGTGGCCTCCGGCATTCGAAGCTCCGCCCAAAGCCGCAGAAAGCAGGTCTATCTGTTTTTCTTCGGCTTTCTTTTCGATTTGCGATTTCTCTTTCATATCGTCTTTCTTTTGATGATTAGGATTATTGGATTCCCCTTGTCCGCACGATTGTCTCCTGCTGTCCGTCTTCATAGTGTCGTGAGGCTGTCTGCCGGAGCTGGTCGCTCTTGGCAAGGACGGCATTTGCCAGAGTAGTCAGCGGCAATGCTCCGGCATGGTAGGCTTCCGCCACCGTCGATGACAACTGGATGGTACAGGGTATCCGGTCTATCGTAGCTATCAGCGTCGATCCTTGCAGGACCGGATTTTCGATACGGGGATTCAACGGTTCGTCCGCATAGCGGCGGTACAGCGCAGCGTTTTGGCCTGTTACATTCAGTTTCCCTTCGCTCCGTTCCTGCAGGGCTTCGTTTCCAGCCTTGTTCAGCAGGTTTACACCTCCCAGACCGATCAGAAGCATCTTCAGCAGCGGATTACGCACGAACATGCCCGCTACGATACTCGCTATTGGCAGCAGGTTGTCACCGATACGAAGCGAGGGTGACTTGCCGGTGAAGATGCCCAGCAGTACATCGGGAAGCATGGCCATCACATAACCGAGGTTACCGATGAGATGTTCCATGCCGTCCAGCCCCAATGTGCCGAGAAGTCCGTCCCAACCGTTCCCGTTCTGCGGTGTTGTCCGGGTGTCTTGTCCCGGCTGTTCCTGTGTTGCCGCTCTGTCGTCCGGATTGGCATTTTTCCGATTCTTGTCTTTCTCTTCTTCCATGGTTTCCTGCTGTTCTGCCACATAGGTTTCTGTTTCTTTTTGTGATTTCAAATCCCGCAGATAGGCTTCCTCCTGTCCGGGAGCAACGACCATCGGCACGTCCTTGTACCGTTGCGGACGTTGTTTCCCCTGGTGCAGTACATCTGCCCAGGGTATGCCTGCGCCGGGGTTCTGCACCCATTCCGTGAAACTGAACTCCATGACAGGAACGGGTTGCTTCAACCGTCCGTTGGCTTCGCGGATAGCCTTGTTGTCTTTCGTCGACAACCGGTTTGCTTCCTTCCGAAAATCCTCGAAAACATTCCTCCCGCTTCCGAACACCCCTTTGCTGATGCACTGTTCCACCGAAAGGGATTCCGGTCTGTCAGGTTCAAGGCTGTCGGCTACCGTGGAGATGGCTATGTCCGCACCGACAAACTTAGCCAGTGTCGTCCATGAACCGGTACCGCCCATCATCAGGGTGTCGGCTGCCGCACCCAATACCTGACCGGCTCCTTTTTCCCATCCGTTCGGGCGGTAGGCTGCCTCGCTCCGTGCCTCGATTTCCTCGGCCAGCGGCGAACGGTTCAGTGTCTGTGACAGTCCCAGCAGACTGGACTCTCCGGCCTTGCGGAGGATGTAGGCGGCTGACGATTGGGGTATCCGTTCCTTCACCAGCCGGTCAATCATCATGTCATTTACCCGGTGGTCCATATAGGCATAGGCCAGGTCGCAGCCGAGCTGTGCCGACAACTCATCGTAACGTGCCCGGCCCACTTCCTTTACGACCGTATCACGCCATTGTCCGGCCATGTATGCCAGGTCGTGCTGCATCTTTTCCGAGCCGGCTATCTCCGTGCGGCACATCTCCACATAATCTTCTGTCGTTTTCGAGTTCCACTCACCGGTCACTTTGAGCTGCTGATACGGATCATGGAACGGTTGTGCCGATGATGCCATCATGCTCAGGATGCCGCTTGCCGAAGAAGAATATTCCTTCATTTCTTCCACCTGCCGCTGATGAAGGACTTCCCGCGTCTTTGACATGACCGGAGCGATATGGCAGTTGAAATAGTCGCTCACGAGGCGTTCCAACTTCGCAAACTCTCTGCTATGCTTGATTCCGTCCATTGTGTATCATATATTTTTCCTGTTCATCAATAATTGTTCTTTCGTCTGTTCGATGGCCTGGTGGTAAACCTCCATCTGCTTGGGATAAAAGGCTTCCAGCCATGCGTCCTTTTCGAAGTTGCCGTGGATGAACCGTATGGCTTGTTCCCGTTCGATCTCCACGGCTGTTTCTCCCTCTTCACGGTTGTTGAACCAGGCTTTCGTCCACCACCTGATGCCGGCCCGGTCCGGATAGACCGTTACTGCCCGGGGAATGTCGAAGCTCTGGATGTCAATGTCCAGTTCCGCCAGCGGGTCGATGACATCTCCGCTTTTCAGGGCTTCGTCATAGAGTTTTTTTTTATGTCAACGCCCATGGTGGATAGGTACACATCGTGCCGCAGGGCAAGGTAATGCAGGAAGTCGGCGATGAGCAGATTCTGTACCTTGCAGGCAAGCGGCATGGCTTTCTGTCCCAATCCGAGCGGATTGGCCATGCTCGGCATATTCTCGTAAAAGTACTCTTTGGCTGCACCCATCGTAAAGATGTGACGGAGCGATTGTTCCGTATGTGCTGGAAGCCGGTAGGCACCCCGCTGCAGGTCCTCCATGTAGTGGGGCAGGAAGCGCAACATCAGCTCCTCGATTTCCCGCCTGTCCGATTCATAGTCGGTAGACAGACTCATCTCCAGGCCGGTGAAGCCCGGCTGCTGCATGGCCCGTATGTTACCGTAGAGCATGGTCAGAAATTCCAGCGGATTCAACTCTTCACCTTTGAATTTCACGCCGATATGCAGCTTGTCACCGCTCAATGCGACCGGCTGCCCGGCTTTTACTCGCTGTCCGAATTGGGCGAACACGTTCGACAGATGTCCGTAAGTCACTTCATACTCTCCATAACGGATGCTCTGGCAGATGCCGAGCATCGGGTCGTTTCCCACTCCCGAAACGATACCGCTGGCAACGGCTGCCAGCGTGTAGCACCGCACGTCGAAGTCGATGCCGTGGTGGAAATATTCCTTACCCGTCACCGGGTCGGTCTGCTCGCCGTAACCCAGCGACAGCTCCACATCCTTGCCCTGCCGTTCCTCGAAAGGCATACAGTATCCGCTTTCTGAGGAAAGGATCATTTCTTCTGTATATTTCATTGTCAATGCTTATTGAATTGTCTTTTCTATCTTCTCATTCCTCCGTTGTGCCTCTGTTCTTCCGCCGGAGGGTCGGGTGTCTGTACCCGTTGTGCATTACCTGCGTCAGGTGTGCGGAGTACACCGGCATTGTTGCCGATGAACATCATTCCCAGGAATGCACCGGCAATCTTGCCCAGCCAACCGAAACGGCCGAATATCAGGAACGCTGCCGCTACCAGTCCTGCCATATTCAGCCCCGACACTTTTCCTTGTCCGAGGTTGCGGAGAAAGTCGCCGAGCATATCGGAGGCTCCTCCGTTGGCGGTCTGTTGCAGAAAGTTCGTTACACCGTCCAGTTTTGAATGGATGCCTGTCATGGCATCACCGATGGCTCCTATAGTTTCTCCGGCCTTGTCTGTCAGTGCCTGCACGCCCTCTGCCGTGGTCGAAAGGGAGTCTGTTGCCTGTTCTCCGATGAGTGCATCACTCACGATGCGCACCACACTCTTGTCCGTCGTCAGTTTTTCCCAACCCACGTAGCCGACTGCTCCGCCGACGGTGGCCGTCTTGATGGCCTGTCCTGCGCCCCGCAAGGTCTGCGAGGGGTGAAGGGCTGCATTGCCCACACTCTTGCCGGTGGTGACCGTTGCTTTTCCCATACCTTTTACGGCCTTGCCGCCGTATCTCAATAATGAATCCCAAAATCCCATACTGTCATTCTTTTTTTTAAGGTCTAACATTCTTTCCTATCTGCCGCCAGCGTCGTTTGGCTGCATCCACGATACCGCGTTTGTCTGCTGCCGGGCATGCCCCTTCGTCGATCTCATGCCAGACATCGCCCAGGGTGGTGTATTTCACCGCCTTGGTCAGCCGTTGAAGTTTCGTGTTCATGGTCTTGAGTTTCGGCCGGATTCCGAAGACGATTTCCATCCGTTCCTTTTCTGTCATCTTGTTGTCCGAGAGACAGGCCGTTCGGATGTCGTTCACGACCTCCACACTGTTCATGATCAGCTCCCGGTATATCCGGTTGCGCTGTGCGGAGAGGGCGACGGCAAGCGCGTTGGCCGGACTGCGTCCCAGCTGTTTCGTAAAGTCCCCCATATTGTCTGTCAGTCTCGATACTTCGTAGTAGAATCCGTAGATCTGTGCCGCATAGCAGACAATGGAGCGGAAAGAGTCCAGGTAGTTGTTGAACTCCCGTTGCAGGTCGGTCGTGGCTTCCACTTCTTCCTTTGTCCACACGTGGCCGGTGGTCTGCATCAGCATGACCTTTTCCTGGTTCTTCAGTTCCTTCTCTGCCTTTTCCGTGTAGAGCAGAATCATGCCGGCAAGCACCGGGTCGTTCTGTGCCCGTACCTTGCCGATTCCAAAGCATAGAAGCAGTAGGCTTATCCAGATAGTTCTTTTCATATCCGTTCATTTTTATCGTGCGAGAGCAGCCGCCCTGCGCCAGTGTGACAGGGCCATGCGTGCCACTTCGCCGTTGTCCCGGTCGAGCATGCCTGCCGTCACGTTGTTCCACATATCGTTCAGGGTATAGTAGCGTATGCTCAGGTAAAGCAGGTGCAGCTTCCGGCTGAAAGCTGCCAGCTGGTCATTCAGTGCCCAGAGGGTCTTGCTGCGCTCTGCTCCGGTCAGCATGTTTTCCGTGCCACCTTTGGCCACCGCATCGTTGAGAAGCGTGAACACGGAAACCAGTTCCGTTGCCGTTTCAATATACAGGTTGTTCATCCCGATGCTTGCCACAATGCCTTGCGGATTGTTCCGGACTGCCTTGCATAGCTTGCCCAGCGTCAGAAATATCCGTACACCGTCGTTGTAGAGGTGTGTACAGGCTTTCAGTGACGAAGCATAGCCGCTGGCCGTCTTGAGATAGCTGTTGTACTGCTTTTCCCATTTGTGGATCCGGTTGAACTCGGCGGCGATGGTATTCTGCAGCAGGGCTGTCCGTGTCTGTCCTTTGATCTGCTTCTCGATCTGCTTGTTTATCAGGTCATTCCCTTCCGCCAGGGCTGTCCACTCCAGCGGATTGGAGGCTGCAACCTGGGCTTTGGCCGCCTGTGGAAGCAGACACACCGACAAGGCGAGTACAGTCAGGCTAATGATTCGTGATTTCATATATTCCCTTGTTTCGTTTATTGATTTCCACCCGTTCACGGATGACCGATACGATGTCCTCCCTGCTGCGGATGCCGATGAGATCCAGACGGGGTGTATTCCTGTCCATGGAGAGGATGCGCACCGTCTTCAGTCCGCAAAGCTGCTGCAGCAGGCTCTGGTGCTCCTGAAAGTCCACGATGCGGTAAAGCTCCATATAGTCCACTTTACGGTAGAGAATGCCGTGTTCACTGACAATCTGTTCCGTACCGATGCAGTAGCGGATTCTCCGCAGATAGATGTAGCGGTAGAGCAACAGCAGCGTCAGTGCGGCGGCAGCAGATACGGCAGCGACGGTCAGCGGGAGTCCCTCCATGCCGCCGTACACCCATGCTGCCGTACACAGCAGCAGTGTGGGCAGCTCGTCAATAATGAACTGCCCGGTGTGCGGCGTATAGGCCAGGGAACGGTTTGAAGAACGGTTTGTCTGCATAGTCTGATGTGTTTAGCGGTGAAAGCCGTTGTTCCGGCTGTTTTCTTCCTTTTCTTCGGAATGCGGTACTCCGACCGGTTCTATCAGTCCCTCTATTTCCTTGAGGTATTCCGGATTGGTCCTTTCGAGCAGTACGTCATTCCAGTCCTTGTAGCAGGGCAGCATGGGAAACACCTTGATGCGGTCGGGCGGGATGTTCATTTCCTGGGCAATCATCTTGAACCTTTCGACGAAGCCGCGTCCGGCGGCATCGTTGTCAAAGCACAGGAAATGGCTGGCGGCAGGCGTTTCGGTAAGCATTCCACGGATCTGTCCGTCAGTCGGTGTGCCGCCGGTAGAAACATAGATGCTCTTTCGGGACAGGTCCGGATTGCTTTTGATCATCTCCCGGTTTACCTGATAGAACGCCATGGCATCATACGCACTTTCAAACCAGGCGATTCCTCCGACCTTGACCAGCGGTTCCCGCAGGTTGGCAATCCACAGTCCTTCGCTCGAATTGCTTCCTTCGGCCTTGCCCTTGTAGCTGCCGCTTCCGTCCATACGCGGACGACCGCGCTCTTCCAGACCGACAATCTGCTCCGGATACCTGGGCAGGGACAACGGAAAGGCAAGGTTGGTGAATTGCAGGCCGTCCGTCCGGTGCCTGGTCGCCAGGAAGAAATCCCGGTGAAAGGCATACTGCGTATACAGGTCGATGCCGCGGTGCTTGAAGAAAGGATAGAACTTCTTCTGCGTTTCCCGGTCCTGCGGATTGAATCTGTGTATGTCGTAGTCTGTCATCTGGAACGGTTTCACATCCCGTTTGGGCTGGACTATCCGGGTTTCCCGCTCCGTGACGGGTATGTGCAGCAGTCTGTTGCAAACGAGGTTTACCAGCCTGTCCGGAGACATGCCGGCATGATACTCCGCAAAGAAGTGCGGATGCTCCTTGATGAAGGAGATGATGTTATACACTTTCTGCTGTTGTGCGTGGAAACAGCATTTCCCCTGTTGCGTCACGATGAACTTGTCTCCACGGATGCGTCTGCCTTCGTTGTCCAGACGGACATACGCAGGATAGCGCAAACCGTCCCGGCGGTTCAGGTGGTACCCCGCATCAATCAGCACGTCCTGTATGTTCAGGCGTTGCAGGAAGTCGTCGTAGGTAAGGTCTCCGTTTCTCATAGGCTTATCTTCCTCTTCTCATTTCGTTGATATCCTGGTTCATTTGCGCCTCAAAGTAACGGATGGCCACATCCCTCGGAGTGTCCACACCGGGTTTGAAGTACGGCCGCGGACCGCCGAAACATTCTCCGTGGAAATGCGGGCCGTGCTGGTGATGATGGTGATGAAGGTCGTGGGCGACCTCCGAGACGACCACTGCACCGGCTGTAAGGGCAGCAAAGATTTTCACACCCAGTCCCTTGCTTGCTTCCGGGTGGGTTTTCATGTCCACTTCGCTGAAAATTTTCGAGAACATCTTCATGCGGTGATAGTCGTCCACGGCAAGGAACTTGTCGTAGTCCTTCTGGTTGATCTCATGGCTGATGACCTTACCGTCTATGACAGCGGACATCTTGTATTTCCCTTCTGTCTCTGCCGGCTGTACGGCGATCTCGCTCACCTCGACTTCCCGACCGTGTTTCTCCTCCCGGTACCATCCCTTGTTCTCGTTGAGGTATTGGAGGTCACGTCCGTCCACGGCGGCACCGACCGTACCTTGTATGGAGGCTTGCTGCAGCGTAGCTTCTTCCGGCTGAAACAGATCCTGTTCCTGCCGTTGCCGCTCTTCCAGTTCCTGCTGCACTTCGGGATGCAGTCTGATGGCGATGCAGTCGCTGCTGTTGAGCTGTTCCAGGGTCACTTTCTCGGCATAATCCGCCCGGATGATGTCGTTCAGCAGTTCCAGACGCTTTTCCACGGGCTGCTCCTCGATGGAGGCTTTGACCAGTGTATGCACTTCCGCTTCCGTCAGGTCATAGACCATGTCGGCCTGTACGTTTTCTGACTGTACGGTCAGCGTCCGTTGCTCCGCATCCACGATCAGTCCGTGTGAGGCAAGACATTCCGACCATTTCTCGTTGGAGAAATAGACCGGAGAGGCTATCAGTTCCTTGTAGGGACGTGCCGGTTCCGTACTGCGCGGACGGCTGACAAGCGGTGTGATGGCCGCCTGCAGGTTCTGAAGCACGTCCTGCTCCCTGGCAGGAGGTTCCGTCTGACGGCCTTTGTAGTAGAATCCGTAGCCGCCCGATTGCAGCTCACCGGGTTTCATGCGTCCGTCGGGCCGTTCGGGTACGATGGAGGGACCCGGAAAGAACAGCTGTCCGCCGACCCTGCGCAGGTGGAAACCCCATTGGTGACGCGGAGTCCAGCCGAGGAACGGCGGAGGCATGCCCAGCCGTCCCAGGTGCCCGTACTCGCCGATGCCGATGCGGTAGCCGTGCAGCCCCATCGCCACACGTCCGTTGGCATTGCGGGCATGAACAAAGTTCTTGGGCATGTAGAAGTCTTTGCCGATGATGCTCGTAAGCACATTGTAGGCTTTCTTGTTGGCCGTATTGGTTCCCCAGTCCGTCAGGGCCAACATCTGACGTTCGGTGATCGGATAGACCAGCAACGGCGAATCATGTCCCTGCACGATCAGCCGGTAGCCGCCTCCGTCAAACGCAACATGGGCCTGTAGCCCGTTGCGCAACAGTATGCTGTGCATTTCGGGCTGCAAGTCCATCTGCCGGGGGTTGGTATTTGTTCGTATCGCCATAGTCTGATGTTATGATGTTGGTTTGTCAAGCGTCGCCGCGTTCCAGGGCTTCCTCCAGCTGTCCGTCCTTGAAGCGGACGAAGGCGGCTGCGGAGTCTTCGCCTACCGTGAGGCCTTTGTCTGCACAGTAGTCCGCATATTCCTCCTGCCACTCGGCAGAGTAATGGTTGACATAGTCGAGCCAACCGTATTCACCGCTTTGCATTTTCTCGACAAGAATCTCTTCGGGGTAATATTTCTGTTGTGCCATACTTTTTTGATTGGTCAGGTTCTACTTGTGAAGACCGGCTGCACGGTTACGTTCACCGCTCTTCTTCTGTTCGTTCCACAGTTCTTCGGTGTATTCCTCCTCGGGGACATAATCAAGGTTGCCGTCGTCGTCCATCACCCAGCAGCCGTAGCAGCCGAAGGTGTATTTGTCCCATTCCCTCTTGGGCTGTTCCTTCCATTTCTGCGCGTCGCCGGCACAGAAACGGATGCCGGTCTTGTTATGCAGGTCAATACCTACCGTAACAGGTTCGCCTTCCACCGCTACTGTCAGCGGCTCACCATGCTGCATGCCGTTCACTTCCACCGTACCGAGGTGCATCATTCCGACCAGCACTTTCAGGTTGCGGGCGATGATGGGGGTCGGGACATACATTACCTGTTTGGTCCCTTCGTCAATCTGTACGAATGACTTGCTGCGGCGTCCGTCCGCCATCTCCACGTCAGCGATGATGGTCTTGCCTTCCAGCAGCTGTTTCTGCTGGTTCTCGTCGTAGCGTTCCAGCGGCGAGGACTTCAGTGCGGGATAGAAGACTACATCCACCGCTCCGCTTTCCATGCGGATAAAGGCAAAGCGGCTGCGGCTCTCGATGGTTTCGCCGTTCTCGTCGGTCACACGTACGGGCAGTACCGGTGAATAGCCGCCTCTCCCGATTTCTTCGAGTACACGCATGGGCAGGTCTTCAATCATCTCTTGCGTGAGACCGAAACGCGCCAGTGTCTGATAAGGCAGTTCGTTGAACTCAAAATGCTCTTGTTTCATATTCTAAATAATATTATAAAGTTATATTACGCAAATATAGAATGATTCTGTTCTGAGGATTAATAAGCGGATATATAAGTGATTAAAAAGCATGAAATTTAGCACTTGAAATATGATTTGAGACAAATAATCATATTTAAAATAATAAAATATACCATATTTAGAAGGAAATCTTTCGATAGCAGGAGATGGGTAAGACGAGCATGCTATCTTTGCCATTATGAGAAAATTTTTATGGTTGATGGCGGCGAATGTCTGGTTGTGGGCAGCTTCTGTCAAAGCACAATTCAATACCGTTGCCGCCGTTCCTGCACGCTACAAGGTAGAGGTGTCAGGTAATGGTACGGAACATACATTGCCGGTTTGCGAAAATGGGATTTCCACGGAAGAAATCTCCAAAGATACCCCGGCATCAGAAGATATGGATCAGAAGAAATGGATGGAACGTTATCTGAGCGTAAGCTATCCGCTGCGCCGTATCAGGGTCACTTCACCTTACGGCTATCGCAAGGACCCGTTTACCGGGAAAAGAAAGTTTCATGGCGGACTGGACTTGCATGCCCGGGGCGATGAAGTGATGGCCATGACGTCCGGTCGGGTCATCAAGGTCGGCCAGGACAAGACTTCTGGCAAGTATGTGACCTTGCAGCATGGCAGATATACCGTCAGCTACTGCCATTTATCGAAGATTCTTGTTGTCAGGGGCACGCTGGTCCATCCGCGTGACGTGGTCGGTATCACAGGTTCCACAGGGCGCAGTACCGGCGAACACCTGCACATCACCTGCAAGATGGACGGCAAGAGTGTCAATCCCTCTGTGATGCTCGACTACATTCGGTCTATCCGTCAGGAATGTGTGACAGCCTTGGCTGGAATGTAAAATCCGCTTTCAGGTATGATTTTCATTGCTGATGTATTTTCCCGTTTGGCAATGATGCAGAATGTACTTTTTCCTTATACCTTTAAGACATAAATTTAAAGAAAGGCATAAAGAATGGGAGGTGTCAATTTTAAAGGTTGGAATATATCAGAGCAATCCAGTTGCAACATCCAGAAAGCGTGTTAATCAGACAGACTACAGAATCCGGCAACTAAGCCAAACTGCAACTATAGGCTCAATAAAAACAATAGCGACTGCAACTATTAGATTTGTAGTGACAGTCGCATTGTTGTATAGAAAGGTTTAACACCTGTAGTTCTTCATTTACAGAAATGTAGCAATAAGAACATAAAATTTGAAATAGTTAAAGACACTACAAATCCATTATCACCACATCCACGAACTAAGTTTGTAATATTCATTGATATGATAATATCCATACGATTAAATTTCATGTTTCTTCTTACCATTGATTGCTTAAATATGCGTCTCC